>CALKJU010000084.1 GCA_937995535.1 uncultured Alphaproteobacteria bacterium
GTCGCGCATCGCGAGGATCGTGGCGACGAGCTGGCTCGGCCCGACGCCGCAATTGGCACCGATGGCGACGGGCGGCGTCGGTAACGCACCGGCCAGGATGGCGGCGTCCGCCGGGGTGAGCCCCATCATGGTGCGCCCACCGGTATCGAAGCTCATGGTCACCACCAGGGGGAGGCCGGTCGCGGCGGCACCGCGCACGGCGGCGGCCACCTCCTCTGCCGCAGACATCGTCTCGATCCACAGGAGATCGCAGCCGCCCTCGGCCAGCGCCGCGGCCTGGGCGGCGAACGCGGCCTCGGCCGCGGCCGGGTCGCAAGCGCCGAGCGGGGCCAGGATCTCGCCGGTCGGCCCGATCGAGCCGGCGACCAGCACGGGGCGACCGGCCGCTCCAGTCGCCCGCCGCGCCAGCCGGGCGGCGGCGCGGTTCAACTCGGCGACGCG
Source organism: uncultured Alphaproteobacteria bacterium (assembly GCA_937995535.1). Lineage (GTDB taxonomy): Bacteria > Pseudomonadota > Alphaproteobacteria > Geminicoccales > Geminicoccaceae > CALKJU01. Next base: position 442 of record CALKJU010000084.1, read on the forward strand.
GTCCTGATGGCCGTGCAGCGCCAGCCGAAAGCGGTTGCCGCCGAAACTGTTGGTGAGGATCAGATCGGACCCGGCGGCGACGAAGCCGCGATGTACGGCCTCGACGCGCTCGGGATGGTCCACGTTCCACAGCTCCGGATTGTCCCCGGTGACAAGCCCCTGTTGGAACAGGCTCGTGCCCATGCCACCGTCGGCCAAGAGCACCGGACGCTCGGCCAGCAGCGCCGCCAGCCGATCGCTCATGTCTGGGGCTCCGGCTTGGCCTCTCGCCGTCGCGGCCGGCTGTCGGCCGGGCTGGTCCGGCCGCGCGCCCGCCGCCGTGCCCGCAGCTCCTGCACGATCGCAAGCTTCTCGGCATTGTCCGCATAGGGCCAGCGGGCGATCTCCCGCGGGGTACGCAGGCAGCCGCGGCAAAGCCGCGACACCGGGTCGAGCTCGCACACGGCGACGCAGGGGCTCGGGATCTCGGGAAGGTCCATCGCAGATCGGCTCGACACAGGCCGGCGAAAAATGGTCGTGCGCGCAGACCCGCGCAAGGGCGTGACGGCGGTGGGCGATGGCAGGCTAGGATGCGGCATGACCACGAGCCCAGTCACGGAGCGCCTGCGCGCCGTCTGCCTCGCCCTGCCGGAGGCGGCGGAGAAGGAGGCGTGGGGCGATCCGACCTGGCGCGTGCGCGGGCGCATCTTCGCGATGGAGAAGCGCGGTGACGGCCGTGTATCGGTGTGGTGCAAGGCCCCTCACGGCAGCCAGGAGGTCCTCGTCGGCGCCGATCCGGCCCGGTTCTTCGTCCCCCCCTATGTCGGAGCGAAGGGTTGGATCGGGATCCGGCTCGACGACGAACCGGACTGGGCCGAGGTGGCCGGCCTGATCCGCCGCAGCTACCGGCTGATCGCCCCGCAGCGCCTGGCGCGGCAGGCGGGCTGAGTGAGCGGCGGCGCGGCAGCGGGGCCGCCCCAGCGGCTCAGCGCGCCGGCTCAATCCGCACCCGCGTCACACCCTGGCGATGAAAACCGAGCAGCCGCGCGGCCGCCTCGGAGACATCGAGGATCCGGCCAGCGGTGAATGGGCCGCGATCGGTGATGGCAAGGACCACGGAGCGGCCGTTCGCGAGGTTGGTCACGCGCACCACCGTACCAAACGGCAGGCGCGGATGTGCGGCGGTGAGCGCCTCGGGCTCCTGGCGCAGCCCCGCCGCGGTGATGCCGACATGGGCGCGGTACCACGACGCCTGGCCGATCTGCGCGGCCACGGCCGCCGCAGCCGGCGCCGCGGCGAGTAGCGCCGCGAGCAGGCAGGATCGAACGAGGTCCATCGCCGCGCATGACGCCACACCGGGGTAAACATTCCATGCGTCTTGCCGGCGTTGTGGCGAAGCGGCATAAGCCGGGGCCATGCCGGAGCCGGATCTCGCCTTCCGCCGCCAGCACCTGCTCGGGATCGAGGGGCTGGAGGCGTGGGAGATCCTCGACCTGCTCGAGCGCGCCGATGCCTATGTCGAACTGAACCGGCAGACCGCGAAGAAGCTCGACCTGCTGCGCGGCCTGACCCAGGTCAACCTGTTCTTCGAGACCTCGACGCGCACACGGACCTCGTTCGAACTCGCCGGCAAGCGCCTCGGTGCCGATGTCGTCAACATGTCGGTCGGAGTCTCCGCCATCAAGAAAGGCGAGACGCTGATCGACACGGCGATGACGCTGAACGCCATGCATCCGGACGTTCTGGTCGTGCGGCACCATGAGAGTGGCGCCGTGGCGCTTCTCGCGCGACATGTCCGCTGCGCCGTCATCAATGCCGGCGACGGCAGCCACGAGCACCCGACGCAGGCCCTGCTCGACGCGCTGACCATCCGCCGGCGCAAGGGGCGCATCGCCGGGCTCACCGTCGCCATCTGCGGCGACCTGCTCCACTCCCGGGTCGCCCGGTCGAACATCCTGCTGTTGTTGGCGCTCGGTGCCCGGGTCCGGCTGATCGGCCCGCCGACGCTGCTCTTGCCCCACGTCGAAGGCTGGGGCGTCGAGATGCACACCGACATGCGCCGCGGTCTCACCGGCGTCGACGTCGTCATGATGCTCCGCCTGCAGACCGAGCGGATGCAGGGCAGCTATGTCCCGTCGGTGCGCGAGTACTTTCACTATTACGGCCTGACCTACGACAAGCTCGCGCTGGCCAGTCCGGATGCGCTGGTCATGCACCCCGGGCCGATGAACCGGGGCGTCGAGATCGACGGGGTCGTCGCCGACGACATCGATCGCAGCGCGATCCTCGATCAGGTCGAGATGGGCGTGGCGGTCCGCATGGCGGTGCTCGAGGCGCTGACGCACCGGGCGCGTGGCGGGAACTGATGCGACCGCTGCTGATCGCCGGCGCGCGGCTCCTCGACCCGGCGAGCGGGCTCGATCGGACGGGCGACCTGCTGGCCGTCGACGGCCGCATCGCCGCGCTCGATCCGGCGGCCGTGCCCGACGGCGCCGAGCGGCTCGATGCGCACGGCCTCTGCCTCGCGCCGGGGCTGGTCGACATGCGCGTGCGCCTCGGCGAACCCGGCGCCGAGCACAAGGAGCGCTTCGAGAGCGGCTGCGCCGCCGCCGCTGCGGGCGGTGTCACGGCGATGGCCTGCTTGCCGGACACGACTCCACCGATCGACGATCCGGCCATGGTCGAGTTCGTCGCCCGGCGCGCGCGACGGGTGCGCGGGACCAAGGTCTACCCCTATGCCGCCGTGACCAAGGGCCTCACCGGCGAGCAGATCGCCGAGATGGGGCTGCTGCGCGAGGCCGGAGCGGTCGCCTTCAGCGACGCCGCCCGGGCCGTGGCGAGCGCGCGGATCATGCGCCGGGCGCTGCAGTACGCCAGCGCCCTGAACGCACTGGTCGTGCAGCTTCCGGAGGAACCGACGCTGGCCCATGGCGGGGTCATGAACGCCGGGCCGATCGCCAGTCGCCTGGGGCTCGCCGGCATCCCGGCCGTGGCCGAGGTCATCATGATCGAGCGCGACCTGCGCCTCGTGGAGATGACCGGCGCGCGCTACCACGCCGCACCGGTCACCACGGCCGCCGCTGTCGCAGCGATCCGCCGGGCCAAGGCGCAGGGCCTGCCCGTGAGCTGCGGGACCACACCACACCACCTCGCGCTCAACGAGCTGGAGGTCGAAGGCTACCGGACGTTCGCCAAGGTCTCCCCGCCGTTGCGCAGCGAGGCCGATCGCCTGGCCGTGGTGCAAGGACTGTGCGACGGCACGGTCGATGTGATCGCCAGCGACCACACCCCTCAGGACCAGGACAGCAAGCGGCTGCCATTCGCCTCGGCGGAGTTCGGGGTCGTCGGCGTCGAGACGATGCTCGCCGTGACGCTGCGTCTCGTCCACGACGGGACGATCAGCCTGCTCGAACTCTTCCGCGCGATGACCGTGGCGCCGGCCCGCCTGCTCGGCATCGAAGGCGGCACGCTGGCACCGGGAGCACCAGCCGATCTCGTCCTGTTCGATCTGGAGGCGCCCTGGCGGATCACCGAGACCGGGCTCCGCTCGCTGTCCAAGAACACGGCCTTCGAGGGGCGCCTCGTCCAGGGTCGGGTGGTGCGCACGCTGGTCGACGGGCGGACGGTGTTCGCCGCGGTGCCCTGACGGCGCAAGGCAGACTCTGCTAGGATGGTTGGCGATGATCGACCCGAGACGGGGCGGGCGGTGCGGCCCGGCCGCGACGCGGCGGGCAGGAGCCGTGGCTGCCGGAGCAACACATGACGATCGAGCTGGGCGGCATGCCTCGGGTGGCCGTAAGCGTCGGGGCGAGGGTGCGCTGAGATGCCGGACGCGCCGCTGACCATGGCGACGATCCTGCCGCTCGGGATCGCCTTTCTGATCGGCTATCTCTGCGGCTCTGTCCCGTTCGGCCTGATCGTCACGCGGATCGGCGGCGCCGGCGACATCCGCGCCATCGGCTCGGGCAACATCGGCGCCACCAATGTCCTGCGCACCGGCCGCATCGGTCTCGCTGTGGCGACTCTCGCCTTCGATCTCCTCAAGGGCCTTCTGCCGGCGTTGCTCGGTCACACCTGGTACGGGCCGGATGTCGGTGTGCTGGCCGGACTCGGCGCCGTGGTCGGCCACTGTTTCCCGGTCTGGCTGCGCTTTCGCGGCGGCAAGGGCGTGGCCACCGCCGGCGGGGTCATCCTCGGCCTCGCGCCGCTGGTCCTACTGGCCACCCTGGTCGGTTTCGTCGTGGTCTTCGTGGCGACGCGCATCGTCTCGGCATCCTCGCTGACCGCCGCCGTGATCGCGCCGCTCGCGGCGCTGTGGCTCGGTCACGTCCAGCAGGCCGAGCTGTTCCTCGTGCTGGCCGCGATCGTCTGGTTCCAGCACCGCGACAATCTCGGCCGGCTGCTGCGCGGCGAGGAGAAGCCGCTCACCCTGGGTCGGCGTTGATCGGCCTCCGCGCCACGAGATGCCAGATGTGCCAGCGCTTGCGCCGGCCACGCGGCGTCATCGTTTCGCTCTCCTCCTCCTCCAGCCACTCCACCTCGAGCCCGGCGCACAGTGCCGCCACCTCGTCGGGCCGGTGCGTGGTGATCCCCGGTCGTCCCGCCCACTCGTCCCGCGGCCCGTAGAGCTGGCCGGCAACGCGACCGCCCGGGCGCAACGCCCGGCGGATCCGGCGCCACAGCGCGGGAAAACGCTCGGGCGGACACAGCGGCAGGCAGAAACTGCCGTTGACGAGGTCGGCCGGTGGCAGGCGGAGCCGGGTGAAATCGCGGCATCGCGTGACGAGGCCGGCGGACAGCGCCGCCACCGAGGCGCGCCGGCGAAGCTCGGCCAGCGCCGCCGGTTCCCGATCGACGGCGAGCACGAGCAACCCGGCCGCCAGCATCGGCAGGGTGTCGCGACCGGTGCCGCAGCCGAGGTCGACCGCGAGCGGTGGTCCGGCGGCGAGCGGCCTGGATGCGAGGCCGGCGAGCGCGCGGAGCAGCGTCGGCCGCGGACCGGCCTCCGCGGTGGCGGCATAGTAGCAGGCGAAGCCGTCACGCTCGCTTTCCGCGATCTTCTCTGGCATTTCTACCGCTATGGTTGAGAGCCATCCAGGTTGCGAGGTCAAACTGCGCCCGCTCGACCCCGCCGAGAAGGCCGACTGGCTGCGTCTCGCCCGGAGCGAGGGCATCGGTGCCGTGCGTTTCCATCGGCTGGTGGCGCGGTTGGGCACGGCCCGAGCGGCGCTGGCCGCCCTCCCTGGGATGATCGCCGCCGGCACCGCGCCTGGCGTGCGCCTGTGCGCGCGAGAGCACGCGGAGGCCGAGCTGGCGGCCATCGCAGCGCTCGGCGCCGAGCTGCTAACCTCGACCGAGCCGGACTATCCCGCTGGTCTCCGGGCGATCCCGGACCCACCGCCGGTGCTCACCGTGTTGGGTGATGTCACCGCATCGCATGGGCCGGCCATCGCCATTGTCGGGGCGCGCAACGCCAGCACCAACGGCTGCCGGTTCGCAAAGGCGCTGGCCGGCGACCTCGCGGCTGCCGGGCTCGTCGTCGTCTCCGGGCTCGCCCGCGGCATCGACACTGCGGCACACGAGGGGGCGCTGGCCGCCCGCGGCAGGACCGTGGCCGTCATCGCCTCGGGCGTCGACGTCCCCTACCCGACCGAGAACGCGGACCTTGCTCGGCGCGTCGCGCTACAGGGTGCGGTGGTCAGCGAGCGGCCCTTGGGCGCAGCCCCCCAGGCCCGACATTTCCCGCGCCGCAATCGGATCATCGCCGGGCTGGCGCTCGGCGTCGTCGTGGTCGAGGCGGCACCGGGCTCAGGCTCGCTGATCACCGCGCGGCTCGCCGCCGAGCAGGGCCGCGAGGTGATGGCCGTGCCCGGCTCGCCGATGGACCCGCGCCATCAGGGCACGAACGCGCTGCTCCGCGACGGGGCAAGCCTCGTCCAGGGGGCCGCCGACGTGCTCGAGCTGCTCGGTCCGCTGATGGGCGCGCCACGCCGGCCACCCGCGCCACGGCTGCGGGACGAGCCGGTGGCTGTCCCGCCGCGCGCGCCGGCCGATGCCCTTCCGGACCGCCTCGCCGAGCGTCTCGGTGCCGAGCCGGTCGCGCTCGATGATCTCGTCCGGGAGATCGGGGCGAGCGTCACCGCGGTGCAGGACGCGCTTCTCGATCTGGAGCTCGCCGGCCGATTGGAGCGGCATCCCGGCAACCGCGTGGCGCTCCGTCTCGATTGACGAGGGCGGCCGGCGCCGCCAAGTACCCTGCGGCGGCCCAGCCGGTGCCGCGCGACCTGCCAGCCGGACCAACGCCGCCGATGGACGTTGTCGTCGTCGAATCGCCGACCAAGGCCCGTACCATCGACAAATATCTCGGCCCGGGCTTCAAGGTCCTGGCCAGCTACGGCCACGTCCGCGACCTGCCGGAGAGCGAAGGCTCGGTCGAGCCCGAGGCCGACTTCAAGATGACCTACGAGATCGTCGCCGATCGCAAGAAGCGCGTCGACGAGATCGCGGCAGCGACCAAGCAGGCCAAGCGGCTGTGGCTCGCCACCGATCCGGACCGCGAAGGGGAGGCGATCTCGTGGCACCTTCTGGAGGCACTCGCTGCCAGGAAGGCGCTCAAGAACGTCGATGTCGAGCGGGTCGTGTTCCACGAGGTGACGAAGCCGGCGGTGCTCGACGCGATGCGGCATCCGCGGCGGCTCGACGACCATCTGATCGACGCCTACCAGGCACGCCGCGCGCTCGATTACCTGGTCGGGTACCGGCTCTCCCCGGTTCTCTGGCGCAAGCTGCCGGGTTCGCGCTCCGCCGGTCGGGTGCAGTCGGTGGCACTGCGCCTGATCTGCGAGCGCGAGGCCGAGATCGAGGCCTTCCGCGCGCAGGAATACTGGACCATCGAGGCGCTGCTGCGGACCACTGCGGGCGCCACCTTCACCGCCCGCCTGGCACGGCTCGACGGCAAGCGGCTGGACAAGTTGGCGCTCGGCGAGGCGGGCGCGGCCGAGGCCGCTGCGGACGCCGTCCGGCGCGCCGTGCTGACCGTCGCCGCGGTCGAAAAGAAGCAGGTCCAGCGCGGGCCGGCGCCGCCGTTCAGCACCTCCACCTTGCAGCAGGAGGCGGCGCGCAAGCTCGGCTTCTCCGCCGATCGCACGATGAAGGTCGCGCAGCGCCTGTTCGAGGGCATCGAGCTCGACGGCGAGCCCGTGGGCCTGATCACCTACATGCGCACCGACAGCGTCGCACTCTCCGGGGAGGCGATGGCGGCCGCGCGGCGTCTCATCGAGGGCCGCTACGGTCCGCGCTACCTGCCCGACAGGCCGCGCGTGTTCAAGACCAAGGCCAAGAACGCCCAGGAGGCGCACGAGGCGATCCGGCCAACCGACGTGTTCCGCAAACCAGACGACGTCGCCCGTTACCTCGACCAGGACCAGCGGCGGCTCTACGAACTGATCTGGCAGCGCACGGTCGCGAGCCAGATGGCGGTGGCACTGCTCGACCGCGTGATCGTCGACATCGACGCCGCTGATGGGCGTGTCGGCCTACGCGCGACCGGGCAGACCGTTGCGTTCGACGGTTTCCTCAGGCTCTACCAGGAGGGACGCGACGACCCTGCCGGCGACGACGAGGAGGGCGAGGACGGACGGATCCTCCCGCCACTCGCGGTCGGCGAGCGGCTGACCGCCGACAAGGTGACGCCGAGCCAGCACTTCACCGAGCCACCGCCACGCTACAGCGAGGCGAGCCTGGTCAAGAAGCTCGAGGAGCTCGGGATCGGGCGCCCCAGCACCTATGCCGCGATCCTCTCCGTCCTTCAGGAGCGCGGCTACGTCCGGCTCGAGCAGAAGCGTTTCGTGCCGGAGGACAAAGGTCGCCTCGTCACGGCCTTCCTGGTCCGCTACTTCGACCAGTGGATGCAGCCTGGCTTCACCGCCGAGCTCGAGGACCGGCTGGACGCCGTCGCCGCGGGCGAACGGAACTGGAAGGACGTGCTGCGCGAGTGGTGGCCACCGTTCAAGGGCCGCGTCGACGAGGCCCTGGGGCTGGAGCGGCAGGCGGTGCTCGCGGCGCTCGACGAGGCGCTGGCGCCGAGCCTCTTCAAGCCCAACGCGGACGGCACCGATCCGCGGCGCTGCCCGGCCTGTGGCGAGGGCTCGCTGAGCCTCAAGCTCAGCAAGTTCGGGCCGTTCATCGGCTGCTCGAACTATCCCGAGTGCCGCTACACACGTTCGCTCGGCAGCAACGGCGCGGAGCCGAGCGGCGAGCGCGTGCTCGGCGAGGACGCAGGGGAGACCGTCACGCTCAAGAGCGGCCGGTTCGGGCCTTATGTGCAGCGCGGCAGCGGCGACGGTGCCAAGCGTGTCTCCCTCCCTCCGAGCTTGCCCCCGGATCGGGTCGATCTCGACATCGCGCTGCGCCTGCTGGCGCTGCCACGCGAGGTCTGCCGCCATCCCGACGACGGCCAACCGGTCTTGGTCGGGATTGGCCGCTACGGCCCGTATGTCCAGCACGGCAAGCGCTATGTGAACCTGCCGAAGGACGAGGATGTGCTCAGCCTCGGCGCGAACCGGGCGGTCGACCTGCTGGCGCAGGACCGCGGTCGCGGCCGTGGCGCGCGTGAGCCCGCGAAGCCCCTGCGCGAGCTGGGCGCACATCCCGAGGACGGGGCACCGGTCGTGGTCCTCGCCGGGCGCTTCGGTCCGTACGTCAAGCACGGCGAGGTCAACGCCTCTCTACGCCGCGGACAGACGCCCGAGGCGTTGACCATGGAGGAGGCGCTGGCGCTGCTCGCGACGCGGATCGCGGCTGGCCCAGGCAAGGGGCGGCGCAAGACGAAGCCGGCCAAGGCCGGGGGCAAGCCGGCGGCGCCCGCGGCCAAGCCGGGTCCGGCCAACAGCAACACGCAAGCCAAGGCGGCGAAGGCGAAGAAGGCGCCGACGCGCCGCGCGGCACGCGGCTGAGCCGCGCCATGGCGCGCGGCGCCGCGCCGTCGCCGCTGCCGACCCGCGACGAGATCATCCGCTGGGCGGAGGCCCACCCGGACGCCCGCCGGCGTGACCTGCTCGACGCTTTCGCCGTCTCCGGCCGCGACAAGGTCGAGCTCAAGCGGGCCCTGCGCGAGCTGGAGGCGGACGGTCGGCTCGACCTGCGCCGGCGCAAGCCGCGGCGGCAACCGGAGCGCCGTGCCGGGGCCGGGCCGCCGCCGGTGGCCGTCGCCGACGTCGTGGCGATCGACGATCAGGGCGACCTCGTGCTGCGCGCCGACGTCGCGCCGGACGCGTCGATCTATCTGCCCGTCGAGACCCTGGACCACGCCGCGCCCGGTGTCGGCGATCGGCTGCTCGTCCGCCTGCGCGACGCGGGGGACGGGAGACACGAGGCACGGCTGCTCAAAGTGCTGCCCAGGCTGCCGCGTGAGGTGGCGGGAATCGTCGAGGCCGCTGCGGACGGCCTCCGGCTCCGTCCCGCCGATCGCAAATCCCGGACCGAGTACCTGATCCGCGCCGAGGACGCCGCCGCGGCGGTACCCGGCGACCTGGTCCGCTGCGCCGTGCTCGCGGGACGGCGCCTCGAGCTGCCACGGGCTCGTGTCGTCGAGCGCCTCGGCCGCGCGGACGAGCCGCGCGCGCTGAGTTTGATGGCGGCCGTTCAGGCCGAGCTGCCGCTGGCCTTCCCGCCGGCGGCTCTGGCCCAGGCGGCGGCGGCGCGTCCGGTGGCGCTCGGCGAGCGGACCGACCTGCGCGACCTGCCCCTCGTCACCATCGACGGCGAGGACGCCCGCGACTTCGACGACGCGGTGTGGGCCGCGGCGGACGAGGATCCGGCCAACCAAGGCGGCCATCGGCTGCTCGTGGCGATCGCCGACGTGGCTTGGTACGTCCGACCCGGCGATGCCCTCGACGGCGCCGCGCTCGAGCGTGGCAACTCCGTCTATTTCCCGGACCGCGTGCTGCCGATGCTGCCGGAGGCGCTGTCCAACGGCCTGTGCTCGCTCAAGCCGAACGAGGACCGTGCCTGCGTGGCCGTGGAGATGCGCATCGACCGCCACGGGCATCTGCGCCGTCACCGGTTCGTCCGCGGGCTGATGCGCTCACGCGCACGGCTGACCTACACCCAGGTGCAGCGGGCCGCCGACGGCGATCCCGACGCCGTCACGGGTCCGCTACTCGGGCCGGTGATCCGGCCGCTTTATGCGGCCTACGCCGCGCTCGCCACCGCACGCCGCAAGCGCGGCACGATCGAGCTCGATCTGCCGGAGCGCCAGGTGCTGCTCGACCCCGCGGGGCGGCCGATCGACATCCGCCGCCGCGAGCGCCTCGCCAGCCACATGCTGATCGAGGAGTTCATGATCCTCGCCAATGTCGCCGCGGCGACGGCACTCGAGGAGGCGCACGAGCCCTGCCTCTACCGGGTCCACGACAAGCCCGACCCGTTGCGGCTCGAGGCGCTGGCGCAGTTCCTCGAGCGACTGGGCGTGCCGTGGACCGGTACCGCGCATCGTCCGGGGGATTTCACCCGGCTGCTCGAGCGCTTGGCCGAGCACGAGCTGCGCGAGATGATCGCCGGCTTCGTCCTGCGCGCCCAGGCTCAGGCCGTCTACAGCGCACGCAACATCGGCCATTTCGGGCTCAATCTGCGCCGCTACGCGCACTTCACCTCACCGATCCGCCGCTACAGCGACCTCGTCGTGCACCGGGCGCTGATCCGCGCACTCGGTCTCGGCGAGGGCGGGCGCGAAGCGGTCGTCGACCGCCGCGCGCTCGACGAACTTGGCGCGCACCTCTCACGTTGCGAGCGACGGGCGATGGAAGCCGAGCGGCGCGTGGTCGAGCGCTTCGTCGCGTTGTTCATGCAGGGTCGCGTCGGGGGCGTCTTCGCCGGGCGCGTCACCGGCGTGCAGCGCTTCGGCCTGTTCGTGACCCTGGACGAGACCGGTGCCGAGGGCCTGGTCCCCGTCGCGACGCTCGGCGACGACGCGTTCCTGCTCGACGAGCGGCACCACGCCCTGGTCGGGCAGCGCTACGGCGAGACCTTCGGCCTCGGCGACATCGTCCGCGTCGAGCTCGCGGACGCCGACCCGGTGGCCGGGATGCTGTCGTTCCGGCTCGATACGCACGAGCGCGCGCACGGTGCGCGGCTCGCCCGCGAGGCGTGGCGCAAGGCCGGTGGCGGCCGACGGCTCGCCCAGCACCGCCGCCGCTGAGCTCGTCCCGCCGTCGTGGCGGGACATGGCGGTCGTGATGGCGACGGCGACACTGGCCGGGGCCGCGTTCGCCATGCTGGGCCCACTCACCACGCTGGTCATGGACGCCGCGGGCTGGTCGAAGCTCCTGATCGGCGCCAACGCGGCGATGCACGGCCTCGGCATCTTCCTGGTGGCGCCGCTCGTCTCCATGCTGCTGCATCGGCTCCGCGCGAGCGGAACGATGCAGCTCGCCCTGTGGGTGGCGGTGGCCGGCACGCTGGCGATGCCGTTGTCGGTCGCGCCAGCGTCCTGGTTTCCGTTGCGGCTGCTGGTCGGTGCCGCCGCCGGGCTGCTGTTCGTGATCAGCGAGGCGTCGGTCAACGCGATGGCGCCGGAGCGCAGCCGCGGGCGCATCATCGGCCTTTACGCGACCTTGTTCTCCCTGGGTTATGCGGGCGGGCCGCTGGTCGTCGCGCTCGCCGGGCACGAGGGCTGGCCGCCGTTCGTCCTCGCCGGCGCCATCCTGCTGACGGGGCTCGTGCCGGCGCGGCTCGCCAAGGCCGCCGACCGCGCGCTGGGCGAGCGCGAGCGGCCGCATGGCGGGGCGCTCGGGACGCTGACCCGGACCCCCCTGCCGATCGCGACGATCCTCGTCTTCGGAATGGTCGAGGCGGCGTTTTTCGCCCTGCTCCCGCTCTGGGGACTGGCCGTGGGCCTGACCGAGCGGCTGTCCGCCGTGCTCCTCACCGTCTGGATCGCCGGGAACATCGTCCTGCAGATCCCGATCGGCTGGCTCGGCGACCGGATCGGTCGCCGCCGGGTCCTGGCCCTTTGCTTGGTCACGGGAGCCGCGGCGCTGACCGCCCTGCACTTCCTGGCCACGGTGCCGGCGGTGCTGTGGGGACTGCTGGCGCTTGCCGGTGCGGCCATGGGCGCCCTCTACACGCTGTCCCTCGCGCTCCTCGGCCAAGCCTTCCGCGGCCCGGAGCAGGCCGCGGCGAACACCGCCTTCATCGTCACCTTCGAGGTCGGCGTCGTGCTCGGCCCGGCGCTCGGCGGGCTGGCGACGCATCTGCTCGGCGCCGAGGCACTGCTGCTCGCCACCGTGCTGCCGATGGTCCTGCTCCTGCTGGCGCTACCCCGCCTGCGCTCGCCCATCGCTTGACAGGGAGGGTGCTATGCCTATGGTCCGCGCGACTTTGCGCGACCTCGCCCAGGATCGTCCTCGATGGCCAAGCCGACCACCGTCCTCATCAAGCTCGTCAGCACGGCGGGCACGGGATACTTCTACACCACTAAGAAGAACCCGCGGAACACCACCGAGAAGCTGACCTTCCGCAAGTACGATCCGAAGGTCCGCAAGCACGTCGAGTTCAAGGAAGCGAAGATCAAGTAGGCGCCGGGTCGCGGCCGGCCCACCCCGTCATATCGATCGGGCCCGCGCCAACGCGCGGGCTTTTCGTTCGCACCCATATTGCCGGGAGCGCGAGCTTGGGCTAGATGAATTCGCGCATTACGCGAAGAGCCGATGCGCGCCACGTCCAGCCTCGCCCTGCTCGCCGCGGTTCTGCCCGTCGCCGCCGGCGCCGAGCCGATCCGGCAGCTCCTGCCGACCACGCCGATGGTCCTCAAGGACGGCCGCATCGCCCGCCTGCAGGCGCACGCGATCCCCCTGCCCGCCGGCGAGGTCACGCCGGGCGCCGGCACCGCACGGGCGGTCGAGCTGCTGATCGACCGGCTCGCGACCGACTGCTTCCTGTCGGCACAGGTGATCGGGCACGGCGAACGCGCCGCCGACGCGACCGACCCGCTGGGCGGACACCGCCTCGCTCGCGACCGCGCCGATGCGCTGCGCGAGCGCCTGCTCGCCCGCGGCCTGCCAAGCAACGCGGTCGCCAGCGTCTGGGACTGGCAGCACGGCTTGCGCGACGCGCGGGTGACCCTGTGGACGTTCCGCCTTCTCGAAGGGGAGGACTGCACGGGCGAGCCGCTGCCGGGCCCGCGGCCACTGGCCGACCTCCCGGCACAGGTCGTGGCGCTCCAGGCAGCACCTCGGCTTGCCACCGTGCCACAGACGACGCCCGCCGTCGCGGTAGCGGAGCCGCCACCTTCCGCGGCACCCGCGACCGCTCCATCGGTGGACGAGCCGCGTGCGCCGCGACGCGCCGTCGCCGACGCCGGCACGCCCAAGGCGTTGGCGGCGCGCGAGCCGACAGCCGCACTACGGCCGCCGTCCGCCGCGACGGCGGGCGCAGTCGCGACACCGCCGCTCGCGACGACCCACGCACCGGTCGCACCGTCCTCCGTTCCCGCCACCGAGGCGAGCATCGAGCCGGGGGCGGGAACACCGACCGAGCCGATCGTCGCCAGCGACGAGGGCCTCGTGATCGTCTTCGATGAAGACAGCAGCTACCTGCCGGCGCCGGCGGCACGCGCCCTGCGGCGCCTTGCCGGCGACCTCGAGAGCGGTCGCCGCTATGCCTTCGACCTCGAGGGTGCCGTCGCTCCCGATGGCGGCAGCGCCGGTTCGGGTTCGGGCCAAGCCACCTATGCGCGCTGGATCGCCGAGCGTCGCCTGGCCCGCATCCAGGAGCTGCTGCGGCACAACAGTCGGGCCGCAGAGCTGAGCTTCCGTCAGGCGTTCCTCCCCGACGACCCATCGCGCCGCGTCACGGTCCGCTGGCACGCCCTGCCCTGATCCGCCCCGGCGTGACCGGGCTGGCGGCGCGCCCTATAAGGGCGCAGATCCGGGTGAGGCGCAGCCCATGGCACTGGCGATCGGGGTCGATCTCGGCGGCACCAAGGTCGAGGTGGTGGCACTCGACGAGAAGGGCAACGAGCGGATCCGTCGTCGTCGTCCGACGCCGCGCGGCTCCTACGAAGGCACACTCGATGCGATCCGCGACAGCGTGCTCGACGTCGAGGCCGAACTGGGCGAACGCGGCACGGTCGGCGTCGGCCACCCGGGCGCCATCTCACCCGCGACCGGTCTGATCAAGAACGCCAACTCGACCTGGCTGAACGGTCAGAAGCTCGACAAGGATCTGGAGGCGAAGCTGCAGCGGCCGGTGGCGCTGGCCAACGACGCCAACTGCCTCGCGCTCTCCGAGGCCACGGACGGGGCTGGCGCTGGCGCCGCCGTGGTGTTCGCCGTCATCCTCGGCACCGGCGTCGGCGGTGGCGTGGTCGTCAACGGCAAGGTCGTGACCGGCGCCAATGCGATCGGCGGCGAATGGGGCCACAATCCGCTGCCGCTCGCCACCGCCGACGAAAGCCCGGGCGTGGCGTGCTATTGCGGCCGGTATGGGTGCATCGAGACTTGGCTCTCCGGTCCCGCCCTCGCCGCCGACCATCGGCGCCGCTACGGCGAGGTGCTGACTGCGCCGGACATCGTCACGCGCGCCGAGGCCGGCGATCACGACGCCAACTGGACCATGAACCACTATGAGGACCGGCTGGCCCGCGCCCTCGCCACGGTGATCAACCTGCTTGATCCCGAAGTCATCGTGCTGGCCGGGGGCATGTCGAACGCGCAGCGCCTCTACCGCGAGGTGCCAAAGCGCTGGGGCCGTTACGTCTTCTCCGACCACGTCGCCAACCGGCTGTTGCCGGCGAAGCATGGCGACAGCACCGGCGTGCGCGGTGCCGCCTGGCTCGGCCGCGACATGGCGGCACTGGCCTGAGCGTCGCGTCGCCCTACTCTGAAGACGTCGGCGCCGGGCGTGCGCCACGGAGCTGGATCGAATGAACCCGATCGGCGTGCTGCTATTGCTGGCGATGCTCGCGACCGCCGCGGTCCTGATGGTCGGCCTCGCGGGCTTCTTCGTCGGCGGGCGCTTCAACGAGCGCTACGGCAATCATCTGATGCGGGCGCGCGTCGGCCTGCAGCTCGTCGCGGTGATCCTGCTCGGCCTGCTGTTCATGACGCAGAGCTGAGCCCGTGGCTCAGTGGGCACCGACGATGTGTGCCACCACCTCCTGCATGGTCGTTGCCGCCGCGCGCTCGTCGGCGATCACCATGCCCTGGCGCAACGCGACGATCCGGTCGGCCACCGCGAACACGTCGGTGAGCCGGTGGCTGATCAGGATGACGCCGATCCGCTGCCGCCGCAGCTCGCGGATCAGTTCGAGCACATGCTCGACCTCGCGCACGGCGAGCGCCGCGGTGGGCTCGTCCATGATGACGAGCTTCGGATCGAAGGTGAGCGCGCGGGCGATCGCCACCGACTGCTGCTGACCGCCGGACAGCAGGCCGACCTCGTAGTGCACCGAGGGCAGCCGTGCGCCGAGCCGGCGCACCATGCGCAGCGCCTCGGTCTCGATCCGCCGCCGGTCGATCATCGGCAGCACGCCGAGCAGGCGACGGACCGGCTCGCGGCCGAGAAAGATGTTGGCCGCCACGTCCTGCTGGCGGGCCAGCGCGAGGTCCTGATAGATCATCTCGATGCCACGTGCGCGGATCGCACCGGGCTCGAGGCCGGTGATGTCCTGCCCCTCGAAGCGGATCGCGCCGCCGTCCGGCCGGTAAACGCCGGTGATCGTCTTCATGAGCGTCGACTTGCCGGCACCGTTGTCGCCCACCAGCGCCACGACCTCGCCCGCGTCGACGGCGAGCGTGACCCCGCGCAACGCCTCGACGGCGCCGAAGCGCTTCTGCACGCCGTCGAGCTCAAGCAGGGTCATCGCCCGCGGCGCCGGCTCGACTGGTCGAGCCAGACGGCGAAGATCAGCACCGTACCGATCGCCATCTGCTGATAATAGGACTGCACCGCCAAGAGGTTCAGCCCGTTCTGCAGCACGCCCATGACCAGCGCGCCGATGAAGGTGCCGAGGATCGAACCGCGACCGCCGAAGAGGTTCGTGCCGCCGATGATCGCCGCGGTGATCGCGGTCAGCTCGTAGCCCAGGCCGGCCGTCGGATCGCCGGCGTTGACCCGCGCCATGAACAGGATCCCGGCGGTGCCGGCGAGCAGGCCCGAGAGCGTGTAGAGCGCCACCTTGTGCCGCTCGACGCGGATGCCCATGGCCCGCGCCGCCGCTTCGTTGTCGCCGATCACCAGCGTGTAGCGACCGAACCGGGTGTAGGCGAGGAGCCAGTGGGTGACGAGCGCGACGAGCAGGAACACGAGGGCCGGCATCGGAACGCCCCAGGGGCGTCCCTGGCCGAGGAAGACCAGCGCCGGGTCGAGCCCGTAGACCGCCTGGCCGTTGGTCAGGATCAGGGCGAGACCGCGCGCGATGCCGAGCATGCCGAGGGTCACGATGAAGGCCGGGATGCCGCCGCGGGTGACGAGGATGCCGTTGACGAACCCGGCGGCGGCACCGGTGGCGAGCCCGGCCACGAGCGCCATGGGCCATGGTACCTCGAGCTTGACCGAGAAGATCGCCCCGACGACCCCGGAAAGGCCCAACACCGAGCCCAGCGACAGATCGATGCCGGCGGCACAGATGACGAAGGTGGCGCCGATCGCGAGCACCCCGATCGTTGCCGTGGCCAGGAGGATGTTGAGGAAGTTCGAGACGGACAGGAAGTAGGGGGAGAGCACCGCCATCGCCGTGCAGAGCACGAGCAGAACCACCAGCGACTCGATCCGGAAGGACAGCCGGTGCGACAGGGGCGGGCGCACCGGGGCGGCGGCGTCGGCCATCGCGATGCCTCGTCAGGCGCGGGCGGCCTTGTCGGCCGCCCGCGTCGGCAGGATCACTTCACATATTGCAGCAAGGGCTCCGTGCCCTCGTCGAGGACCGCCTTGGTCAGGACCAAGGTCGGCACGGCGATGAACTGCTCGACCGCCTTGCCGGCGAGCACGTCGCCGACCACCTCGACTGCCTGCTTGCCGACCAGGTAGGGAAGCTGGGCGACGCTCGCGCTCAGCCGGCCCTCCTTGATCGACTTCACCGCGTCGACGTTGCCGTCGACACCGACGACCACGATCTCCCCGCCCTTGCCGGCGGCGTAGACGGTCTCAACGGCACCCAGTGCCATCACGTCGTTCGCGGCGAAGATCGCCTTGAGGTCGGGATTGCGGGTTAGGCTGTCCTGGGTGATGTTGGCGGCCTTGCCGCGGTCCCAATCCCCGGGCAGCGAGGCCACGATCTCGAGACCGGGAGCAACCTCCGCGAGCCGCGCCGCGAAGCCGCGCGCCCGCTTCTGCCCAGTGATGTTGCCGGAGAGCCCTTCGATGACGAGGACCGGGCCGGTGGCGTCGGCGCCGAGCACCGAGGCGACGTAGTCCGCCCCCTGCGCGCCGGCGGCCTCGTTGTCCGAGCCGATGGTGAAGGCGATCTTCACCCCTGCCTGGTCGGCGATCGCATAGTCGATGTTGGCGTCGAGATCGACGACTGGAATGCCGAGCTCGTTGGCGCGCTTCAGACAGGGCAAGAGATTGGTCGAGTTGATCGCCGCGGTGAGCATCACCGTCGGCTGCCGCTCGAGCATGGTGTTGCAGACGTTGAGCTGCGGCTCGGCGGCCTGATCGCTCTCCACGGCCTGCAGGTAGTACTCGACGCCGGCCGCGGCCGCGCCGTCCTTCACCCCCTGCTCCATAGCCCCCCAGAACGGGTTGGAAAGCGTCTTCATCAACACGCCATAGACCTTGTCGGCAGCGGCGGCGGTCCCGGTCAAGGACAGCACGGCGAGCACGGCGGCGCTCACCACGAACCGTGACGGCATGCGTAGAACCTCCCTAATTCGTCGCCGCCAGCAGCGGCGCGCAGCGCGGAAGCTAGGCGCCGCCACGCAGGTGGACAACGCCCGCCGCGCAGTGCGCTGGCCGGCGCCGGGCGGTGGGGCTAGAAGCGGCGCGCAGCCCTGACGGAGGTTCCGTAGTGGTCGTTCTCTCGCGCATCTACACCAAGGGCGGCGATCAGGGCAAAACCTCGCTCGGCGACGGCACTCGGGTCGCCAAGCACACCGCGCGGGTCGCGGCCTACGGGACGGTCGACGAGGCCAACGCCACGATCGGCCTCGCTCGGCTCCACGTCGAGGGCGAGGCGGACCTGATGCTGGCGCGCATCCAGAACGACCTGTTCGACCTCGGCGCCGATCTGTGCCGCCCTGGCGCCGACTTCGACGATCCGCAGGTGCTGCGCGTCCGCGAGCGCCAGGTCGAGCGCCTGGAGCGTGAGATCGACGGCATGAACGAGTCGCTGCAGCCCCTGCGCTCGTTCGTCCTACCGGGCGGCACCCCGGCGGCTGCCCATCTGCACCTCGCCCGCACCGTGACCCGCCGCGCCGAGCGCTTGGTGGTCGAGTTGGCCGAGGCCGAGGCGGTCAACCCCGCGGCGCTGCGTTACCTCAACCGGCTGTCCGATCACCTCTTCGTCTTGTCGCGCTGGCTCAACGACAAGGGCGCCCGCGACGTGCTCTGGGTGCCGGGCGCAAACCGGTAGGGCTGTCCGACCGGCGCCGCGTCGAGGCGCTCATTGACAAGGGCGTGACCGGTACCTAGGACACTGCTGCATTGCACAAAACGGGCCGCGGCGGCGCCGCAACGACCGTTGGCAGAGGTCGTGACGATGAGGATCCTGGTCCCGGTCAAGCGGGTCGTCGACTACAACGTGAAGATCCGCGTCAAGGCGGACGGCTCGGGCGTCGACACGGCCAACGTCAAGATGTCGATGAACCCGTTTGACGAGATCGCCTGCGA
Source organism: uncultured Alphaproteobacteria bacterium (assembly GCA_937995535.1). Classification (GTDB taxonomy): domain Bacteria; phylum Pseudomonadota; class Alphaproteobacteria; order Geminicoccales; family Geminicoccaceae; genus CALKJU01. Next base: position 19,249 of record CALKJU010000084.1, read on the forward strand.
GCAGGCGATCCGCCTGAAGGAGGCCGGCCATGCCGAGGAGATCGTCGCGGTCTCGATCGGCGAGGCGAAGTGCCAGGAAACGCTGCGCACCGCGCTGGCCATGGGGGCCGACCGCGGCATCCATGTCGAGGCGCCGGCCGACGTCCAGCCGCTGGCCGTCGCCAAGATGCTCAGGGCGATCGTCGGACGCGAGCAGCCCGGCCTCGTCGTCATGGGCAAGCAGGCGATCGACGACGACAGCAACCAGACCGGGCAGATGCTGGCGGCTCTGCTCGGCTGGGCGCAGGCCACATTCATCAGCAAGCTCGAGCTCGCCGACGGCAGGGCGGTGGTCGCGCGCGAGGTCGACGAGGGCCTCGAACGGATCGAGGTGACGCTGCCGGCCGTGCTCACCGTCGACCTGCGCCTCAACGAGCCCCGCTACGCCTCCCTTCCGAACATCATGAAGGCCAAGAAGAAGCCGATCGACGTCCTGACGCCGGGCGATCTCGGCGTCGATCCCGCACCTCGGTTGCTGTACCTCAAGGTCGAGGAGCCGCCGCGGCGGCAGGCCGGCGTGAAGCTCGGCTCGGTCGACGAGCTGGTGACGAAGCTGAAGCAGGACGCGGGGGTGATCTGATGACCGCTCTCGTCCTGGCCCAGCACGACAACGCGCAGCTCAATCCGGCGACACTGCACGCGGTCACGGCCGCCGGCCAGCTTGGCAGCGACGTGCACCTGCTGGTCGCCGGCCATGGCTGCGAGGCGGTGGCCGCAGCCGCCGCCAGGGTTCAAGGGGTGGCCCGCGTTCTGCACGCCGAGGCGCCCTTCCTCGCCAACCCGGTGGCGGAGGACCTCGCCGCTCTGATCGTCGGCCTTGCCGCGGCTTACGAGCACCTCCTCGCTGCGGCCACGACGACCGGCAAGAACGTCATGCCGCGCGTCGCGGCCCTGCTCGACGTGGCTCAGGTCAGCGACATCGTCGAGGTGCTCGGGCCCGATACCTTCAAGCGATATATCTATGCCGGAAACGCCCTGGCGACGGTGCGCTCGCTCGACGCCAAGCGGGTGCTCACCGTGCGCACGACGACCTTCCCGCCGGCTGCCGCCGCAGGTGGCCAAGCGCCCATCGTCAGCGCCGCCGTCGGTGCGCCCGTCGGTCTCGCGCGTTTCCTCGGGCGCGAGGTGCAGCGCAGCGAGCGGCCCGAGCTGACCAGCGCGCGGATCGTCGTCTCGGGCGGCCGCGGCATGGGCTCCGGCGAGAACTTCAAGCTGATCGAGGCGCTGGCCGACGTCCTCGGCGCGGCCGTCGGCGCCTCGCGCGCCGCCGTCGATGCCGGTTTCGTGCCGAACGACTACCAGGTCGGCCAAACCGGCAAGGTCGTGGCGCCGGAGCTCTACATCGCGGTCGGCATCTCGGGGGCCATCCAGCACCTCGCCGGCATGAAGGACAGCAAGGTCATCGTCGCCATCAACAAGGACGAGGAGGCGCCGATCTTCCAGGTCGCCGACTTCGGCCTCGTCGGTGACCTGTTCAAGATCGTACCGGAGCTGACCGAAAGCCTGCGCCGCGCCAAGGCGGCCGCCTGAACCCGACCTGCGGCGAGACCCCATGGCCACCTATGCCCAGCGTGAATACCCACCGATCCCGGAGATCCGGCGTATCGGCGTGATCGGTGCCGGGCAGATGGGGAGCGGAATCGCTCAGAACGCCGCCACCGCCGGGCTCGACGTCGTGCTGATGGACGTGACGCAGGAACGGGTGCAGGCGGCGGTCGAGCGGATCGCAAGCCTGCTCGAGCGGCAGGTCGCCAAGGGACAGATCTCCGCAACCACACGTACCGAGGCGCTCGATCACATCCACCCGGCCACAGAGCATGCGGCGTTCGCCGACTGCGAGCTGGTCATCGAGTCCGCGACCGAGGACGAGGCGATCAAGGTCAAGATCTTCGAGGCGCTGCTTCCGCACCTGCGGCCGGACGCATTGATCGCGTCGAACACCTCGTCGATCTCGATCACCCGCCTCGCGGCCCGCACCGACCGTCCCGAGCGCTTCATCGGCATGCACTTCATGAACCCGGTGCCGCTGATGAAGCTGGTCGAGCTCATCCGCGGCATCGCGACGGAGGAGGACACCTACCAGGCGGCGCGCGCGCTCGCCGAGCGCATGGGCAAGACGGTGGTCACGGCCGAGGACTTCCCGGCCTTCATCGTCAACCGCATCCTCCTGCCGATGATCAACGAGGCCGTGTACACGCTCTACGAGGGCGTGGGTACGGTGGAGAGCATCGACACCGCGATGCGCCTCGGCGCGAACCACCCGATGGGGCCGCTGCAGCTCGCCGACTTCATCGGCCTCGACACCTGCCTGTCGATCATGCAGGTGTTGTATGATGGGCTGGCCGACAGCAAGTACCGGCCATGCCCGCTACTCGTGAAGTATGTCGAGGCGGGTTGGCTGGGTCGGAAGGTCAAGCGCGGGTTCTACGACTATCGGGGCGAGACGCCCGTTCCGACGCGCTGAGCGCGCCCGACCGCATCCGGCGCGCCGGCGCCGTGCGTAGAGGGTCGGACGAGTGAGTCCGACCTGGCAGAGGACCCGTGCGCGGATGGCCGTGACGACCGCCCAGGCGCTCGACGACGGGGCGGCGCTGACTGGCCTGCTGACCGCGGTGGCGGCGCAGGACCGCAAGGCGTTGGCCCGCCTCTACGAGACCACGGCACCGCAACTGCTGGGCGTGATCCACCGCCTCGTCCGCCGCCGCGACGTGGCCGAGGAGATCCTCCACGATGTGTTCCTGCGCGTCTGGGAGCGCGCCGCGAGTTTCGCGCCGGAGCGCGGCTCGGCCATGGCTTGGCTGGTCAGCGTGGCGCGGCACGCCGCGCTCGACACGCTGCGTCGACGCCAGCGCGAGGTCGCCCTCGACGAGGTGCCGAGCTACGGGGACGCGGAGGATCCCGACCCCGATCCCTATCAGCGGATGATCCGCACCGCCGAAGGCCGCGCGCTCGCCGAATGCCTCGACCAGCTCGAGACCGAGCAGCGCTACTGCATCGTCCTCGCCTATCACGAGGGCCTGACGCACGAGGAGCTGGCGGCCCGCCTCGCGCGCCCGCTCGGAACGGTCAAGAGCTGGGTACGGCGCGGGCTGCAGCGCCTGCGGAGGTGCCTCGAATGATCGACGAGGATGCGGATGATCCCGACCTGCTGGCCGGCGAGTACGTGCTGGGGACGCTCGACCCGGAGGTCCGCGACGCTTTCCAGGTCCGCCTCGCGATGGACCGCGACCTGCAGGCCCGGGTCGCAGCGTGGGAGGCGCGCCTCGCGCCCCTTGCTGACGCCGTCCCGCCGCTCCAACCGGCGCCGGCCGTGTGGCATCGGATCGCGGCTCAGATCGCGCGTGGCCAAGCCACCGGGCCGGCGCCTGGCCGTCGGCCGCGCACGCCGATCCGACCGGGCCTCTGGCAGAGCCTAGGCTTCTGGCGCGGCTGGGCGGCGACGGCGACGCTGGCAGCCGCGTCCCTCGCCGCCTGGCTCGTCCTCGCGCCGCAGCCGCCGCGCCTGATCGCGGTCCTCGGCGCTCCGGGCGAACCGAGCTGGCTGCTCACCGCGTCGGTCGACGCCGGCGAGCTGCAGGCGCGCGTCGTCGGCCCGCTAGAGGCCGGGCCTCGAGCTCACGAGCTGTGGCTCGTGCCGGCGGACGCAGCACCGATCTCGCTGGGCGTGCTCGCCACCGATGGCACCACCGCCCGCCCCCTGCCGGATCCCGCCCGGCCGCTGCTCGTGCCGGGCGCGGTCGTAGCGGTCAGCCTCGAGCCGGAAGGTGGCTCGCCGACCGGCCAGCCGACCGGTCCCGTCCTCTACACCGGGCGCCTGGTCGCCGATCCGGACGGCTGAAGGGCAGGCCTCGTCAGGCGGCGGCGTCTCGACCGAGCATCCAGCCCTCGACGGCGTGCACCTCGGGGTCGTCGGCGGGGCAGCCGTCCCCGACATGGCCGCGCAGGACGGCCAGCATACCGAGCAGTCCCACCAGCGCGTCGAAGTCGTGGTCGCCGTCGAGGCCGTCCTGCAGCGCGCTCACCAGCGCCGCATCCGGAACCGCGCCGACGCGGTCGGCAAGTGCAGTCACGTTGCCGGCGAGCCGCGCACGGTCGTCGCGGCGGCGCTTCGACCAGCGTCGCGGCGGGTCCAGAAGCGGATAGAACTCCCGCGGATAGGTCTCAGCGATGGTGACGCGGTAGCGCCGCAGCAGCGGGCCGAGCGGACCGTCGAACGGCCACAGGCCCACATCGTCGCGCTCGCGCAAGGCCGGGCGGAGCACCTCGTCCCACCCCGCAGCGGCGGCCCGGCCGCATTGCTGCGCGCCAAGGGTCCAGAAGGTCATGCAGGCATCCGGGCGATGCGCCGTGCCGCGGTCACAACGGCGCAGCAGGTCGCGATAACCGACCCCGATACCCGAGAGGAACTTGGCCCGTGCCGCCCCGCCTGCCCGCCGCGGGTAGAACGGCGCGGCAAGGCTCGGCGCCGCGTCGGGCAGGCTCGGCAGGATGAAGCGACGCCATGCGGCGGGGTCGGTGTCGCGCAAGAACGCCGCAAAGCTCCGGATCGCCGCGCGCTCGGCAAAGCGACACGGCAGGCCGATCGGGAAGTCGAAGCCGAGGAGCACCGTCCCGTGCGCGGCGAGGCGGCCGATCAGTGCACCCGGCGGACCCGGCGCCGCCGGTGGCCGGAGCCGGTAGTGGCCATCGCCCGCGAGCCGCGCGACCACGACGCTGCGGCCCCGCTCGTTCGCCGACCAGTCGGCATGGGCGATGACCGCCGGCAGGGCCAGCGGCTCGGACAGGCGTTCCCTCAACATCGCAATGGGCGTAACCAGATCAGGCCGCAGCGGCTAGAGACCTGCACGCGCCGCCGATCCGGTCGCCGCGCGTCGGAAAGGAGCGCCATGAAGGCCATCGCCGATCGGGCCGAGGTCAGCATCGACCTTCCGGAAAAGCTGTACATGGGCTCGTTCACCCGACACTCGGCTTACGAGGTGAAAGCCGACTCCGAGCAGCTCGGGCTCCGGCTGACGCACAACTCGGGCGAGCGGCGCACCGTCGAGGTGCACCTGCACTACTTCCTGCTCGCCGACATCCTGCGCGATTTCGCAGCGGCCCTCGCGGCCAACGAGGAACTCGACGCGCCGCACCGCGAGCGGCTGCTCGCGGCGGCACGCGCGCTGGTCGATGCGCTCGCGCCACGGGCCGCGTAGGCGGCCTCAGGCAGCGGCGACGCGCGGCTCGGGCACGGCACTGGTGGCCGGGACCGACCCGAACAACGCCTCGAGATAGCTCGACACGGCTCGCGCCTCGCTGAACTCGCCGGCCCGTCGCCGCAAGAGCGCGGCATCGAGCGGCGCATCGAGCGCCTGTTCGATGGCGGCGGCCATGGCCGCGTCGTCGCCCATCGGGACAAGCAGGCCGTAGCGGCCCTGCTCGAGGATCTCCGCCGGGCCGGTGGGGCAGTCCGTGCTGACCACTTGGCAACCGCAGGCCAGGGCCTGGATCAGAGCACCCGGGAGGCCCTCGAACCGCGACGACAGCACGAAGACCCGGGCCCGCGCCATGTAGGCGATCGGATTGTCGGCGAAGCCGGGCAGTGCGACGTCGCCGGCAATGCCCAGCTCCGCGGCGAGCGTCTGGAGCGCGGCCTGCCGATCGTGGAACTTCTCCTCGTTCTTCGCTCCGCCGAGAATCAGCAGCCGGGCGGCGCGTTTCGCCCGGACCCGAGCGAACGCGCGCAGCAGGGTGGGGAAGTCCTTCTGCTCGGTCAGCCGTCCGACCCCGAGGATCACCGGCGGCTCGCCGGGTGCGAACCAGGGGTGGCCGGTCAGCTCGCCCGCGCGCGCGAAGAGCTCGGGACCGACGATCGGATTGTAGATCGTGCGGATCAGCGAGCGCGGCAGGCCGGCCACGGCGGCGAGGTCGTCGGCGAGGGCATCCGACACGGCGACGACGACGTCCGCCTGCGGGTAGGTGCGCCGCATCAGTGCCGGCAGATGGCGATGCCGCCAGTTCTTGGACTTCGGCAGCTTCTGAGAGGGCGCCGAGCGCTCGCTGATCAGCACCCGGGTCGCCGCCCCGGAAAGGCGCCGGGCCCAGACGGCCTCCAGGTTGAGGTGTGGCGTCGCCGAGACCAGGGCGTCGGGCCGCTCGGCGCGCAAATAGCGGACGAGCGCCGGGAGATAGGGCAGCGTCGCCGAGACCTTCTTGGCGATCAGAACCGGGCGGAGGAGCTGGACGAGGGCACCTGGATCGGCGGCGAGGGCGTAGAGCCGCCCCAGCCAGCAGGCCGCAGGCGACAGCGCGATGCACCGCACGGCGGGCGAGATCTGGTCGTGCAGCGCGCCCCCTGCGCGCAGGATGAGGAGATCGACCGCGTGTCCAGCCTCGGCAAGGGCACGGGCGAGCGTCAAGGTCGTCTTCTGCACACCGCCGACGTTCAGATCGGCGATCAGGAACGCGATGCGCCGCTGATGACCGTCGGCCCCGAGGCCCCGGGAAGGAGTGTCGTGGACGAGCTCGACACCTGTGCTGTCGACAGCCATCACCTGTCCAAGTGGCTCGCACGCGCCGGGGCTTACCACGCAGGACGGACCGCCGAAAGAGCGGGCGCGGGTCGTTCGGTATCGCGGCTTGCCATTGATTTTCTTGGGCTATCGCTCATCGGTTGATCGGTCGCGAGTCACCCGATGGCGGGTTTTCTAGTCTCGACTTGCCGTCTACGATCAGCCGTTTGGCTGACAGGACCAACGGAAAGTGGGGATTCGCTGCAACGCTGACACGGCTCGTTCGGCCTTTTTGACTGGCTTCTATTGATCAAGCTATGGCATGCGTGCTGATAGGGCGCACGCGCATGTTCGCGCCGACCGCAGGAGGGGCTGATGCTGCTAGCGGACTTGGTCGATACGGTTGCCGAGGACACGAAGAACCCGAAGACCGTCGTGGATGATGTACTGCGCGCCGCGCTGAAGGCCATCGAGGGATCGGTGGCCAAGGGCGACACGGTGAACCTCGTCGGCTTCGGCCGTTTCGAGGTCTACCAGCGGACCGCCCGGGTCGGCCGCAACTTGCGGACCGGCGAGACCTTGAAGATTCCGGCCACTCGGTCGGTCCGCTTCAAGGTCGGCAAGCGTCTCCGGGACGCCGCCAGCTCGCCCAAGAAGGGCGGCAAGTCGAAGAAGAAGTGAGCGCATGGGCCCCGGCGTCGCCCGGGGCCCGGTGCTAGGCCCTCAGGCCTGCGGCTCGCGCGTAGCGCGCATCACGGGTCGCTGTCCAGAGCTGGTCCAGGACTGTCGGCAGGAGGGCGCCCGGCAGAAGGGCTGCCCATTCGAGCGGCCCCCGCGGGTAGTTCACGCCCTTGCGCATCGCCAGGTCGAGATCGGCCGGGGCGGCCGTTCCCTGATCCACCATGTCCGTGGCTTCATTGACGAGCATGGCCAGCAGCCGGGCCACGACAAGGCCGGGTCGCGGCGGCAGCGGCGTCACCGCGATCCCGCAGGCCTGCAGCGCCCCGACCACCGGCGACGGCGCCGCACCATGGTCGATCGCCACGGCGAGCCGCGCGCAGGTCGCGTAGTCGAGCGCGAGATCGACCACCGTGCCAGCGGCCTCGGTGGAGCCGGGCGGGACCATCAGCACCCCGTCACAGCGTAGACCCGGCGGGCCTGCAACGTTGTCAGCGACGCTCAGGCCGGCCGCTCGCATCCGGTCGAGCAGAGGCAAGAGGATACCCCCGCCGCCGCTGACGCACACCGAAGCTGGCGGGGGCACCGGCGCCGCCGTCGAGGGCTCGGGCTTCGCCGCGCCCGGCCGGTGGTCGAACCAGCCCCGACCGGTCTTGCGTCCCAGCCAGCCGGCGTCGACCAGCTCGCGCTGCAGCGGCGACGGTCGATAGCGCGGCTCGTAGCCGCTGGCCTCGAACAGCGAGCGGGTCACGGCGAGGCTCACATCGTTGCCGATCAGATCCATCAGCTCGAACGGTCCCATCCGGAACCCTCCGGCCTCGCGGACGATCGCGTCGATCGTCGCCGGGTCGGCGAGACGCTCCTGAACCATTCGCAGCGCTTCCAGATAGAACGGGCGCGCCACGCGGTTGACGATGAAGCCCGGGCTGTTGCGGCAACAGACCGGGTACTTGCCCCACGCCGCGGCGGTCGCAGCCAGCGTCGCGGCGGTCTCGGGCGCCGTCGCCAGCCCGCTCACGATCTCGACCAGCTCCATCACCGGCGCGGGGTTGAAAAAATGCATCCCCGCGAACCGCGCCGGCGCGCGCAGCCCCGCGGCGATCGCCGTGATCGATAGGGACGAGGTGTTGCTGGCGAGCAGCGCGCTGGGCGCGACGATGCGCTCCAGCTCGGCGAGGAGCGAGCGCTTGGCGCCGAGCTCCTCGACGATCGCCTCGACGACCAGCCCGGCCGGCGCGAGGTCGGCGAGGCCGGCCACTGGCCGCAGCCGCGCCTGCGTGGCCGCAGCGGCCGCCGCGTCGAGCCGCCCCTTCGCCACCGCAGCGGACAGGCGCTCGCGAATCTGCTCGACCGCCGCGGCGGCCGCGCCGGCCCGTGCGTCGGTGACCCGGACCGGATGGCCGGCGAGCGCCGCGACCTGCGCGATCCCGCCGCCCATCGCCCCGGCACCGACGATGCCGATCACCGTGCCGGTTCCGAGCGCCATCACATCGCCCTCTCCCCGCTTCGATGGCGGCAAGCCTAGACGCCGTGCGGGCGGCTCGCCAGCGACCGCGGCCCTCAGCCCCGCACGCGCGGAATCGCCCCGAGATACTCGTAGATGGCGAGCAGATCACAACTCTGCATCTTGCCGTACGCCGGCCAAGGCATGGTCTGCAAGATCTTGTCGGGTATGCCGGGTTTGTGCCCGGCCCGCATCACGTCGTCG
>CALKJU010000085.1 GCA_937995535.1 uncultured Alphaproteobacteria bacterium
GGGGCTGCCGGGCGCGACGTCCTCGACGGGGGCGCGGGCAACGACACTCTCTGGGGCGGCGGCGGGGCGGACACGCTGTTCGGCGGGACCGGCGACGACACCCTGCGCGGCGATCTCGGTCCGGACACGATCGACGGCGGCGCCGGCAACGACACGGTGATCGTCGCCGGACAGTCGGCGCACTTCAGCTGGACGACGGTCGCCGGTGGCACCACCCTCGTCGACCTGCGCCCCGACCTGAACGGCGACGAAGGGACCGACCAGCTCGTCGACGTCGAGTTCATCCGCTTCGACGATCGTACAATCACCCTCGGTGCCGCGCCGCCACCACCGCCGAACCAGCCGCCGAGCGCCATCGTCGATCTCAACACTGCCGCCGACTCTGTCGCTGAGAATGCGACGAACGGCACGCCCGTCGGGATCACCGTCTCGAGCAGCGATCCGGAAGGTGGGGTGATCACCTACAGCCTGGCCAACAATGCCGGCGGGCGGTTCGCGATCGACCAGAACGGCGTCGTGACGGTCGCCAACGGCGCGCTGCTCGACTTCGAGACCGCGACGTCGCACAGCATCACCGTTCGGGCGACCGATCCGCTCGGTGCGTTCGTCGAGCGGACCTTCACGGTCACTGTCCAGAACGTCAACGAAGCCCCCGGCGTCGTCAGCGACGCCGACAATGCGGCCAACCGGATCACCACCACCGCCGCGGCGGGCGCCGCCGTCGGGATCAGCGCGCGCGCCACCGATCCGGACGGTGACGCGGTCACCTACCGCCTCGTCGACGCATCAGGCAACGTGATCACGGGCGGACCGTTCGCGATCAACGCGCAGACCGGCGTCGTCACGGTCGCCGACCCGACCCAGCTCGCGATCGGCGCGGCCACCATCCGGGTTCGTGCGACCGATCCCGGAGGCCTGAGCTCGCCCATCCAGACCTTCACCATCCAGGTGGACGACGGCAGCCCGCCGCCGAATCGGGCACCCACGGACATCCGCGACATCGACCCGGTCGCGAACCGGGTCACGGTCAACGCGGCCAACGGCACCTATGTCGGGATCGACCTCGATGCGACCGATCCGGACAACGATCCGCTGACCTGGAGCCTCAGCGACAGCGCCGGTGGTCGTTTCGCGATCGACAGCGCGACCGGCCGGATCACGGTCGCCAACAGTGCCGCCCTGAGCGCCGGCAGCTATCAGGTGACCGCTGTGGCCAGCGACGGCGACCTCTCGGTGTCGCAGAGCTTCACGATCGATGTCGCCGCGGGCGGCACCGGCGGCAGCCAGTTCCGCGTCAACAGCACGGTCGCCGGTCGTCAGCAGGCGCTGGGTGATCATGGCGGGAGCGCGATCGCCGCGCTGAGCGGCGGTGGCTACGTGGTGACCTGGGAGTCCGAGGGCCAGGACACTGCGACCGATCCCGGCGGGATCTACGGGCAGCGTTTCGACGCCGCCGGCAATCGCGTCGGCGGCGAGTTCCGCGTGCATACCGCCACCGCGGACGTGCAGACTCGCGCCAGCGTGACCGCGCTCGCCAACGGCAAGTTCGTCGTGAGCTGGGAGACCTTCGACAACGGCAGCAACTTCGACGTCCACTACCGGGTCTTCAACGCCGACGGCACGGCCGATCTCGCCGACCGCGATGCGCACAGCGTCAGCGCCGGCGGGCTGCGCAACCAGCTCTACAGCGCCGCGACCGCGCTCGGGAACGGTGGCTTCGTACTGACCTGGAGCTCGGACCGGACCGATCTCGCCGGCACGGCCAACGACGACCTCAGCGGCTATGGGGTCTATGCGCGGATCTTCGACGCCAACGGCACCGGGGGAGCGCAGTTCCTGGTCAACAACCGCACCGCCGGCGACCAGAAGCTGAGCACCGCAGCGACACTGACCAATGGCGAGTTCGTCATCGCCTGGTCCGACGCGGACAGCGAGTTCTCGACGAACAGCGACATCCGGCTGCAGCGGTTCAGCGCCACGGGTGCCGAGCAGGGCAGCGAGATCCTCGTCAACACGACCACCGCCGGGAACCAGTCGTTCGCGTCGATCGCCGCACTGACCTCCGGCTTCGTCGTGACCTGGACCGGCAACAACCAGCCCGGCGGGTCGGGCAACGACATCTACCTGCAGCGGTTCAACGCCACGGGCGGGAAGCTCGGCGGCGAGGTTCGGGTCAATCTCGACGTCGACGGCAACCAGACCAAGTCGTCGGTGATCGGCCTGAACGACGGCGGGTTCCTGGTCGCCTGGCAGTCCTCGGTCGGCGACGGCAGCGGCAACGGCGTCCTCGCCCAGCGCTTCGACAGCGGCGGCAACCGGATCGGTAGCACGGTGGTGGTCAACCAGCAGACCGCCGGCGGCCAGACCGATCCGCACCTCGCCCAGCTCACCGCGGGCCAGATCGTCGCGCTCTGGTCGGGCGACGGCACGGCCGACACGATCATCGGCCACGGCGGCGGCGTGTTCGGCCGCAGCATCGAGGACCTCGTCGCCTAGCAGGCGGCGCGGATCGCCAACCCGCCCGCGATCGGCTACACGGCGGGTCATGCGCCCGCCGTCGCTGGTCCGCAACGTCAGCCTGCTCGCCGTCTGTCAGGCGCTGTTCTTCATGGCGAACACGATCGTGATCGCCACATCGGGGCTGGTCGGGCTGCAGATCGCCCCGACCGCCTCGCTGGCCACCGTGCCGTTGGGGCTGCAGTTCATCGGGACCATGGTCGCGACCATGCCGGCCTCGCTGCTGATGCAGCGGATCGGCCGTCGTCCGGGCCTGATGCTCGGCGCGGGCCTCGGCGTCCTCGCCGGGCTCCTCGGCTGGCTGGCGATCGAGCGGTCGAGCTTCTGGCTGTTCTGCCTCGCCGGCGCCATCTACGGCGCCTATTCGGCGTTCAACCAGTATCTCCGCTTCACCGCCGCCGACGCCGCGGACGCGTCCTTGCCGACCGACCTCGCCGCGACCCGCGCCAAGGCCATCGGCTGGGTGATGGCCGGCGGCGTGATCGCCGCCGTGGCCGGCCCCGAACTGGCGAAGCTCTCCGTCGATCTCCGCGCCCCGGTGCTCTTCGCCGGCTGCTACCTCGCCATCGCGGTGCTCGCCGCGCTCGGCCTGGTCACCGTGGCCGGCATCGACATTCCGCACCATCTGCCGGCAGCCGGTAGCGCCGGCCGGCCGCTCGCCGTGCTGGCCCGCCAGCCGCGTCTCCAGCTTGCCGTCGCGGCGGCGCTGATCGGCTACGTCACCATGAACCTGCTGATGACGGCGACGCCGCTGGCGATGATCGCCTGCGGCTTCGCCTTCGCCGACAGCGCCTTCGTCATCCAGTGGCACGTCCTCGGCATGTTCCTGCCGAGCTTCTGGACCGGCGCCCTGATCGCCCGCTACGGCGCGGAGAGGATCATCGCCGGTGGTGCCGTGCTGATGCTCGCCTGTGTCGCTGTCAACCTCGGTGGCCTGGAGCTCGCGCGCTTCGCGATCGGCCTGTTCCTCCTCGGCGTCGGCTGGAACTTCATGTTCATCGGCGGCACCAGCCTGCTCACGCTGTGCCACCTGCCGGAGGAGAAGGCGCGCGTGCAGGGTCTGAACGATCTTGTCATGTTCACGACCGTGGGCGCGTCGGCGACGCTGGCCGGGATCCTCCACGAGGCGTGGGGCTGGGCGCTGATGAACCTTGCGGTCCTCCCGGCGATCCTGGGGGTTCTGGCGATCGTCCTGCTGCGCGGGCGGATCGGGTCGGCGCCGGCGGTCGGGACGCCATGAGCACGGCGCCGCTCCCCACGCACCTCGGTGATGCGCTGCGCCAGGTGATGCGCGGGGTCGCCGCCACCGTGACCCTGGTCACCACCGAGCAGGACGGCGTGTGGTACGGTATGACCGCGACCTCGTTCACCTCGCTGTCGCTCGATCCGCCCTCGGTGCTGGTCGCCGTCAACCGTGACGCCAGCCTGCACGACCCGCTGCTGCGCCGCGGCGCGTTCGCCATCAACGTGCTGCGCGAGGGCGCGGCCGAGGCGGCCATGTCGCGGCTGTTCGGGAACAGGGCCGTGTCCACCGAGGAGCGGTTCCGGCACGGCCGCTGGCGTTGCCACCCGAGTGGCCTGCCGATCCTGGAGGACGCGCAGGCCTGGCTGATCTGCCGCCTTCTCGAGCGGCTCGAAGTCGGCACCCATACCCTCGTCGTCGGCCGTGTCGAGGACGTCTCGCCGCTGGCGGCCGGCGTGGCGCCGCTCGTCTATGTCGACGGCACCTATCGCCGCCTTGCCGGCTGAGGCCGATCAGGCGCCGGTGACTTCCCTTGCGCTGTGGATGCGCGGTAGCCTGACCAGCATGGATCGAGCGCAAACCGCGCAGCGTCAGCCAGCGAATCTCGGCGTGCTGATCGCCGCGTCGGTGGCGATCCTCGTCAAGCTCCCGCTGACCTGAGCCAGCCCGGCGCATGCGCCTGACCGTCATCCAGACCAGCTCGGGGCCGGATAAGGCCAAGAACCTCGAGCAGGTCCGCGAGCTGGTCGGGGCCGCGGTCGCGGCCGACCGCCCGGACATGGTGGCCCTGCCGGAGATCTGGGCCTTTCAGGGGGGCACGGTCGCGGAGCGGATCGCGGCCGCCGAGCCGATCCCCGGCGGGCCGGCCGGCGAGCTGCTGGCCGAGCTGGCACGGCGGCACCGCATCCTCCTCCACGGCGGCAGCTTTCTCGAACGCGACGGCGAGCGCTGCTGGAACACCACCCTCGCCTTCGACCGCGACGGCGCGGTGCTCGCCAAGTACCGCAAGATCCACCTGTTCGACGTCGAGACACCGGACGGCAAGACCTACCGCGAATCGGCGACCGTCGCCGGCGGCCGCGAGGTCGTCACCTACGAGGCCGAGGGGATCACGGTCGGCTGCTCGATCTGCTACGATCTGCGCTTTCCCGAGCTGTACCGTGCGCTCGTCGACAAGGGCGCCCAGCTCCTGATGGTTCCCGCCGCCTTCACGCTGCTGACCGGCAAGGATCATTGGGAGGTGCTGCTGCGCGCCCGGGCGATCGAGAGCCAGTGCTATGTCGCGGCCCCGGCGCAGGTCGGCGCCTATCGCGCCGCCGACGATGTCCGCCACACTTACGGCCACTCGCTGATCGTCGAGCCCTGGGGCCACATCCTTGCCCAGGTCGCCCAGGACCGCCCCGGCTGGGCGACGGCCGAGCTCGATCTCGGCTGGCTCGGCAAGGTCCGCGAGCGCCTGCCGAGCCTCCGGCACCGCGTGCTGTAGCCCGGACCTTCAGGGCGTCAGCCGAACAACAGCTCGGGCAGCCACAGGGCGACCTGGGGAAAGAAGAAGACGATCAGCAGGCCGACGAGTTGCAGCAGCATGAAGTCCACCATCCCGCGGTAGATCCAGGCGAGCTCCCATTTCGGCGCCACGGCTTTCAGGTAGTAGGCGGCCATCGCCACCGGGGGCGAGAGGAACGCCGTCTGCAGGTTGACCGCGACCAGCGTGCTGAACCACAGCAGGTTGACCTGCATCGATTCCACGACGGGCAGGAAGATCGGCAGGAAGATGAAGATGATCGCCGGCCATTCGAGCGGCCAGCCGAGCACGAAGATGATCATCATCAGCACGACCAGCAGCGCGGTCGGGGCGAGGTCCAGGCCGATCAGCCAGTTGGCCAGCATGCTGCTGGTGCCGAGCCGGGTGAACACGGCGCCGTAGATGTTCGAGGCGACGGCGAGGAACAGCACGAGGCTCGAGGTCTCGAGCGTGTTCATGCAGGCGTCGCGGATCTTGTCGAGCGAGAAGCGGCCATAGGCGATCATCAGCACCACCGCGCCGGCAGCCCCCATGGCGGCCGCCTCGGTGGGCGTCGCGAGGCCGAACAGGATGCTGCCCAGCGCGGCGAAGATGACCACCGCCAGCGGCACGATGCCGGTCAGGAACTCCCACAGCACCTGGCCGTAGGAGGTGGCCCACTCGTCGCGCGGCAAGGGCGGGCCCAGCGCCGGGTTGAGGTGGCTGCGGACCAGCGTGTAGCTGATATACAGCGCCGCCAGGATCAGGCCCGGCAGGAACGCCGCGGCGAACAGCTTGATGATCGAGACGCCGACGATCGGGCCCATCACGACCAGCATCACGCTGGGCGGGATGAGGATGCCGAGCGTGCCGCCGGCGGCGATCGTGCCGGCCGAGAGCTTGGGGTCGTAGCCGGCGCGCATCATCGCCGGTGCGGCCATCATCCCCATGACCGTGACCGAGGCGCCGATGATGCCGGTGGCCGTGGCGAAGATCGTCGCCGTCAGCAGCACGCCCAGATAGAGCGAGCCCTTGAGCGGCGCCAGGATCAGGCGGAAGGAGCGGAACAGGCGCTCCATGAGCCCCGCCTGCTCCATGACGTGGCCCATGAAGATGAACAGCGGCACCGCCGCCAGCGTCTCCTCCTTCATCAGCCCGATCGTCTGGAAGACCATCAGGTAGAAGACGGTGTCGCCGAAGCCGATCAGGCCGAAGACGATCGAGAGCACGATCAGCGTGAACGCGATCGGGAAGCCGAGAAAGATCCCGGTGAGCAGCCCGCCCAGCAGGACGAGGCCGAGGATCTCGTTGCTCACAGCGGCCGCCCGGTCAGCGCGGCGTGGAAGCTCTTGAGGAACTCCGCGACGCCCTGGATCAGGAGCAGCAGCAGGGCCAGCGGGATCATCGCCTTGAAGGGATAGATGATCGGCCGC
>CALKJU010000086.1 GCA_937995535.1 uncultured Alphaproteobacteria bacterium
GCGCAGCAAGGCGTACTCGGCCAACAAGGTCGGCGGCGGCGCGACGCTCAAGAGAACGAGCAGGGCCGCCATCCCCCCCATCAACCCGATCGCCCCGATCGTGTGGAGGAACTTCAGAAGCTTTCCCAAGGCCCCTCGGCAGCTGGCCGCGATACAGACAGATGCTGCGATTGCAGAATGCGTCAAGCCGGGCGGACCGGCCGCTTGGCTGCGCGTACTCGAGGTTCAAGGCCGCTGGCCGACCTGGCGCGGCTCGAGCGACGACGTGCCGCCGCTCTAGACGTCCTGGGGTCCGATCGGGAGCCCGCTCGCGCGCTCGGTCGCGAACGAGACCAGCGCATCGGCGGGGCGCTCGACGAACACGCCGCGGCCTGGGCATCCTCGTCCCGGGAGCGGAGCAGCCCTCGCTGCCGCCCGGCCGGCCCCGTCCCTACCGTACCGCCGAGAACGCCGTCGGCTGGAGGATCTCGTTCGTCACCTTGGCGACGATCGGGCCGTCGCGTTCGGTCTCGGCGCGCGCGGCCAGCCAGTCGGGGTCGGCGAGGAAGGCGGTCCAGCGCCGCTCGCGCTCGGCGAGCGACTCCCATTCGAGCAGATAATAGAGGACCTGATTGGACTCGCCGATCAGCACGGTCCAGAACCCGGCCTGGCGGATGCCGTGCTTCTCCCACAGCTTGAGCGTGATCGTGGCGAAGCGGTCGAGCAGAGCCGGCAGCCGCCCCGGGACGCAATGATAGACGCGCAGCTCGTGGATCATCGTCCTCCTCCCCTGACGCAGCGTGCAGCACGCGGCCCGGCCCCCCGCACTGTCAAGGCACAGGCCGCGCCCCGCCGCGTCTGGTCAACCGCGCCGCGCGACGACATGGTCGCGCCGTGGCCTGACGGAGACCGCCCTTGAACGGCGCCGAATCGCTCGTCCACACGCTGCTCGCCTCGGGCGTCACCACCTGCATCGCCAACCCTGGCACGAGCGAGATGCATTTCGTGGCGGCGCTCGACCGCATCCCCGGCATGCGCTGCGTGCTGGCCCTGCAGGAGAACGTCGTCACCGGCGCGGCCGACGGCTACTTTCGAATGGCGGGCGTGCCGGCGGCGACGCTGCTGCATTGCGGCCCCGGGCTCGCCAACGGCCTCGCGAACCTGCACAACGCGCGGCGCGCGCGCTCGGGCATCGTCAACATCGTCGGCGACCACGCGACCTTTCATCGGCCGCTCGACGCGCCGTTGACCGCCGACACGGAGGGCTGGGCGCGCGGGGTCTCCGCCTGGGTGCGGACCGCCGCGCATGCGGCCGAAGTCGGTGCCGATGCCGCGGTCGCGGTCCAGGCGGCGCGCACCCCGCCGGGCCAGATCGCGACCCTGATCCTGCCGGCCGACACCGCCTGGGACGCGGGCGGCGTGCCGGCCGAGCCGCTGCCGGTACCCGGCCCGGCGCCGGTCGATCCGGCCGCCGTCCAGCGCGTCGCACGGGTCCTGCGCGAGCGGCGCGACGCCCTCCTGTTGCTCGGCGGAAGCGCGCTCGGCGAACGTGCGCAGGCGCTCGCCTGGCGGATCGCCGCCGCGACCGGGGCACGTCTCCTGGCCGAGTTGTCGAACGCGCGCCACGCCCGCGGCCGCGGCCGGCCGCCGCTCCTGCGCGTCCCCTACATCGTCGATCAGGCCATCGCCGCCTTCGCCGGGGTCGGGCATCTGATCCTGGTCGGCGCGCGCGATCCGGTGCACTTCTTCGCCTATCCCGGCAAGCCGGGGCGACCGTACCGGAGCGGCACCGCGCTGCATGTCCTGGCGCGGCCGGAGCAGGACATCGAGGCGGCGCTGGCAGCGCTCGCCGACGAGCTGGAAGCACCGCCGGCCGCGCCGCCCGATCCGGGGCCGCGGCCCGCGCCGGCGCAGGGCGCGCCGACGCCCGAGGGCCTCGCCCGCACGCTCGCCGCGGTCATGCCGGAGGACGCGATCGTGGCCGACGAGTCGATCAGCTTCGGCCGCGGCTTATTCGAAGAGACGCACGCGGCGCCGGCGCACGACTGGCTGCAGATCACCGGTGGCTCGATCGGCTGCGGGATGCCGCTCGCTACCGGCGCGGCGCTCGGCGCTCCGGGACGGCGGGTGATCAATCTCGAGGCCGACGGCTCGGCGATGTACACCTTGCAGGCGCTGTGGACCCAGGCGCGCGAGCGCCTGCCGGTGACGACCGTCCTCCTCGCCAACCGCAAATACGCGATCCTCTTGGGTGAGTATCGGGCTGTCGGTGCCAATCCGGGTCGCACCGCGCTCGACATGATGGATCTGGGCGATCCCGACCTCGACTGGGTGGCGCTCGCTCAGGGCATGGGCGTGGAGGCAGCCCGCACCGAGACGCTCGAGGGCTGCGCCGACCTGCTGCGGGCCTCGTTCCGCCGCGAGGACCCGTTCCTCATCGAGCTGGTGATCTGAGCGCGGATCGGCCGCCACCGACCGAGGGCACCAGCAGCCCGCTGAGCTGTCCGACCAGCACGCGGCCCAGCTCGCTCTCGTCGGCAACGGTGATCGCCCGCCGATAGTAGGCGCCGACATCGTGGCGGAGGCCGATGGCGGCGAGCTCGATCGCGCCCTCGGCCTCGATCCGCGCGATCACCTCGCGCAGGTGCCGGTCGAGGATCGCCTCGTCGTTGGCGAGCAGCGTCGCCTGGTCGACCGGCGCGCCGTCGGAGACGACGATCAGCAGCTTGCGCTGCTCCGGACGTGCGAGGAGGCGACCGCGCGCCCAAAGCAGCGCCTCGCCGTCGACGTTTTCCTTGAGCAGGCGCGGCTCGAGCATGATGCCGAAGGCGAGGCGCGCGCGACGCCAGGGCACGCTCGCCGGCTTGTAGACGATGTGCAGGAGCTCGTTGAGGCGTCCGGGCGAAGGTGGCCGCCCGGCCGCGGCCCAGGCAGCCTGCGGCCGGCCGCCCTTCCAGGCGCCGGTGGTGAAGCCGAGGACCTCGCAGGCGATGCCACAGCGCTCCAGGGCGCGCGCGACGAGGTCGGCGGCCATGGCGGCGATGAGGATCGGCCGACCGCGCATCGAGCCCGAGTTATCGATGAGCAGGGCAACGACCGTATCCTTGAAGTCGGACTCCCTCTCGCGCTTGAAGGACAACGCGGTGCCGGGATTGACCACCACCCGGTCGAGGCGGGCGGCGTCGAGCAGCCCTTCTTCCTGGTCGAAGTCCCAGGCACGGAGCTGGCGGGCGAGCAGGCGCCGCTGCAGGCGGTGGGTCAGCCTGGTCAGCAGCCCGCGCATCTCGCGCAGCGCCGTGTCGAGCTGGTGGCGGCGCTCCGCGAGCGCGCTCGGCGGCGCGAGGAGCTCAGCCGGCACCACCTGATCGAACGTGGTCATGAACGCGCGGTAGCGCGGCGCATCGGCGGCCGCCTCGGGGCGGCCCGCGACCTGCCGTGACCCGAGCGGCAGGCCGGCATCGCCGCCCTCATGCGCGACCGCACCGAGCGTCGCATCGTCGCGGGCGGCGCCGGCGAGGTCGACGAGCATCCGCGCTTCGCCGAGGCGCGTTCCTCCGGGCTCGATGCGCTCAAGCCCGGACGCCTCCGGTACAGAGGGGGCCGGTCGGCGCCGTGGCCCACCCTCCTCCCAGGCCATGGCAGCGGCCAACGCCTCCACCGCTACCAGCGCCGCCCTTGCAAAGGCGTGCTGGTCGCCGACGGCGATGCGTAGCGCGGCCAGCTCGCGCCCGAGCCGGCGGCGCAGGAACCGGTCCCACATCTCCATGCCGTTGCTGGCGATCGACGGCTCCGCAGCGTCGCTCAGCACGTCGCGAGCAGTCATCCGCAGCGCTTCACGGACCGGGATTTGCGCCGCGAGATGGGCACGAGCGAGCCCGAGTCGGGTCAGGCGATCCTCGAGCGCAACGGTCAGGTTGTGGCGCATACCGGGCAGCTCGGCGATGCCCAAGGCCTCGCAGCGCGCCCGCTCGAGAACGTCGAAGACCGCGCGCCGGCGCGGCTCCGCGGGAGCCAGAGCGGTATGCAGCGCTGGGTCGTGCCAGCGGAGGTAGACCGCGATGGCGTCAGCGAGCCCGCGAGCGACGGCGAGGCTGCGCGGGCTCGGCTCGGTCGGGAGCGCAGGCAGGACCACCTCCGCGAGCGACGCCTCGGGAACCTCGCCGCGAAACAGCACGCGCAGCTGCGGGCGATGGGCGACGCCGCGCAACGCGGCCGCCAGATAGCGCTCGTGCTCGCCGCGGCGTGTCGCATGGGCCCGCTCGCGCGCCCTCTCCGCGCCCGACTTCAGGCTCTCCGGATCGCTCCACAGGACCAACCACTCGCCGCCGTGGCGAATGACGCCCTTGGCATCGGCGAGCTGGATGGTGCTGCGGACCGGCTGGCTCATCGGCCGCCCTGGTCAGCCGGGCAGCGCGCGGGCGATCTGCTCGGCTGCGCGCCGGAGGACCGGCAGGTAGCGCGCGATCATCTCGTCCGGCGTGATCCGGCTGGCATGGCCGCTGACATTCATCGCCGCCAGGACCCGACCGCGCTGGTTGCGCAGCGGCACTGCGATCGAGCGCAGCCCTTCTTCGAGCTCCTGATCGACCAGGCACCAGCCCTTGGCGCGCACGTCGAGCAGAATCTCCCAGAGCCGGTCGGCGTCGGTGACGGTGCGCGCGGTGAGCGCCCGGCGCGGGCAGGTGAGCAGGCGCTCGCGCGCCTTGGCGTCGGGGAGATGGGCGAGGAGTACGCGGCCCATCGAGGTCGCGAAAGCGGGCAGCCTCGCACCCAGGTTGAGCGCCACCGACATGATGCGCGTGGTCGGCACACGCGCGACGTAAACGATGTCGCAGCCCTCAATGACCGAGGCGGAGCAGCTCTCATGCACCTCGGCGCTGACCTGCTCCATGTACGGCATGGCGACGTCCCACAGGTCCATCGACGACAGATAGGCGAAGCCGAGGTCGAGAATCTTCGGCGCGAGGCGGAAGCGCCGACCGTCCGTGCAGACATAGCCGAGCCGGTCCAGCGTCAGCAGGAAACGCCGCGCGGCGGCCCGGGTCAGCCCGGTACGGGCGGCGACCTCGGAGAGGGTCATCTCCGGCGCCTCGCGCGAGAACGCCCGGATCACGGACAGCCCGCGGGCCAGGGAGTTGACGAACTCCCGGTCGTCCGGGCCATGCGGGTCGGCCTCGTCGCGTTCGCTACTCGCACTTGTGTTCGTTTTTTGCACGCGGGAGCCTTTTCCCCGTTGACAGCCCACCGGGCCATTCATAGCCTGTTCGGTATAAGGACACAAGTTCGGCATCCGAACGTACCGGAGCCGAGGTGGATCCCGGGAGGTGACTCGTGACGCAGTACACGACCGAGTTCGGCGCACTCGCCAACTACCGCAAGGGCGGGGTGATGCCGATCACGGACGAGCCGCGCCGGTTTGTGTTCTCGAACATCTTCGAGGTGGCCGCGAAGTCGCGACCATGGGAGCGCGTGGTCGTCGGCAAGAACTTCGAGTACACCATCGAAGTCTCACGGACGGAGGGCACCTCGCCCTGGTACACCGCCGCACATGACGAGTTCGTCCTGTGTATGGACGGCGCGGTCGAGGTGCATCTGATCAAGCTCGACGACCCGGACGCGCATGTCGACCCGGAAAGCGAGGGCGCCCACGTCATCGACGCGACGATGCCCGAGGGCCGCAAGATGGGGCGCATCCGGCTCCGGCGTGGGCACATGGCGATGCTGCCCGTAGGCGCCGCCTACCGGCTCGTCAACGACGCCGCGCCGGGCGTCGTCATCTACCAATCGATCCTCGGGCCAGTCTCGGTCGAGAAGTGGGCCGAGATCTGCCAGCACTGACCGTAGCACAGCTCAGGGAACCAGCGTCATGGCCATGGTCGAAGCCGCTCCGGGCCAACCTCGTATCTCGAACCCCCGCGGGCTGCCGCTGCAGTCCGCCTTCCGCACCAATCCCGCCGACAATTTCACCGGCTATCGAAGCTTCAAGGCGGGCTCGTTCGAGTTCACCCGCGACGAGTACTTCGCACACATCCGCTGGCCGAACGGCCAGCATACGATGCCTGTGGACGCTTTCCTGCGCGCCCTGATGCGCGACGTGGCGTGGGGCTTCTTCTACGGCACGGTCAACTTCGACGGCGTGTTCGGCACCACGAATTATTATGGCGAGGTCGAGATGTTCGCCGGCGCCATGAACGAATCCTTCAAGGCCGCCAAGCGCGATTACATCGAACGGTTCAAGTCGGACCAGCTGATGCGCATCTTCAAGGAGATGATCGGCGACTGGACAAACCAGGGCTACGATCCGTTCGCAGCACCCATGGAGACCGGTGTGCCCTGGGGCACCAAGAACGGCGACAATGACCCGGCCGTGACCCGGCAGCGCGTGACGGCGAAGCGCATGGTCGGCCTGCCCGGCGACACGCCACGGCGCACGGACGCGAACGGGTTCCCGGTCAACCGGATGTTCGCCGACGTGCCGCAGGACGAGCCGGAGGTCGAGGTCGAGCCGGGCTTCGAGCACGAGGTCTCGGCGTTCAACCTGTTCGCCTACCTGTCGCGCTCCGACGTCACCTGGAACCCGAGTGTCTGCTCCGTGGTCCGCGAGAGCCTGTTCTGCCCGACCAGCGAGGAGTTCATCTTGCCGGTCGAGCACGGCAACGACCGCTGCGAGTGGTTCCTCCAGCTCAGCGACGAGCTGATCTGGAAGATCCGCGACGGCTCGACCGGGCGCGACACGGCGACCATCGTCTGCCGGGCCGGCGACATCTGCTGTATGCCATCGGACATCCGCCACACCGGCTACTCCACCAAGCGCTCGATGCTCTTGGTCTGGGAGAACGGCTCGCCGAGGATCCCGGACCTGATCCGCGAGGGCAAGGCGCCGACCGTGGCGGTCCAGTTCTAGCCATTCCGACCCGCGCCGCGAGTCGATGACTACCTCTGCCGCACCCGGCGGAAGAGGTCCGGTTGGAGAACCGGATCAGATGCTCCCGAACACGCGGCTGTTCATCGGCGGGGAATGGGTCGACGCCGCCGCGGGCGGACGGATCGAGGTCGTCAATCCGTTCGACAACGAGCCGATCACGACGGTCAGCGAGGCGCGCGCCGAAGACGTCGACCGGGCGGTCGTCGCCGCGCGCAAGGCGTTCCCGGGGTGGACCGCGCTGGCTGCGCACGAGCGCGGGCGGCTGTTGCTGCGGCTAGCCGACCGCATCGAGGCCGAGCGCGAGCCGCTGGCGCGGCTCGAGGCGACCGACACGGGCCATCCGATCCGCGACTGCCTCGCCCTCGACGTGCCGCGGACGGTGCTCTGCTTCCGGTATTTCGGCGGTATGGCCGACAAGGTCGAAGGGTCGGTGATCCCCGTCGACGCGGGATTCCTCAACTACGTGGTCCGCGAGCCAGTCGGCGTCGTGGGGCAGATCGTGCCATGGAACTTCCCGCTCATGTTCACGAGCTGGAAGATGGCGCCGGCGCTCGCGGCGGGCAACACGGTCGTCCTCAAGCCGGCCGAGATCACGCCGCTGTCGACGCTCCGGATCGCCGAGCTGATGGCCGAGGTCGGCATCCCACCGGGCGTGGTCAACATCGTGCCGGGGTACGGCCACACGGCGGGCCAACGCCTCGCCGAGCACCCCGACGTCGGCAAGATCGCCTTCACCGGGTCCACCGCGACCGGCCGGCGGATCGTCCAGGCCTCGGCCGGCAACCTCAAGAAGGTACAGCTCGAGCTCGGCGGCAAGGGGCCCAACATCGTCTTCGACGACGCCGACCTCGCCGCGGCGGTCGGCGGCGCGGCGTTCGCCATCTTCCACAACCAGGGTCAGGCCTGCATCGCCGGCTCGCGCCTGCTGCTGCACGAGCGGATCGCCGACGCCTTCCTCGACCGCTTCCTCGGGCTCGCCCGCTCGATCCGCCTCGGCGATCCGCTCGATCCCGCGACCGAGATGGGCCCGCTGACCTCGCGGCTGCATCAGGAGCGCGTGCTGCAATACTGCCGGATCGCGCAGCAGGAAGGCGGCACCGTGCTCACCGGCGGCAAGGCCCCGAACGACCCTTTGCTGGCCAGAGGTTGCTTCGTCGAGCCAACGGTGGTGCTGGCCCGGCCGCAGGACCGCGTCTGTCAGGAAGAGGTGTTCGGCCCGTTCGTCTCGGTCGTTCGCTTCAAGGACGACGAGGAGGCGCTCGGGATTGCCAACGGCACCGCCTATGGCCTCGGCTCGGGTCTGTGGACCCGGGACATCGGCCGCGCGCACCGCTTCGCCAAGCGTCTGCGCGCCGGAATGGTGTGGATCAATTGCTACAAGCGGGTCCATCCGGGTTCGCCCTTCGGCGGAACCGGCCAGTCCGGGTACGGCCGCGAGATGGGCTTCGAGGTCATGCGCGAGTACACACAACCCAAATCGGTCTGGGTCAACGTCGACGCACAGATCCCGCCCTTCTACCCGCGCTGAAGGACCGGACGATGGCCGAGATCATGAGCTTGCGCGAGGCGATCGGGACCTTCGTGCGCGACGGCGACCACCTCGCCGCCGAGGGCTTCACCCATCTGATCCCGTTCGCCGCCGGCCATGAGCTGATCCGCCAGGGCAAGCGGGATCTCACCGTCTACCGGATGACCCCGGACATCATCTACGACCAGCTCATCGGCATGGGCTGCGTCCGCAAGATGGTGTTCTCGTGGGGCGGCAATCCCGGCGTCGGATCGCTGCACCGGTTCCGCGACTCGATCGAGCGCGATTGGCCGCACCGGATCGAGATCGAGGAGCGCAGCCACGCCGACATGGCCAATGCCTACGTGGCCGGCGCCTCGGGCCTGCCTTTCGCGATCCTGCGCGGCTATGTCGGCTCCGACCTCCCCAAGCACAGCGACCGGATCAGGTTCATCGCTTGTCCGTTCACCGGCGAGGAGCTGGCCGCCGTCCCGGCGATCAAGCTCGACGTCGCGATCATCCACGCCCAGCAGGCCGACCGGCGCGGCAACGTGCTCCTCTGGGGCATCCTCGGCGTGCAGAAGGAGGCGGTGATGGCGGCCAGCCGGGCGGTCATCACCGTCGAGGAGATCGTCGACGAGCTACGGCCGGCGCCAAATGCCTGCGTCCTGCCCCGCTGGGTGGTCTCGGCCGTATGCCACGAGCCCGGCGGTGCTTTCCCGTCCTACGCCCAGGGCTACTACGAGCGCGACAACCGCTTCTATCTGGCCTGGGATCCGATCGCCCGGACGCGCGAGACCTTCCTCGCCTGGATGCAGCGCCACGTGCTCGACACGGCGAGCTTCGCCGAGTTCCGCCGCGTCCACGCGACGACCGCGCGGGAGGCCGCGTGATGGGCGTGACCCCGACCGAGACGATGACCGTGGCGGCGGCGCGGATGCTGCGCAACGGTACCGTCTGCTTCGTCGGCATCGGGCTACCGTCGGCCGCAGCCAACCTCGCCCGGCTGACCCACGCGCCCGACGTCGTGCTCATCTACGAATCCGGACCGATCGGGGCCAAGCCCAGCGTGCTGCCACTCTCGATCGGTGACGGGGAACTCGCCGTCACCGCCGACACCGTGGTGAGCACGCCCGAGATCTTCCGCTACTGGCTGCAGGGCGGGCGGATCGACGTGGGCTTCCTGGGCGCGGCGCAGATCGATCGCTTCGCCAACATCAACACCACCGTCATCGGCGACTACGACCGGCCGAAGGTCCGCCTGCCCGGCGCCGGCGGCGCGCCGGAGATCGCCGGGTCGGCGGGCGAGGTGCTGATCGTCCTCAAGCACGACCGCAAGGCCTTCGTCGACACGCTCTCCTTCATCACCTCGGTCGGCCATCTCGACGGCGGCGACGCCCGCGCCCGGGCCAAACTGCCCGGCAAGGGGCCCACGGCGGTGATCACCGATCTCGGCATCCTCACGCCCGATCCCGTCACCAGGGAGCTGACGCTGACGTCTCTCCATCCGGGCGCCACGGTCGAGCAGGCGATGGCGGCGACGGGCTGGCCACTCAGGGTCGCGCCGCAGGTCGCGGTCACGCCGGCGCCGGAACCGCACGAGCTGGAGGCGCTCCGCGCGCTCATCCGGCGCACGGAGGAGGCCCACGGGAAGGCCGCGTGAGCAGCCTCGCCTTCACCTTCCAGGGCCTGCCGTCGCGTGTCGTATTCGGCGCGGGGAGTCTCGACCTGTTGCCGTCGGAATTGGCCCGGCTCGGCTGCGCCAAGGCGCTCGTGCTGAGTGGGCCAGAGCAACGAGCCATGGCGGAGGACACGGCGCGACGGCTCGGTGCCCGGGCTGCCGGAGTCTATCCAGGGGCGGTCATGCACGTGCCGATCGAGGTGGCACGCGCCGCCCGTGACGAAGCACGGCGGCTTGGGGCCGACTGCTGTGTCGCCGTCGGCGGCGGCTCGACCGTCGGTCTCGGCAAGGCGATCGCGCTCGAGTTCGGCCTGCCGATCATAGCCGTGCCCACGACCTATGCCGGTTCGGAGATGACGCCGATCTGGGGGCTGACCGAGGGCGCGGTCAAGCGTACCGGACGGGACATCAAGGTGCTGCCGCGTACCGTGATCTATGATCCGCGCCTGACGCTGACCCTGCCGCCCGCGCTGTCCGCCACCTCCGGCATGAACGCGATCGCGCACAGCGTCGAGGCGCTCTACGCCGAGGACGCCAACCCGATCATCTCGCTGATGGCGGAAGAGAGCATCAAGGCACTCGCCGACGCACTGCCGGTGATCGTCGCGCGCCCGCACGACCTCGAGGCTCGCGCCAGGGCGCAGTACGGCTGCTGGCTGGCCGGCTATGCACTGGGCTCGGTCGGCATGGCCTTGCACCACAAGCTCTGTCACACGCTGGGCGGCACGTTCAATCTGCCGCATGCCGAGGTGCACACGATCGTCCTCCCGCACGCCGTCGCCTACAATCGGGCCGCGGCACCCGAGGCGATGGCCCGGATCGCCCGCGCACTCGGGGTTCGCGACGCAGCCGAGGGGCTCTACGACCTCGCGGCGCGGCTCGGCGCCAGGCTGCGGCTGGCCGAGATCGGCATGCCCGCCGACGGGCTCGACCGCGCCGCCGAGCTCGCCACCACGAATGCCTATTTCAACCCTCGGCCGGTGACCCGCGACGGCGTGCGGGCGCTGCTCCGGGATGCCTTCGACGGCCGACGCCCGGCCGC
>CALKJU010000087.1 GCA_937995535.1 uncultured Alphaproteobacteria bacterium
ATGCAGGTGGATGTCGATCCGTACGGGTTTTTGTAGGCGTGGTGCAGCGTACAGCGTAGGTATTGTTACTGGACGAGACGCGCGATCGGTAAGTTTTCCGGGGCAAGGCACGTTCGAATGGAGGGTGCCGTGAATGGGTCAAGCGCTCCTCGGCTGACGATTTCAGTCCGCGGGCCGGCGGTCGGACCGGCACAGCTCGCCGTGCGCGATCTGATCGAGATCCTGGGGCGAACCGAGCAGGCGCTGAAGCGCATCGCTGAGGCTCGGGGGACACCAGCGCCCGGCAGACGTGGGCGGAAGGTGAAGGCGGTCGAGGAGCAGTGCCGTCTACACCTCGTCTCCTGGGCGGCAGGTAGTGCCGTCGCCGGGCTGACGCTCGGAACACCCAATCGACCCGATCTCTTCAACGAGGTGGGGCAGGAAAGTCTTGATGCCCTGATCGACCACTTCCAGTGGCTCGGCCGGGATCAACCACCATCACCCTGGCCGCCTTTCCTTATCCGTGGGGCGCTCGAAGCCTACGCAGCACTTGGGCAGGCTCTCGATCGTGGGATCGACGAGATCCGATTCACTGCGTACGACCGGTCCCACCGCTGCGCCGCGTTCACGCCCAAAGTGCGAGAACGGGTTCGCGAAATGCTCATCCTTCCGGACGAGCCGGGGCGCGAGCGCCGAACCGGACGGCTTGACGTCCTGAACGCGCACGCGGGCTTGGAGGGCAGGTTGTGGGAGCCCGTTGGTACCCGCTGGACCTGCAAGTTCCACGAAACGGTCGCAGACCTGCTGCCCAACGCATGGCGCCGAACCGTCACTGTCGTGGGCATCGTCAATCGCGCCAAGCACGAAATCATCGTGGAAGCGCTGCTCATCGACGACGCGGACGGTGAGGCGACGAGTTCTGCGGCGCCCCCCTTCTGGGAGGAGACATCGCTACCTGAGCTCGAGTCTCGTCAGCAGGTTGGCGCGATCGCGCGCATCGAGGAGCTGACTGCCGCTTGGTCCAGCGCGCCTTTAGATGACGATCCGCTGGCCGACGTGCTGGAGGAACGCCGACGGCGACGTGCGGCGGTGCGTTCAACGGCTTGATCCCGCGTGGCTCGCGTTCTGCTCGATACTTCGGTGGCGAGCATGCTGCTGCCGGCGAGGCGTTCGCGGCCCGACCTGGAGTTCTACCGGCCGCATATCGAGGGCCGCACGCTGATGCTAAGCTTCCAGTCGGTCGCCGAGCTGCTGCGGCTGCCTCTGCGGAACCATTGGGGCGCGGAGCGCCGCCACTCGCTCGACGCCTTCCTACGCCGCTTCCTGGTACTTCCCTACGACGTTGCCCTCGCCGAGACCTGGGCTCGGGTCATGGTCGATGCCGAGCGCGCCGGTCGTCGCCTCGAGGCAGGCGATGCGTGGATCGCTGCCACGGCCGTTCGCCGGCACCTGACGCTCCTGGCGCACGACCGGGATCTGCTGGGTCTGCCGATCGATGGTCTGGAGGTCGTTAGCGCGTTATCGCCTTGAGGTCCGTGGGCGCGAAGGAGCGAATAGCATTATCGCCGGTGGTTGGCCTCGCTGTTACCGCTGCTTCGTTACTTGGCTGGCCTCCTCGGACCGCTCGAACTGGATGCGTAGTCTCCGGCCGGGCAGGCTTCGGGCCAGATCGACCGGATGACCGGCAGGCCGCGTGCCGAACTCGAGCTGGATGAATGTGGTGTCGCCCTTGAGCATCGCCTCCAGTTTTGAGGCCGGCTCCGCCGGTCGTGCGCGGGTCGGGGAGCTCCCTTTCGGTATCCGCGCGGGGCCACGAAAGCGCTTGCACCCAGCACAACCAACGCACCGCCACGTGCTGCCCGGCGCGGTGACCATGCAGGTGGATGTCGATCCGTATGGGTTCCTGTGAGGTGTGGCGCGGCCGCCACAGGACGCCGGCAGCTACTCCGCGGCGGTGGCGAGGCCCACGGGGCAGCTCACCCCGGTCCCGCCGAGGCCGCAATAGCCCCAGGGCTTCTTGGCGAGGTACTGCTGGTGGTAGTCCTCGGCATAATAGAACTCGGGCGCGTCCTCGATCTCGGTGGTGATCGGCCCGTAGCCGGCGGCCGCGAGGCGGGCGGCGTAGGCGTCGCGCGAGCCCAGCGCCTGCGCCTTCTGCGCCGCCGAGTAGGTGTAGATCCCCGAGCGGTACTGCGTGCCGACGTCGTTGCCCTGGCGCATCCCCTGGGTCGGATCGTGGCCCTCCCAGAAGACCTTGAGCAGCTGCGCGTAGGAGACCAGGCGTGGGTCGTAGACGACGCGCACCACCTCGTTGTGCCCGGTGCGCCCGCTACAGACCTCCTCGTAGGTCGGGTTGGGCGTGTGGCCGCCGGCATAGCCGGCCGCGGTGACCCACACCCCGGGCTGCTGCCAGAACAGGCGCTCCGCACCCCAGAAGCAGCCCATGCCGAACAAGGCGGTCTCGAGGCCCGCGGGAAACGGCGGCTCGAGGCGGTTGCCGTTGACGAAATGCTCGGCGGGCACCGTGTAGGGCCGCTCGGGCCGCCCCGGCAGCGCCTCCGCCGGCGCCGGAATCTCGAGCTTCTTGCGCGACCGCAGCCACATCATTCGTCTCCTCAGGCGCCGACGTCGACGTTGAGATGCCGCGCCAGCAGCGCCCGGACCCGGGCATGCGGCACCGGCACGAAGCTGGTCCGCTCGGGGCGCAGCAGGTACAGCCAGTCGCCGCCCGGCCGGCGCGCCCACAGCTCGGCCGTGTAGACGTCGGCCATGCCCGGGTGAGCGCGGCTCAGCCAGCGGACCCAGTGATACTCGACGCGCACCGGCCGGTCGGCGGCGTCGTAGCCGACGCTCAGCTCGCCCTCGGCGCGGCCGAGGCGGTGCCATCGCTGCCGCTCGGTCCGCGCGGGCCGGAGCGCGCCCAGCGGCTCCGGCAGCTCGATCCGCCCGCCCGGCCAGGCGCCCGCCTCGACGGCCTTGCTCATGCCTCGAACCTAAGCAGCGGCCCCGCGCGATCAAGCACCGGCCGCTTCACCTCCCGGTGAGCCGCCGACGCGGCAACACCCGCCGAACTGCGCCCCTCACAGCGCCATGCAGAGCCGCAGCGCGTCGTAGATCGCGGCGTGGATGTTGCGTGAGGCGACGGCGTCGCCGATGCGGAACAGGCTGTAGGTCCCGGCCGGATTGCGCACGACCTGCTGCGGCCGGCCGTCGATCAGCGCGCGGAGATCGACCGCGCCGCGGTTGCGCGCGTCCGGCTTGAGCGCGCGGTAGAGCCCGTCGAGCGGTGCCGTGCCGTGCTCGACGACCACCTGGTCGACCCGCCGCTCGTCGGTGCGCACATCGTAGTCGCTGCCGAGCGTGGCGATCAGCCGGTTGCCGTCGCGGCGGACCGCGCGCAACCGGGTGTTGATCGTGATCCGCACGCCGTGGCGCTGGAAGCTGCGCGCGTAGGCGACGTGGTTGAGCCCACCGATCTCGGGCGCGAAGAAGCGCTCGGGCGTCACGATCTCCAGCCGTGATCCGGCCTCGGCCAGCCACTCCGCCGCCTGCAGGCCCGGGTGCGCGCCGTTGTCGTCGTAGAGCAGCACCTCCTCGGCGGGCTTCGCGTCGCCGGCGAGGATGTCCCAGCTCGAGACGGTGAGTTCCGCGCCGACGAGCAGCGGCGGCGGCTGCGGCAGCCCACCGGTGGCGACGATCACCACCTCCGGGGCGAGCGCCAGCACGTCCGCCGCCTCGGCGAGGAGCCCCGTACGGAGCGTGACGCCGGCCCGCTCGCACTCGGCGACCCGCCAGGCGACGATGCCCATCAATTCGCCGCGCCGCCGGGTGCGCGCTGCGAGCCGCACCTGCCCGCCCGGCTCCTGCGCCGCCTCGAGCAGGATCACCTCGTGCCCGCGCAGGGCCGCGACCCGCGCCGCCTCGAGGCCCGCGGGCCCCGCCCCGACCACCACCCCCCGGCGGCGCGGGCCGTCCGAGCGCGCGATCAGGTGCGGCACGGTCGCCTCGCGGCCGGTCGCGGGGTTGTGGATGCACAACGCGTCCAGGCCCTCGTAGATGCGGTCGAGACAGTAGGTGGCGCCGACGCAGGGCCGGATCCGCGCCTCCTCGCCGGCCGTAACCTTGCGCACGATGTGCGGATCGGCGAGGTGCGCCCGGGTCATGCCGACCATGTCGAGCAAGCCCGAGGCGATCGCGTGCCGCGCGGTCGCCACGTCCGCGATCCGTGCCGCGTGGAAGACGGGAAACCGCGTCGCGGCACGGACCTCGCCGGCGAAGTCGAGATGTGGTGCCGAGCGCATCCCCAGCACCGGGATGACCTCGACCAGCGCCGCGTCGGTCTCGATGTGGCCGCGGATGACGTTGAGGAAGTCGACCTCGCCCGAGGCGACCAGCCGGCGGCAGATGGCGAGCCCTTCCGCGCGCGACAGGCCGAGCTCCCAGGCCTCGTCGGCGACCAGCCGGATGCCGACGACGAACTCCCTGCCCACCGCGGCACGGATCGCGCCCAGCACCTGGAAGGTGAAGCGCAGCCGGTTCTCCAGGCTGCCGCCATGCTCGTCCTGGCGGCGGTTGGTCGCCGGGGACCAGAACTGGTCGAGCAGATGCCCGTAGGCCTCGAGCTCGATGCCGTCGAGCCCGGCCGCCTGCATCCGCTGCGCTGCGGTGGCGTAGCAGGCGGCGATCCGCTCCAGGTCCCAGTCCTCGGCCTCCTTGGGAAAGGCGCGGTGCGCCGGCTCGCGCAGCGGCGAGGGCGCGAGCACCGGCAGCCAGTCGCCGCGGTTCCAGCCGGTCCGCCGCCCCAGATGGGTGAGCTGGATCATCACCGCGCAGTCGAGCTCGTGGCAGTCGTCGGCGATCCGCCGCAGCCAGGGGACGATCTCGTCCTTGTAGGCGTGCAGGTTGCCGAAGGCCGGCGGGCTGTCCTCGGCGACGATCGCCGAGCCCGCGGTCATCGTCAGCGCGAGCCCGCCCTTCGCCTTCTCCAGATGGTAGAGCCGATAGCGTTCCTTGGGCAGCCCGTCCTCCGAATAGGCCGGCTCGTGCGCCGTCGACATCACCCGGTTCTTGAAGGTGAGATGCTTGAGCCGGAACGGCTGCAGCAGGGGGTCGGTGCTGGTCGGCATGTCGCTGTCTGCGTCGATACACGCACGACCATACGCCTCGGCGCCATTCTCGACGACCGCCTGCCTGCATGTGCGAGGCGCGTGGCGGTGCGCCGTGACCGCACTCTGGTCTCCCCGGTCGAGGCGGGCCCAATACCGGACGTCAGGCGGTCGCCTGCATGGAGGCGCGACGCGATCGAGCTGGCGATGTCGCGATGCAGCGCCAGGCACCCTCCCAGTCCTCGAGCACCTCCTTGCCGGGGCCTCCGAAGGGCGCTCCGCGATCACTTCCCTCGGACACCGCTCGCGCAGGCTGCCGGGCCCGTCGCTAGGCGTCGGCCGCCGGCGGCCGCACCCGGCGGTGCGGCCGCCGGTCGGGGCGGCGTGCTCAGAAGAACGCGTCGGTGAAGTCGTGGATCGTCAAGCGGGTCACGCCGCCGACGGCGAGGGTGCCCGGCTGGTCGGGGAAGGACGACACGGCGGCGATG
>CALKJU010000088.1 GCA_937995535.1 uncultured Alphaproteobacteria bacterium
GCCGGGTCGAGCCCGGCGGCGAGGCGGCGGGCGAGCTGGACGCGGCGGACGAGGCGCGGGCGGCGGGGCGGCATCGCCGCGATGCTATCGCCGAAACTAGGACCAAAGTCAAGAGAGAAGGACGATGCGCCTGTGCGGGGGCCTCAGCACTCGACGACGTTGACGGCGAGGCCGCCCTGCGAGGTCTCCTTGTATTTGGCCATCATGTCGCGGCCGGTCTGACGCATGGTCTCGATGACCTTGTCGAGCGGCACGACGTGGGTCCCGTCGCCGCGCAGTGCGAGGCGGGCGGCGTTGATCGCCTTCACCGCGCCCATGGTGTTGCGCTCGATGCAGGGGATTTGCACCAGCCCGGCGATCGGGTCGCAGGTCAGGCCGAGATTGTGCTCCATGCCGATCTCGGCCGCGTTCTCGACCTGCTCGTTGCTGCCGCCCTGGACGGCGCACAAGCCACCCGCGGCCATCGAGCAGGCGACGCCGACCTCGCCCTGGCAGCCGACCTCGGCGGCGCTGATCGAGGCGTTCTCCTTGTAGAGCATGCCGATCGCCGCGGCGGTCAGCAGGAAACGGACCACACCGTCGTCCGAGGCGCCGGGCACGAAGCGGGTGTAGTACGCGAGCACCGCGGGGATGACGCCGGCCGCGCCGTTGGTCGGGGCCGTCACGACACGTCCGCCGGCGGCGTTCTCCTCGTTGACCGCGAGCGCGTAGAGGTTGACCCAGTCGAGGACGGTGAGCTGGTCACGCAGGGCGGCCTCGGGACGGGCGCACAGTTCACGATAGAGCGCAGGCGCCCGGCGGCGCACGCGCAGCCCACCGGGAAGGATACCTTCGGCGCGGCAGCCGCGCTCGATCGAGCGTTCCATGGCCCGCCAGATCTCCAGCAGACCGGCGCGCACCTCGGCCTCGCTCCGCCAGGCGAGCTCGTTGGCCAGCACGATGTCGGCGATGGTCCGACCGGTCGCCCGGCCGAGGTCGAGCAGCTCGACGCCGGAGCGGAACGGGTGGGGCAGCACGACGTTGCTGCCCGGTGGGCCGGCGCCGGTCGCCTCGGCCTCGCTCAGCACGAATCCGCCGCCGACCGAGAAGTAGGCTTCCTCGCGCAGGACGGCACCATCGCCGGCGATGGCCCGGAAGCGCATCCCGTTCGGATGTTGCGGCAGGCTCTCGCGCTGGTGGAAGAGGAGGTCACGCGCCGCGGCGAAGGTGATCTCGCGGCGGCCCAAGAGGCGCAGCCGGCCGCTGGCCGCGATCTCGGCCAGCAGCGCCTCGGCGGCATCCGGATCCACCGTCTCGGGCAGCTCGCCGGCGAGGCCGAGCACGACCGCCTTGTCGGTGGCGTGGCCCTTCCCGGTCAGCGCCAGCGAGCCGTAGAGGTCGGTCGTGACCCGCTCGGCGTGCGCGAGCAGGCCGTCGGTCTCAAGCTCGCGCAGGAAGCGCCCGGCGGCGCGCATCGGCCCCACCGTATGCGAGCTCGACGGGCCGATGCCGATCTTGAACAGGTCGAAGACGGAGAGCGGCATGGCACCTGCCCCGGATGGCCGGAGACGAGCCTAGCCTGTCATGCGCCGCCGGTCAGCGATCGCGCGGAAGCAGCGGGATGCGGCTCAGCCGGCCTCGCCCTGCGCCGCGGCGAGGCCGCGCAAGGTGGCGTGGTTGGGGCAGAACCGTGCCGGATCGTCGGCACCGGGCCGCGCCATCCAGGCGTGGCAGCGCGCCGCATCGGCGCAGGCAGCGCAGACCCGCTCAGCGTCGCGGACCGGCCCGATCCAGCCGAGCGGGATGCGCTCCGGGTCGACACCGTGCCAGCTCATCATGAGGGCGAGGTCGCGCACGCTGGTCGGGTTCGACCAAGGCGGCGGACCGCCCGGCAGGGCCGCCTCGGCGAGCATCCGCTGCGCCTCGGCGGCGTCGGGGACGGGCACCCGCCCGATCATCCAGTCGAGCAGGGATCCGACACGCATGGCGGGGCTCCTCGCGGCGGCGATCGGGGGACCCTATACGCGCGCGCCGCGGCGCGACTTGATCCAGGTCAATCCAGCCACTCGACACGCTCGGAGGCGAGCAGCGCCTCGACCCAGGGAGGTGCCGTGAGACCGCCCCTGACCTTGGCCAGCATCGCCGCCTCGCCGGCCCTGACCTCCTCGAGCCGGGCGGCGACGGCGGCAAGCTCGGCGAGCGGCACGGTGACGACGCCGTCCTCGTCGGCGAGGACGAGGTCGCCGGACGCAATCGCGCGCCCGCCCACGACGACCGGCAAGCCGACCGCACCCGGACCGCTGCGCACGCAGGAGTTGGGGGTGATGCCGCGGGCGAACACCGGCAAGCCCATGTCGCGCAGGCCGGCACCGTCGCGCAGCACGCCGTCGGTGACGAGGCCGGCGACGCCCCTGTTGCGGGCGATGCCGGCGAGCAGGTCGCCGCAGACCGCGCCGTGCTCGAAGCCCTCGGTGGCGCAGACGATGACATCGCCCGGCCGGGCCACGGCCACGGCCGCGGCGAGCGCCATGTTGTCATCGGGTCCGCAGGCGCAGGTGAGCGCCGGCCCGACGCAGCGGTCCATGCCGGCGGTGGCCGGGAAGAGCGGCTTGATCGCGCGGTCGAGCGCACCGCGGCCGTGCTGGGCGTCGACCAGAAAGCCCGTCGGCACCTCGCGGAACGCCGCGAGCAGGGCGGCGTCGGGAC
Source organism: uncultured Alphaproteobacteria bacterium (assembly GCA_937995535.1). Taxonomy (GTDB): domain Bacteria; phylum Pseudomonadota; class Alphaproteobacteria; order Geminicoccales; family Geminicoccaceae; genus CALKJU01. Next base: position 2,686 of record CALKJU010000088.1, read on the forward strand.
GGTCCCAGGTACGGCGGACACGCAGCAGCGGTGGATCCTTGAGCATCGATCGCTTCCTCCCCGACGCGGACGGCGCGCAGCTTGGGCCGCATGGCGCCGGTCGCCAAGCCCGCGCCCCTTGCCAAGCGACGCCGCCTCGCCCACGAAGGTGCGGCCAGAACGAACGACAGGGAGGTGGCCACCATGTCGAACCGGATCCCGGCCGGCCCGGTGCTCGGGGCGGCTGTCGCGGCAATGCTGACCGCCGGCGGCGCCGGTGCGCTGGAGATCAAGTCGTCCGACGTCCACGCGATGGGCTATCCGACGACCGAGGCGATCGCCTATATGGGCGACTTGCTCAACGAGCGCTCGGGCGGAAAGTACTCGATCAAGATCTTCCACTCGATGCAGCTCGGCGGGGAGAAGGAAGCGCTCGAGCAGGTCCAGCTCGGGGCGCTGGAGATGACCCGCGTCTCGGTCGGCGTGGTCGGGCCGATCGTCGACGATTTCAACGCCTTCAACCTGCCCTATGTGTTCCGTTCGATCGAGCACATGCACAACGTGGTCGACGGCGAGATCGGCCAGGAACTGCTCGCCCGGCTCGAGGTCGGCGGGCTGATCGGGCTCGGCTACATGGATGCCGGCGCGCGGAGCTTCTACAACAAGATCAAGCCGATCCGTGAGCCCGCCGATCTCCAGGGGCTGAAGATCCGGGTCATGCAGAACCCGATCTTCGTCGAGATGATGAGCGGCATGGGCGGCACCGGCATCCCGATCGCCTTCAACGAGCTGTACACGGCGATGCAGACCGGCGTGGTCGACGGCGCGGAGAACAACCCGCCCTCCTACAGCACGCAGAAGCATTTCGAGGTCGCCGGCTACTACTCGCTGACCGAGCATCTGATCGTCCCCGAGATCTTCGTCTTCTCGAAGAAGGTCTGGGACACGCTGCCGCCCGAGGACCAGCAGATGATCCGCGAGGCGGCCAAGGAGGCGACCAAGAAGGAGCGCGAGCTGTGGGCCGCCATGGAGCAGAAGGCGATGGCCGAGCTCCAGGGCCTCGGCGTGCAGATCAACGCCGACGTCGACAAGCCGGCGTTCATCGCCGCGACCGCGCCGGTGCGTGAGAAGTTCGGCGAGAAGTACAAGGATCTGATCGTCCGCATCGAGGCGGTCGAGGGCTGAGAGGGCCGGGCGCGCGGCGAACCGTGACCGCCGCGCGCCCGGCGCGCCAGCCCGAAGGAGGCAGCAGGGCCGGATGCGGGCCGCCTATGTCCGCCTGATGGACGCGCTCTACGCGCTGTGCATGACGCTGGCCGCGGCCGCCATCGTCGCCATGGTGCTGATCATCGCCTGGAGCGTGTTCACCCGCTACGTGCTCGGCCAGGGCGCCTTCTTCGCCGAGCCGGTGTCGATCCTGCTCGCCGTCTACATGACCTTCTTCGGTGCCGCCGGCTGCTACCGGGCCGGCGCGCATATCAGCATCGACGCGCTGACCCGGCGCTTCCCGGCACCCCTGCGGCGCGGCGTCGAGCTGGCCGTGGACCTGCTGATGGCGGCGATCGCACTGTTCATGGTCGTCTACGGCATCAGCCTCTCGGCGACCACCTGGGTCCAGGTCTACCCGGAGCTGCAGCTGATCCGGGTCGGCGCGGTCTACGCGGCGATCCCGATCGCCGGAGTGATCACGCTGCTGTTCGTCATCGAGCAGGCGCTGCTCGGGCCGCCTCCGCCACGGACCCTGGCGGAGACCGAGTGATGGGCGGCGTCCTCGGCCCGGTCATCCTGATCGGCTCGCTCTTCGTCCTGATCCTGCTCAACGTGCCGATCGCCTACGCGCTCGGCCTTTCGGCCCTGGCCGCGGCCTGGTGGGTCGGCATCCCCTTGGAGGCGGTGCTCCTCAAGGTGTCCGACGGCGTGGACAATTTCGCGCTCCTCGCCATCCCGTTCTTCGTGCTCGCCGGGGCGATCATGGCCCAGGGTGGGATCGCCGTCCGGCTGATCAACTTCGCCAACATCTTCGTCGGCTTCATCCGCGGCGGCCTGGCCATGGTCAACGTGCTGGCCAGCATGTTCTTCGGCGGGATCTCGGGCTCGAGCGTCGCGGACACGAGCTCGATCGGCACGATCCTCATCCCGATGATGAAGAAGCAGGGCTACGACGACGAGTTCTCGGTCAACGTCACGATCACCAGCTCGACCCAGGGGATCATCATCCCACCCTCGCACAACGCGGTGATCTACGCCTACGCGGCCGGCGGCTCAGTGTCGATCGCCCAGCTCTTCCTCGCCGGCATCGTGCCCGGGATCATGATCGGGGTGGCGCTCATGATCCTGTCCTTCATCCTCGCCAGCGTGCGCCGCTATCCGAAGGGCGAGCTGGTGCCGTTGCGCGACGCGGTGCGCATCTCGGGCGAGGCCGTGCTCGGCCTGATGACCGTGTTCATCATCGTCGGCGGCGTGATCGGCGGCGTCTTCACCGCGACCGAGAGCGCCTCGATCGCGGTCCTGTGGGCGTTTCTCGTGGCCACGCTGGCCTATCGCGAGCTGCATTGGCGGCAGCTGCCGCGGATGATGGAGGAGGTCGTCAAGACCGTGGCGATGGTCATGATCCTGATCGGCTTCGCCTCGGCCTTCGCCTACATGATGGCGCTGATGCAGATCCCGTCCAAGGTCACGGCCGGATTCCTCGCGATCTCCTCGGACCCGCTGGTGATCATGCTGCTGGTCAATGTGATGCTGCTGGTGCTCGGCATGTTCATGGACATGGCGCCGCTGATCCTGATCTGCACGCCGATCCTCTTGCCGGTGATCCTCTCGATCGGCGTCGACCCGGTCCACTTCGGGATCATCATGCTGCTCAACCTCGCCATCGGCCTGGTCACCCCGCCGGTCGGCACGACACTGTTCGTCGGCTGCGCCATCGGCAAGGTCCCGATCGAGCGCGCTGCGCGTGCGCTGTGGCCGTTCTGGCTGACCATGCTGATCGTGCTGATGCTGGTCACCTACATTCCTGCGATCAGCCTGACCGTGCCGCGCCTGGTCCGGTTCTGAGCGTGCCGGTGCCGGGGTGGTCTTGCGTGGTCGCAACGTCAGGCGGATGATGGGATGAGCGGTGACAATCGGGACTGTGACGGCGGATGGGACTGGGCGGGTTTCTCAAGGGGCTGTTCGGTGGCGGCAGCGCCGGGAGCGCCGCGCAGCGGCACGAAACGGTGACCTACAAGGACTACGAGATCACACCGACGCCACTGCCCCAAGGCGGGCAGTTCCTGACCTCGGGCGTGATCGCCAAGGATTTTCCTGACGGTCGCAAGGAGCACAGCTTCATCCGCGCCGACACGCACAGCAGCGCCGATTCGGCCGCCGCCTTCGCGATCCAGAAGGCGCACCAGATCATCGACGAACAAGGCGACCGGATCTTTCGCTGAGCCCTGCGCCCGCTCAGTAGAGCGTGTTGCGGTAGGAGTCGTCGACGACGCGCTCGGCATCGAGCGGATCGACGCCCGCGATCTGATCGGCGATCATCCGCGCCAGCGTCGGGAAGCTGCGCCGCTCGATCCGCTGCGCGGGGTCCCACAGGCGCGAGCGGATCAGCGCCTTGCCGCAGTGCAGGAAGCACTCCTCGATCGCGATCAGCAGCCCGCTGCGCGGTAGCTTGCCGTTGACGGCGGACGGGGCGAGGAGGTCCGGGTCGGTCACGATGTCGGCGGTACCGTTGACGCGCAGCGTCTCGTCGACCCCAGGCACGAAGAACAGCAGCGCCACCTGCGGCTGCATCGCAACGTTGCCGAGGCTGTCGACGCGGTTGTTGCCCGGCCGGTCGGGCAGGAGCAGGGTCCGCTCGTCGAGGACGCGGACGAAGCCGGGCGCGTCGCCGCGCGGGCTGACGTCCTGTCGCCCCTGGGCGTCGCTCGTGCCGAGCACGAGGAACGGCGACAGCTCGACGAAGCGGCGGCAGTGCGCGTCGAGCCGGGTGAGGATCTTGCGCGCCGCGAGGTCGCCCGGCGTGCCGTAGAGCGCACGCAGCTTCGCGCTGTCGATGGTCACGGCCTCAGACCAGCGCGAGGACGCGGCTCGGGCCGCCGGTGGCGCCGACGATCTTGGGACCCCCGACGACCAGCGTCGCTCCGGTGGCCGGCAGTGCGCCGAGCCCGGCGACGCATTCGAGGCCCCAGCGGTCGGTCGGCAGCCAGGCGTAGTGGACCGCGAAGTCGGCGGACGGGCCGAAGTCGAGCGACAGCGTGTCGACGGCGATCCCGACCACGTCGCGCTCCAGCAGCATCTGCGCCGCCTCGCGGTGGAAGCCGGGGAAGTGCATCTTCCCCTCGCCGTCGGCGTTGCGGAAGCGCGCGCCCGTCACATGCCGGTCCCAGCCGCTGTGCATGGCCACGCAGCAGCCGGCCGGCAGCGGGCCGTGCCGACCTTCCCAGGCCTCGAGGTCATCGGGGGTCACCTGCGCGTCCGCGTCGGCCTCGGCCCGGGCGGCGATGTCGACGACGGCCAGAGGCACGACGAGGCGCTCGACCGGGATCGCGTCAGCGCTCTGGCCGTCGGCCGAGAAGTGGAACGGCGCGTCCATGTGCGTGCCGGTGTGCTCGACCAGCGTCCATTTGTTCATGTTGAACTTGTGCTGGTCGTAGCTGTTGAGGACCTCGATCTCGAGCTGCGGCGTGCCGAAATAGGTCGGGAAGTCGGGCGGCAGCGGATGGGTCAGGTCGACCACGCGGCTGAAGCTGCGCTCGGCCGCGACCGCCGGCGCGAGTGGCCTTGCGGCGACGCCAGCCGCGGTGGCCGCGGCCGCGCCAGCGAGGAGCGAGCGGCGGCTGAGCAGGCGATCGCGGACATGCTCGAGGCAACCGGGTGCGCACATCGGGAAAGCCTCCGTTCGGCGTCGGGGTGCCGCCGAACGGAGCAGGTCGCGGGTCGCCGCGCAAGCGCGCTCAGCGCTTCGTGATGTAGAGCGCGGCCTCCGGCTGGATGCTCGCCGGGCGGGTGAAGGTCGTGCTGGCCGTGGTGACGAGCACGTTGCTCTGCACCACCGTGCTGCCATCGACCGTGTCGAGCCACTTCAGGTCGTAGCGGGCGTTCGCGACGAGGCCCTTGACGCCGAGGTTCGAGGTGGCCGCGGCCGAGTAGGCGACATAGCTCTGCCTCGCCAGCGCGAGCACATACTGGGTGTTGCCGAAAGCGAGGTCGTTGCGCGGGACCATGGCGTTGAGTGTCGGGATGCCCTGGAAGAAGCTCTTCATGTAGCCGAGCTGGTTCAGATCGGCGTCCGGCGAGCCGAGTACGTCCCAGATCCGACCCGCTGTCCCCTCCGCCTGCATGACGTAGGCGCCGGCCATCGCCGCGGCCCAACTGTATCGGCGGCCGGTGGCGCCGTTGGCCGGGGTCGGGAGCTGCTGCGCCAGCATGACCGCGTAGCGGCCTGCCGCAGCATTCCAGAACCCGTTCATGATGCTGTACATGTTGGCGATCGAGGTG
>CALKJU010000089.1 GCA_937995535.1 uncultured Alphaproteobacteria bacterium
GTGGTGCTGCATCCAGCGGCGCAGGGCCACGTCCACGTACTCGGGGGCGAGTTCGACCGCGCGCACCCGGCGACCCGTGAGTTCTCCGGCGAGGATCGTGGTGCCCGAGCCTGCGAACGGCTCCAGGACGATCTCGCCCGCGTCGGTGTAGGCCTCTATGAAGAACCGGGGCAGCCCCAATGGGAACACCGCCGGATGGTCGATGCCCTCACCGATGCGGCCGCGCTGGCGCGTCACCTCGATGACCGAGTCCGGGATGCGGAAGTCCTGCGTCGGCAGCCCGGCGTGGCACCAGGCGCCGACCGTGCCGTCCTTGCCGCGCATCGCGGTGGACGAACCGTCGGCGCGCAGGTGGGTTTCCTGCCCGGCCCACTTGCAGGGCACGATCTTGTTCGGTTTGCGCGAGCGGCGGTTGAAGTGGAAGACGAACTCGTGCCGGGGCGCCAGCCGTCCGGCCCAGTCGCCGGGCACGGTCACCGCCTGGTCCCACACGTACCAGCCGAAGCGCCGAAAGCCCTGCGTGCGCATCCATGCGATCCAGCCGTCCCAGTACGGCTGCCACTCGTTGTCGCGATGGACGAGGCCGAGGTTCACCAGGATCTGCGCCTCGTCGCGCAGCGCAGCGCGAGCCGCGCCGAACACGCCTTGCATCAGGGCATCCCAGTCCGAGATGCCGCCAGTGGTGTACTCGCGCTGGTTGGCATACGGCGGGCTGGTGAACAGCAGGTGCGCCCGCTCGCCCGCCATCAGGCGCTGCACGGCTTTGTGGTCGGAGGCATCGGCGCACAGCAGCCGATGCTCGCCCAGCCACCACAGATCGCCCGGCCGGGTGACCGGGATCGCGGGCGGGGTGGGGAGGTCTTCCTCGGCCGCGTCCTCGTCGGCGCCGGCCTCCTCGGTCACGGCCTCCCTCCCGAGCGCGTCCAGCCAGCGCCCGATCTCGGCATCCATGAAGCCGGTGAGCGCGAGGTCGTAGCCGGCATCCGAGAGTTCGGCCAGTTCCAGTGCGAGCATCTCCTTGTCCCAGCCGGCGTCCAGCGCCAGCCGGTTGTCGGCCAGCACCAGCGCGCGCTTCTGCGCCGGGGTCAGGTGCGCGAGTTCGATGACCGGCACCTTCTCGAGCCCGAGCCGGCGCGCCGCCGCCAGACGCCCGTGGCCGGCGATGATGCCGCTCTCGCCATCGACCAGGATCGGATTGGTCCAGCCGAACTCGACGATGGAGGCTGCGATCTTGGCGATCTGCGCGTCGGAATGCGTGCGCGGGTTGCGGGCGTAGGGGATCAGCGTGGCGAGGTCGCGGTATTCGACGTGGAGGCCTTCGCGCATGAGCAAAACGAAACCCGCCGCGGGCGCGCAAGGCCCGGGGCGGGTGGCGTGGATTCGGGTGGCGGTGGTTGCGGGAAGCGGCCGGTCCCCCGGGTGGTAACCGGTAACCCGGTAACCTCGATTCGCGCTCAGACGCTAGACAAGCGCCGCGCTCGCGCCTCCCGCATGGGCTATTGGCCAGGAAGGACCCGTGGATTGCCGGGCGGCTTCCTCGACCGTCACCGCTGTCCAGAAGTTAGCGGAAATACTACCCCCGGACCGGCGAATCTGTTGCAGCGGCCAAAGCCGCATCACGCCGCAGACGCACGCGGATGCACGATCCCACCCGCCAAATCACGCCAAAACACGCAGGCGCGGTGGCATGCGCCCGTGCCAGCGACTTCAGAGCACGGCCTCCAGCCCCTTGCGTTCGATGAGGTCGAGCAGCTTCTGCGAGGGACCGCTGGGCTTCTTGTCGCCCACTTCCCACTTGCGCACGGTCGAGACGCTGGTGTTGAGGACCGATGCCAGCACGGCCTGACTCAAGTGCAGGCGTTCGCGCAGGGCGCGCACTTTGTCGGCATCGAATTCGTGCACCGGCTCCAGGCACAGCGCGTCGTACTTGCGCATCTTGCGCTTGTCGATGAAGCCCAGGCGATGCAGGTCGCGCGCCGTTTCGTGAACGGCTTCGAGCAGGCGGCTCTTGGACTTAGGCTCGTTTGTCATGGCAAATCTCCTGCAATGTTCCGTCGGCAACGGATTCATCCAACTGGCGCGCGGGACGGGCCAGCAGATCGGCGGCCAGATCCCGCAGCGCCTCCAGTTCCTCGTCATCGATGTTGGCCCGCTCGTTTTTCTCGAAGCCGTAGACGAAGAACCAGCGATCGCCCTTGTTGGTGGCGATCAAGGTGCGCGCGCCACCACGCTTGCCGCGGCCAGCCAAGCCCACGCGCTTTTTCACGACGCCACCGCCCAGGTCGGCATCGATGAGGCCCGCGACCATCTCCTCGACCGCTTGACACAACCCGGCGTCTGTCAGTTCGGTCTTGCGCATCCAACGAGCGAAGTGGCGCGTCTTGAAGACTCTTCTCATTAGTGAAGTATGCCACTTAGTGGCACCATGTGTCGAGAAGTTCCTTGCTCTCCGTTCAGACGGTCGGCCACCACCCCCAGCGCCCGCTGCCACCGCCGCCACGCCGTGGTCCGGTCACAGCCGAAGCGGGCGCAGATGTCGCGCCAGCGGTGGCGCTCGGCGCGCATCCACACGAGATGCCGTTCCTCTTCCTCCAGCCACAAGACCCAGCGCATGGTCTCGAGCATGCGCTCGATGGCCTCGGGGCTGGGTGGGAAGCGCCGGAACGTCGGCTCGGCCCCCAGCGTCTCCCAGGGCATGCGCCGGATCGCGGGCCAGGTGTTGAAGTAGCCCTGCACGCGCACGGGCGGCAATCGGTGGGCGGTGATGGCCGCCTCCCGGAAGCGTTCGTCCACACGCTCGACGGTCCACTCAGCCATGGCGCGCCTCCCGTGCACCGTAGAGCCGCTCGCCGATTCGGCGGATCAGCTCGCGCTCCGTCCAATCGAGCCGGTCATCGTCGAGGCAGACGACGAGCAGGCGTTGCTCGCGCCAGCCGCGGCGCTTGACGGCCTCCACGTCCATCGGCTCGGGCTGCAGGCGCCCCAGCGGGCAGCGGTAGCGAGGGGTCGGAACAATCATCTCACGCCTCCTGCGCCGCGTCGTGAAGCTCGAGGGCCCAGAGCAACAGCGCCAAGGCGTCGGCCTCGTCGTCGTCCGCCGGGGCGTGGCCCCGGCGACGCACGGCCGCCATCACCGCGTCCTTGCCGGCGCGGCCAGAGCCGGTGGCGTGCTTCTTGATCGTGCCCACCGGCACGCCCTGGTAGGGAACGCCGTGGTGCTCGCACCAGGCCGTCAGCGTCGCCAGAAACCCGCCGTAGGCGTGCGCCGCATCGGTCGAGACGTGGCGGCGCACTTCCTCGAAGACCAGCGCGTCGATCCCGTCGGCGTGGGCCTTCAGTTCGGTGAGCCAGCGCTTGAAGCGCAGGAAACGCATGCCGCCGCCTTCGAAGCGTCGGGGCTTGAAGGATTCGGTGCCGCTGGTGATTCGGCCCGTGCGGTCGCGCAGCGCCCAGCCAGTGGTGGTGCCCAGGTCGAGGGCAAGCAGGGTGGTGTGCATCGTGTCGGTCCTTGTCAAGGTCCTTGTCAACATGGGGTGACCGAAGGTGACCGCCGTGGGGAATCGTCCTTCCGCCTGCGCGCGCGTACGCGCGTAAAGAGACTCAATCCCCGGGCGGGTCACCTTCGGTCACCGTGGGTGGTCAGTCGTCGCGGTACGGCAGTCGGGTGCCGTAGTCCTTGGGCTTGAGCGACAGGCCCGCCAGGGCCTTGACGCCGCCGTGGATGCGCGTGCGCTCGAAGCCGCGGTTGGCCAGTTGCTGGGCGAGCCAGCGGCTCGTGCCCACGTACTCGCCGCGCCGGCCGGCCCAGTCCTGCCAGCGCTGGAACACGTCGGCCACGGCCACGCGGGCCTGCGGGTGGCGCTGCGCCTCTTCGTCCAGAAAGTCGCCGACGGCGTCCTCCTCGTCGAAGTACTCGGCGGTGGCCGACACCACGCTGGCCGGGGGCTGGAGCCCCTCGCGCTGCCAGGCCAGACAGCCCTCGACCGCCCAGGCGAGGATCCCGTCGCGTTCGGCCAGGAGCTTGTCGGTGAGCCCGGCGTCGCGCCGCTCGGGCGGGATGGTTACGGTGAAGGGGATCAGGTGCAGCCGGCGCTTCATCGCCTCGTCCACGTTGCGGATCGCGGGCTTGTGGTTGCCGGCGATGACCAGCTTGAACTGGGGCGTGTACTCGAAGAAGTCCTGGCGCATGAAGCGCGCCGAGACCTTGTCGCCGCCGGTGATCGCCTTGACCTTGGACTCGTTCCAGCGCCGGCCCTGCTCGGTCTCGATGGAGGAGACGAAGCGCGCCCCGCGCAGGCCCGCGAGATCGGTCGGGTGCCGGTCGCCGCGCGCCTCCATGAAGGTGTCCATCGGCGCGCTGGTGGCGTAGTCGCCGAGGATCGTGGCCAAGGTGTTCACAAACACCGACTTGCCGTTGGCCCCGGTGCCGTAGAGGAAGAACAGCGCGTGCGCCGCCGTCGAGCCGGTGAGGCAGTAGCCCACCATGCGCTGCAAGTAGGCCTGCAGGTCGGCATCGCCCCCGGTGACGTCGGCCAGGAACGCCCGCCAGCTTGGGGCATCGCCGCGGGGCGTGGCGGTGGCGAGCTTGGTCATCCGGTCGGCGCGGTCGTGGGGACGCAGCCGCCCGCTGCGCAGGTCGACCACGCCGCCCGGCGTGTTGAGCGCGAACAGATCCGCGTCCCACTCCTGCGAGGTGGAGGCGTGCCGACGGTCGGTGCGCGCCAGCCGCTCCACGCCGCCGACCGTGCTGCTCGCGGCGAGCTTGGCCGCGAGCCGGTGGGAGTCGGCCTTGAGCGCGGCCTCGCGGCAGATCGCGCGGATGAGGTGGTGCACCAGCAGCGTCTCGTCCGCCTGCCAGCGCCGGCCGTCCCACACCAGCCACTTGCCCCAGGCGGCGCAGTAGCGCCAGTCCTCGGCGTAGCGGCTGGTGAAGGTCAGCGCCAGCGCGTCGTCGGTGGCCCAGACGGAAGGCTCCTGCGTGGGCTGCCCAAGTGCTGGCTTGATGCTCATCCGCGGGCCCGAGGCGATGAAGGCGGCGACGTCGAAGCCTTCGGCGATCGCGTCGGCCGCGTCCCACCCCTCGGGCTTGTCGTCGGGCGGCAGCAGCACGTCGCAGGAGGCGGCGCCGGCGACGAGTGCGGCCTGCGCCGCGGCCATCGCATAGTCCCAGCCGGGTTTGTCGCGATCGGGCCAGAGGAGGACGGCCTTGCCAGCCAGCGGCGTCCAGTCGGTCTTGTCCACCGGGGCGTTAGCCCCGTGCATCGCGGTGGTGGCCACGATCCCGCGCTCGATCAAGGCCTGGGCGCACTTCTCGCCCTCGACCAGCACGACCTGGGCGGCGTTGTGGATCCCCGGCTGGTTGTAGAGCGGCCGCGGCTCGGGCGGAGCCATCTTGCGGCGGCGCGCGTCCCAGGGCCGGAACTCCTTCTTGCGCCCTGGCGGGTCGTAGCGGTAGACGACGGCGATGAGCTGCCCGTGTGCGTCGAGGTAGTCCCACTTGGCAGTGGCGGGGCCGAGGTCGTCGACCGGCGCTTTCTTCTTCGGTCGTCGCGGCGCAAGCGAGGGGGCGCGACCGAGCAGGTCGGCGGCAGCACCGAGCACGCGCGCAAAGTCGGCGTGCACATCCATGCCGAGATGAGCGGCGATCAAATCGAAGATATCGCCGCCGTCGCCCGTGGCGCGATCGGTCCACAGTCCCATCTTGTCGCCGTCGAGCACGACCTCCAGGCTGTCGCCCGGGCTGCCGAGCACGTCGCCGATGACGAACTTGCCGCGGCGCGTCCGACCGGCGGGGAACAGGGTGAACAGCACCGCTTCCAGCCTCGCGAGCAGGGCGGCGCGCACGGCCTCGCGGCGTTCGGACGCCGGGATCTCGGGCGCGGGTGCGGTGTCATTGAAGTCCAGCATCCGACTCCTCCTCGTGCCCTGCGTCGGCCGTGAGCAGGGCTTGACGTTCCTCCATCCACGCCATCAGTTCGGAGAGCTTGAAACGCAGCAGCTTGCCCACCCGGTAGTGCGGCAGGCCGAGACGTCGGCGCTCCTTCGCGTGCGTGAGCCAGTAGTGCGGCAGATTGAGCGCCAGTGCCGCCTCGCGTGCGTCGATCAGGCGCTCCCCGAGCACCGGGTGCAGTGGTCTGTCGGTCATGCCGCGGCCCTCCAGCACCGGTCCTGCCACGGGCACATCCGGCACTCGACATGGGTGGGATCGGCGAAGGCGCGTGGAAGCAGTTCGCCCGCCTTGGTGGCCGTGATGACCTTCACCGCCCGGTCCGACATGCGCTGCGCCAACGCCGCGTCGAACGGCACCCACTCGGCATGGATCTCCATCGTGTCGGCGTTCACCGCGGTGAAGAGCGCCGGGTAGGTGTGCAGTTCGAGATAGGCCTGGTAGAGCGCCACTTGCGCGGCGTAGACCGGGCGGGCATACGCGAGCCGGTGCTTCTCCAGTTCCCGCCACGACTTGGCGCTCAAGGCTTTGTTCTCCCACAGCACCGGGTAGCCGGAACCGAAGCCCAGGTCGGGCCCGGCGACGAGCACGCCATCGACGTGGCCCTGCAGGCGCCCGTCCAGCGCCGAGAAGCCGAATTGCTCCCCCGCGTCGTTACGCGTGCGCAGATCGAAGCCCGCCGCGCGCAGCCATCCGACCATGCAGTCCTCGATGACGTGGCCGCGATCGAAGACGCGCAGCAGGCGGCCGTCGGTCTCGCGACCCGGATCGACCGGGGCGTCGGCAAACTCGTACTGCAGCGCGCGCTCGCAGGCGACCCCGAGGCGCGAGGCGCCCAGGTAGGTGCGGCGAGGCTGCGCCGCGCGAGACTGCTGCAGCCCGGCGTCGATCAGCGCCGTGAGCTGACCCGACAGGCTCTTGGAGGCGTTGAAGTCCATCATCGCCGCGCCTCCTTGGGTGCTGCCGTGCGTGCCGTCTGCGCTTGAGCCTTCGGCTCCTCCCACGGCAGATCGTCCTCGAGGTCGGCGAAGGGGTCGGACACCGGGTCTTTCAAGCCCCGCACCGGCGGATACTTGGTCGCCTCGTGGTGCTCGACCATCGCCTCCGTGTAGCAGGTGACGATGGCGTCGATCACCTGCATCGCCTCAGCCTCGGAATACTCGCCCAGCGGCTTGGCAAAGCTGATCTCGCCCGCGACCTCGCCGAAGGCCTTGAGGCACTTCTTCATCGCGGCCAGTTCGACGTCAGACGGGTCGATCATGGCCACCTCCGTCTTGGGCGTGCGTCCTTCCTGCACCCGCAGCCACTGACCGTAGAGCGCGTGAAACGCCTCCTGGCAACGCCGCGAGCAGAACACCCAGTCGATCGGATAGCGCCGGGCATCGCCCACCGGATGCCGGAGGTCCGAGTGGCCGTAGCCGCCCGCCTGTCGTTTGCAGACCCAACACTTCACTGGCCCTCCTCTCACTGCGCCCAGGCCGGTTTGCCCGGCACGGCGGGGCGTTGCGGGTTGACGGGCGGCGTCGTGCGCGGCGGGGTTGCTGCGGCGGGCGCGCCGGTGGAACCACTGCCGGGGTTCTTCGGCGGCAGCCCCATCAGGCGGGCGTAGTCCGGGTGGTCGGGCTCGACGGCGTTTCGGATGACGTTCTTCAACTCGCCGCGGCCATCCTTCTCGACGTCGATGCGGGCCGCAAACTCGATGCCGTCGAGCTCGTGGAAGCCCTGGATGCGCCGCGCGGCGGCGGCCTGCGGGCTCATGTCCTGGGGATGGACGTTGCGGGCGCTGTCGAGGATGGCGCGGATGAGGCTGCGCCCCATCTGGCCCCAGGTCGGGCCCTTCGGGGAATGCAGGCCGATGTTGCTCCAGAGCTTGCGCTTCGCGTACTCGCCCTCCAGCACGACGAACTCGGCCGCCAGATACACCGAGCCGGTCTCGAAGCTCTGCGTGGCGTAGCCGCCGGTCCAGCCTTGGGCCGGGTCATCGAAGCCCCCGGGCTTGAGGGTCATGCGCACGCGGGC
>CALKJU010000090.1 GCA_937995535.1 uncultured Alphaproteobacteria bacterium
TTCGCGGTGTACGCCCTGCTCGAGCACGGCGGGGATTTCGCGGCCGCCGCTTCGGCGCTGCGGGACCGGGGCTACGGCTCCAAGCCCGACGACGGCGGCGACGTGGACCTCTCGGCCTTCGCGGGCGCAACGCCAGCGAACGAGGAGCTGGCAGAGGCAACGTTCCCGCACCCGGGGCCGATCCCGCCGCACCTGCTGCGCGTCCCCGGGCTGCTGGGAGACGTCGTGGACTTCACGCTGGCCAGTTCGATGTACCCCCAGCCGACGCTGGCGCTGGCCGCCGCGATCGCGCTCATGGGCGCGATCACCGGGCGCAAGGTGCGCGACGATCTGAACACCCGGACGAACGTCTACTGCGTGGCGCTGTGCGAGACGGGCGGGGGCAAGGAGCGGGCGCGGCAGGTCAACAAGGAGATTCTGTTCCAGGCGGCGATGGACAAGTACGTCGGCCCCGAGGGCCTGGCGAGCCACGCGGGCGTCGTCTCGGCGGTCCACCGCCAGCCGTCGATCCTGTTCCAGCTCGACGAGATCGGGCGGCTGCTCAAGACCATCGGCGAGCCGACGCGCACGCCGCACCTCTACCACATCGCCACCGTGCTCATGAAGCTCTTCACGAGCTCGGGCAGCGTCTACATCGGCGACGCCTACGCCGACCCCGACAACAACCGCTCCATCAACCAGCCGCACGCGTGCGTCTACGGCACCACGGTGCGGGCGTCTCTGTGCGCCGGCCTGACGCACGAGAGCATGACCGACGGGTTCGTGCCGCGGATGCTGGTCTTCGAGACCGACGACTCCGACCCCGACCCGGTCGAGGTCCGCATCCCCGACGCGATCCCCGAACCAATCCTCGCGGCCGTCCGCTGGTGGGGCGACTTCACCCCCCCTGCCGGCGGCAACCTCTCGCCCGAGAACCCGGCGCCGGTGGTCGTGCCGTACGACGGGGACGCGCGGGCGCTCATGTCGGACTTCACCAGGCGGGCCCGCGCCGAGCGACGCCGCCTTCCCGAGGCGGCCGGGGCGCTGTGGACGCGGGCCGCCGAGAAGGCCCGCAAGATGGCGCTGCTGTACGCCTGCTCGCGCGACCGCGAGAACCTGCTCGTCGACGAGGCTGCGGCCCGCTGGGCCATCGAGCTCACCGACTACCTGACGCGGCGTCTGCTGGCCATTGCCGAGGACTGGATCGCCGAGACGCCCTTCGAGGCCAAGCGCAAGCGCCTGCTCCGCGACCTCAAGGCCGCCCCGTCTGGCCTGACCCGCACGCAGCTGTACCGGAAAACCAAGCACCTCACCGGGCGCGAGCGGTCGGAACTGATCGAGAGCCTGATCTCGACGGGCGAGATCGTCGAGTGCCGCGAGGCGACGCGGGGCGCGCCCCGGATCGTGTTCAGGGCTTCTTGTCCTTCTTCACCTTATTCCCCCCCGGTGTGTTCTCCCGCGAGGGTTATGCACGCGCAGGAAGGGGAAGGAACATGAAGGGGAAGAAGGTCAAGAAGGGGGAAGAAGTACATCCTCTTCTCTCTCATTCTGCGGTTGACAGGCCGGGCACGCCCGGGGCGGGTTGGCCGCATGGTTCCTTCCCGGCGGATTCTGCGCACAGAGGCCGCCGGGAACAGCCGCAAGGGGAGACTGAGTTTGTTGCGCCTGTCCGAGCGCCGGGCCTGGGGGGCTGGGGGGTCGCCCACGTTGGCGCAGTGCGGGACGTGGGCGAACGGGCGGGGATGGGGCGGGGGTTCCCCGCCCGGCGGCCCCCGACGCGCCGTGGGCGAACGTGGGCGGAGTGGCGGCCACCCGGGGGTGGTCGCGGTTGGTCGCCAACGCCGGTCGAGCGATGAGGAAGCGTCAAGAACGGCGGGCTGCGTGGCCCGCTGGCGTGGTCATGAACGGAATCGGCAACGCCGCAAGGAGCGAGGCATGAAGATCGAGATGTGGAGCATTGGGCGGGTCAAGCCATACGAGAAGAACCCGCGCAAGAACGAGGGCGCGATCGACGCGGTCGCCAAGAGCATCCAGGAGTTCGGGTTCAGGGTGCCGATCGTCGTCGATGGCGACGGCGTCATCATCGCCGGGCACACGCGGCTGAAGGCGGCGGAGAGGCTCGGCCTGGCCGAGGTCCCGGTGCACGTCGCGCGGGAACTCGACCCGGACAAGGTGCGGGCGCTCCGCATCGCGGACAACAAGCTTCATGAGCTCTCGACGTGGGACATGGAACTCCTGCCGCTGGAACTGGCCGACCTCAAGGGCGTTGACTTCGATCTCGCGCTGCTCGGCTTCAGCGCCGAGGACCTCAGCGCGATCATGGCTCCCGCGGGCAACGAGGGCCTCACCGACCCCGACGAAGTTCCCGCGCCGCCCGACGCGGCGACGACCGTGCCCGGCGACCTCTGGGTGCTGGGCAACCACCGCCTGATGTGCGGCGACTCGTCCAAGCCCGAGGATCTGGACCGGCTGCTCGATGGCCAGCCGATCCACCTCGTGAACACGGACCCGCCGTACAACGTG
>CALKJU010000091.1 GCA_937995535.1 uncultured Alphaproteobacteria bacterium
CTCGAGCACGAGAACCGGGATCTTGCCGTTGGGATTGAGGGCAAGGAACTCTGGCGTGCGGGTCGCGCCGGCGAGGATGTCGTGCTCGACCAAGCGCCAAGGCAGCTCCAGCCGGGCCAGTATCATGCGGACCTTGTACCCGTTCCCCGAGCCCGTGAAGTCATGCAGCGTCAGCATGGCCGATCTCTCATCGCCGAGGCGCAAGCCTCGCCGCACCCGCGGCGCTGTCAAACGCGTTTCGCGCATGGCGACGATCAGTGCGGCTGATGGTTCGTGGGTGGCGAGTGCGCGTCGAGCAGCCGTTGCAGGATCAGCGCGTCGCACACTGCATGGTCGGCCTCGTCGGTGTTGTCGAAATAGGCCCAGACGTCGCGCCCCCGCGCGAGCTGGTCGCTGAGCCAGCCCGCCCAGTCCAGCAGCCCGGCCTCGCCATAGGCGCCACGGTAACGCTGCTCGGCGCCGTGCAGCCGCAGATAGACGGCATCGGTGGTGACAAGGCGCGGCGAGCGCAGCCCCGCCAGCTCGAACACGCAGAAGATCGCTCGGTGGCGGGCCAGCACCTCGGCGGTTTCGTCACCCCACCAGGAGCGGTCGCGGAACTCGATGGCGTAGCGGTGGCAGTCGGGCAGCATGGCGAGGAACCGGTCGAGCACCGCGGGATCGGCCGGAAAGCGAGGCGGGAGCTGGAAGAGCACCGGACCGAGCTTGCCGCCGAGCGGTGCCAGCCCCTGGAGGAACGCCTGAGCAAGTTCGCCGCACTGCGCCAGCCGATGGTAGTGGGTCAGTGCCCGCCACGCCTTGACCGCGAACCGGAATCCTCGGGGTGTCGCGGTGGCCCAACCGGCGAGGCGCTCGGGCGGTTGCGGCCGGTAGAAGCTCGCATTGATCTCGACCGTGCTCAGCCGCGTGGCGAGGAAGCCAAGCCATTGCCCGGTCGGCAGCCCGCGCGGATAGAACGGGCCACGCCAGTTGCGATAGCTCCACCCGGAGGTGCCTACCCGTGCGGTCGCCATTGCCTCACAACACGCCGTGGCGCGCGAACACCTCGGCCAATGAGGCTCCTTTCGTCAGCTCGTCGCGGGTCGTGTCCTCGGCCTTGACCTTGTCGAGCGCCCGGGTGAACGCCTCGGCGGCCACGCCTTGCGGCACGACCACGACGCCGTCGGCGTCGCCCAGCACCCAGTCGCCCGGGATGACGCGCACGCCGGCCATCTCGACCGGCACGTCCATCGCCACCATCTCGCCGCGGCCCTTGCTGTCGAGCGGACCGATGCCGCCGTGGAACACGGGAAAGCGCATCTCGCGGATCCGGCGGATGTCGCGCACCAGCCCGTCGGTCAGGCAGCCGGCGGCGCCGCGGACCTGCGCCGCCGTGGTGAGCAGCTCGCCCCACGGCGCGATGCGCTCCGTTGGTCCGCCGCAGGCGAGGACCGCGACCTCGCCTGGGCGCAGATCGTCGATCAAGGCCATCTCGACGGCGTAGGGATTGCTGCCGGGCGCTACGTGGTAGACGGGCCGGTACAGTCCGGTACGAGCACGGCCGAACAGCACAAGGCTCTCGTCGAGCGGGCGGACGAACGGACGGAGCGCCTGGCTCATCAGACCCAGGCCGTCGAGCACGTCCGACAGGACGGCGGCATAGAGCGAGCCAATGATGGTCTCACGCGAGGGCAGCTCGGTCACGACGGTCCTCCCCGGTGGCCGCGCTGACGGCCCGAGCCCAGTGTGCGCGTCGCGGCGGCGCGCCGCCAAGGGTGTTCGGCGTCGGGTCAGCCGGGGAGCGTTTCGACCCGCCAGCGGGCGGCGGTCACGGATGGCTCAAGGCTCAGTCTCCCGACGATCTGCTCGATCACCTTGTCGGCGCGCGTGTCGGCGTGGACAAGTGCTTGGATCTCGACCCGGTCGCTGTCCTCGATGTTGCTGCTGTCGAGCTGGCGCAGATGCATGGCACTGGCCGCAAGACCCTGCAGCAGGAGGGCGCGGACATGTGCCTCCTGCTCACTGCGGCAGACGATCGTCACGCCGTAGCCGACCTCGAGTTCGCTCGTGGCGAGCGACTGCCGGTTGATCCTGTAGACCAGCGGTCGGAGCAGGAGATTGACTGCGATCACCAGCCCCGCGACCAACGCGGCGTAGACTACCGCGCCCGCCCCGGCGAGGATCCCGACCGCCGCCGAGCACCACAGCGTCGCCGCAGTGTTGAGTCCCCGCACCGTGAGGCCCTCGCGGAAGATGATCCCTGCACCGAGGAAGCCGATCCCGGACACGACCTGGGCGGCAACCCGCGTGGGGCTGACCTCCTCGGGAAAGACCGCCGAGAACACGACGAAGCTAGCAGAGCCGAGCGCGACCAGCGTGTTGGTCCGCAGCCCAGCGAGCCGCTGTCGCCACTGCCGCTCGAACCCTATGGCGGCGCCCAGAAGCACCGCCGCGCCGAGGTTGAGGGCCGTGACCTCGAGAGGTACCGCCATGGAGGCCTCCACGGTGAAGCGGGAGCCGCGAGGGCGCCCGAGATCCTGAGGCAATCGTCCGAGAAGCTGTGGCGCGCGCTCAGTCGGCCCCCGGCATCGGCAGGAAGGAGGTCGCGACCATGAAGTAGATCAGGACGCCGACCGCGTCGGCGATGGAGGTGATGAGCGGCGCGCTGGCCGAGGCCGGGTCCAGCTTGAGCCGCCACAGCAGGAACGGCAGCGACATGCCAATGGTGCTGCCGACGATCACGATGAGGACCATCGCGGCGGCCACGACCGCGGCGATCTCCGGCCCACCGCGGACGACGCCGATGACCGACACGGCCGCTGCCATGGTCACTCCGAGCAGGCCAGCGACCAGCACTTCCTTGCCGATCATGCCGGTCCAGTCGCGCAGGCGCACATCGCCCGTGGCGAGCGCCCGCACCATGAGCGTGGCCGCCTGCGAGCCGGCGTTGCCGCCTGAGTCGATCAGCAGCGGCAGGAAGAACACGAGGGCCACATAGGCCGCGATGGTGTCCTCGAAATAGGCGATGCCGGCACCCGAGAAGATGTTGCCGAAGACGAGCACGACCAGCCAGACGATCCGCATCCGGTAGAGCAGCCAGATGCTCGCGTCCTTGATCGTCACCGGCGGCAGCACGGCTCCCTTGTGGCCGAGGCCCTCTTGCACCGCGCCGATCCGGCGGAAGTCGCGCGTGGCCCGCTCGATCTCGACGTCGAGCGCGTCGTCGGCGGTGACGATGCCGACCAGCATGTTGTTCCCGTCGACGACGGGCAGGGCGAGCAGGTCGTAGTCGGCGATCTTGCGCGCGACCTCCTCACGCGGGTCCTCGGCACGGGCGAACACGACGTCCGTTCGCATGATGTCGCCAACCCGGGTCGCGTCGTCAGCGACCAGCAGGTCGCGCAGCGCGACCACGCCCACGAGCATCCGCCGGTCATCGACAACGTAGGCGTCGTAAATGGTCTCCTTGTCGGGTGCCTCGCGGCGCAGGGTGTCGATCGCCTCGCGCGCGGTGGCGTCCGGCGCGAGGCTCGCATAGTCCGAGGTCATCACCGAGCCCGCGGTACCCTCGGGGTAGGAGGCGAGATTGCGGATGTCCTCCCGCTCAGCGTGCGCCAGTCCCGGGAGCAGAGCCTGCTGCTGCTCGACCGACAGCCGCTTGAACAGGTCGGCTCGCTCGTCGTGCGACATGGCGGTGATCAGCCGGGCGAGGTCGCTCCGGGCGAGCTGACGCGCCAGCTCGACCTGGATCGTGGGCTCGAGATAGCCGAACAGCTCGGCTTGGCGGCGCTCCGGCAGGGCCAGGAGCACGCGTGCGGCCTCGACCGGGCCGAGGTCCTCGAGCGCCGCGGCCACATCGGCCGGGTGCTGGTCGCGCAGGGCGACGCGGATCGAGTCCACGTCGCCGTTGGCAAGGAAGCCGTTGATCGCAGCGTTCACGATCCTGGCTGTCATGGCGCAGCTCCGTTGCTCGGGGGGGATCGCCGCCAGCGGAGGCGCCGCGCGTCAGACCAAGGGCGCGCTCAGCCGCCAGCGCTTGCGTGCGGTTGAGGCCGCGACGTTTCGCGGCGCCGTGGCCGGACGACTAGACCGGTGGTCCATAAAAGGACTCCGTGGACCGCTCAGGCGACCGCTCTGTGACAGATCGACGCCGCCCGCTTGCGGCGCGCCGGCAGCAGCACGCGCGCGATCCGCGGGCGAGACCCGGCCTTTGGGGAGGCTGTCGCCCGATCGGTCGCCCGGCGCGCCGCAGGTTCCCCGCTTACCGGGTTCGGCGCCCAGCAGCAGCTCGGACCGCGGCCCGGCGCTGTCGGGGTCGGACGCGGCGGCGGCGCAGACGCGGCCCGAATGCCGGGCTTCGGCGGGTCGCCCCACACGGCACCACGCACCGCCCGTAGAAAGTCGAAGAGATCCAGCATTGTCCACCTCCTCGTCCTCGACCGGGACGCGAGGTGGACGGCTGACCCTCAGGTCCGCACGCCGCCCACCCGGTTCCCGACCGGGGCGCTCGTTTGTCGGCGGAGCGGCACCCGCATGCGGGCACCCCTCCTAGGGTCGCTGTCCATCGCTGTCTCGTTGGTGGTTTGGCCCGCCGACCGGACGATCCACGGGCCGAATCGCGAAGTATTCCTCGACGCGGTTCGGGTCAAGCGTCGGGTTCGGCGAGCCGCCAGCGTGATCGGGTCGGCGCCGTTGGGGGGCGCGACAGGCCGGCGGCCAAGAGCGAGCCGACGGCGGTCGTGGCGGGCAGCAGCTCCCACGGGGCGGTCCGCCTGGGGCATATCGCGCGATCCTGTGGGCCTTCTCACCCGTCTCCGGCCAAGCACTGGTAGTGACCTCGCTATGGCGCAGTAAGGTTCCGCGCCAGGAACGAGCGTTGGCACCGGTCTTGCCAGGGATGGGCTGCAGCTATCGATGGGATGGCTGACATCAGTGAGGACCTGAGATGATGAAGATGACCTGTGCGTTCTTGCTCACGCTTTCCTTCGCCCTCGCACCCGGCCTTGCGAGCGCTGACGATATCTGTCCGGCGACCACCAAGTCCGACTGGCAGAGTGCCGATGCGATCGCCGCGAAGGCGGCCGAGCTGGGCTACGTGGTCCGCAAGGTCGAGGAGGAGCACGGCTGCTGGGAGGTGAAGGGCACCGACGCCGCGGGCGCGCGTGTCGAGGTCTACTTCCACCCCGTCACCGCGGAAGTGATGAAGGTGAAGAGCTGAGCCATGCGGAAGCCGACGATGTTGTTGGCGTCGGGGGCTGAGGTTCGCACCGTCGTGGTCTGGGATGCCCCGACCCGCCTCTTCCACTGGTGCCTGGCCGTGGGTTTCGCGACCGCCTGGATCGCCGAGGCAGGTGAGGAACTGCACGAGCTCGCCGGCTATCTCGTCCTGGCACTCGTCGGCTTCCGCCTCGTCTGGGGCTTCGTCGGCCCGCCCCATGCCCGGTTCGTCGACTTCGTCCGGCCTCCGCGGGACGTCGTCCGCTACCTGTTGGCGCTAGCTGCCGGCGATCCCCCGCGGCATCTGGGCCACAACCCGGCCGGCGGGGCGATGATCGTGGCTCTCCTTGCCGCGGTCACCGTTACCGCCGGCAGCGGTGCCTTGATGGTCACCGACCGGTTCTGGGGCGTCGACTGGGTCGAGGATCTCCACGCTCTCGCGAGCGACCTGACGTTGCTGCTGATCGCTGGCCACCTCTGCGGGGTGGCCGTGAGCAGCCTGCTTCATCGCGAGAATCTCGTCCTGGCCATGCTCACCGGGATCAAACGCGCCGACTGACCGCGTTTCGCGAAAACGCCTAGCGGGCGCGCCGCGGCCGAAGCCACCGGCCGCGGCGCCTGCCGTTACGGGGACCGGCGATGCGCGTGACTGCGACCGCGATCGACGGCCAAGCCAGATGGAACCGTGCTGATGGGGGCCGGCGCGTGCACGGCCGCGGATGTGGTCGGCCTTCCGGCGGAGATGACCTCGGATGTGACCCGCTCGGCGGACACGCTCGTGCGCCGGAGCGGGGGCTCACTCACCAGCCCGGCGTCCGCGGCCCGTCGACCCGACCCGCGAGCCGCGCGGCGGCGACTATCAGATCCGCGCCGACCGCACCGCCGGCTCAGATCGTCTCGACATTGCCGCAGACGCCCAGCGACTGGCCGGAGACGCGCGCACCTAGCGGCGAGCACAGGTAGACCACGGCGGCGGCCACGTCGTGCGGCGTGACCTTGGTCCGCATCGAGGTGTTGGCGAGATAGGTCTGCTCCATCTCGGCGAAGCTCACCCCGGTCTGAGCCGCGCGGGCCTCGATCACCCGATCGATGCGCGGCCCGGCGACGATCCCCGGCAGCACCGCGTTGACCCGGATGCGGTGCGGCCCGAGTTCACGCGCGAGGCTCTGGGTGAAGCCGATCACGCCCCATTTCGCCGCCGCGTAGGGGGTGCGGTAGGCGTAGCCGAGGCGTCCTGCGGCCGAACTCATGTTGACGATCGCCCCGCCGCCGGCGGCCTTGAGCATCGGCACGGCGCGCCGGGCGCACAGGAACATGCCGGTGAGGTCGACCTCGAGGCAGCGCCGCCAGTCGGCCGGGTCGATGTCCTCGACATTGCCCGTGGGCCCGGCGATCCCGGCATTGTTGACCAGCACGTCGAGCCCGCCCAGCGACTCTCGGATCGCGTCGAACATGGCGTCGACCTGCGCCTCGTCGGCGACGTCGGCGCGACTGACGCCGGCCCCCGGCAGCGTCGCGCGGCACTCGGCCAGCGCTGTCTCATCGACGTCGCAAAGATGGACCCTCGCGCCCGCCTCCAGCATCGCCTCGACGATCGCCCGGCCGATCCCCGCGGCGCCGGCCGTGACCAGGACGCGCAACCCGTCCTCGACCCGCAACCCGTGCAGCATCTTCGTCGCCTCCCCGGCACGCACGCGGATCTTGCCTCCGTGGCGGGCCGGCGTCGATCACAGCGTAACTGATTGACGGCGCAGGCCGATGACCCGCACGATGACGTTCTGCATCGGAGTGGGCCGGTCGTGGCGGGCTCGATGCTACGCGCATGCGCCAAAGGCTGGGGCTGGAGGATCACGGCGAAGCTCGCCGTGCTCGCCCTCGTGCTGCTCGGCGTGCCGTACGGGCTCGCCCATCAGCCGACGCCGCCACCGGACCTCGCGGCGTTCGCGCTGCCGGACGGGACCCTGCCAACCCTGTGCGCCGACGTCGCCGGCGAGTCAGACCGCGACGGCGAGCCGGCGAACTCATGCCTGATCGCCTGCCTGCAGGCGATCGGCGTGCCGAGCCTGCTCGCGACCACCGGCCCTTGCCTACCGGCGCGCGCCAGTCAGCAACGGCCTGCCGCCCGTTCGCGAGCGGTCGTGGCGCGGACCATCTGGGCCGCGGCACGGGCACGAGCACCGCCCCTCGTCCTCTCGACGGTCTGACGAGACCGGCTGCGTCGAGCGGCCTGGGCTTTCCTCCGCTCGATCCGCCGTTCAGCGACAAGGCCTGCCCGGAAGCGTCCAGTGGCTCCGGTGCAGGCGCACCGCAACCTCGACCCGTTGGGGACCACTACCATGCTCTCGACATCCGCCCGTGTCGCGGAGAGCGAGCCGAGCCGGCTCGCTGGCCGCTTCTACGCCGCCGTCTGGCGCTGGCACTTCTATGCCGGCCTCTACGTCATTCCGTTCCTGATCATGCTCGCTGTCACCGGCCTGATCATGCTGTGGATCTCGGTGATCGACGGCCGCGAAGGGGAGAAGGGCATCCGCGTCGTGCCAGGCGCGGCGATGACCACCCTGGCTGTCCAAGCCGACGCTGCCCGCGCTAGCGTGCCGGGCGGTGAGGTGCGGCAGTACCTGTCGCCGCTCGGCCCCGATCGCGTGGCCCTGTTCCGGGTCGATCGCGGTGACGATGCCTACATGGTGGCGGTCGACCCCTATACCGGGCAGGTGTTGGACCAATGGTCGCGGCGCGCCGGCTGGTACGACTTCGCGACCGGCATCCACGGCACATTGCTGCTCGGCGACACCGGTGACCGGCTGATCGAGATCGCCGCAGGGTTCGCTCTCGTGCTCGTCGTCACCGGTCTCTACCTCTGGTGGCCGCGCGAGGGCGAGCGCCTCGTCGGGGTGGTCCTACCCGACCTCCGGCGGGGCGGCCGCTCGCTATGGAAATCACTGCATCGCACAATCGGGTTCTGGATCGCCCCGATCCTCGTCGTTTTCCTCCTCTCCGGTCTCGCCTGGGCCGGGATCTGGGGTGAGCGTCTGGTGCAGGCGTGGAGCACCTTCCCGGCGGCGAAGTGGGACGACGTGCCGGTATCCGATGTCACCCATGCCTCGCTCAACCATGGCGCCACCAAGGAGGTGCCGTGGGCACTCGAGCAGACGCCTCTGCCGGCCTCCGGCTCACCGGCCGGCGTCACGGGCATTCCGGCCGGCGCGGCGATCGATCTCGACGCCATGGCGGCATTCGCCCGCAGCCTGGGCATGGAAGGCCGTTTCCAGGTGGCACTGCCCAAGGGCGAGACCGGTGTGTGGACGATCTCGCAGGACTCCATGAGTAACGACACGACGGATCCAACCGCCGACCGGACCGTCCACGTCGACCGCTACACGGGCAAGATCCTGGCCGACGTGCGCTACGCGGACTACTCCCTCGGCGGTAAGGCGATGGCGATCGGGATCGCTTTCCACGAGGGCGACTTGGGCTGGTGGAACATCGCGCTCAACACCCTGTTCTGCCTCACCGTGATCTTCGTCGCCGTCAGCGGGGTCGTGATGTGGTGGAAGCGCCGCCCAGTCGGCGCCGCCCGCCTCGTGGCGCCGCCTCGCCCGGCGGAGCTCCCGCTGTGGAAGGGTGCGGTCCTCATCGGTCTGTTCCTGTGCCTTGCCTTCCCGCTCGTCGGCGTCGCCTTGCTGCTGGTGCTCCTGATCGACGTGCTGGTGGTGCAGCGCATCCCTGCGCTGCAGCGTGCGATGTCCTGAACGACCGCAGGACGGCGCTCGCCGCAGCAGCAAGAGCCTCCGAGGGCGGATCCCGGCACCGCCGCAGCGCGTGACGGGCACCGCCCTTGCCGCCTGCCGCTGGCGACGTGTCCGCCTATCGATCAGGCTCGGCCCGTGGCTCGCCCTCCCGCTGCCGGTCGCGCCAGTGCGGGTCCTCCCAGACCGGAACCTTCACGGCCGGCAGGGGCGGGCGGCCGAGGATCAGGTCGCTCGCCTTTTCCGCGATCATGATCACCGGCGCGTTGAGGTTGCCGGAGGGCTCGCTCGGCATGATCGAGGCATCGACGACGCGCAGCCCCTCGATCCCACGCACGCGGCACTGGGGATCGACCACGGCGTCGGCGTCGGCGCCGATCCGGCAGGTGCCGCACGGGTGATAGGCGCTGTCGACCTTGCGCCGGACCCAGGCATCGATCTCGGCCGCGGTGCGGACCTCGGGGCCGGGGTTGATCTCAGGGCCACGGAACCGGTCGAATGGTGCCTGGGCGAAGATCTCGCGCGTCAGCTCGACGCACCGCCGCAGCTCGCGGCGGTCGCGCTCCTCGGCCAGCAGGTTCGGCTCGATCAGGGGGTGGGCGCGGGGGTCGGGCGAGCGCAAGGACAGCCACCCGCGGCTCGCCGGCCGCATCGGCCCGACATGCGCCTGGAACGCGTGGAAGCGCGCCGCGCTCCGGCCGTGATCTTCGACCAGCGCCGGGAGAAAGTGGTATTGGATGTCGGGGTGGCGCACCCCGGCCGCGGAGCGGATGAAGGCGCCGGCCTCGAGATGCGAGCTGGCACCCGGCCCGCTGCGCGCCAGGAGCCATTGCAGACCGACGGCGAGCATCTGCGGGAACCGCATCGCCGGCATCAGGCTCACCGGCTCCCGGCAGGCGTGCTGGACGTAGACCTCGAGATGGTCCTGGAGGTTCCGGCCGACGCCGGGGAGGTCGGCGACGACCTGGATGCCGTGCGCGCGCAGGTGATCGGCCGGGCCGATGCCCGACAGCATGAGGAGCTGCGGTGAGTTGATGGCCCCCCCGGCAAGGATCACCTCAGCCTCGGCCCGCACGGTCTTCGGCGTGTGGTTCTCGACATAGTCGACGCCAACAGCGCGCCCGTCGGCGATCCGCACGCGGGTCACCAGGGCGCGCGTCACGACCGTCAAGTTGCGCCGGCGCAGCGCCGGGTGGAGGTAGGCGCGCGCGGCGCTGCAGCGGCGGCCGCTGTCAACCGTCATGTCCATCCGGCCGAAGCCTTCCTGGCGGAAGCCGTTCATATCCGCGGTGACGCCGTAGCCAGCGGCGACGCCGGCGGCGATGAAGGCCTCGTAAAGTGGGCTACGGCCCTCGGCGGCCCAGACCTTGAGCGGGCCGCTGTCGCCGCGCCACGCGTCGCCCCCGCAGGAGCGCGTCTCGGCGCGGCGGAAGTAGGGTAGGACCTCGGCGTAGCTCCAGCCCGTGGCGCCCTCCGCGAAGGCCCAGCGGTCGTAGTCGAGCGGGTGGCCGCGGATGTACACCATCGCGTTGAGCGCCGAGGAGCCTCCGATGACGCGCCCCCGCGGCCAGTACAGGCGACGGCCGTCGAGATGTCGCTGCGGCTCCGTCCGGTAGGCCCAGTTCACCCGGTCGGACATGAGATTGTAGGTGAGCGCCGCGGGCATCTCGATCTTCCAGCCACGATCCCACGGGCCGGCCTCGAGCAGCAGCACGCGCGCCCCGGCGGCACTGAGCCGGGCCGCCAGCACGCAGCCGGCCGAGCCGGCGCCGACGACGACGTAATCGAAGCCGGTCGACGCCACGGCTACGCTAGGGCTTGATGAAGATCTCGACGCGGCGGTTCTGCTGGCGCCCGGCGCGGGTGGCGTTACTGGCGATCGGGCGGTCCTCGCCATAGCCCTCGGCGGTGATCAGCCGCGGCTCCAGTGACTCACTCTCGATAAGGTAGGTGCGCACCGCCTGCGCGCGCCGCTGCGACAGGAGCCGATTGAACTCGGCGTCGCCCTCACTATCGGTGTGCCCAACCACCCGCACGGCGGGATTCCCCAGGTCGCGGATCAGCGCGGCGATCTCGGCCAGCGAGGCGAGCGCGCCGTCGGTCAGGCGGTCGCTGCCGGCGACGAAGTCGAGCCCGGCGGGAACCGTCATCATCCAGCCGTCGCCGGCATCGCTGAAGGTCGTTCCATCGAGTGCCGCCAGCTTGGTCGGCGACGCGGCGGCCTCGGCGGTGTCCGTGGCATCGTCGCGCAGTTGGAGGCGGACGAGCTCGGGCTCGGCCTGCGGCCCGGCGGCCGGCTCGGCGATCGGCGCAGTGATAGCCGGCTCGCCGGCCAAAACGCCGTCGGCAGCATCGAGGCGCTCGCGTGCGGCGCGCAGCTCACCGGCGGCAGCGATCAGCGCCTGATTCTCGGCCAGCGCGGCCAGAAGCTGCTCGCCCAGGCTCTGGACCTCCTTGACCGAGGTGGCGGCGATGTCGCGCAGCGCCTGGACCTCGGTGTCGAGCCGTTGCGCCCGCTGCCGCGCCGCCTCGACCTCGGCGGCGGCCGCCGCCGTCCGTTCCCGGGCCTGCCGCTCGGCCACCTCGCGCGCCTCGGCGACCTCCGCCTCGAGCTGTGCGTTGGCGGCGCGCAGCTCGTCTGCGGCGGCTCGCAGCGAAGCCAGCTCGTCGCGTGCCGCGGCCAGGTCCTTCGTGCGCTCGGCGAGGTCACGCTCGAGCGCCGCGACCCGCTGGCCGAGATCGGCCGCGCTCGCGCCGGCGGCGTCGCGTTGCTGCTCGGCGGCGACCCGCGCTGCCCGCTCCTGCTCCAGCGCGCTCGACAGCTCGGCGAGCCGACCGGTCGCCGCCTCCTCGGCGCCCTGTGCCGCGTCACGCTCGCCGCGCAGCGCCTCGACGGTGGCGTTCAGCTCCTCGATCCGCCGCGCCGCGGCGGCCAGCTCCTCGGCGAGCGCCGCGCCGGTGGCGGGCGCTTGCTGGCCGGCACGCTGCTCGGCGAGCCGTCGTTTGATCGCCGCGATAGCCTCGCGCAGTTCATCGACGCTGCGGCCGGCTGGCGCGGCATCCTGGACCAGCACCGGCCCGCGCGCTGCGGGAGTGACGGATAGGGGCAGCGCCGCCGCACCCGCGGCAACCAGCCCGCCCACGCCGGCGACGGCGACGATCAAGCTGAGGTTGCCCATGCTGCGCACGGCGGCATCTCCTGGTCGAGGTACGCCCGCCTGCTAGTCGAGGCTCGCGCCGCAGCGCAAGATCTCCTTCGCCTAGTGCGCCATCAGAACCGGCAGCTCGGCATGCGCCAGTATATGGCTTGTGGCGCCGCCGAAGATCATCTGCCGGAGCCGGCTCTGCGTGTAGGCGCCCTTGACCAGCAGATCGGCCCCGAGCGTGCGTGCCTCCGCGAGGATCGCCTCGCCGGCGGTGCGGCCGTCCGAGCCCGGCACGTCCTTCCAGTCGATCTCGATGCCGTGGCGGCGCAGATTGTGGGCCAACTCGGCCGCCGAAGGCCCCGGCACGATGCCGCGCTGCACGCTCAGCACCACGACCCGTTTCGCGGCCAGGACGAACGGCATTGCGAAGGCCACGGTGCGCGCCGTCTCGGTGCTGCCGTTCCAGGCGATGACGACCGTCTCGCCGAGGCCGGACGGTGCAGTCGGTGGGGCGATCAGCAGTGGCCGGCCGCTCTCGAACAGCGCCGTTTCCAGCGCCGCCATACTGGGCGCGATCACATCCGCGAGTGGCCGGCCGACGACGATCAGGTCGAATACGCGGCCCCACGAGCCGAGTGCCGAGGGGCCGGTCGAGGTCTCGACGCGCCAGTCGGCCGACGGACCCGCGACCGCTGCCGAAGGCCGCGCCAAGCCGTGCTGCGCCATGAAGGCTTCGAACAGCGCGCGCGCTTTCTCGGCGCGCTCGCGGCTCTCGCGCTCGAACCCGGCGATGAGGTCGGGTGCCGCGGCGACGAACCCGTCCGCGCCAGCGGCGATCACGTCGGGCTGGCCGGGCCGCAGGTGGAAGCCCTCGATGTAGCTGCCGAAGCGCTGCGCCACCTGCCAAGCGCAGGCGAGCACGGAGTCCAGTACTGGGCTGATCTCGAGATGGGCCAACAGCGTCTTCACCGGCTCGGGCCTCCGCGCGGCGCGTTTGGGCGGATTCGACAGTACTGCGCTGCAACGAGCGGGCGCAACGCCGGCAAGGCTCACGCGGGGCGGCCGGGCTCCTCATCGCCCTCGACCAGCCATTGATAGAGCCGGGGCCGGCGGTCGAGCCGCCGCTCGGCGGCCGCTGGCGCCGGCGACATGAGGTCGGCGACGGCGAGGCCAGCGGCCCCGTCGGCGGCATGGATGGTACAGCCGTCCGGCGCGACGATCACCGGCTCGGCGCCGGAGCAGGCGAGCCAGCAGCCGGTGTCGCGGGCCCGCGCCGGGAGCAGCGGCCCCGGCGCGTCGTCGCTGGCGCCGCCGACGACCAGCAGCGTGTCGCAGCCGGCCAGAGCCAGGGCCGCCGCCGGCTCGGGGAACTCGATGTCGTAACCGATCAACAAGCCGACGTGCCGGCTGCCAAGCGGCATCGTCGTGAGCCAGTGGCCGCGTGCTCGGGGCACGCCACGACACGGCCGGACATGGGTCTGGCGGTAGTTGGCGAGGCACCGACCGCGGCTGTCGACGAGCAGCGCGGCCCCATAACGTCCGGTGACGCACAGCTCATGGTAGCCGGCGACCACGGCAATGCCATGCTCCCGGGCCAGCGCTGCCAGCGCCGCCGCCCACGGGCCGTCCGACGGCTCGGCGGGCGCGTCGTCCGGTGCCTCGGGGAGTACGAGGAGCTGCGCCCCGCCGCGCGCGGCTGCGGCGACGAGATCGGCGGGCCGGCCCGCGCCGGCGACGGCGACCCTCATCTCCGCCTCATGGAGCAACTGTCATGTCGGCGACAAGCACGGTTCATGTCGAAAACCTATGAGGAATTGTGTCGAGTGCGCGGCGCCGTGGCGGCGCCGCAGCGTTGTCAGGAGCGGATATAGATGACAAGCGAGCAGTCCAGTTCGAGCCGCGCGCGCAGACGCTTGCGAGCTGCCCTGTGCGGCGCGGCCGCGATCGCGCTCACGGTGGGCGCGCTGAATTTCCCCGCGTGGGGCGCCAATCCGCCGCCGGCCAACGCGGCGATCAGCCAGATCGAGCCGGAGCGCGGCTACGCCGACCTCGTCGAGGCGGTGCAGCCGGCAGTGGTCAATGTCAGCGTCCAGCGCAATCTCGGCGATGCGGACACCGCCCCGGAGCCCTTCGCCGACCCCGACATGCGCCGCTTCTTCGAGCGGTTCTTCGGACAGATCCCCGACATGCCGCGCCCGCCGATGGAGCGGCGCGCGCGCGGCGAGGGTTCGGGCTTCATCATCGACCCGGCCGGCGTGATCGTGACCAATGCGCATGTCGTCGGCAATGCCGACAAGGTCGAGGTCCGGCTGCACGACGGCAGCCGCTACGACGCGACCGTCCGCGGCATCGACGAGAAGACCGACCTCGCGGTCATCGAGATCAAGGCGGACCGGCCGCTGCCCTATCTGACCTTCGGCGACAGCGACGCGGTTCGTGTCGGCGACAAGGTGGTCGCGATCGGCAATCCGTTCGGCCTCGGCGGCACCGTGACGGCCGGCATCGTCTCCGCCACCAACCGCGAGATCGGCAGCGGGCCGTACGAGGACTTCCTGCAGGTCGACGCGCCGATCAACCGCGGTAACTCCGGTGGCCCGACCTTCAACCTCAAGGGCGAGGTGGTCGGTGTCAACACCGCGATCTTCTCGCCGTCGGGGGGCAGCGTCGGGATCGGCTTCGCGATCTCGTCGAACCTGGCCAAGAAGATCGTCGCCGACCTGCTCGAG
The DNA here is from genome assembly GCA_937995535.1 of uncultured Alphaproteobacteria bacterium. Classification (GTDB taxonomy): domain Bacteria; phylum Pseudomonadota; class Alphaproteobacteria; order Geminicoccales; family Geminicoccaceae; genus CALKJU01. Next base: position 14,815 of record CALKJU010000091.1, read on the forward strand.
GACGGGCGTGTCGAACGCGGCTGGCTGGGTGTCAGCATCCAGCGCCTCGACCGCGACATCGCCAACAGCCTGAAGCTCGACGAGCCCGAGGGCGCGCTCGTGGCGAACGTCGAGCGCGGCAGCCCGGCCGAGGCCGCCGGCGTCCGCAGCGGCGACGTGATCCTCGAGTTCGCCGGCAAGCCGATCAAGGAGCTGCGCGACCTGACCCGGGCCGTCGCCGACACCAAGGCCGGGACGAGCGAGAAGCTGGTCGTCTGGCGCGACGGCAAGCGTGTCACGCTGGAGGCCAAGGTCGGTCTGCAGCCGACCAGCGAGGAGATCGCCGCGGCGGAGGATCCGGCCGGTGACAACCAGCCACGGCTCGGTCTCGCCCTGGCACCGGTGCCGCCCGAGATGCGCGACCAGCTCGGCATCAGCGACACGCCGGCGGGCGTGCTCGTGCAGCGGGTGCTGCCGAACAGCCCGGCGGAGGAGAAGGGCCTGCGGCCCGGCGACGTGATCATCGAGGTGGGCGGGACCACGGTGAGCTCGCCCAAGGAGGTGATCGACGCCGTGAAGGAGGCCCACGGCTCGGGCGCGAAGGCGGTGCTGATGCGCCTCCAGCGCAACGGCCGACCGATCTACGAGGCGGTGCCGTTCGCCGCCTCCTGAGCGTTCGCGACGGCGGGCGGCTGGACGCCGCTCGCCGCTCGCCTCGACGATCGTGGCGGAGCCCGAGATGCAGGACTACACTAGGCCTATGCGCCTATTGCTGATCGAGGACGACAAGGCGACCGCCAGCTACGTCGCCAAGGGGCTGCGTGAGTGCGGGCATTCGGTCGACGTGGCTCATGGTGGCCGCGAGGGTCTGATGCTCGCCGCGGGAGAACCCTACGACGCGCTGATCATCGACCGAATGCTGCCCGAACTCGACGGCCTGAGCGTGATCCGCACTTTGCGCGCGACCGACAATCGGACGCCGGTGCTGATCTTGAGCGCGCTCGGCGAGGTCGACGACCGGGTCAAGGGGCTGCGCGCCGGCGGCGACGACTACCTCGTCAAGCCGTTCGCCTTTTCCGAGCTGCTCGCGCGCCTCGAGGCGCTCTTGCGGCGCGCCCGTGCGGCCGCCGCCGACGCGCCCGAGACGGTCTTACGCTTCGAGGACCTGACCATGGACCTGCTCGCCCGGCGGGTCGAGCGGGCCGGGCGCGTGATCGATCTGCAGCCGCGCGAGTTCCGGCTCCTCGAGGTGCTGCTGCGCCACGCCGGCCAGGTCATGACGCGGACGATGCTGCTCGAAAAGGTCTGGGACTACCGTTTCGATCCGCAGACCAACGTGATCGACGTCCACATCAGCCGCCTCCGGCAGAAGATCGACAAGGGCTTCGAGCGGCCGCTGATCCACACGGTGCGCGGCGCCGGGTACAGCCTCCGTGCCGTCGACAAGGCTGCTTGACAGCTCGACCTTCCGGCTGACCGTCGTCCATCTCGGACTGTTCGTCGCTGCCGCGCTGGCGCTGCTCGTCTTCGTCTATCACGCCTCGATCAGCTACATGGAGCGCCAGGCGGTCGACGCGATCGAGCGGGAGATGGACGCCTTGCTGGATCAGCGCGGTCCGGAGAGCCTGCGCCGCGCCGTCGAGCGGCAGGCCCGCGCCGACCCGGGACTGTCGCGCGTCTATCTGCTGCTCGATCGTACCGGTGGAAGCGTCGCAGGCACGCCCGTGGCCTTCGAGCGGGGGTTGCCGCCCGAGGGGCAGTACGTCCGTACCGAGCTGCACGAGTGGGACGAGGAAGGCCACGAGCACCAGCGCCCGTTCCTGGTTGTCCGGCGCGAACTCGGCGACGGCGGCTCGCTCGTCGTCGGGCACGACATCACCGACAAGGTGCGCACCCAGCGGGTCCTGCTCGCGGCGATCGCGCTCGGTGGTGGCGTGCTCGTGCTGATGGGCGTCGGCGGCGGGCTGGCCGTCGCCCGCAACCTGACCCGACGAATCGAGGCGATCAATCAGACCACGGCGCGGATCATGGCGGGCGATCTGGGGCAGCGCGTCGCGGTCGCGGGGGGCGGCGACGAGTTCGACGAGCTCGCCCGCAACCTGAACGCCATGCTGGAGCGGATCGAGCGCCTGCTCGCCGGCATGCGCCAGGTCACCGACAACATCGCGCATGATCTGCGCACCCCGCTGACGCGGATGCGCTCGCGGCTCGAAGTGGCGTTGATGGCCCCGGGTGATGACGCGCAGAGCCGTGAGCTGATCGAGCAGACGCTCAAGGACGCCGACGGCCTGATCGCGACTTTCAATGCGCTGTTGAGCATCGCCAGGATCGAGGCGGGCGCGGCCCGCAGCGAGTGGGAGGTGGTCGATCTCGCCGAGGTCGCCGCCGACGTGGCCGAGCTTTACGGCCCGCTGGCCGAGGAGCGGCACATGACCCTGCGGCTCGACGCGCCGCGCCCGGTGCTCGTCCACGGCAGCCGTCAGCTCCTCGCCCAGGCGGCGGCCAATCTCGTCGACAACGCGATCAAGTACGCCCCCGAGCATGCGCGCGTGTCGATCGTCGTGCGCGACCAGCCGGTCGCTACCCTCGAGGTCGCCGACACCGGCCCGGGTATTCCCCCCGAGCAGCGCGAGGCCGCGCTGCGCCGCTTCGTGCGGCTCGCGCCGGAGCGCTCGACGCCCGGCAATGGTCTCGGCCTCAGCCTGGTGAGCGCGGTCGCCAGGATGCACGAGGCGGAGCTCGAGCTGGGCGACGCCCGGCCGGGGCTGCGCGTCAGCCTGCGCTTTACCGGCCGCTCGGCCAAGACTCCGGCGGAGCCCCTGGCGGCCGCCGCCGAGTGACCGCCGGCCCGACCCTTGATACTCCCGCGCGCCGCGACCTAGATGCTCGCGATGACCGCAGCACTGTCTCCGCCCGAGTGGTGACCGACCTCAAGGAGCTGTCGCGCCGGCTCGGCCTGTCGATGACCACGGTGTCGCGGGCGCTGAACGGCTATCCGGAGGTCGGGGCGCAGACCCGGGCGCGGGTGCTGAAGCTCGCCCGCGAGCTCGGCTACACGCCCAACGCGCTGGCCCGCCGGCTCAGCTCCGGGCGCGCCGAATGCGTCGGCTTCGTGCTCGGGGACGGCCACAGATATTTCAATGATCCTTACTTCAGTGAGCTTATCGCCGGGATCGGCACGGCACTGGGCGCAGCCAATCTCGATCTCGTGATCTCCGGCGTCGACTGCAGCGGCGATCCGCTAGCACCCTACCGACGACTGGTCGACGGGCGCCGCGTCGACGGCCTGATCCTGGATCGGACGCGGACCGAGGATGCGCGCGTTGCCTTCCTGCTGTCGCGCGGCGTGCCGTTCGTGACCCTCGGCCGCAACGCTCGCCAGAACGAGCATGCGTGGCTCGACGTCGACGGTGCTGCGGCGTTCGAGGCGTTGACCCGGCGCCTGCTCGCCTTCGGTCATCGCCGAATCGGCTTCCTCGGTGCCGATCCGGCGTACAACTTCGCGCACGAGCGTTTTGCCGGCTATGTCCGTGCGCTGGCCGCCGAAGGACTTGTCATGGACCCAGCGCTACGCGCCGACGGCGATCTGACCGAGCCGGGCGGGGCTGCCGCGGCGGCGCTGCTGCTCGACCGCCGGCCCATGCCGACGGCGCTCGTCTGCATCGACGACCTGACCGCGCTGGGTGCCATGCGCGAGGCTCGCCGGCGCGGTCTCGCCATCGGCCGCGACGTCTCGATCACCGGCTACAACGATCTGATCCTGGCCGCGATCGCGAATCCACGGTTGACCACGGTGAGCTTTCCGATCCGCCGCGCGGGCGAGCGCCTTGCGACGCTGCTGCTCGAGCGGCTGCGGTCGGACGGCCCGCCGCCCACGGGCGAGTTGTGGAGTGGCGCGCTGGTGGCGGGGGAGAGCGACGGACCGTGCCGCGACGGCTAGCGGGCGAGGTCCTCGCGGCTCAGCGCGCCGGCGGCCTGGGCGCAGCTCGCGACCTCGGCAAGAACGCGCTCGGCGCGGCTCAGCCCGACCGCACCACCTGCGGCGAGGCCGGCCAGCGCCACGGCGGTGCAGATCGCCATCGCCAGACCGTTGAAGGCGAGCTGCGAGGTCAGCTCCGCCTCGGCGACCTCGATGCGCCGGCCGCCGCGCAGTTCGACGAGGCACAAGCGGTGCCCGTCCTCGTCGCGGACGGCCAGCAGCTCGACCGGCTCGCCGGTGTCGCGCAGGACGTGGCGACGCGGCCAGGCGGCCAGCGTGCGGGCGAGGCTGCGCAGCAGGGAGAGCATCTGATTGGGCATCGTCGGCTCCGGTCATGCGTCCTATGATAGGATATAAAGCCTCATCCTGGTCGTTGTCAAACATTCCTCGACCGTCACGGTCCGAGGCCGCCTTCAGCTCCGGTGCAGCCTGATGGCCGAGCCGTCCACGGCACCGCTGCTCCGGGCCAAGCATCTGTACACGACCGACCTCGCCCCCTGCCCTTATCTGCCCGGCCGGATGGAGCGGCGTCTGGTCGCGCTGTGCGAGCCGGGCGATCCGCCGGAACTCGTCGACCTGCTCACCGCCGCCGGTTTCCGGCGCAGCCAGCATGCGCTCTACAAGCCGGTCTGCCCGTCCTGCACCGCTTGCATCCCGGTGCGGATCGTCGTCGCTGGCTGGCGGCCCGGGCGCAGCGAGCGGCGCAACCTGCACCGCAACGCGGACCTCGTGGTGACCGAGGTCCCATGCCGTGCCACCACCGAGCAGTACGAGCTGTTCCACCGCTATCTGAGCGAGCGGCACGACGACGGCGGCATGGCGGCGATGGGCTTCGACGCCTATGCCGAGATGGTCGAGGTCGGCCTGCCGGGCACCATGCTGGTCGAGCTGCGCGACGCCAGCGCGCGGCTTGTCGGCGTGTCGCTCACCGACCGCGTCGCCACCGGCCTGTCGGGCGTCTACAAGTTCTTCGCGCCGGAGGAGCGGCGTCGCTCGCTCGGCACCTTCATCATCCTGTGGCACGTCCGGCGCGCGGCCGAGTTGGGCCTGCCTTACGTCTATCTGGGCTACTGGATCGCCGACTGCCGCAAGATGGCCTACAAGGACCGCTTCGCGCCGCTCGAGCGCCTCGCCGGCGACCGCTGGGTGGCGCTGGCCGCCGGGGGATCAGCCGAACAGGAGCCGTGGTAGCCAGGTCGCGAGACCGGGCAGCGCCGCGACCGCGGCGAGACCGACGAGCTGCAGGCCGACAAAGGGCAGGGCCCCGGCATAGATCGTGCGGGTGCCGATCCGCGCCGGGGCCACGCCGCGCAGGTAGAACAGGGCCGGCCCCATCGGCGGGGTCAGGAAGCTCGTCTGCAGGTTCACGGCAAGAAGGATGCCCAGCCAGAGCGGGTCGACGCCCAGCATGATCAGCGCCGGCCCGACGATCGGCACGACGATCACCGTGATCTCGATGAAGTCGAGCGTGAAGCCGAGAAGAAAGACGAGCAGCATGACGACCGCCAGGGCACCCGCGGCGCCGCCGGGGAGGGCGTGCAGGACGTCGCGGACGATCGCCTCTCCGCCCAGCCCGATGAAGACCAGCGAGAATACCGAGGCGCCGAGCAGGATCAGGTAGATCATCGCGGTCATCTTGAGCGTGCCGCGCAGGGCCTCGTCGAGCAGGGTCAGACCGAGCCGCCCGCGTGCCGCGGTGAGCAGCACCGTACCCGCCGCACCGACGGCGGCCGACTCGGTGGGCGTCGCCAGGCCGAACAGGATCGAGCCGAGCACCGCCAGGATCAGCCCCGCCGGGGCCACGAGCGCGCGGAGGATCGTGCTGGCCGACGGCAGTGCGAGGTCGCGCACGGCCGGGCAGCGCTGCGGCCGAATCACGGCCACGCCGGCTTGGTAGGCGAGGTAGAGGGCGACCAGCAGCAGCCCCGGCAGCATCGCCCCGGCGAACAGATCGACCACCGATATCGGCTCGGGCGCGAAGTTGCCCATGGCGAGCTGCGCCTGCGCGTTCACGCCCTGGAGCGTGTCACCGAGGATGACGAGCACGATCGACGGCGGGATGATCTGGCCGAGCGTGCCGGCGGCGCAGATCGTGCCGCAGGCCAGTGACGGCGCGTAGCCGGCGCGGAGCATCCCGGGCAGACTGATCAGGCCCATGGTGACGACCGTGGCGCCGACGATGCCGGTGGTCGCGGCGAGCAACGTCCCGACCAGGATCACGGCATAGCCGAGGCCGCCGCGGACGCGCCCGAAGAGCGCCGCCATCGCCGCCAGCAGCTCCTCGCCGAGCCCCGAGCGCTCCAGCAGCACGCCCATGAAAATGAAAAGCGGGATGGCGACGAGCGTGTCGTTCGTGAGGATCCCGTAGAAGCGCGAGGGCAAGCCGCCGAACAGTCGGAGGTCGAACGCGCCGAAGGTGGCGGCGCCGAGCGCCACCAGCAGCGCCGTGCCGGCGAGCCCGAAGGCCACTGGAAAGCCTTGCAGGAGCACGAGCCAGGTGAGGAGAACGAGGAGCAGCGCCAGGAGTTCGGGGCTCATCGTTCGACCCCGGCGCGGAGCCGCCGCACCGCGCGCCAGCCGACCGCCAGGCCCTGCAAGAACAGCAGCAGCGCCGCCAGCGGGATCAGGCTCTTGAGCAGGAACACCCCGGGCAGTCCGCCGGCCTCGCGCGAGGCCTCGCGAATCTGCCAGGCGCGCGTGACGTAGCCCTGGCTCGTCCACAGAACGGCGAGTGCGAAGGGCGTGAGGAGCACCACGCAGCCCAGCAGGTCGGCAAGCGCGCGGCGGCGAATGCTCCAGCGCTCGTAGAGCAGGTCGATACGGACATGCGCGTCGTGCTTGAGCGTGTAGGCGAGACCCAACAGGACCGCGACGGCGTTCAGCCAGACATAGGCCTCCTGCAGCCAGATCCGCCCCCAGCCGACGCCGTAGCGCAGCAGCACCACTGCGAGGACGATGGCGATCACCCCGCCGAGCGCCCATGCGGCGATCCGGCCCAAGGTCTCGGTGACGCGATCGATGGCCGCAGCGACCCGCTCCACGCCGTTCTTCCGCCTCCGTGTCCGGGTACCGCCGGTCAGGGCCGTCTATCCTGCGGCCGCCGTTTGGGCTACCACCCCGGGCCGATCGCCGGCCGCCCGCACGGCCAACCGGGAGGACCCGCATGAGCGAGACGTTCCGCGCCATCCTGCTCGAGCAGGCCGACGGCAAGACGGTGGCCCGCCTCGCCGAGCTGCCGCTCGATGCGCTGCCTGAAGGTGATGTGCTCGTCGACGTCGCCTGCTCGACGCTGAACTACAAGGACGGGCTGGCGATCACCGGCGCCGGCAAGATCGTCCGTGCCTTTCCTTTCGTGCCTGGGATCGACCTCGCGGGCGCGGTGCTCGAGTCGACGGACCCGCGCTGGAAGCCGGGCGACCAGGTGGTCCTGACCGGGTGGGGAGTCGGCGAGCGGCACTGGGGAGGCCTCGCCGAGCGGGCCCGCGTCAAGGGCGATTGGCTGCTGCCGCTGCCCGCGGGCCTGACCGCGCAACAGGCCATGGCGATCGGCACCGCCGGGTTCACCGCGATGCTCGCCGTGCAGGCGCTCGAGGAGCAGGGCGTGGCTCCGGAGCGCGGCGAGGTGGTCGTCACCGGTGCCGCCGGCGGTGTCGGCAGCGTGGCGATCCCGCTCCTCGCCAAGCGTGGCTATCGCGTCGTCGCCGCTTCCGGTCGCGCCGAGCTGGAGCCTTATCTGCGCCGGCTCGGGGCCGCCGAGGTGGTGCCGCGGACGCTCTTCAGCGAGCCCGGCAAGGCGCCGCTCGAGTCGGCGCGATGGGCCGGGGCGATTGACACGGTCGGTGGCGAGACCCTGGTCGGCCTGCTCAAGGCGATGCAGTACCATGGCGTCGTCGCGGCGTGCGGGCTCGCCGGCGGGGCGAGTTTCAACGGCACCGTCTTTCCGTTCATCCTACGAGGCGTGCGGCTGATCGGCATCGACAGCGTCTACTGCCCGAACGAACGCCGGCGGGCGGCCTGGGAGCGCCTCGCACGCGATCTCGATCCGGCTCTGCTCGCCGAGATGACCAGCGTCGTGCCGCTGGCCCGCGCGCTCGAGATCGCGCCGGACTTCCTGAGGGGCGCGGTGCGCGGCCGGGTGGTGGTTGACGTCCATGCCTGAGCGACGCACGTTGCGTTGCAGCAACAGCGTGCTATAAGCGCGCGCTCCGCTGGCGGCGCCGGCGCGGCCACGACTTGCGCGACGCGATGCCACCGCTGATCTTCATCCTCAACGGGCCGAACCTCAACCTGCTCGGCGAGCGTGAGCCGGCCGTATACGGACGCGAGACCCTGGCCGATCTCGAGGCGGCCTGCCGTGACGAAGGGCGGGCCTGTGGTGTGGCGGTGGAGTTCCGTCAGACCAACCATGAGGGTAAGCTCGTCGATTGGATCCAGGAGGCACGCCACGCCGCCCGCGGCCTCGTACTGAACGCCGGGGCCTACACCCACACGTCGATCGCCGTTCTCGACGCCTTGTCAGTGCTGACCATGCCCGTGATCGAGGTTCACCTGTCGAACATCTTCCGTCGTGAGGCGTTCCGCCACCACTCCTATGTGTCGATGGCCGCGACCGGCGTGATCGCCGGGCTCGGCAGCGACGGCTACCGCGTTGCCCTGCGCGCGCTGGCCCGTCGCCTCGCCGCCTGATGCCGGGCCGCAGCGCGACCATGCCCAAGCTCGACATCGACACGGACTATATCGAGAAGCTCGCGGAGATCATCGACCGCACCGGGTTGACCGAGATCGAGCTGGCCCAGGGGGATCTCAAGATCCGGGTCGCCCGCCAGGTACAGATGATGGTCGAGAGTGTGCCGCGTCCGCCCGCGCCGGCCGAGCCCTCGCAAGCCGCAGTCGCCGCCGGCGCCACCGCCCCGAGCGACGTGCCGCATCCCGGCACGATCACCTCGCCCATGGTCGGCACCGTCTACTTGGCGCCGGAGCCGGGCGCACCGCCGTTCGTCAGCGTCGGCGACGAAGTCCGCGAGGGTCAGACGCTGCTGATCATCGAGGCGATGAAGGTCATGAACGCGATCCGTGCACCGCGGAGCGGGCGGGTGGCGCGGGTGATCGTTCAGAACGCGGCCCCGGTCGAGTACGGTGAGCCGCTGCTGATCCTCGAGTGAGCCCTTGATCGGCAAGATCCTGATCGCGAACCGCGGCGAGGTGGCGCTGCGCATCCTGCGCGCCTGCCGCGAGATGGGCATCGAGACGGTCGCCGTCCACTCGACCGCCGACGCCTCGGCGATGCACGTCCGGCTCGCTGACGAGAGCGTCTGCATCGGCCCGCCGCCGGCGCGGGATTCCTATCTGAACACGGCCGCGATCCTCAGCGCCGCCGAGATCAGCGGGGCGGAGGCCGTCCACCCCGGCTACGGCTTCCTCGCCGAGAACGCCGACTTCGCGCAGATGGTCGAGGATCACGGCCTCGTCTTCATCGGTCCGACGCCTGAGCACATCGCGCTCATGGGCGACAAGATCGTTGCCAAGCGGACCGCCGTCGAGTTGGGGCTGCCGGTGGTGCCGGGCAGCGAAGGGCCGGTCGACGACGAGCCGGCCGCACGGCGCGCCGCCGAGCGGCTGGGCTATCCTGTGCTGATCAAGGCGGTCGCCGGCGGCGGGGGCCGCGGCATGAGCCTCGTCGAGGGTCCGGCGGGGCTCGGCGATGCGCTCCGCATGGCGCGCAACGAGGCCCGGCTCGGGTTCGGCGACGATCGGGTCTACCTGGAGAAGTTCCTGGCCCGGCCGCGACACATCGAGGTCCAGGTGCTGGCCGACCAGCACGGCAACGCCGTGCATCTGGGTGAGCGCGACTGCACGCTGCAGCGCCGGCATCAGAAGGTCGTCGAGGAGGCGCCCTCGCCGGTGCTCGGCGCGCGCGAGCGGGCGCGGATCGGTGAGCAGGTCGCAGCGGCGATGCGCCGGCTCGGCTATCGCGGTCTCGGAACGGTCGAGTTCCTCTGGCAGGACGGCGACTTCTACTTCATTGAGATGAACACCCGCCTGCAGGTCGAGCACCCGGTGACGGAGATGGTCACGGGCATCGACCTGGTCCGCGAGCAGGTCCGCGTCGCTGCCGGCAAGCCGCTCGGGTTTTCGCAGGATGCGGTACGCTTCACGGGCCACGCGGTGGAATGGCGGATCACCGCCGAGGATCCGCAGACGCTGACGCCACGCGCTGGTACCGTCACCGCCTACCACGCACCCGGCGGCCCCGGCGTGCGCGTCGACTCGGCGCTCTATGCCGGCTACGCCGTCCCACCGCACTACGACAGCTTGATCGCCAAGCTCATCATCCACGACGTCGACCGCGAGATGTGCCTGCGGCGCTCGGAGCGGGCGCTCGCGGAGACGGTCATCGACGGTGTGCCGACCAACATCCCGCTCTTGCGCCGGATCCTCGCCGACGAGGCGTTCGAGCGCAGTGACTATGACACGAACTGGCTCGGCCGGCTGCTCGCCGCGGCGGCCACCTGAGCCGGGTTCGGCGGCACATGCTGCCGCTCGATGCGGACCTTCTCCTGCGCGCCTACATGCTCGGCCTATTCCCGATGGCCGAGGATCGCGACAGCGCGGTCGTCCACTGGGTCGAACCGACGACGCGTTGCGTCATCCCGCTGGACGGCTTCCACGTGCCCCGCCGCCTGCGCCGGACGTTTCGGCAGCGCCCGTTCGACCTCGCCGTGGATCGCGACTTCGCCGCGGTGATCGGGGCCTGCGCCGCGCCCACACCCGGCCGCGAGCGGAGCTGGCTCAACGAGCAGCTCGTAGAGCTTTACATCGAGCTGCACCATGCCGGGTTCGCGCACAGCGTCGAGTGCCGCGTCGACGGTGAACTCGCGGGTGGCCTCTACGGCGTCTCGATCGGGCACGCCTTCTTCGGCGAGAGCATGTTCAGCCGCGTCCGCGACGCGAGCAAGGTGGCGCTGGTCGAGCTGGTCGGCCGTCTGCGCGCGGCCCGCTACCAGCTCCTCGACGCGCAGTTCCTCACCGAGCATCTGAGCCAGTTCGGTGCCGTCGAGATCCCGCGCGCCGCCTATCGCCGCCGCCTGTCCGCGGCGCTCGCCGCCGGGCCGACCGCCTTTCCCCGCGACGACCGGCTCTACGGGCTGGAGGTCGTGGGAACGCCCTAGACGGCTGGTGCGTCCGTCTGAGTTGGCGCTGCTTTTCCGCGATCGCTTCCCGTTTCATGAGACGTCGTCGAAGAACGTGCTCGAACGGCGCGCTTTCTGAGACTGCTGTCCTGACCCGAGCCACCCCTGGCTCGTTCGGCCGCGCTTGGTCGCTCGGCTACTCCGCCGCCGGCTCCTTGGGCGGTTCGAGCGGATGGGCGCAGTCGAGGACCCAGACATCGTAGACAGGGTGCTCCAGTGCCGAGAGCGCCGGGGTGGACGCGAACATCCAGCCGGTGAACAGGGGCTGTGGGGGCTTGCCCGGCTCGAGCCCGCGGATCTCGAGGAAGGCGGCGCTCTCCGGCGGCTCGGTGGGCGGCGTCTCCAGGCAGGTCCGCGCGGTGATACCGAGCGTGCCGAGACGCATCTCCTCGCCGATCGGCGCCTCGATCAGCCCGGTCCGCGCGGTCACCTTGTCGAGCGTCTGGAGGACCACTGTCTGGTGCGGCAGGGTCGGCGCGGCGAGACCAGCGCCCCCACCGAGGCCTAGGCCCAGCGCGCCCACGGCGACGGCGGCGCGCCTCACGGCGCGGCGCCGCCGCCGGCACCCGCCGGGCTCTGCCCACCCTGGCTGAAGATGTAGCGGCCGATCAGGTCCTCGAGATTGACCGACGACTGGGTGAGCGTGATCTCGCCGCCCGGCGCCAGCGCGACGTCGTCCGCGCCTGGCAGCAACGAGAGGTACTTGCTGCCGAGCAGCCCGGTGCTGACGATCGCCGCCGAGCTGTCGGCGGGCAATTCCAGGCCGGAGATCACGCTGAACCGGACACGGGCGCGGAAGGTGACGGGATCGAGCGAAGTGTCGATGACCCGGCCGACCTTGATCCCGCTGACCCGGACATCCGCGCCGGGGAGCAGTCCGTCGACGCGGTCGAAGCTGGCGCTCAGCGTGTAGCCGCCGGGGTCGCCGACGTCGCTGCGCCCATAGGCCCAGCCGACGAAGCCCACGGCCACGAGGAGCACGAGCGCGCCCAGGATTGTCTCCACGATGTTGTGCGACATCGGTCGGTCCCCGCTCTCAGGTCGCGTCGAGGCCGAGGAGTGCCCGGGCGAACGGGCGCGCCTCGAACGGCCGGAGGTCGTCGATGCCCTCGCCGACGCCGACCGCATGCACCGGCAGCTTGTACGTCTGGGCGAGCGAGACGACCACCCCGCCTTTGGCGGTACCGTCGAGCTTGGTTACGATCAGTCCACTGATCGCAACCATTTCTTTGAAGATCTCGACCTGCCGATGGGCGTTCTGGCCGGTCGTGGCGTCGAGCACGAGGATCGTGTCGTGCGGTGCTGCCGGGTCGAGCTTCTTCAACACGCGGACGATCTTCTTCAGCTCGTCCATGAGCGCCGCTTTGTTATGCAGGCGCCCGGCGGTGTCGATCAGCAGGAGCTCGGCGCGCTGGCGCTGGGCGCGTTCCAGCGCCTCGTAGGCGAGCCCGGCCGGATCGGCGCCCTCCTTGCCGGCGATCACCGGCACGCCGTTGCGCTGGCCCCAGATCTCGAGCTGCGCCACGGCAGCGGCGCGGAAGGTATCGCAGGCGGCCAGCACCACGCTGAGGCCGGCGTCCGTCGCCTGCTTGGCGAGCTTTCCGACGGTGGTCGTCTTGCCGGTTCCGTTGACGCCGCAGACCAGCACGACCTGGGGTCGGAACCGCTCGCGATGCGGGATCGGGACGGCCCAGGGCTCAAGCATGGCGGCAATCGCCTGGGCCAGGAACTCGCGCACCTCCGTCTCGGTGACGTCCTTGCCGAAGCGCTCCTTGCGCAGCCGCTCGACGAGCTCGGCCGCCGTGGCGACGCCGAGGTCGGCCAGAATCAGCGCATCCTCGAGCTCCTCGAGGCTGGCGGCGTCGAGCTTCCGCCGGGTGAAGATGCCGCCGATGCTACCGCGCAGCGAGTCGGAGCTGCGCGCCAGCCCGGCGCGCAGCCGCGCGAGCCAACCCTGCCGCGGTGCCTCGCTCATCCGCTCCTATCCCGCAGACCGGGCGCAGATAGAGCGGAACCGGCCGGCGAAGGCAACGCCCGGCCGGTCAGGCCGGAACCGTGTCGATCGCGCTCACCACCGGGTCGTGGCCGCAGGCGCGCATGAAGCGGACGAGATCGGCCGTGGCCAGCACGGTGCTCGCGGTGTTCTGCAGCGGGTGGCAGTTGAGCCGACCGGCGGCGACGAGGCCCTCGTCGAGCACCGGCTGGACCCGGCATGCGGTGTCGTTGACCAGCGCCAGCGGGGTCACGGCGCCCGGCTCGACGCCGAGAACCTCGCGCAGCAGTTCGGCGCGGGCGAAGGAGAACCTGGCGGCGCCGAGGCGCCGCGACAGGGCCGTGAGGTCGACCCGCAGCTCGTGGCGGCAGGTGACCAGCCACAGCTTGTCCTTCTTGTCCTTGAGGAACAGGTTCTTGACATGCGCTCCGGGCAGATGCGCGGTATGGACGAGCGATTCCTCGACCGTGAACACGGCCGGGTGATGGAACGTCTCGGTGGCGATCTTGAGCCCCTCGAGGTGCGTCAGGATCTCCTCGATTGCGCGCAGCATGCGGCTCAGGGACGCTCCCAGGCGCCGCTGGCGGCGGCCCGCCGCACCGCGTCGATGACCCGCATGTTGCGCACGCTGTCCTCGAGCGGCACCGGCTCCGGCTTGCCGTCGAGGACGGCTGCGGAGAACGCGTCCCCGGCGACGCCGTATTGGTCGCAGATCGGCAGCTCGATCGTCTCGGCGACATGCGCGCCAAGCTCGGCCGCGTCGTAGATCAGCAGCCGGCAGGGCCGGTCATTGGGCGCGTTGAACGGTACCTCGACCTCGAGGCGTGCCTCGGTGCCGAAGAACTGCATGGTCTGGCGCGGCACCGTCTGCGTCGACCAGACAAACGCGCACTGGACGCCGTCATAGTCGAGGATGGCCGAGCCGAGTCGGTCGATCCCGAGCTGCGGGTCGTTCTCGATCAGCGCGGCCACCCGCCTGGGCTCGGCGCCCGTGACGAAGCGTGAGGTGGTGATCGGGTAGCAGCCGATGTCGAGCAGCCCGCCGCCGCCGATCTCCGCTTGGTTGCGGATGTTCGCCGGGTCGACGTTGTAGTAGCTGAAATGCCCAGTGATCGCGCGAAGCCGGCCGATCCGTCCCGCCTGGACCAGTTCGCGCGCCCGCAGCCATTGCGGGTGGGTCCGCACCATGAACGCTTCCTGGATCCGCACCCCGGTTCGCTCGCGGACCCGGATCAGCTCCTCGGCATCCGCGGCGGTGAGCCCGATGGGCTTCTCGCAAAGCACGTGCTTGCCCGCCTCGGCGGCGCGCCGCGTCCACTCCACGTGGAGATGGTTGGGTAGAGGATTGTACACCGCCTGGACGTAGGGATCGGCCAGCATGGCGTCATAGCTGCCATAGGCCTTGGCGACGCCGAGCTCGGCGGCCACCGATCGAGCCCGCGCCGCGTCGCGCGAGGCGATCGCCACCACGGTCGAGCGCTCGCCGCGCGCCATCGGCGGGATGACCTTCTCGCGCGCGATCTTGGCCGTGCCGAGCACGCCCCAAGCCAGCTTCGACATGCGCCCTCCCACCCAGTGTGGACGCGGACCTTAACAAACGCTGTTTGCGGCGTCAGCGACGGCGGGGCGGCGAGGAACCGGTTGACCAGGGGCGGCAGCGGGCGAAGACTGCCACCATGATGAGCTTTCTCGACAGGCTGCTGGCGCGCCCGGAGGCGCCGGGGGCGCCGAGCGATGCGCACCGTCTTGCCGTGGCCGCCCTGCTCGTCGAGGTGGCCCGCGCCGACGGGCACTTCTCCAGCGAGGAGCGGCAGCAGATCGAGGCGGTGCTGGGCGAGCGGCTGGGGCTCTCGGCGGCCGACGTCGCGACGCTGGTGGCCGAGGCGGAAGGCGCCGCCGCCAGCGCCTCGGATTGGCACGGCTTCACGCGCGAGTTGACTCGGATCTACAGCGAGGATGAGCGGATCGCCGTGCTCGAGATGCTGTGGGACGTCGTGGATGCCGACGGCCGCGTCGACTCGCTCGAAGCCTCGCTGATGCGCCGACTGCCACCGCTACTCTACGTCAGCGATCGGGACAACGTCGAGGCGCGTCGGCGGGCGCGCGAGCGCCGCGGCGGCTGAGCGCCGCAGCCGGCGACGAGCGCTTGACGCGGCGCCCGCCGTCGCTACGTTTTCGAACAGTTCTAAAGAGGATCGGGACGATGATCGAGGACGGCAAGGACGGCGTGGTCGGTGACAAGAAGGTGATCGCTGCGCTGAACACGGCGCTGAAGGGTGAACTCACCGCGATCAATCAGTATTTCCTACACGGGCGGATGCTCGACAATTGGGGCTTCGCGAAGCGCGGCAAGGCGGAGTACGACGAGTCGATCGAGGAGATGAAGCACGCCGACCGGATCATCCAGCGAATCCTGCTGCTCGGCGGATTGCCCAACCTTCAGGACCTCGGCAAGCTCTATATCGGGGAGAGCTTGAAGGAGGTCATCGAGTGCGACCTCAAGCTAGAAATGGAGGGTATCCGCCACTACCGCGCGGCGATCAAGATCGCTGAAGAGGCCGGCGACTATGTGACCCGCGACCTGTTCGTCGAGATTCTCGCCGACGAGGAAGAGCATCAGGACCACAACCGCACCGAGCTCGAGCTGATCGACAAGATCGGGATCGAGAACTTCGGTCAGTCGCAGATGTAACAGCTCAGGCCGGCACGGCACCCGCCGGGATCGGAGCGTAGACTCGGCGTGGGTTCGTCCGCGCCGGTGCCGCGAGCGGGGTGGGTACGAGGATCTGTTTCTCGGCCTCGATCAGATTGACGCCGGCCAGTCCCGGTGCGAGGCGTACACCTAACCGCTCGAGCGGGATTGCGAAGCGGAGCAAGAGCCGTCGCTCGGTCGGCGGCAGGTAGAGCGCCCCGGCGGTCGCAACAGGGGTGAACAGGTGGCCGCGCATCGTTCGCTCGAGCTGCCCGGCGCTAAACGGCTGACCGTGGCCGAACGGCGTGCGCTCGCTCCAGCACCATAGCCCACGTCGGTTCGGCACGAGCGCGATGATCCGGCCGCCATCGGCGAGCACACGCCACACCTCCCGCATCAGGCGCCGCGCCCGGGGGCTGGTCTCCAGCGCGTGAACAAGCAGGAGACGGTCGACCGAGCCGTCCGGCAGGGGGAGCTGGTCCTCGGCGACGGCGGCGAGGCGGCAGCGCTCGCCCTCCGGCCACGCCGGCACGCCCGTGCCGTAGAGCTGCAGGGCGAGCACGCGCTCGGCCTCGTCGAGGGCGACGAGGAACGGCATCGGATAGCCCAGCCCCACCACGACCATGCCGCCGAGCCGCGGCCAGAGGCGGCGGATCTGGGTCACGATCAGGCGGCGCGCCAGTTGGCCGTGGCGGCTCGCGTAGAAGGCCTGCAGGTCGGCGACGTCGGGGCGCATCGTCAGGCTGAGGTCTCCAAACCGATGTAAACGACTATATGACGGTCGGACCGTCCGCTGAAAACCCCATCGCCCGGGCCTGTCTGGGCAGGAGCCGCCCTATGCTGCAGATCGAGTGTCTGCCCTTGCTGCAAGACAATTATGCTTGGCTGTTGTTCGAGCCGCGCAGTGGGACGAGCGGCGTCGTCGATCCGGCCGAAGCCGAACCGGTCCTGGTCCGGCTGCGCGAGCTCGGCCGTAGCCTCGATCTGATCTTGTGCACGCATCACCACCAGGACCATGTCGGCGGCAATCAGGAGCTCAAGAAGGCCACCGGCTGCCGGGTGGTCGGCCCGGCCCGCGATGCGGCCCGGATCCCCGGTCTCGACATGGGCGTGGCCGAGGGCCACAGCCTGCCGTTCGGCGCGACCCACGCCCGGATCATCGAGACCCCCGGCCACACGCGCGGCCACATTGCCTACTGGTTCGAGCAGGCGCAGGCTTTGTTCTGCGCCGACACGCTGTTCGCGCTCGGCTGCGGACGGCTGTTCGAGGGTGACGCCGCGACGATGCAGCGCTCGCTCGCCAAGCTGCGCGCGCTCCCGGACGACACCCGCGTCTATTGCGGCCACGAGTACACGCTCGGAAACGCGCGCTTCGCGCTGACCGTGGATCCGGACAACGCGGCGCTACGCGAGCGCGTCCGGCAGATCGAGGCGTTGCGCGCGCGCGGCGAGCCGACGGTGCCGTCGCAGCTTGGTGAGGAGAAGCGCACCAACCCGTTCCTGCGCTGGGATGATCCAGGAATCCGCCGGAGGCTGGGGCTGGAGACGGCCGACGACGCTGCGGTGCTGGGCGAGATCCGCGCGCGCAAGGACCGCTTCTGAGCGCCGCCGGCGCGGCGCTCAGTGTCGGTGCAGGCGCAGCGCGTTGCCGACGACGAGCAACGAGCTGGCACTCATGCTGATGGCGGCGACCAGCGGCGTCACGAACCCCGCGACGGCGAGCGGCACTGTGGCAACGTTGTAGATCAGCGAGATCGCGATGTTCTGGTGGACCAGCCGCTCGGCCCGGTGCGCGATGCGCAGGCAGTCGAGCACCGGGCGCAGATGGGCGCCCTGGAACACCGCGTCGGCCGTCGTCTGGCTGATGTCGGCGGCGCTCGCCGGCGAGAGCGACACCGTGGCCGCGGCCAACGCCGGGGCATCGTTGAGCCCGTCGCCGACCATCAGCACCCGCCGTCCCTGCGCGCGCAGTGCCTCCAGCCGGGCGACCTTGTCGGCCGGGCGCTGCGCCGCGTGCCAGTCGTCGATGCCGAGCAGCGCCGCCGTCTCCGCCACCGTCGCGGCGCGGTCGCCTGACAGCAGGCCCACTTCGAGCCCGGCGCCGCGCAGCCCGTCGACCACAGCCCGAGCGTCGTCGCGCAGCCGATCGACGAAAGCGAAGCGGACCGGCAAGCGGCCGGGCCGACCCAGCCACAGCTCCGGCCCGACGCGGTCGTCCTCGGGCGCCGGCGTCGCCCAGCCACGCCGGCCGAGGCGCCATTCCCCCTCCGCCGTGACGAGGCGCAGCCCGCAGCCGGGAACCTCCTCGACGCCACGGGCGGCGGCAGCGCCTGGGCAGGCCGCAGCGAGGGCGCGCGCCAGCGGGTGGCGCGAAACCTTGGCGAGGCCGGCGGCGGCAGCGAGATCGACCGCACTCCAGTCGCCCGGCCTCAGGTCGAGGCGGCCTTCGGTAAGCGTCCCGGTCTTGTCGAACACGACCATGTCGACCTGGGCGAAGCGCTCGAGGGCGGTGGCCGACTTGAGGAGCACCCCACCCTGCATCAGCCGTCCGCTGGCGATCACCTGAACGGCCGGCACCGCGAGGCCGAGCGCGCAGGGGCAGGTGATGATCAGGACCGCCACGGCGTAGAGCAGTGCCGTCTGCCAAGCGATGCCGCCAAGGAGCAGCCAGCCGAGGAATGTCGCCAACGCCAGAGTGTGGACGACCGGCGCATAGAGGCCCGCCACGCGGTCGGCGAGGACCACGAACCGGCCACGGCGCTGCTCGGCGAGCTCCATCAAGCGCACGATCTCGGCGAGCAGCGTGCCCTCGCCGGTCGCGCGCACGGTCAGGCGCAGCGGGGCGGCGAGGTTGACCGTGCCGGCGAAGAGCTGGGCACCGGGGCCGACCGCCCGGGGCACGGTCTCCCCGGTGATGACGCTCGTATCGATCTCCGAGTGCCCGTCGCGCACGGTGCCGTCGACGCCGACCCGCTCGCCCACGGCGACCAGGACCTCCTGACCGGCCTCGACGGCTTCCGGGCGGACCGCGCGCGTGCTGCCGTCCGGCATGACCAAAGTCACCGCGCTCGCGCGGAGCGCCAGGAGGCGCTGTGCCGCGCCGCGCGCTGCGCCGCGCGCCCGCTGGTCGAGGAACCGGCCGACCAGCAGAAAGAACAGGAGCGTCACGGCGCTATCGAAATAGGCGTGCTCGGCGCCGCGGACCGTCTCATGCAGGCTCATCGCCGCGGCGATCGTCACGCCCAGCGTGATCGGCACGTCCATGTTGGTGCGGCCGTGGCGCAACGCGGCCCAGGCGCTGCGGAAAAAGGGCTGTCCAGCGTAGGCGATCGCCGGCAGGGCGATCAGCGCCTGGACCCAGTGGAAGAAGGTCCGCGTTCCCGGCCCCATGCCGTAGAAATGTCCGGCCCAGACCGACACGGCGAGGAGCATCACGTTGCCCGCGGCGAAGCCGGCGACGGCGAGGCTCCGCAGCAGCTGGCGCTCGGCGCGGTCATCACCGCCGCCCAGCCGCTCCGGATCGAAGGGTACGGCGCGGTAGCCCAGCGCCTGGACCGCAGCGACATACTCCGCCGCGCGCTGAACCTCGCCGGTCCAGCGCAACGTCAGCCGCCGCGTGGTCAGGTTGAGACGGCCGGTCTCGAGCCCGCCAACGGCCGCCACAGCGCGCTCGATGCGCCGCACGCAGGCGCCGCAATGCGCCCCGTCGACCAGCAGGTACAGGCTGTGGTGCCCGGAAACCGGGTCGGTGTGCACCAGCGGCGCGACGTCGGGCGCCGGCACCTCGGTGAGCCGCCCGGACGCATCGGATGCGGCCAGGGACGCAGCCATCAGCGCAGGACGAACCTTTGGTCGACCACGAACAGCGCGAGGCCGCGCTCGACCACGAGATGCACGTCCCAAGCGCCGAGCTGCGGCATCGCCGTCGCTGCGCGGTAGCGGCCCGGGCCGATCGGCTCCAGAACGAGGTCGAAATCGAGTCCTGTGCCGACCGGACGGCGGACCTCGGCGCGGACCTCCGCGTGGTCGACCGGCAGGCCGTCGCGGTCGCGCAGCTCGAGCTCGAACAACGCTGTCGTCGGACCCTCGAGCCGTGCCGCGAGACGCGCCTCCCAGCCGAGCGCCTCCTGCGCCGCGGCGGCTTCCAGGTTGCGGTTGTAGGCGAGGCCACGGTCGTAGGGACGATCGGTGACGAGGCCCGGGAAGGTGCCGACCGCAAGCCAGATCATGACGCCGTTCACGGCCACCACGATCCCGAAAAGGCCGACGAACAGCCACGGGATCCAGCCGGCGCGGCGATCCATGGCCGGTCGCCGGATCATGGCCGTGGTCCTCGGAAGATCGCGGTGTGGCGTGTCGTGGCACCAGTCGCGGCGTCCGTCACCTCGAGGGTGATCTCCATCTGTTCCGCGGTCACGGACTCGGGCGGCAAGCGCACGAAGAGGCGATGGGTGCCGACGCCGTCGGGCGGCGCGTCGAGGAGGACGGAGGCGGACGGCTCGTCCTGGCCGAGCGTGGCGAGGTCCGCCGGAAGGCCCGCGACGGTCACACGGAAGGTTCGCTCGGCGTTGGTCTTGTTGAGGATCTTCAAGGTGTAGCCGTTGCGGATGCTGCCGTCCGAGAGACGCACGAACAGCGGATTGCGGTCAGGCAGGATGTTGACTCCGCTGTCGGCGCGCAGCGCCAGGGCGACGAGCATGATCACCGCGACCAGACCGAAGACGATGGCGTAGAGGACGGTGCGCGGCCGCACGAGACGGTAGCGCGGGGCGATCCCGGCGGCGCGATGCTGCGCGTTGCGCTCGCTGTCGTAAGTGATCAGCTCTGGCGGCCGGCCGACTTTGGCCATCACACCGTTGCAGGCGTCGATGCACAGCCCGCAGCCGATGCACTCGAGCTGCATGCCGTCGCGGATGTCGATGCCCATCGGGCAGACGGCGACGCATTGGTTGCAGTCGACGCAGTCGCCGCGACCTTCCCAGGGCTCGCCCTTCTTGTGCTTGCCGCGCGGCTCGCCGCGCCACGCCTCGTAGGTGACGACGAGGCTGTCCTGGTCGAGCAGCCCGGCCTGGATGCGCGGCCACGGGCACATGTAGGTGCAGACCTGCTCACGGGCGAGGCCGGCCAGCAGGTAGGTCGTCGTGGTGAACAGTGCGACAAAGAAATAGACAGCGAGGCCCGCCTGGCCGGTAAAGAACGCCCACAGCACCGTCGGGGCGTCGTTGAAGTACATGATCCAGGCGCCGCCGGTCGCCAGGGCGATCAGCAGCCAGATTCCGTGCTTGGCCAGACGGCGGACGATCTTGTCGGTGGTCCACGGCGCCTTGTCGAAGCGCATGCGCTGGTTGCGGTCGCCCTCCAGCCAGCGCTCGACCGCCATGAACAGGTCGGTCCAGACGGTTTGCGGGCAGGCGAAGCCGCACCAGACGCGACCGAACAGCGCGGTGGCGAGGAACAGGCCGAACGCGGCGAGGATCAGGATGCCGGTCAGGAAGTAAACCTCCTGCGGCCAGATCTCGATCCAGAAGAAGTAGAGGCGGCGGTTGGCCATGTCGACCAGCACCGCTTGGTCAGGCGCATGCGGCCCGCGGTCCCAGCGCAGCCAGGGTGTCGCGTAGTAGATGCCGAGGAGGACGATCAGCATCGCCCACTTGATCGTGCGGAACCGACCCTTGATCGCCTTGGCGTACACCTCGACGCGGCCGGCATAGAGGGGCGAGGCGCGCTGCTGGCGGCGCGACAGCGCGTCCTCGACCTCGACCACCTCGGCCACGCGGGCCCCGGCCTGCTGCACCCTCCGCCTCCGTCGGCACCGCCGCGCTGTACAGCGCGAGCGACCACACAGGAAAACTAGCAGGCGGCTGCGCCCGCGCCGACCCGAGACGGCGCGACAATGCGGCACAGCCGCGGCCCCAACGCGCGGGCCAGCCGCCTCACGGTAACCCTAACTTAGGAGTTGTCCGGCACTCTCGCGCCCGAATCGAGGGGCCACGCGCAGCACGTCGCGGGCCCCGGGGAACGCCGCAAGCGAGAGGTCACCATGAGCACCCAGACCGGGCTGCCCGATGGGCAGGACGCGCTCGACAGCCTGCCCGGCGGAGGATCGGACGGGGTCCACGACCCCGGCCGCGATGACGCGTGGCTCGACGACTACGCGCCCGACACCGCCGAGCCGGAGCCCGACGTCGTGGCGTCGCTGGTCGCGAGCGGTGCCGCGACGGCGACGCAGCTCGGCAGCCCGCAGGGCGACCTGCTGCTCCTCGGCAGCGCCCTCGACGAGACGCTCGCCGGTGGGGCCGGTGACGACTTCGTCGATGGTGTCGGCGGCAACGACACGCTGCGCGGCCGGGCCGGCGACGACATCCTGGTTGGCGGTGACGGCGATGACATGCTGGCGGGCGGCGACGGCGACGACATGCTGATCGGTGGCGCCGGCAACGACCGCCTGCTCGGCGGCAACGGCGATGACGATCTCGGCGGCGACGCCGGGGACGATGTGCTCACCGGCGGCGCCGGCTGCGACATCTTCAGCTTCGATCTGGTCACCAGCCCCGCCGCCGGCACGGACGTCGTGACCGACTTCCGGCGGGGCGAGGATCTCGTCTGGGTGATCGGTGACATGGCCGACTGGGCGCGGCTCGACACGAACGGTGACTGGCTGCTCACCGACGAGGACCAGCACGTCACGGTCGCTGCCGGCAACCTCACGCTCGACCTTGCTTCGCTCTCCAGCGGCGTGATCGGCCCGGCAACGATCCTGTTCCTCGGCATCACCGAGCTCGACGTGAGCGACTTCCTGCTCGTCGACGTCTGATCGCGGCGTGCCCGCGATGCCGCAGCGCGCGCCACGGTACGCGCTGCGGCCGGCGAGCCGGCTTGACGCCCCAGCGACCGCGTTGTGTGTGGTCGGGGGCCAGAGCCGGGCTGCACCGACGCATGGACCTGTACCTGCCGATCGCCGAGATGTCGGTGAACCTGTTCGCGTTGCTCGGGCTCGGCGGAGTGGTCGGGTTTCTCTCTGGCCTGTTCGGCGTCGGCGGTGGCTTCCTGCTGACACCGCTCCTGATCTTCCTCGGCGTGGCGCCGGCCGTGGCGGTGGGTTCGGGTGCCGCACACATCCTCTCCTCCTCGGTCGCCGGCCTGCCGGAGCACATCCGGCGGCGGACGGTCGACTTCCGGATGGGTGCGGTGCTGACCACCGGCGGCGTGGTCGGCTCCAGCCTCGGCGTGCTCCTGTTCGGCTGGCTGAAGAGGGCGGGTCACGTCGACATCGTCGTCACACTCGCCTACGTGCTGCTGCTCGGCACGATCGGGGCGCTGATGCTGCTCGAGAGCCTCTCGGTTCTTCTGCGCCGTCGCACGCCGAGCGGGCGACGGCGCAAGTTGCACCAGCACCATTGGCTGCACGGTCTTCCGCTCAAGGTCCGGTTCGTTGAATCGCGCCTCTACATCAGCGCGCTGCTGCCGCTCGCCGTCGGTTTCGGGGTGGGCGTGATGACCGCGATCATGGGTGTCGGCGGCGGCTTCGTCCTGCTCCCGGCGATGATCTACCTGATCGGCATGCCGACCAGCGTCGTGGTCGGCACCTCGCAGCTCCAGATCAGCGTCGTCGCCGCGCTCACCACCTTCTTGCAGGCCTACAACAACCAGACGGTCGACATCGTGCTGGCGCTGCTGCTGATCGCGGGCGGGGTGGTCGGCGCCCAGTTCGGCACCCGCGCCAGCGGTGCTTTGCGCGGTGAGCAGATCCGTGTCCTGCTGGCGCTGCTCGTGCTCGCGGTCGGCGGCCGGCTCGCCTGGGACCTGATCGCCACGCCCGCGGATCTCTACGCGATCGCCCGTTGACCGGGTCACACGACCGCGTCGAGCGCGCGGCGCTGCTCGTGCATCAGCAGGAACACTCGATAGTCCCGGGCGAGGCGGACGGCGGCGGCCGGGTCGGGCCGGCGTCGCGCGCCGTCGCGCGCCATCGCCGCCGCGGCGGCCGGCAGATCCGGAAACAGGCCCGCACCGGCGGCCGCGGCCATGGCGGTACCGAGCAACACAGAGTCCTCCTCGCCCGGAACGACAACCTCGCAGCCGCTCGCGTCGGCGTACAGCTCCATGAGCAGAGGATTCTTCACGTGGCCCCCGGCGACGTACAGCGTGTCGATGCGGAAGCCCCCGGCGTTCAGCGCATCGAGGATGTGCCGGGTGCCGAGGGCGATGGCTACCGCGGTGCGGTAGTACAGGCGGGCCAGCGATTCCGGGGAGTGATCGAGGGTCAGCCCGCTGATCACCCCCACGGCGTGCGGATCGGCCAGCGGCGAGCGGTTGCCGTGAAAGTCGGGCAGGACGTGCAGCCGCGACGCGAACCCGGGGCCCTCGGCAGCGCGCAGTGCCGCGATCCGCGCGAGGATCGCCGCGTGCGGCTGCGGGCCCAACTGCGTGCCGGCGGTGTGCAGGGCGAGGATATGGTCGAGGAGCGCGCCGGTCGCGGACTGGCCCGCCTCGTTGAGCCACCAGCCGGGCAGCACGGCGCCGTGGTACGGTCCCCAGACCCCGCGGACATGGCGCGGCTCGCTCGACAGCGCCATGTGGCAGCTGGACGTGCCGGCGATCAGGGCGGCGCAGCGGTCGAGCGCCGCAGCACCAGCGGTGGCGACCCCGCCCAACACACCCAGTGTGCCGGCATGGGCATCGATCAGCCCGGCGGCGACGCGGCAGGCGGTGGTGAGCCCCAGATGCGCCGCCGCGTTCGCGGTGAGCGGCCCCAGGTCGGTGCCGATCGGCGTCGCCCGCTCAGGGAGGTGGCCGCGTTCGGGCAGATCCGCGATCCCGACCTGGGCGAAGAAGTCCGGCTGCCAGCCGGGCTGCTCATGGGCCAAGTAGGTCCATTTGCAGGTCACGGTGCATTCCGACCGCGCGGGGCTGCCGGAGGCTTTCCAGGTCAGGAAGTCGGCGAGATCGAACAGCAACCCGAGGCGCTGCCAGCTCGCCGGCATGCGCCTCTTCAGCCACATCAGCTTGGGCGTCGCCATCTCCGGCGACATCACGCCACCGACATAGTCGAGGACCCGGTGGCCGGTGGCGGTGCACTCCTCGGCCTCGGTGACGGCACGGTGGTCGAGCCAGACGATCGTGTCCCAGCGCTCCTCCCCGGTCATCGACACGCTGACCGGGCGGCCGTCCGCGTCGAGGCAGACCGTCGAGCAGGTCGCATCGAAGCTGATCCCGCGGATCTCGGCGGCGGCCACCCCGGCCCGTGCCCGGGCGGCCCGCGCCGCCTCGCCGACCGCGGCCCAGATGTCCGCCGAGGAGTGTTCGGCGTGCTCGGCGACCGGGCGGTGGATCAGGATCGGGTGCTCGGCACGGCCGAGCAGGTGGCCGGTCGGGTCGAACAGGCCGGCTCGAGCGCTGCCCGTGCCGACATCGACCGCCATCACACAGCCTGCCATCGCGCCGCCTCCCTGGGCCGGCCCTCGACAGGGCCGGCCGCCGGTGCCTTGATGCCATCGACTGTGCCAAGGGGAGGCCGCCATGCTCAAGGGCGTCGATCCGCTGCTCAACGCCGACCTGCTCTACATCCTGCGCGCCATGGGCCATGGCGACGATCTGGTCCTCGCCGACACGAACTTCCCGTCGACGACCATGGGGCGCCGCCTGGTGCGCATGGATGGCGTGCCGGGCCCGCGTCTGCTCGAGGCGATCCTCTCCGTCCTGCCGCTCGACGACTTCGTGCCCGACCCGGCGCTGCGCATCGAGGTGGTGGGCGATCCGGACGCCGAGCCGCCGGTCTGCGCCGAGTACGCCGCGGTGCTGCAACGGCACGGCGCCCGGCTCGGCAAGCTCGAGCGGTTCGCGTTCTACGACCGCGCCCGCCAGGCCTTCGCCGTGGTCGCGAGCGGTGAGACGCGGCTCTACGGCTGCGTGCTCCTGAAGAAGGGGGTCATCCGCCCCGCTTGACGGGGGAACGCCGCCTCAGTGCAGCCGGCCCCCCGGCGGCGGGTCGACGCGCAGCTGCTTCTGCAGGATCACCGTGTCGACCCAGGCGCCGGGCCTGAACGCGACGCCCGGCAGAACGCCGACCGCCGCGAAGCCGAGGCTGTAGTGGAGCGCCAGCGAGGCGGTGTTGCGACGGTCGCCGATGACGGCGATCATCCGGCACAGGCCCTGCGCTGCGCAATCATCGATCAGTCGCGCCAGCAGCCGGCGCCCGACCCGCAGGCCGCGCGCCTCGGGATGGACGTAGATCGAATCCTCGACGGCCAGACGGTAGGCGGCGAGGCGGCGGAACGGCGTCGCCCAGCAATAGCCGACCACCGTCCCGCTGCCGGTGACCGCGACCAGGTGCGGCAGCCCGGCGGCGACCGCGACCGCACGCCGTTCGGCGAGCTCGGCCTCGCTCGGCGCGCGGTCTTCGAAGGTGGTCAGCCCCTCGCGCCAGCAGGCCGCGTAGAGTGCGGCCATCGCCGCCGTGTCGTCGGGGCGCGACGGACGGATCTCGAGCGGCTGCGCCAGGACCAGGGCGCGGGTCGACCACAGCGCCTGCGGCGTGCTCATCGGGCGGCTCTCCTCGAGTGCGGTGGGCTGGTCAGGCGACCAGGACGTTCTTGAACTGCCAGGGATCGCCGTGGTCGACGTCCTCATCGAACAGCCGGCCGCGGCCCTCGAGCGGGGTCCAGTCGGTGTAGGCGCCGACCACCGGCCCGAGATAGAGCTTGGCCACCTCGAGCACCCGACGGTGGTCGAGCTCGTCGGCCTCGACGATGCCGGCGTTCGGGTTCTCGATCGCCCAGACGATGCCGCCGAGCACGCCTGCGGCGACCTGCAGCGAGGTGGCGCTGTTGTAGGGCGCCAGCCGGCGCGCCTCGTCGATCGTAAGCTGCGAGCCGTACCAGAACGCCCCGCGCGGATGGCCAAGGAGAAGCACGCCGAGTTCGTCGCGGCCGGCGACGATGTCGTCGAGGAGCAGTTCCTGCTCGGGCTGCTGGTGCCAGCCGCGGCCGGCGAGCTCGTGCACCGAGAGCACGGCCGAGTCGCACGGGTGGTAGGCGTAGTGCACGGTCGGCCGATAGGCCACCTCCTGACCGTCGCGCAGGGTGTAGTAGTCAGCGATCGAGATTGCCTCGTTGTGCGTGATGAGAAAGCCGTGGAACGGGCCGGCAAGCGGCGTCCAGGTCCGCACTCGGGTCGCCGCACCCGGTTGGTTGAGGTAGATCGCCGCGCCGCAGCCGTTGGCGTGGCGGCGACCTTGCGGCGGCAGTCCGGCCTCGTGCGTGCCCCAGCCGAGCTCGGCCGGCTGGCAGCCCTCGGCGACGAAGCCGTCGATCGACCAGGTGTTGACGAACACGCCCGGTCGCTTCGGCCGCTGACCGACCTGGGTGTCACGCTCGGCGATGTGGATGGCCTTGACGCCGAGGCGGCGCAGCAGCGTCGCCCAGCCGGTCCGGTCGGTTGGCTCAGTGGCCTCGAGCCCAACGTCGCGTGCGACTATCAGGATAGCCTCCTTGAGGAGCTGCGATACGAGTCCGGGATTTGCGCCCTGCGCGATGACCGCGGTTGGCCCGCCGGGTTGCCGCCGGCGCAGCGCCAGCATCGACTCGCGCAGCGCGTAGTTGGAACGCTGGGCGGGCGACAGGGCACTGTCGAAGTAAGCACCGGCCCAAGGCTCGATCACCGTATCAAGGTACAGTGCGCCGCGCTCCCGGCACAGCTCGACCATCGTCACGCTGCACACGTCGACCGACAGGTTGAGCACGAAGTCCCCGGCACCGACGAGCGGCTCCAGGACCGAGCGGTAGTTGCCCGGCGTCAGCGCCTGCTTGACGAAGGCGACGCCGAACGCGGCCGCCACGTCGTGCCCGCGCTCGTCGGCCGTGACCACGGTGACCCGCTCGGCGGTCAGGCCTAGATGGCGAAACAGCAGCGGCATCACGGCCTGGCCGATGCTGCCGCAGCCGATCATGACGAGGCGGCCCGGCAGCCGGGCCTCGATGCGGTACTGGTCCATCTCTCTCGCTCCCGCCGCGGCTGTCGCCGCGCCTGCTCACTCCAGGCCGACCTGGCCCTACCCTATCGTCGAGACGCGGCGGGCCGGGGCGGGGTGCGCGACGCTCTCCCGACCCGGCCCGCTCGCCGCGGCGCTCCGGCCTCAGCCGGGCGCCAGCCCCGCCGCCGCCTCAAGCCGGGCGACGCGCGCCTCGAGGGCAGCGCGCCACTCGGCGGTCGCCGTCGTCGGCTCGCGGCCGGCGACGGCAGCCTGCAGCAGGCGGGACACCCAGACACCGAGCGTCAGACCCTCGGCCCGCGCCGCGTCGGCCGCCGCCTTCTGCAGCGGTCCGGCGACGCCGCGGACCGTCCAGCGCTCCTCCGTCACCGCCTTCTGCCGCGGCTTGACGGAGCGCGTGGGCTTGACGCTCTTGCCATGCTTTTTCGCCATCCGGGCACCGTACCGCTCGGCAGACACGGCAGCCATGACTGCCGAACGGCGGCGGATATAGGACCGGCGGCGGACGATCGCAATCCTCTCGGCTGCCATGGCTGCCGAGTCTGCCAGGACAGGATGTCGCGGTGCCTTGGTGGCGTCCGGATCAGCTCGCCGGGACGGCGGCGGCTTCCAGATAGGCGCGCAGGTGGTGCAGGCCCTCCGCGGTCGCCGCGAGGTCGGCCGCGGGCGCCGCCGGCGAGGCCAGCATCGCGACGAGTGCGCTGCCCCACGCCGAGCGGAGCGCCTCGGCGTGACCCGCGACGACCGCCGTCCCTTCGCCGCCGGTGCGTGCGGTCGCCAGGACCAGCGCCGCTGCCAGCCGCTCGCGCTCTGCGAGATCGGTTTCGGGCAAGGTGCCGAGCAGCGCCGCAGCTGCGG
The DNA here is from genome assembly GCA_937995535.1 of uncultured Alphaproteobacteria bacterium. GTDB lineage: Bacteria > Pseudomonadota > Alphaproteobacteria > Geminicoccales > Geminicoccaceae > CALKJU01. The sequence goes on from CALKJU010000091.1 coordinate 43,495, forward strand.
CTGCGACCGCCGGCCACTCCCCGGTGGCGAGCGCCCGCTCGAGGCGCAGCCGATGCGCCGTCGCCGCGTCGAGCCCGGTCTCGTCGAGCGGTAGGTCGAGGAAGGACGGCACGCTGCCGAGCTGCCGCGCGCGGGCCTCGAGCGCACGTCGCTCGCGTTGGAGGGATTGCGGCAGCCCATCCTCCGGCCCGCTCTGGCTCAAGGCGGCGAGGGCGTCCATCGGTCGGCCCTCGGCGAGCCGGGCGCGGGCGAGCGCGGCGCCGGCCGTGGCCCGCAGCTCGGCCGAGCCGGCGAGGTCCGCGCGCGCGGCGAGCAGCTCCGCCGCCGGTGCATCGAATCCGGCCTCGGCCAGTCGCCGCGCCAGCCGCCGGTCGACCTCCGCGCGCGCGGCACTCTGTGGCAGCAATTCCGGCTCGGTGTCACGGAGCACCGCCAGCGCGCGCAGCGGCGGCAGGGCGCGCTCGCCGGTCCCGGCGAGCGCTTCGGGCAGCAGGCCGGCGAGCAGCGCCCGGGCCGGCTCGCCGGCGTGCGGCGCCTCGGATTCGCGCGCGCGGCGCACGGCGGCCCGCCACGCCTCGACGGCGGCGGCGAGGTCGTCCGCGGCCGCGGCGGCACGGCCGAGATCGGTGAGCATCCGCACCTCGTCCGGGTGCCCACGCCAGGTCGGGCGCGCCGCGCGGAGTCGCGCCAGCGTGTCGGCAGCGGCACGCTGCCCGGCGGCGAAGGCCGCCATGGTCTCCGTGTGTGCGGCCGATACGGCGAGGAGCGGGCCGCCGTCGCGGGCCGCGTGGGTGAGGGCCTGCGCGGCCGCGGACGCGTCGCCCTGCGCGGCCAGCGCCTCCGCCTCGACCAGCCGCCGCGCGGCCTCCTGTGCCGGGCTCGGGGCGTGGCCGCGCAGCCGGTCGAGCTGCGCCAGTGACGCGTCGATGCGGCCGGCGTGGAGATCGATCCGCGCCATGTCGAGCGCCACGCGGAAATGCAGGCCCGGCGGGTAGGCGGGCAGATGCAGCCGTGGCTCGGCGAGCGCCACGGCCACCGCCCAGTCGGCGCGGGCGGCGGCCGCGACGGCACGCCACAGCCGCACTTCGTCGTCGCCGTCGAGCAGCGGCGCGCCGAGCGCCCGGCTCGCTTCCTGGGCGCGGCCGGCGAGCAGCGCGGCGGCACCGCTGAGCGCCTGCACCGCGCCGGCATCGGCGTCGTCCTCCAAGGGGTCCAGCACCGCCAGAGCTTCCGCGGCGAGCTCGTAGGCGACCAAGGTGCGGGCCAGCGCGAGCCGTGCATCGAGGCGCTCGGCACCGCGCGCCGCGGCGATCCGTTGCTCCAGCGCCCGTCGGTACTCGCGCAGCGTGCGCCCGTTCGGCACGACACCGCTAGCGAGTGCGAGCCGCGGCGGTATCGGCCGTGCTGGTGAGGTTGCGGTAGGATCGACCGGTTCCGGCGCCAGCAGAGCCGGGGGCAGATCGGCTGGCCCCGACGCGCCGAGCGAGGCCACCGGCGCAAGGGCGAGTGAGGTCGGCGGCGGGTCCGGCTCCGGTGCCGCGTGCATCGCGCCGGCACCGCTCGGGGACAAAGTCTCGTCGGCCCGTTCGACCGCTTCCGCGGAGCGCGTCAGATCGTGCGGCGCCGACTCCGGGGCGCCTAGGGGCTCCGTTGCGACGAGCGCCGGTCGGCGGGCCGGCGCGACGGTCGCCTCGGCCGGCCGCAGCTCCTCGGAGTCCGAGAGCGCGTCGGCCAGCGTCGGCAGGCGCGGCGCGGGGAGCACGACCACGGAGTCGGCGAGCCGTGGTTGCAGCTCGTCGGTCCGCAGCTTCCAGGCGACACCCTGCACCGACGGCAGGACCTCGACCCAGGGCAGGCGCCGACCGACCGGCTCGCCGCGCGGTGCGTCGGTCAACAGCACGACGCCCAGCCGGTCGCCGACGACCGGGTCGTCGAACCCCACGAGTCGGCCGGCGGCCGGGACCCGCAGATCACCCGAGGCCGCGTCGAGCGCGACCGCGCCCTCGGGCGTGTGTGCCCTGTCGCCGAGGGCGAGCGTCCAGGTTGACTTGCGGCGGGTCAGGGATACCGACGCCTGCCCGAGTTCCATCGACAGGACGAGCAGGTCGGCGTGCGGCTCGCGGCGCAGGGTGGCGAACGGCGTGCCGGCAACCGGGGCGAGGTCTGGCGGTACCGCTGCCGGGTGGTCGAACAGCAGCCACAGGCGGCCGGCGCGGGCGAAGCCGGCGGCGGCCACCGGGTGCCGCCAGCGCAGGGTCAGCTCGGTGGCGGTGTCGCGCGACTGCACCGCCAGCACCGGTGGCTGGGCAGCCCGCGCGGGCTTCGCGGTCTCCAGCGGCGCGAGGCCGGCGAGGAGGAGCGCGAGCCACCCGGCACCGCGCAGGAGCTGCATCAGCCGGCCGAGAACGCCGCAACGCCGCCCACGCATCCGTCGCACCCTTCCGGCCGCGCGGCCGCCTGCCGGCCACCGCGACCCGCCGCGACCCTAGCGGTCGGCAGCTAACGGGACCTTAACGGCGCGGCGCTTGTGACGGCTGGACGAACGTGGCTTTATGCCGGCCGCTTCATTCCCGGAGACTTCCCGATGCGTCGCCTGATCCTCACCGCGGCCGCGGTCACCCTGCTCCACGCCGTTACCGTGAGGGCGGAAACCGCTGCCGACGACCCGGTGGTCGCCCGTGTCGGCGGGGAGGAGATCCACCGCTCCGAGATCGATGCCGTGCATCGGAGCTTGCCCGAGCAGTATCGGCAGATGCCGGTCGAGATGCTGTTCGAGCCGCTGCTGCAGCGGGCCATCGACACGCGCCTGCTCGCCAACGCCGCGGAGAAGCGCGGCCTCGCCGACGAGCCGGCCGTGCGCCAGGCACTCGAGCGCGCGCGCGAGGGTGCCCTGCGTGACCAGCTCATCCAACGCGCCCTCGAGGAAGGGACCACCGAGGACGCGCTGCGCGCCGCCTACGATGCCGCCAAGGCGGCACCGGACTTCGCCGTCGAGGAGGTTCACGCCCGGCACATCCTGCTGGAGAGCGAGGCGGATGCCCGCGCGGTGATCGCCGAGCTCGATGGTGGCGGCGACTTCGCCGAGCTGGCGAAGGCCCGCTCGCGCGATCCGTCGGCCGCGCAGAACAGCGGCGATCTCGGCTTCTTCCGCCGTGAGATGATGGTGCCCGAGTTCTCCGCGGCGGCGTTCACGATCGCGCCCGGTAGCTACGGCAGGGAACCCGTGCAGAGCCAGTTCGGCTGGCACGTCATCCTGGTCGAGGAGAAGCGTATCACGACACCGACCTTCGAGGACAAGAAGGACGAGCTGCAGGACCAGCTCGCGCGGCAGATCCTCGACCGGCTGGTCGCGGACGCACGCGACGGCGTGACGATCGAGCGCTTCAACTACGACGGCAGCCCGGTCGCCCCGCAATAGGTGCCTGGTCGGCTCGGGCGTCATGGCGAAGAAGGCCCCGCCGCGCTCGCCGCTCGCACCGTCGCCGCCGCCCGAGGTGGCAGCGGTTCCTGGCGTGCGCCTCGCCACGCTCGCTGCCGGGCTGCGCTATCAGGGTCGGCCGGACCTGCTGCTGGTCGAGCTCGCCCCCGGAACCGCCGTCGCCGGCATGCTGACCCGGTCCCTGACCTGCGGCCATCCGGTGCGCTGGTGCCGCGAGCGGCTGCCGGCCGGGCGGGCCCGGGCGCTGATCGTCAATGCCGGCAATGCCAACGTCTTTCGTGGTGCCGACGGGGACGCGGCGGTGCGGCGCGAAGCCGAGGCCGTTGCGGGCGCGCTCGGCTGCGCCGTCGACGAGGTCCTGGTCGCGTCGACCGGCGTGATCGGCGCGCGGTTCGACCCGGAGCCGATCGCTGCGCGCCTGTCCGAGCTCGCGGCGCGGCTCGGCCGCGACGGCTTCCTCGACGCTGCCGAGGCGATCAGGACCACCGACACCTTCGCCAAGGTGGCCACGGCCGATGCGGCGATTGACGGGGTTCCCGTGCGGATCGCCGGGATCGCCAAGGGATCGGGCATGGTGGCACCGGACACAGCCACCGTGTTCGGCTTCGTGTTCACCGACGCGGCGGTCCCCGCCGCGGCGCTGCGGTCGATCTGGACCGAGGCGGTCGAGCGCACCTTCAACGCCATCACCGTCGACGGCGACACCTCGACCTCGGACACCTTCCTCCTGTTCGCCACCGCACAGGCGGCGCACGGCCCGATCGCGCGGGCAGGCGACACGCGCCTCGCCGACTTCGCCGACGCGGTCGAGGCGGTGGCGCGCGACCTCGCCATCCAGGTCGTGCGCGACGGCGAGGGCGCGCAGAAGCTCGTCACGATCCACGTCGAGGGGGGCGTCGACGACGCCTCGGCCCGCCGCGTCGCGCTGTCGATCGCCAACTCGCCACTCGTCAAGACCGCGATCGCCGGCGGCGACGCGAACTGGGGGCGGGTGGTGATGGCGGTCGGCAAGGCCGGCGAGCCGGTCGAGGTCGAGCGGCTGGCGATCGCGTTCGGCGATATCTGGGTGGCGCGTGACGGCGCTGCGGTCGTCGATCTCGACGAGGGGCCCGTGGGCGCGCATCTGCGTGGCCGGGACGTTCGGATCGGGGTTGTGATCGGCCGCGGGCCGGGCCGGGCGACCGTCTGGACCTGCGACCTCACGCACGGCTACATCGATATCAATGCCGACTACCGGTCGTGAGCTGCTGCTCGTCGCGGCCTGCGCGCTCATCGATCCCGACGGCCGGGTCCTCGTGGCCCGCCGCCCGGAGGGCAAGCCGCTGGCCGGCCTGTGGGAGTTCCCGGGCGGCAAGGTCGGCCCGGGCGAGACCCCGGAAGCCTGCCTGATCCGCGAGCTGCGCGAGGAGCTGGGGGTCGACACCGAGGCCGCCTGCTTGGCGCCGTTGACCTTCGCCAGCCACGCCTATGACGGCTTCCACCTGCTGATGCCGCTCTGGGTCTGCCGGCGCTGGCGCGGTGACCCCGAGGCGCGCGAGGGCCAGGCCTTGCGCTGGGTGCGGCCGCGCCAGCTCCGCGAGCTGCCCATGCCGGCCGCCGACCGCCCGTTGATCCCGTTCCTCGAGGATCTCCTTTGACCGGCGCCGGCCGGCGCCCCGCGCCGAGCTGAGCGAGCCGTGGCGACGATCCTTGGCGTCGCGATCCCATTCTTCGCCATCCTGCTGTGCGGCATGGCGGCGGCCCGGCTGCGCCTCCTCGACGGCGCCGGGCTCATGGGCCTCAACACCTTCGTCTTCTGGTTCGCGCTGCCGGCGCTGCTGTTCCACAAGGTCGCGACCACCGCGGTCGAGCGGCTGACCGACCCGTGGCTGTACCTCGCCTACGAGGGCAGCGTCATGCTGGTGTTCGGCATCGTCTTCCTGATCGCGCGGACCGTGGGGCGGATGGCGACGGCCCCGGCGGCGATGGCCGCCTTCGCCGCCGGCTGGGGCAATGTCGGCTACATGGGCGTGCCGCTGCTGATCGCGGCTTATGGCGAGGACGCGGCGCTGCCCGCGGTGCTCGCGGTCGTGCTCGACAACCTCGTCGTGCAGAGCGTGACCATCCTGCTCGTCGAGGCGGGTCTTCAGACGCAGCGTGGGGGGCTGCGCAACCTCGCCCGGGCGATCGCCCGCAATCCGCTCATCATCGCGGTGGTCCTGGGCGCGGTGGCCGCCGCCGGCGGGCTCGAGCTGCCGGCGGCGGTGAGCGGGTTCCTCGCGCTGCTCGGGGCCGCAGCCGCACCCAGCGCGCTGTTCGCCCTGGGTGCGACGCTGCGCGGGACGACGTTGGTGAGCGGGCTGGGCCTCGTCGGCGGGCTCACCGCCGCCAAACTGCTGCTCCTGCCGGCGGTCGCGTTCGTCGTCGCGACGGCCCTGCCACTCAGAGCGGACATGATCGTTCCGGTGACCATCACCGCGGCCCTGCCGACCGCCGCCAGTGTGTTCGTGGTGGCGCAGCGCTATGGCGTGCTCGAGGGTCCGGTGGCGGCGGTGGTGTTCGTCAGCCACCTCGCCGGCATCGTGACCTTGACGATTCTCCTCGTCCTCCTGCCGGGAGCCGTGCCGTGACCATGCTCGCGCCCATCGAGTACGCCGACGCCTCGCCCGAGGTCCGCGCCGTGTTCGACGACATCAAGGCTCGCCGTGGCGTGCCGGACGTCAACAACTTCTGGAAATACCTCGCGCACGATCCGGCGACCCTGCGCCGCACCTGGGACAGCCTCAAGGAGGTCATGGCCCCAGGCGCGCTGGACGCGCTGACCAAGGAGCTGATCTACGTCGCGGTCAGCGTGACCAATGGCTGCGGCTACTGCATCGCCAGCCATACGGCGGCCGCGCGCAAGTCCGGGATGAGCGACGCGATGCTGGGCGAGCTGCTGGCCGTCGTGGCCATGGCCAACGCCACGAACCGGCTCGCCAACGGCTACCGGGTGCCGATCGACCCGCAGTTCGGTGGGCCGGGCTGACGCGCCCTTGATCTGCGCTCGACGCGGCGCGATGGGGGAGCGTTGCGCCGAGCGGGAAGGAGACGCGTGGCCGAGCTGCCGCGCCGCGGCGACGGGCGGGACGGGCGATGGGTCGTCGTCCGGCGCCGCTTCACGGCGCCCTGGCAGGTCGTGTTCCGGCATTGGACCACCCCGCACGAGCTGGCCCGGTGGTTCGGGCCGGTCGGCTTCGAGGTGTCGGCGTTCGCCGTCGAGCCCGTGGTGGGCGGGGCTTATCGGCTGACGCTGCGTGCGCCCTCGGGCGAGGAGCGGACCGTGTTCGGCCGGTTCCTGCTGATCGATCCACCGGCGCGGCTGCGCTTTTCCTGGCAGCCGGAGGGTTGGGCGGACGCGAACGAGGTCGAGCTCGTCCTGACCGCCGATCATGGCGCCACCGACCTCGAGCTCCGCCACGGGCCGTTCGGCGATCCGGCGACCGCGCGGACGCATCGGCTGGGCTGGTGCAGCACCCTCGAGAGCCTGGCCCTCGACCTTGCCGAGCACGAGGCCGAATGAGCGCGGCGCTGACAACCGCATGGCTGCTCGCCGGCGCCCTGGCCGTCGGGCTCATCCTCGGCACGGAGCGCGGCTGGGAGCAGCGCGCCGAGGCCGAGGGCGCGCGCCCCGCCGGCCTGCGCACCTTCACGCTGGCGGCGCTGCTGGGTGGTGTCGCCGGGCAGCTCCCGCCGGCCGCGGCGGCTGCCGTTCTGGCGATCGCCGCCGCCGCCCTGTGCGGCTTCATGGCGCTCGTCTACTGGCAGGCGCGTCGCCTCGAGCACGACCTCGGGATCACGACGGTCGTTGCGCTGCTCCTGGCACTCGTTCTGGGTGCGGTGGCCGGGTTCGGCGAGCCGCTCGCGGCGGTCGCCGTGGCGGTCGTGGCGGCGCTGATCCTCTACCTGAAGCCGCAGCTGCACGGCTGGCTCGCCCGCATCGAGCCGCGCGAGCTGGTCGCTGGGCTACAGCTCCTGCTCATTTCCGCCGTCGTCCTGCCGCTACTCCCGAACCGTGGCATGGGGCCGTTCGCGGCGCTGAACCCCTTCGCCATCTGGCTCTTCGTCGTTCTCCTCTCTTCGCTGTCCTTTCTCGGCTACCTGGCGACCAAACTGCTCGGCGCGCGGCGTGGCATCGCCCTCGCGGCTTTGTGCGGCGGGCTCGTCTCCTCGACCGCAGTGACGCTGACCTTCGCCCGCGCCGCGCGCGACACGCCCGGCGCCGCGCGCCCGCTCGCCGCCGGCATCGTCGCCGCGTCGACGATCATGCTCGGGCGGGTCGCCGCCATCACCGCGGCCGCCAACCTTCCTCTGGCGATGCGGCTCGGCCCGGCTCTGGCGACGATGCTCGCCGTCAGCCTGTCGGTCGCGCTGGGCCTGCTGCGACGTGGCGCGGAGCCGGCCCCGGCAAGCCCGATCTTCCCCAATCCCTTCGAGCTCGTTCCCGCCCTGCAGATGGGTGCGCTGATCGCCGCCGTGATGCTGTTCAGCAAGGCGCTGTACGCACTGGTCGGCGATGCCGGCCTGTGGACCGTGGCGGCCGTGTCGGGCCTGGCCGATGTCGACGCGATCACCCTCTCGGCGGCGCAGCTCGGCACCGACGACGCGGTGCTGCGCGCCGCGGCGATCGCCATCCTCGTGGCGGTCGCGGCCAACACGGTCGTCAAGGGCGTCATGGTCGCCGTGATCGAGCGCGGCCGCGCCGCCGTCACCGTCGCGCTTGCCTATCTGCTCACGCTGCTCGCCGGTGCCGCCGTGCTGCTGTGGTGGCTGCCGCACGCGGGAGCGTAGGCCGGGAGCGGGGCCCGCCGACCCGCGGGAGATGTACGATGCAGACCGACCCGTTCGTTCTCGACCCACGCCTCGCCAGCGGCAGCCTACCACTCGGCGGCTGGCCACTCTGCGACGTGCGGCTGATGAACGATGGTCGCTTCCCGTGGCTCTTGCTGATCCCGCGGCGCGCCGGCCTCGTCGAGCTGACCGACCTCGCGGAGCCGGACTACGGCCAGCTCGCCCTGGAAATCCGCGCCGCGACGCAGCTCGTCGTCGACCTCGAGAGCCCGGACAAGACCAATGTCGCGACGCTGGGCAACATGGTGGCGCAGCTCCACGTCCACGTGATCGGCCGGTTTCATGGCGACCCGGCTTGGCCGCGGCCGGTGTGGTGCGTCGAGGGCGCGCGACCGTACCGCCCAGCTGAGCTGCCGGCGGTGCTGGCGCGTTGGGCCGCGGCCGTGACGGCACGTGCGCCGGGATGAGCAAGCGGGTCGCTGCGGGGCGCGAATGTGATATCGTTGAAGCCTGGGGAGATATCTCGATCGGGAGGGACGATGACCGCACAGGGCACTTTCCTCGACCGCATGACGCGTCGGCTTGACCAGCTCGGGCAGCAGCTTGCCGACGCACCGGATGCGCTGCGCGCTGAGCTCGCGCCGGCGTTCCAGGTGCAGCGCGACCGTCTGGCCGAGCTGCGACGGATGGGCGCCGATCTGCCAGCGGACGCGACGCAGAGCTTCGCCGCGGCCATGGAACGGCTCGCTGCGCGACTCGGCGGATCGGAGCGCGACGCCGGCTGAGCGGTCAGCGCACCGCCGGCGGCTCCTGATCGGTCGGGATGCCGGCGAACCAGCGGAACATCGCGTTCGCCCTGTTGGCCCAGGAGCCGCGCGGCGGTGCAAGCGGCGCCGGCATCAGGTCGGCGATCCGGGTGAGTGAGTGGTAGCGCCAGACGTCGTCGGCCTCGCGCTCGAGGGTGAGCCGTGTCCGAGCGCTGCCCTGGGGGATCACGGTGAGGACAGCGACGCGGCCGACCGAGGCATTCTCGATGTCGATCTCCAGCCGGTTGGCGTCGCGGTGCAGGACGCGCAGGCGCTGCACCATGGGTCCGAGCGGGCTTTCGATCTGCTCGCGAAAGTACAGCGTCGCGCCGCCGATCAGCTCATCACGGCCGAAGTCCGCACGCCGATCCCGCCCGGTCACGTCCGTCACCGGCTCGATCTTGCGATAGACGGGCCGCCATTCGGCGCGCCGGATCGACCAGTACTGGATCTCCTCGAACGCCGACAGCCGACGCAGACGGTCGAGCAGGCCCTCGACGCCGTCCGTGGCACGGAGCCGGCCGGCGGCGGCGACGGTGACCGCGGATCCATCCGCCGGCCAGCCGAGGCAGGCGGGCACGGACCAATCGGCGCCAGGATCGCCCGGAAGCAAGACGGCGATCCGCGGCGGCTCGTCGAGCCCGCCCGGGGCGGGGTGGGGATCGCCGGCGCAGGGCGGGCGCGGCAAGTCGGCCAGCGCGGCCGGGGCGAGGAGCGTAAGCGTCAGGGCGATCGTCGTTAACCGCATGGCAAGGGGAGATGGCGTCCAGTGCCTCGGCCGCAAGTGGAATGCTCTGCGCATGCGTTGCCGTGGCCTCCTCGTCGCCCTGCTCGTGCTCGGCCGCGCTCCGGGGTCGGCCGGCGCACAGACGCCGTCCTGCGAGGCCGCGACCGTCGGCCAGGTGGCGTGCTTCGAGAGCAAGCTCTGTGCCTGCATGTTCGAGCGCGGCGGAACGATGACCGGACGTGCGCGCGGCTATCGATGGGATTGCGGGATCCTGCGGCCGGGCTGTGGCGGGGACGCGACCACGCCGGCGACGACGGGCGGCTATGCCGGTGAGCTTCCGGCCGCGGTCGGGCTCGACCGCTCGCAGACGGTGATCACCAACCAGGCGGGGCGAGCCAATGTCGGGCAGATCGGCGACGGTGCTGTCATCGTCGTGCCGCCGCCCACAAAACCTTGAACGCCGCGAAGCTAACTGCGCGGGCGGAGGTGGCGGTGATAGCGTCGCTCCAGGGCATGGAACGCAGCGACGATGGTGAAGGTGAGGCCCATGTAGAATACCGCGGCCGTGCCGAACGCCTCGAACGGTGAGTAGAAGCGCGACTGGATGACCTGCGCCACGCCAGTCAGCTCCATCAGCGTGACGAGACCGGCCACCGACGTCCCATGCATCATGAACACGCATTCGTTGCCGTAGGCCGGCAAGGCACGACGGAAAGCGCTCGGCAGGATGATCCGACGGAACATCAGGAAGCGCGACATGCCGGATGCCTTGGCCGCCTCGATCTCACCGTGCGGCGTGGCCTCGATCGCGCCGCGCAGGATCTCCGTGGTGTAGGCGGTGGTATTGAGGACGAAGGCGAGCAGGGCGCAGAACCATGCGTGCTGGAGAACGGACCAAGCCCAGCTCGCTTTGACCCATTCGAACTGACCGGAGCCATAATAAATCAACAAAAGCTGAATAAACAGCGGGGTGCCCCTGAAGAAGTAGGTGTAAGCGAACACGGGCCAGTTGATCAGCGGGTTCGGCGAGCTCCGCGCGATCGCCAGAGGCACCGACAAGGCGAGCCCAATCGCCAGCGACGACACCGTGAACAGGATCGTCAGCCAGAGCCCACTCAAAAAGTCGGGCAGTGTCTGCAGGATAAGTCCAAAATCCATCGGTGCTACCTTTGGGTGCCGACAGAATAACGACGTCGAGCCAACTCCAGAAGCCAAGTCGATACGGCGGTGATCACAAGGTATATGATCGCCAGAAACAAGTAGAAATTGAACGGCTCATGCGTCGAGCCTGCCGCCAGACGCGCCTTGCGCACCATGTCCTCAAGCTGAATTGCTGACAAGAGCGCGGTCGCCTTGATCAACACCAGCCAGTTGTTGCCGAAGCCCGGCAGCGCGTGACGGATCATCTGCGGGAGAAGGATCCGGCCTGTGACTTGGCTGGCCGTCATGCCGTAGGCATAGCCGGCCTCGAGCTGGCCCCGCGGCACGGCCAGGATCGCACCGCGGAAGGTCTCCGTCATGTAGGCGCCGTAGATGAATCCGATCGCCAGGGCGCCGGCGGTGAACGGGCTGATCTCGTAATACTCGTCCGACCCCAAGGCCTCGACGATCGCGTTGACGACGATTTGTCCGCCGTAATAGGCGAGGAGCAGCAAGACCAGATCGGGTATGCCGCGAACGATCGTCGTGTAGCCGGACGCCAGACCAACAAGGACGGGCCGGCCGGACAGTTTCGCCAGGGCCGCCGCCATGCCGACGATGATCGACACCACCAGCGCGGTGAGCCCGCAGGCCACGTTGATCCAGGTACCAGCGAGAATGCTGGGCGTGTACGACCAAAACTCGCCCATGGTCCGGTGTCCCGCGTCGGGCGGACGCGATTCGCCGCCCGGCGCCTAGCGATCAGCTACCGTAGACGTTGAAGTCGAAGTACTTGCGGGCGATCTCGTCATACTTGCCGCTGGCTCGGATCGCGGCGATCGCGGCATTGAACTTCTCGGTGAGATCCTTGTCGTCCTTGCGGATGGCGATGCCCGCGCCCATGCCGAACCAGCGCGGGTCGGTGAAGTCGGGCCCTGTGAACTCGAAGTCTGCCCCGTGATCGGTCTTGAGGAAGCCCTCGCTCAGTGCCACCGAGTCGGCCACGATGACGTCGACCCGGCCGGCAACCAGATCGAGATTGGCCTCGTCCTGCGTCCCGTAGCGCACGATCGTCGCCACGTTGCCGAAGTTGTCGGTGGCGAACTTGTCGTGGATGGTCTCGCGCTGGACGCCGATCTTCTTGCCTGTCAGGCCGGCCTCGCTGATCTCGATCCCGGCGCCCTTCTTGGCCACGAACCGGGCCGGTGTCTGATAGTACTTGTCGGTGAAGTCGACGCGCTGCTTTCGCTCCTCGGTGATCGACATCGAAGCCACGATTGCGTCGAACTTCTTGGCCATCAGGGCCGGGATCATGCCGTCCCAGTCCTGCTTCACCAGAGTGCACTCGACCTGCATCTCCTCGCACAGAGCCTTGGCGATGTCCACGTCGAACCCGGCCAACTCGCCGTCCGGCGTGACATAGTTGAAGGGCGCGTAGGCCCCTTCCGTGGCGATGCGGACCTTGGTCCACTCCTTGGCGATGGCAGGAATGGCGCCGGCCGCGAGCGCCAGCGCCGCTGCCAGTCCGATGATCGTCTTCTTCATTGAGTGCGTTTCCGAGGGGGTTAAGGTGCGCGGATCGTTCCTCACGCCTGCGGGACCGTCAAGCGGCCCGCCACGCGCTGCGCCACCCCTGCTCTGCGTCACCCGCCGTAGATGTCGAAACCGAAATAGCGCTGCGACAGTTCGCTGTAGATACCGTTGGCGCGGATCTCGTCGAGCGCCCGGTTCAGCTTCCAGCGCAGATCCTGGTCGGACTTGCGCACGGCAATGCCGATGCCCTCGCCGAAATAGCGCGCCTCCGTGATCGGGGGGCCGATGAAGGCGAAGCCCTTGCCCGCCGGCTTGGCGAGAAAGCCGGTCTGCAGGGCCATCGAGTCGCCGAGGAACACGTCGATCGCACCGCTCTGCAGGGCGGCGACGCCCGCGGGGGTCGTCGGGAAGGTGACGACCTCCGATCCGGCGCCGTAGTTGTGGCGGGCATAGGTGGCGTGGACCGTGTTGTGCTGGACGCCGATCCGTTTGCCGGCGAGGCCGGCGGGGCTGATCTCCAGGTCGGATCCCTCCGGACCGACGAAGCGAGCCGCCGTGTGGTAGTAACGGTTGGTGAAGTCCATGCGCTGCTTGCGCGGCACGGTGATCGACATCGACGCGATGATCGCGTCGACCTCGTTGCGGAGCAGCGCCTCCTGGATCTGGTCCCAATCCCTCTGGACGAAGGTGCAAGATGCCTTCATCCGCTCGCACAGCGCCTTGGCGATGTCGATGTCGAAGCCCTTCCAGCCGTTGCGGCCATCCTTCTCGCTGAACGGCGGGTAGTTGCCCTCGATCGCCACCCGGATCATCGTCCAGTCCTGCGCCAGCGCCGGGCCAGCGAACAGCCCCGCCGCGACGAGACCGAGAACCGAGCGCCGCACGACCATCTCTCACCTCACGTTCCTGCCTGAGCGTGGCGGAAGATCCGCGCCGCGAGCGCTTCCGTCAACCGCCGGAGCGTGTCCTTTCAGTGACGGAGAACGCCGGAAAGGAACTGGCGGAAGCGCTCGCTCCTCGGCGCGCCGAACACCTCGGCGGGCGGCCCCTGCTCGTCGATCCGGCCCTGATGAAGGAACACGACCTCGGTCGAGACCTCGCGCGCGAAGCCCATCTCGTGGGTGACCACGATCATGGTCCGCCCCTCCTCGGCGAGCGCGCGCATCACGCGCAGCACCTCGCCGACCAGCTCCGGGTCGAGCGCCGAGGTCGGCTCGTCGAACAGCATCACCTCGGGCTCCATGGCCAGCGCGCGGGCGATCGCGACCCGCTGCTGCTGCCCCCCGGACAGGTGGATCGGGTAGTAGTCCTTGCGCTCGATCAGGCCGACCTTGGTCAGGACCTCCTCGGCCTTGGCAATGGCGTCGGCGCGCGACTGGCCGAGCACGTGGATCGGCGCCTCGATGACGTTCTCGAGCACCGTCATGTGCGACCAAAGATTGAACTGCTGGAAGACCATGGACAGGCGCGCACGCATCTTCTGCAGCTGCCGCTTGTCCTCGGGATGGAGCAGGCCGTCGCGGCCGGGCTTCAGGCGCAGCTCCTCGCCGGCGAGGCGGATCGTGCCGCTGTTCGGGGTCTCCAGCAGGTTGATGCAGCGCAGGAAGGTGCTCTTGCCCGAGCCGCTGGCGCCGAGCATGGCGATCACGTCGCCTTTGTGTGCCGTCACCGAGACGCCCTTGAGCACCTCGACCTTGCCGAAGCTCTTGTGGATGTCGGTGGCCTCGAGGGCGATCGGGCCGGCCATCGCCGCCTCCCTGGAGCGGGTCTCTCGTCCGAGGAACGCCGAGTGGTCCCGCAGTGTCAAGTCGCCTTCGGGTGGCGAGGGTGGCGATCCAACCCCCGCCTATGACGGCGGAGCCGACGCCGCCAGGTCGCTCAGCGCCGCGTTCAGTGCCGGCAGGGCGTCGCGATGCCCGAGACGCTCACCCGCCGCTCGGACCCGCGCCAGCTCGGCGACGAGAACCGGCGTGGCGACCCCACGCCCGTACGCCGCAAGTGCACGACCGCGGGCAGCCACGAACAGGGTCCATTGCGAGCGTTCCGCGCTGTCGTACCGCTCGAGGGCGAGCGCGTGGCGTTCGGCCTCGTCCCACGCGCCAACCTGCAGGCACGCTTCGAGTGCGTCACGCCGGAACAGGAAATGGTTGTGGCTGACGGCGCCTGCGGCCAGCAGCGCCTCGCCTTCGGCGAGCGCCGTGTCCCGCTCGGCTGGGTCGGCGGTGGTGCGGGCGACGAGTCCGAGGACGTAAGGACCCAGAAAGGTCATGCCGGTCTCCCGGCAGATCGCCAGCGCCTCCGCGGCCGCGGCCAGCGCCTCCGTCTGGTTGCCGGACAGGCGGCACAGCTCGGCGCGAAAGGCGATCGCCTCGGCTTCGAAGCGTCGGGCCGAGAGCTCCCGGGCGAGCGCCTCCGCCGCCTCGGCATGCGTGCGGGCGCCCGCCAGGTCGAGCAGCGAGTGACAGCAGAAATAGGCCGCGTGGTGCGCCACCATGCAGGCACGGCGCTGCGCCGCCCGCTCCGCCGCCGCGACGGCCGTCAATGCCTCGGCGAGCGCGCCCCGCGTGTCGCCCGCGAACCAGCGCGTCAACGCGAGCATGGGACGATTGGCCAGCTCGATCCGGCCGAGGCCGTTCTCCTGGCAGAGCTCGACGCATTGCCGGAAGGCCTCGTGCGCGCTCACCATCCGCCCCTGCATGTAGGCGGCGTCGCCGAGGCCGCCGAGAGCGGCCGCTTCCTGCTCCTGGAGCCGGGCGCGGCGTGCCAGCTCGAGAGCCCGGCCATGCTCCCTCAGGCAGCCGTCGATGTCGCCACGCGGAAAGCAGAGATTGCCGCGCAGGACGTGGACCCGTGCCCGCTCGGCGACAAGGCCGTGGTCGACGGCGACCATCTCGGCGCGGTCGAGGTCGGCGCTGGCGCCGGCGAGGTCGTCGATCGTCCGCTTCACCGTCGCCAAGCCGAGCCACGCCCGACACCGCCGCGCGTCGTCCGTCGCCTCAGCGAACGCCCGCTCGTAGGCGGCGAGGGCTGCTCGCATCCGACCGAGATCGTGCAGAATCTCGCCGTTGGCGTAGGCGAGCTCGAACCGCGTATCGCCGGCGCTCGCCAGCTCGAGGCCGCGATCGACCAGTCGCAGGGCCGTCTCGTGACGGTATTCGGCCGCCTGTGCCGAAGCCGCGGCAAGGTACGCTTCGGCCGCCGGGGCCACATCACCCGCCCGGTCGAGATGCTCGGCCCGCAACACCGCGTCGCGGCCGTCGAACCAGTCGGCCGCCCGGCGGTGCAGCTCGCGGCGCCGCGCACGCAGCAGGCCATCATACGCGGCGTCCCGGACAAGCGCGTGGGCGAACAGGAAGCCTCCACCATGCTCGGCAATCAGGCGGCGGGTCAGCAGCTCGCGCGCGTCGTAATCCGGACGGTCGAGGAGATGGCGCAACGTCGCGAGATCGAAGCGTTGGCCCAGCACCGCAGCCGCCTGCAGCGCCGCCTTGTCCCGCCGCGCGAGACGATCGAGCCGCGCCTGTAGGAGGCTACGCACCGAGCCGGGCATGCCCTCCTCGGCGGTCTCCTCGGCATGGCGCAACAGCTGCTCGAGATAGAGTGGGTTTCCGGCGGCGCGCGCGATGCAGCGCTCGGCGCGCGCGGCGTCGCCGGCGAGGAACGGCTCGGCGAGCGCCCGCGCCGTGGCCATGTCGAGCGGCCCGAGGTCGATGACCGGCGCCGCACCGTCGCTCTGTTCGGCCGCCGCGCGATCGCCGAACGGGTCGCCCTCGGGGCGCGAGGTCGTCACCAGGATCAGCGGACAGTTGCAGACGGCGTGGACGAGATCGGCGACGTGCGCAACGGTGGCGGGGTCGGCCCAATGCAGGTCCTCGATCTGCAGAACCAACGGCCGACGGCGGCTCGCCCGCTCCACGAGGCGCGTCGCCACGAGGCGCCTGCCGGCCTCGCGGGTCGCCGGTGCCATCGCGTCGTAGAGGGCGCGCAGCCCGCTCGGCTGCGGTATGTCGAGCAGATCGTTGAGGAAGACGGCGTCGTCGGGGTCGACGAGTCCGGCCGTGCGGCCGCCTTCCGCAGCGCGTGCCGCCTCGTCGGGCGCGCTCGCCTCCGTGAGGCCCAGGATCGCGCGGACGAGCGCCCGGACCGCGTCGCGTCCGGTACCGGCGCCGAAGTCGAGCACGAGGCCGGTGTGGCACGCGAACCCGGCACGCAGCGCGTCGGCGCGGAACTCCTCCAGCAGGCGCGTCTTCCCGATCCCCGCCTCGCCACGGATGTGGATGGCTTGCCCGCGTCCGCTGGCGCGGCACTCGGTCAGAGCCCGACGGAGCTGCTCGAGCTCGCGTTCCCGGCCGACGAGCGGGGTGCGCCTCGGCGCTGTCGGCAGCAGTCGACGCAGGCGCCACGCCCGGGCGGGCTCGCCGATGCCCTTGAGCGCGAGCGGCGCCAGCTCGTCGCCGTCGAACCGGTCGCCGAGAGCGCGCCGCACCGCGTCGGAGACCAGGATCTCGCCCCCGCGCGCCGAATCGGTGAGCCGCGCGGCGAGATTCACCGTGTCACCGGTGACGGTGTACTCGTGGTGGCTGGTACTGCCGGTACCGCTCGCGACCACCTGCCCACCGGCGATGCCGACATGTGCGTCTACAGCGCGCCCGGTCTCGGCCGCGATGGCCGGCATGGCGTCGAGGACGGCGAGCGCTGCGCGGGCGGCGCGCTCCGGCTCGTTGCCGTAGGCCAGCGGCGCGCCGAACACGGCCATGACGCAGTCGCCCACATGCTTGTCGACCCGACCGCCGTGCTCCTCGACGATGCGGTCCACCCGCTCGAAGTAGCGGCCGAGGAGCGCATGGACGTCCTCGGCGTCGAGCTCGCGACTCAGCGCCGTGTAGCCGGCGAGATCGGCGAAGAGCACGATCACCTCCCGCCGCTCGCCGGCCCCTGCCGGCCGGGGCTCGGCTCGGACCTGCAGCGCGGCGATCGCCTCCAAGAGACGACGCCTGTGCCCGACCGCGACGACGCCCATCTCCCTGAGGTCGTCGGCGGTGAGGTGGGGGAGGATCTCGGCGTCGATCGCGTTGTCGGCGAAAGCCTGCGTGTACTGGGCCAAGCCCAGGCTCGCGAGCCAGGTGGCGATTTCCATGCACCCCCCGATCGGCCGACGCCCAAGCCGGCGAAGGCTACCCGAAAGTCGACCGACGCGCGACGGAACGCTGCGGGCGGACCCGCGCCCAGGATTCAGGGGCCGCCTTCGGAAAAAGGGCGTGGAGCCTAACGCCGGTAGGACGGGTGCCAGAAGGTGGCGGCGCGCTCGATCATGGCAAGCACGCCGTAGAACGTGGAGCCGGCGACGGCGGCGATCACGATCGTCGCCCAGACGAGATCGAGATTCATCTTGCCGACCTCGGTGGAGATACGAAAGCCCATGCCGACGATCGGGGTGCCGAAGAACTCGGCGACGATCGCGCCGATCAACGCCAACGTGCTGTTGATCTTGAGCGCGTTGAAGACGAAGGGCAGGGCGGTGGGCAGGCGGAGCTTGACGAGGGTCTGCAGCTCCGAGGCGGCGTAGGAGCGCATCAGGTCGCGCTCGACCCGGCCGGCCGCCCCGAGCCCGGCCAGCGCGTTCACGAGCATCGGGAAGAAGGTCATGACGACGACGACTGCAGCCTTCGAATGCCAGTCGAAGCCGAACCACATGACCATAATCGGCGCGATCCCGACGATCGGAAGTGCCGCCACGAGATTGCCGAGCGGCAGGAGCCCGCGCTGCAGGAACGGAACGCGGTCGGCGAGCAGCGCGAGGCCCAGCCCGGAAAGACAGCCGAGCGCCCAGCCGGGCAGGACGGCGCGCACGAAGGTCTGCACGAAGTCGGCGGCCAGGATCGGCAGGTTGGCGGCGAGCGTCGCGGCGATCGCGGTCGGTGCCGGGAGCAGGACGCGCGGCACGGCGAAGCCGACGACGACAACTTCCCAGACGAACAGGATGCCGATCCCGAACAGGCCGGGAACGACCCAGCCGTGGCGGCTCGCGGCCAGGCGGTCCATCGCCTGCCAGGCGAGCAGCGCGAGACCGAGCACGAACAGCCACAGGCCGGGTGCCGTAGTGCCGAGGCTCGGCCCGCCGTGGAGCAAAAGCAGTACGGCGAGCGACGCCAGGAGGGTCGCGGCGGCGGTGATCGCGCCGACGAACTCCGCGGGGCGCGCGGTTCCCCCGGACCATGCCGCCGCGACCGGGGCCGCGATCGCCAGCAGCAGGAGGGTCGCCGGCTGCGCGAACCACCAGCCGACCTCGCCCAGTGGGAGCAGAAAACCGGCGACGGTGAGGACCAGCGCCCAGCCGGCCGCGGGCGGCGCCGACGCCGCTCCTGCCGCCCCGCTCACACCGGCCAGGCCTCGCGTCGCCACGCGCTGTCCCAGAACATCCACTCGTAACGGCAGGCGGTGCGGTAGGCCTCGCGCATCTCGGCCCGGACCTGATCGGGCACGGCCGCGTGCGCGGCATCGGTCAGGCGCAGCATCTCCCGCACGCTGTCGCCGAACGCCTCGTCGGCGTAGGTGTCGATCCAGCGCTGGTAAGGGTTGGGCCGGGCCGCGCAGGCCAGCAGGCGCTTGCCGACCTCATAATAGATCTGGAAGCAGGGCAGCAGCGCC
>CALKJU010000092.1 GCA_937995535.1 uncultured Alphaproteobacteria bacterium
ATCACCGTGCCGTCCAGCACGTTGAGCGCAGCGAACAGCGTCGTCGTGCCATGCCGGATGTAGTCGTGGGTCATCGTTCCGGCTCGTCCCTTCTTCATGGGCAGGCCGGGTTGGGTGTCAATCGGCTTGGAAACGGGACCCCAGATCGGCGTCGAATAGGGACCCCCTTGTGGCGTGCTGAGGCGCGGCCTGGGCGGGCGTCCCGGAGCCGTAGGCGGAGGGACGGTCGCCCAGGCCGGGGCGTCGTCGACGGTTGGGGTGGTCAGGCGCGGTTCTTGAAGCGCCAGCTCTCGTTGCCGGTCTCGACGATGTCGCAGTGGTGGGTCAGACGGTCGAGGAGCGCCGTGGTCATCTTGGCGTCGCCGAACACGCTCGGCCATTCGCCGAACGCCAGGTTGGTGGTGACGATCACCGAGGTCTGCTCATAGAGCCGGCTGACCAAGTGGAACAGCAGTTGCCCGCCGGAGAGCGCGAACGGCAGGTAGCCGAGCTCGTCGAGGAGGACGAAGTCGAGCCGGCAGAGATGGTCCGCCAGTCGGCCGCCTCGTCCGGCGCGGCTCTCGGCCTCGAGGCGGTTCACCAGGTCGACGACGTTGTAGAACCGGCCGCGGGCGCCGCCACGGATGAGCGCGCGGGCGATGCCGATGGCCAGATGCGTCTTGCCCGTGCCGGTGCCGCCGACCAGGACGACGTTGCGCTGCTGGGCGAGGAAGTCGCCGCCGGCGAGGCCGCGCACCAAGGCCTCATTGACCGGCGTGCCCTCGAAGCGGAAGTCGTCGACGTCCTTGGCCAGCGGCAGCTTGGCGACTGTCATCTGGTACTTGATCGAGCGCGCCTGCTTCTCGGCGATCTCGGCCGAGACGAGGTCGCCGATCACCCGCTGCGGCTCGTGTTGGCGCTTCACCGCCGCGGCGACGATGGTGTCGAACGCCGACCTCATGCCGAACAGCTTCAGCTCGCCCATCGCGGCGAGGATCTCGGAACGCTCCATCACGCGCTTCTCCTCAGGCTGTCGTAGCGGGCGCAGTCGGCGGTCGGCTCGTGCCGCAGCCGCAGCGCATCAGGGGTGAGGATCGTCACCGGCGGCGGAGGCTCGCGCTGCCGCGCCAGGATGTTCAGCACCATGTCGGCCGAGTGCACGCCCTCGCGCAGCGCCTCGGCACAGGCCGCCTCGACCGCGGCCAGCCCGTCGCTCAGTACCGCAGTGAGGATGTCCACCATCTGCCGCTCACCATCGCCGGCACCGGAAAGCCGGCGGCGGACCCGCTCGAGTGCGCCGGGCAGCAGCCAGTCCTTGAACGGCGCGCCGTTGCGCAGCGCCCCTGGCTTCCTGGCCAGCACCGGCACGTAGTGCCAGGGGTCGTAGATCGTCTGGTCGCGGCCGAAGCAGCGGCGGTGCTCGCCGACCACACGCCCGTCCTGGCGGAGCTCGACCCGCTCGGCATAGGCACGGATCTCCACCGGCCGCCCGACCGCGCCGGCAGCGACCGAGTACTTGTTGTTGTCGAAGCGGACCAGGCAGGTCTTCGAGACGGCAGCAGGCACCGCGTGGAAACCGTCGAACCGGCCCGTGTAGGGCACCAGGCTCGGCCGCTCCGTCTCGAACACCTCCCAGATCGTCCGATCCCGCTGCTCGGGATGGCGGTTCGCCCGGGCATGCGCGACACAGCGGTCGAGCAGCAGCGCGTTCAGCTCCTCGTAGCTCCGCACCCGCAGCCGCGGCGTGAAGAACCGCTCGCGCACCAGCCCGACCTGATTCTCGACCTGGCCCTTTTCCCACCCCGCGCCCGGCGTGCAGGCCGCAGGCTCCACCAGGTAGTGGCTGCACATCTGCAGGAAGCGCCGGTTGTAGGCCCGCTCGCGGCCGACGAAAATCGCGTCCACCGCGGTCTTCATGTTGTCGTAGATCCCGCGCGTGCAGGCGCCACGGAAGAACGCGAACGCCCGGTCGTGCGCGTCGAACACCATCTCCTGCGTCTCGCGCGGATAGGCGCGCACGAACATCATCCGGCTGTGGCACAACCGGATATGCGCGACCTTCACCGTCACGGTCACGCCGCCGATCAGCACCACCTCGTGGCTCCAGTCGAACTGGTACGCCTCGCCCGGTGCGAACTGCAGCGGCACGAACGCCGCCGCCGTCGCCCACGCGCGCGATCCCTCCCACGCACGCGCGTAGCGCCGCACCGTGTCGTAGCCGCCCGCATAGCCAAGGCCACGCAGCGCCTCGAACAGGCGCACCAGTGTCAGCCGCTCCCGCGACGGCCGCGCCGCGTTCTCCACCAGCAGCCGGTCCAGCTCGGCCTGCCAGGGTCCGAGCTTCGGCAGCGGCTGACGCCTCCGCTCGTAGCGGAACTCCGTCACGCCTGACCGCAGGACCTTCCGCACCACCTTTCGCGACAGCCCGAGATCGCGACAGATCGCCTTGATCGGCCGACCCTCGACAAGATGCAGCCGGCGGATCTTCGCAATCGTCTCCACGACCAGCATCCCGTCCATGGCTCCCCAGCATCCCGGGAGCCATCGTGAACCCTCGCCTCAGAGGGGTCCCTTTTGGACGCCGATCACCCCTCCAGCGGGGTCCCTATTCCACGCCGAAACACACTTCAGCCGCGCGACCATCTTCTCGAGCAGGCGCAGCTGCCCCGCCTCGGCGCGTTTGAGGGGCGTGAGGTCCTGGAACGCGCCCTGGACGCGCACGATCCGCCCCTGCGCGTCGCGCACTGCCTCACCGATCGCGCGCACCCAGCGGCGCTCGCTCTTCGCGGTCAGGATTTCCCGCTCCTGGTCATAGGGCGCCCCTTCGGTCGCGCAGGCCAGCACTGCACCGCGCACCTGATCGCGGTACTCGGGCGCGTGGAACGCGATCGCCTCCTCCAGCGTGACCGGGGTGCCGGGCGCGACCCCGTGAATCTCGCACACCTCGTCGGACCAGGTCAGCGCCCCGGTCGCCACCTCGACGCTCCAGCCGCCGATGCGCGCCATCCGCCCGGCGATGCGGAGCAGCCCCTCGGCCCGGCTCAGCGCGGCGTCGCCGCGGACGCGATCGGTCACATCCACCACCGTGT
>CALKJU010000093.1 GCA_937995535.1 uncultured Alphaproteobacteria bacterium
GCTAGGCGACCGCCTCGTCCTCGAGGCCGGCGGCGGCAAGCGCCGCGCGTTGCCGACGGTCGAGCGCGTCGACGTCGAAGCCCTCGATCAGGTCCATGAACAGGCGGTGCCAGTTCACCTCGGCGCGCAAGTGCAGGAAGACCCCGCCGAGGCCGATCGCGGCACGGTCCATGAACACGAACTCGCGCGGCGGCATGACCCCGCCGGCCTCGCGCAGCCGCTGCGCGACCCGGATCGCGACCCGGCGGCCTTCGTGGCTGGTGTTGGTCTCCTCGATCGGCCGCGATCGGTCCTCCATCAATGGACCGTAGAGAAACCGGGCCCATTCGTTGAGGATGTCGATCAGCTCGTCGCCGAGGTCCTTGAAGCCCCAGATCTCGTAGGCCGAGACGGCGAGGTCGCGGTCCTCGCGGACGAGTGCCCAGTAGAGATCGATCACGCCCTTGACGAACCGCGCCGGAAAGATCCGGATGCAGCCGAAGTCGAGGAGATTGATGTCGAGGTCCGGCCGGACGGTGTAGTTGCCGAGATGCGGGTCACCGTGGATCACGCCGTAGTCGTAGAAGGGCCGGTACCAGGCGCGGAACATGTTCAGCGCAAGTTTGTCCCGTGTGGCTTGGTCTTCATCCTTCATGCTCAGCAGCGGCACACCGTCGAGCCAAGTCATGGTCAGAAGCCGTCGGGTCGACAGCTCGCTGATCACCTCGGGCACGTGGACGTGCGGTTCGGCCGCGAGCATCGCGCGATACAGCGCCATGTGGCGGCCCTCGCGGGCATAGTCGAGCTCCTCGCGCAGCCGCGCCTGGATCTCCTCGTAGATGCGCGTCGGGTCGATCGAGCTGTCGTAGCGCTTGTAGATCGCGAAGATCACCCGGAGCTGCTGCAGGTCGGCCTCGACGGCGGCCTCGATCGCCGGGTACTGCAGCTTGCAGGCGACCGCCCGGCCGTCGTGCAGGGTGGCGCGATGGACCTGGCCCAACGAAGCTGCCGCCGCGGCGTCGAAGTCGAACTCGGCGAAGCGCGCGCGCCATTCGGGGCCCAGCTCGGCGGCCATCCGCCGGCGCACGAAGGGCTTGCCCATCGGCGGCGCGTTGCTCTGCAGCTGGGCCAGCTCGGCCGCATACTCGGCCGGCAGGGCGTCCGGGATGGTGGCCATCATCTGCGCCACCTTCATGAGTGGGCCCTTCAGCCCACCGAGCGCCTCCCGCAGATCGGTGGCATGGGCGAGGCGATCGAAGCCCCGCCCCATGAGTCGCGCGCCGGCGATCCGCGCCGCCTGCCCGGCCATCGTCGTGCCGACCTGGGCGTACCGCCCGAGCCGACCGACCAGGGTGTTCTCGACTTCCGCCACGCGTCAGATCCGCCCGGCCAGGGCGGTTTCCAGCTCGTCGATGAGCCCGTCGAGCACGCCCAGACCCTGGTCCCAGAAGGTCGGATCGGTCGCATCGAGGCCGAACGGGGCCAGCAGCTCCTTGTGCCGCAGCGTGCCGCCGGCGCGCAGCAGCTCAAGATAGCGCGGCTCGAAGCCGTCGGGCTGCCGCCGGTAGACCGCGTAGAGCGAATTCACCAGGCAGTCGCCGAAGGCGTAGGCATAGACGTAGAACGGCACGTGGATGAAATGGGGGATGTAGCTCCAGTAGATGCGGTATTCGTCGGGCAGCTCGAAGGCCGGGCCGAGGCTCTCGCCCTGCACCGCCATCCACAGCTCGCCCAGCTCATCGACGGTCAGCTCAGCCGTGCGCCGCGCCTCGTGCACGCGCCGTTCGAACTCGACGAACGCGATCTGCCGGACGACCGTGTTGAGCATGTCCTCGATCTTGGCGGCGAGCAGCACCCGCCGCCGGACCGGGTCGGTCTCCGCGTCGAGCAACGCCCGGAAGGTGAGCTGCTCGCCGAACACCGACGCGGTCTCGGCGAGCGTCAGGGGAGTGCTCGACATGAGGGGCCCCTGCTCGGCGGCGAGCACCTGGTGCACACCGTGGCCCAGCTCATGCGCGAGCGTCATCACGTCCCGGTTGCGGCCCTGATAGTTCATGAGAACGTAGGGGTGCGCGCTGGGCACGGTCGGATGGCAGAAGGCGCCACTGTCCTTGCCCGGCCGGAGCTGCGCGTCGATCCAGCTCCTGGCGAAGAACCTGTCGACGATCCCGGCAAGCGTCGGCGAGAAGCTGCGATAGGCGTCGAGCACGATCACCTTGGCCTCGGACCAGGGCCGGCGCGTGTCGCTGTCCTCTGGCAGGGGCGCGTTGCGGTCGTAGTAGGCCAGCCGTTCGAGGCCCATCCAGCGCGCCTTGAGCGCGTAATAGCGATGCGAGAGGCGCGGATAGGCAGCACGGACCGCGGCGATCAGCGCGTCCACCACCGCGTCCTCGACGTGATTGGCGAGGTTGCGCGCTGAGATCGGGCGCTCGAACTTGCGCCAGCCGTCCTCGATTTGCTTTTCCTTGGCCAGCGTATTGGTGATGCGCGCGAACAGCCGGGCGTTGCGGCCGAGCACCTCGCTGATCGAATGCCCGGCGGCGCGCCGGCGCTCGCGGTCCTTGTCGGACAGCGCGTCGAAGATCTCGGCCGAGGTCAGCTCGCGCCCGTCGAGCGGGAAGCGCAGCGCTGCGACGGTCTCGTCGAACAGCCGCACCCACGCGGCGCGCCCGACGACGTATTTCTCGTGCAGGACCTTCTCGACCTCGTCGGCGAGCTGATGCGGCCGGTAGGCGCGCGTGTCGCGCAGCCAGGGCCGGAACCGTGCCAGCGCCGGCGACTGCGCGAGCTTGGCCTCGAGCACCTCGTCCTCGAGCTTGTTGATCTCAAGGGTGACGAACAGGAGCATCGTCCAGATCGCGTTGGTACGCTCCTGGATGCTCTGGAAGAACCGGCCGACGATCTGATCGTTACGATCGGCGGCGAAGCGCAACTGGGCATAGGAGGAGACGCGTCCGAGCCGATCGTCCAGCGCCTCGTAGCGTTCCAGCATGGTGGCCAGCGCGTCACCTGACAGCCCGGCGAGGCGGCCCTGATGCTCGCGCGCAAGCGCCTGCGCCTCGCCCTCAGCCCAGGCGAGGTCGGCCTCGATCCGCGGATCCTCGGGCGAGGCGTAAAGGTCGCTCAGATCCCAAGTCGGCCCCTGGTCGCCGGGCCGCAAGCTCGTGCTGGCCGCCTCGCTCGCCGCCATCGTCCGCCGCATTCTCGCTCCTTCCCGCTCTCCGCTGGGTATATTGGGGCGGACGCTGGGACGATCCAGGATCGGCCAGTGCTTGTCGGACCCGGCGGCGGAGTCTAGGTGCCGAGCAGGCAAGCCATTGGCGGGTGAATCGAACATGGCGGCGCCGGATCTCGGGCCCAACCTGGCGCAGCTGTTTCTCCGCCGGGCCGGCGAGCGGGGCGATCGGCCGATGCTCTGGGCCAAGAGCAACGGCGTCTACCACCCGTGGAGCTGGAGCCGGGTCGAGGCGGAATCGGGTGCGATCGCCGCGACCCTGGTCGACGCCGGGCTCGACCCTGGTGACCGGGTGCTGCTGGTCGCCGAAAACCGGCCCGAGTGGTGTATCGCCGACCTCGCCATCCTCCGTGCCGGTGGCATCACGGTTCCCGCCTACACGACCAACACCACCGAGGATCACCGCTTCCTGCTGGAGCACAGCGAGGCGCGGTTCGTCATCTGCTCGGGACCAGCGCTGGCCAAGCGGCTGATGCCGGCGGTCGCCCAGGCGCCGCAGGTGCGCCTCGTGCTCTTCATGGAGCCGGCGGAAGGCTGGGCGGTGCCGACGGCCGTGCTGGCGCCGTGGGCCGAGGCGGTGCGGCACGGCCTGAGCCTGCCGCAGGTCGATCGTGCCCGCAGCCTCGGCCCGGACGACATCGCCTGCTTCATCTACACCTCGGGGACCGGTGGCCGGCCCAAGGGGGTGATGCTCAGCCACCGCAACATCATGGCCAACCTGCGCGGCGCCTGGGGCGTGCTGGAGCGGCTCGGCCCGCTCGACGACTCGGTATTCCTCTCGTTCCTGCCGCTCAGCCATGCCTACGAGCACACTGCCGGCCAGTTCCTGCCGATCGCCATCGGCGGGCAGATCTACTACGCGGAGGGCGTCGAGGCCCTGAGCGCCAATCTCGTCGAGGCCAAACCACACATCCTGCCCTGCGTGCCGCGCCTCTACGAGGTGATGCGGCAGCGGATCCTGCACGCGGTCGACCGCCAGGGCGGGTTGCGGGCGCGGCTGTTCCACAAGGCGGTCGAGCTGGGTATGCGGCGCTACGAGCGCGGCCGGCTCGGACCGATCGAGGGCCTGCTCGATCGCCTGCTCGACAAGGTGGTCCGCGACAAGGCGCGGGCGCGCTTCGGCGGCCGCCTGCGGGCGCTCGTCTCGGGCGGTGCGCCACTCAGCTACGAGGTCGGGCTGTTCTTCACCGCGCTCGGACTGCCGGTCGCCCAGGGCTACGGCCAGACCGAGGCGGCGCCGCTGATCAGCGTCAACCCGCCCTGGCGGGTCAAGCTGCGCACGGTCGGGCCGCCGGTCGACGGGGTCGAGGTGCGGATCGCCGAGGACGGCGAGATCCTCGTCCGTGGCGAACTGGTGATGCCCGGCTACTGGAAGGATCCGGACGCCACCGCGGCGGTGCTGCGCGACGGCTGGCTGCACACCGGCGACATCGGCGAGCTCGACGCCGATGGCTACCTCACCATCACCGACCGCAAGAAGGACATGATCGTGCTGTCCGGCGGTGACAATGTCGCGCCGCAGCGCGTCGAAGGCCTGCTGCTGCTGGAGAGCGAGATCGTCCAGGCGGCGGTCTTCGGCGATCGCCGCCCCTATCTCGTGGCGCTGCTCGTTCCCAGCCCCGAGCTGGTCAAGAGCGTGGCGCGCGAGCTCGGTGTGGACCCGGACCTCGCACGCCTCGCCGGCCACGACGCGCTGCGGCGTCGCCTCGCCGCCGCCGTCGGCCGGGCCAACGCCAAGCTTTCGACCATCCACCGGGTGCGCCGCTTCGCAGTCCTGCCCGAGCCCTGCACGGTCGACAACGGGCTCATGACCCCGACCCTCAAGCTCAAGCGGCACCGCTTGCGCGACACCTATCACGACCTGCTGGAGGGGCTCTACGCCCACGGCCGCAAGGACGACTGAGCCGGCCCGGCTCCTAGCGAGCCGGTCTCGATCGGTTCTTGACCGGCTGGTCAGGAAATGACTAGCGTCGGTGTCAAGTCCGGAGGAACGGCCGGCGACCCGCATCGGCTACCGGGCGCACAACGAGAGGGGTGGTGCCGATGGCCGACGCGCCGGCGATCGCCTCGGGGCTGTTGCCCCCGGAGGCCTACGCCGCCAACTTCGACGACCTTAATCCCCCGCTCGACCGCCGGGCGGCGCTCGTCGAGGCCAGCCGCTGCTACTTCTGCCACGATGCGCCGTGCATCGCGGCCTGCCCCACGGGGATCGACATCCCGGCCTTCATCCGCGGCATCCAAACCGACAATGTAAAGGGTGCCGCGCTCGAGATCCTCGAGGCCAACATCATGGGCGGCGCCTGCGCCCGGGTCTGCCCGACCGAGATCCTTTGCGAAGGCGCCTGCGTGCGCACCGCGCAGGAGGGCAAGCCGGTCAAGATCGGCCTGCTGCAGCGCTACGCCACGGACTGGCTGTTCGACCGCGAGCTGCAGCCCTTCACCCGCGAACCATCGACCGGCAAGCGCGTCGCGGTGGTCGGCGCCGGCCCCGCCGGCCTCGCCTGCGCCCATGCGCTGGCGCGCAGGGGCCATGACGTCGTCGTGCTGGAGAAGCGCGCGAAGGGCGGCGGCCTCAACGAGTACGGCATCGCCGCCTACAAGGTCGCCCACGACTTCGCGCAGAAGGAAGTGGCGTTCATCCTCGGCATCGGCGGGATCGAGCTGCGCACCGGCGTCGAACTCGGTCGCGATGTTCATCTGGCCGACCTGCGCCGCGAGTTCGACGCCGTGTTCCTCGCCATCGGCCTCGGCGCGGTCAATGCCCTCAAGGTCCCGGGAGAGGACCTCGCCGGGGTGCTGAACGCGGTCGACTACATCGAGGCCCTGCGCCAGGCCGAGGACAAGGCGGCGCTGCCGGTCGGCCGCGACATCGTGGTCGTCGGCGGCGGCAACACGGCGATCGACATCGCCGTCCAGACGCGCCGGCTCGGCGCCGAGAACGTGACCATCGTCTACCGTCGCGGGCCGGCGGAGATGAGCGCCACGGCGCACGAGCAGGAGGTGGCGCAGCTCAACGGGGTGCGCATCCGCCACTGGGCGCGCCCGGTGCGCCTGCTCGGCGACGGTCACGTGCGCGCGGTCGAGTTCGAGTACACGCGCCTCGACGAGCGTGGCCGCCTCGCCGGCACCGGCGAGACGTTCCACCTTGCGGCCGACATGGTGTTCAAGGCGATCGGCCAGCTCCTGTCGCCCGACGACCTCGACGGCGCAGGCGACGGGGTCGAGCTGGGCCGAGGCAAGATCACGATCGACGCCGACGGCACGACCTCGCTGCCCGGCGTGTTCGCCGGCGGCGACGCGGCCGCCCATGCCGGCCAGGACCTCACCGTGGTCGCGATCGAGGATGGCAAGCGCGCCGCCGCCGCGATCCACCGCTACCTGACGCGCTGAGGAGGACCGTCATGGCCGACCTTCGCTGCCAGATCGCCGGCGTCAGATCGCCCAACCCGTTCTGGCTCGCCTCCGCCCCGCCGACCGACAAGGAGTACAATGTCGTCCGGGCGCTGCGCGCCGGCTGGGGTGGCGTGGTGTGGAAGACGCTCGGCGAGGACCCGCCGGTGGTCAACACGACCTCGCGTTATGGTGCCATCCACTTCCGCGGCCACCGCATGGCCGGCTTCAACAACATCGAGCTGATCACCGACCGGCCGCTCGAGGTCAACCTGCAGGAGATCAAACGGGTCAAGAAGGACTGGCCCGACCGGGCGATGATTGTGTCGCTCATGGTGCCTTGCACCGAGGAGAGCTGGAAGGCGATCCTCGAACGGGTCGAGTGGACCGAGGCCGATGGCGTCGAGCTCAACTTCGGCTGCCCGCACGGGATGAGCGAGCGCGGCATGGGCTCGGCCGTCGGCCAAGTGCCCGAGTACATCGAAATGGTCGTGCGCTGGTGCAAGCAGCACACACGGATGCCGGTCTTCGTCAAGCTCACGCCGAATGTGACCAACATCCTGGCTCCGGCGCGCGCGGCCAGGAAGGGCGGCGCCGACGCCGTGTCGCTCATCAACACGATCAACTCGATCACCGGTGTCGACCTCGACCGGATGGCGCCGTTGCCGACCGTCAACGGCAAGGGCGCGCATGGCGGCTATTGCGGTCCGGCGGTCAAGCCGATCGCGCTCTGCATGGTCGGTGAGATCGCCAAGGACCCGGAGTGCCGCGGCCTCCCGATCTCCGGCATCGGCGGCATCGAGACGTGGCGGGACGCGGCCGAGTTCATCAGCCTCGGCGCGGGCTCGGTGCAGGTCTGCACCGCGGCCATGCATTACGGCTTCAAGATCGTGAAGGACATGATCTCGGGCCTCGACAACTGGATGGACGAGAAGGGCTACCGCTCGCTCGACGACTTCCGCGGCGCGGCGGCCCGCAACTACACCGACTGGGGCCAACTCGATATCAACTACGAGATCGTCGCCAAGATCGACCAGGATCTGTGCATCAAGTGCGGGCTGTGCCACATCGCCTGCGAGGACACCTCGCACCAAGCGATCGCCGCGATCCGCGACAACGGTGCCAAGCGTTACGAGGTGATCGACGCGGAGTGCGTCGGCTGCAATCTGTGCCTGCACGTCTGCCCGGTCGAGGGCTGCATCACCATGGTCCCGGTCGAGAACGGCAAGCCCTACATGACCTGGGCCGAGGACCCCCGCAACCCGCAGAACCTCAAGGCGGCGGAGTAGCGGGCGGACCGACGGCGCGTAACACGCCGACTCGGTCGCGGCTCATCGCCCGCGCTCCGCCAAAGCGGTCGATACCCGACGCGCCGAGCGCGGAGCTTCAGTCGGTCAGCAGGATCGCGTCGGCGGGATCGAAGCCAAGCCACACCGGCTGGCCGGCAGCGAGGCCCGCCGCGGTGCTGCGGGTGGCGTTGTGGTGGGTCACGGTGACCCGCTCGCCATCGCCGAGGCGCACATAGACTTGGCTCGTGTCGCCGAAATAGGCGAGCTGCTCGACGAGGCCACTGAGCCGCGCGCCCTGCGCCTCGGGCCGCGCCGTGAAGAGGCGCAGCTTCTCGGGGCGGACGGCGAGTGTCGCGGGGCCGCGCGGCGGCGTGTGGTCGACCGGGACCTGCAGCGCGCCGACGCCCTTGACCTCGAGCTGAGCGTGCCCGTTGTCCGCCGCGCGGACCTGCGCCTCGAACAGGTTCATGGCGCCGATGAAGCCGGCGACGAAGCGGCAGTTGGGCTGCTCGTAGAGTTCCCGCGGCGGCGCAATCTGCAGGATCCGGCCCTTCTCCATGACCGCGATGCGGTCGGCCATCGAGAGCGCCTCCTCCTGGTCGTGGGTGACCACGATGAAGGTGATCCCGACCTCGTGCTGCAGGCGGACCAGCTCGAGCTGCATCTCCTCGCGCAACTTCTTGTCGAGCGCGGAAAGCGGCTCGTCGAGCAGCAGGACCTTGGGCCGCTTGACCAGCGCTCGGGCCAGCGCGACGCGCTGCCGCTGCCCGCCCGACATCTGGTCGGGCTTGCGGCCCTCGAGTCCGGTCAGGCGGACCATGGCCAGCGCATCGCGCACCCGCGGGCCGATCTCCGCCCGCGGCACGCCCGAGACCTTGAGACCGTAGGCGACGTTCTCGGCGACCGTCATGTGCGGGAAGACGGCGTAGGACTGGAACACCATGTTCACAGGCCGCCGATTGGGCGGCACGCGGCTCATCTCCTGACCGTCGATCAGGATGCTGCCTTCGGTCGGGCTCTCGAAGCCGGCGAGCATTCGCAGCAGCGTGGTCTTGCCACAGCCGGAGGGCCCGAGCAGGGCGAAGAAGGCGTTGGTCGGGATCTCCAGGTTGGTGCGCTCGACGGCGGTGAAGCTGCCGAAGCGCTTGGTGACGCCCTGCAGCTGGACGATGGCGGGCGTCGGTGTCGCGGACATCGGGCGGTCAGCCTTCCTGTTTGGCCGGCGACTGGAGGCGGATGGCGATGATCGTGAGCAGGATGGTGACGACGATCAAGACGGTCGAGGCGGCGTTCACCTCGGGCGTCGCGCCGAAGCGCACCATCGAATAGACCTTGACCGGGAAGGTCAGCGTCTCCGGGCCCGAGGTGAAGAAGGTGATGACGAAGTCGTCGAGCGACAAAGTCATCGCCAGCAGCGCCCCGGCGATCAGGCCCGGCTTCATGTAAGGCAGCGTCACGTTCCAGAAGGTCTGCCACTCCGACGCGCCGAGATCCTTGGAGGCCTCCTCGAGCGAGCGGTCGAAACCCTCCATCCGCGCCCGCACGACCACGGTGACGAACGGGAACGCGAAGGCGACATGGCTGAAGATCACCGAGGAGAGGTTGAGCGGCCAGACGAGGCCCGTGGGCCAGCCGACGCGGGTGAAGAAGACGAGCAGCGCCACGCCCATGCAGATCTCGGGGATGACGATCGGCAAGGCGCTGCCGGCCTCGACCGCGCTGCGCCCGACGAAGCGGAAGCGCCACAGGGCGAGAGCGAGGAGCGCGCCGATGATGGTGCTGAGCACTGTCGCCACGAGCGCGACCACGAGGCTGTTGGTGAACGCCTCGATGAGCGAGGCGTTACGCAAGGCGCGCCCGTAATAGTCGAGGGTGAAGCCCTGCCAGACGATGTTCCGGCGGCTGTCGTTGAAGCTGAAGACGACGAGGCAGACGATCGGGGCGTAGAGGAACACGACCACGGCCAGGATCCAGCCGCGCAGCCACCAGCGCCGCAGATAGTCGAGCGGACCCGGCCGGTCAGCCATCGCGCTCGGCCCGTCGCGATAGCCACGCCCGCAGGGCGAGCGCGACGAAAGTGATGTAGAGGAGGATGAACGACATGGCGGAGCCGAGCGGCAGGTTGTTGGCGCTCTTGAACTGCCGCTCGATGACGTTGCCGATCAGCTGGCTGTCGGGCCCGCCGAGCAGATCCGAGATGAGGAAGGTGCCGAGCGCCGGGATGAAGACGAGGATGATGCCCGAGACGATCCCGGGCATGGCGAGCGGCACGGTGACGGCGAAGAAGGTCCGGAGCTGACTGGCACCGAGGTCGAGGCTGGCCTCGAGATAGCTGCGGTCGAGCTTGTCGAGGGTGGCGTAGAGCGGCAGCACCATGAACGGCAGGTAGACGTAGACGATACCGACGACCACCGCGGTGTTGTTGTAGAGCAGCTGCAGCGGCGTGAAGCTCTCGCCCAGGACCGGCTCGAACCCGATCGGGGCGAGGAGCAGCTTGCCGACGCCCCACAGCCACTCCAACGACCAGTTGACATAGCCCTGGGTGCGCAGGACCGCGATCATCGCATAGGTGCGGATCAGCAGGTTCGTCCAGAACGGCAGGATGATCAGAAGCAACAGCAGCGGCTTGATCCGCGCCGGAGCGAAGCTGATCGCGAGCGCCACGGGGAAGCTCAGGACCAGACACAGCGCGGTCGCGAGCAGCGCGATCCAGAACGACTTCACGAACAGACCGAGATAGAGCGGGTCGAGCGCGTGGATGTAGTTCTGCAGCGTCCAGGTGATCTCGATCTCGGCCGGGCCGACGCGCTCGCCCAGCGCGATGCCCCAGATCAGACCGAGCGGGATGAAGAAAAACAGCGCGAGCCAGAACAGGCCGGGGAGGAGGAAGACGAGGAAGACGAGGGGCTGCGCCCGCCAGCTCTCCACGATGCTCCCTCGCCCCGACCCGTGGCGGACTCAGGCCGCGAGCACGCGCGTCAACGCCGTCTCGAACAGCGCCTCGACCGCCTCGCCGCGGTAGCGCGCGAACTCGCTCCGCGCGACGATGGCCTCGTCCGGGTAGATCGCGGGGTTCTCCAGGTCCTCCGTGGAGATCAGCGCCTTGGCCGCGGCGTTCGGCAAGGCGTAGTGGATTTCCGTCGCGATCGCGGCGTGGACCTCGGGCGTCAGGATGAAGTCGATGAAGGCATGCGCGTTCTCGACGTTCGGCGCCCGGGTCGGGATGGCCATGCAGTCGACCCAGAGCAGCGTTCCCTCCTCGGGAACGACATAGTTGAGGTCGTCGTCCTCGGCCATGACCTGGAGGATGTCGCCTGACCATTCCATGGCGATATCGACCTCGCCGGAGATGAGCAGGTCCTGGCCGGTGTCGGGGGCGAACGCCTTGATGTTCGGCTTGGCCGCGATCAGAGCCGCGGCCGCCTGCTCGACCTCGGCCGGATCCTCGGAGTTCAGCGAGAACCCGAGGTACTTCAGAGCCATCCGGATAATGTCGGTGTCGTTGAGCAGCGAGATCCGTCCCTTGTGGCGGTCCGACGCGAGAATGTCGGCCCACTTCGTCGGCGCTGCCTTCGACTTCCGGTAGCCGAGCCCCTGGGTGCCCCAGAAATACGGCACCGAGTGCCTGAGCCCAGGGTCGAAGATCGGATCGGCGAAGCGCGGGTCGACGTTGCCGATGTTCGGCAGGGCGGCGTGATCGAGCGGCATCAGCATGTTGGCGACGATCATCCGCTCGACATAGTTGTTCGACGGGAAGATCACGTCGTAGCCGGGATTGCCCTCGCGCAGCTTGGCGAACAGCTCATCCGAGCTGGCGAACAGGTCGTAGCGGACGTCGATCCCCGTCTCACGGGTGAAGTCGTCGAGCGTCGTCTCGCCGATATAGGTGTCCCAGTTGTAGACGTTGACCTGCTTGCGCTGGGCGACGGCCAGTCGTGGTGCGCCCCCTGCCACCGCAGCAATTGCGAGCGATGTGCCGAGGAACTCGCGACGACCGAGCCGGGCCCATGGCGTGGGCGTCGGGCGACGTGGCATCGGGCTGTGCTCCAGGCTATGGGCGAGCCGCAGCTCGTTCGTTGCACCCAGATTCACGATAGGCCGCTCGGCTTGTCAACGCAGGCGACGCCCATGGACGACCCCACCGCCTTCGCACCGGGCTGGCAGGAGCTGATCCTGCTCGGTGCCGGCTTCCTGATCGGCTTCGCGACGCGCGCCGTGCTCGGCGGCAGCCGCCGCCGCCTCGCTCAGGAGCTGCTCGACCGACAGGAGACACGTCGTCAGGCGGAGACGGAGGCGTTGCTCGACGGCGTCAAGGCCGCGTTCGGCGAGATCAGCGAGGCGACCCAGCGCCGTACGGCGGACGACGTGGTTCGGCTCGCGCAGGCGACGCTTGGCGTCGAGCGTCGTCTGCAAGGCCAGCAGGTCGCCGCTGAACGCAGCGAGTTCGAGGCTCGGATCGGCGTCATCCTGACCCAGCTCGAGCGGATGCAGGGGCTGATCCGGGAGCTCGAACGCGATCGCGCGAGCAAGTTCGGCGAGCTCGCCGCCCGCCTCGACGCCGCCGGACGCGATACCAAGGCGCTGGTCGCCCAGACGCGGGTCCTCGCGACGGCGCTGGGCAATGTCCGCGTCCGCGGTCAGTGGGGCGAGCGCATGGCGGAGGACGTGCTACGCACCGCCGGTTTGGTCGAGGGCGTCAGCTACCGCCGCCAGACCACGCTCGGCGACGGGGGCCGTCCGGACTTCACCTTCCTCTTGCCGGGCGACCTCGTGCTCCACATGGACGTCAAGTTCCCGTTCGAAAACTGGGTGCGGCTGGTCGAGGCCGAGGATGAGGAGGCGCGAACGCGGGCCGCGACGGCGTTCGTCCGCGACGTCCGGGCGCGGATCGCCGAGGTCGCGGCGCGCGGCTACATCGCCCCGGCCGAGGGGACGCTCGACTTCGCCCTGCTGTTCGTGCCGAGCGAGCCGGTGCTCGGCGCGGCCCTCGACATCGACCCCGGCCTAGTCGACGAGGCGCTGCGGCGCAACGTCGTGCTCGCCTCGCCCGCGACGCTGTTCGCAGTGCTCGCGATTGTCCGGCGGACGGCGGCGGGCCTGCGCCTCTCCGCCGGAGCCAGCGAGCTCGGTCGCCTGCTGGCGGGGCTGCGCGACGCCTGGGCAGCCCACGCCGCCGAGACCGAACGGGTCGGCCGCACGCTCGATGACGCGGCACGCGCGGTCGAGCGGCTCAGGCTCGGGCGGTCACGCGCGGTTGAGCGCCGGCTGGCGGCGATCGAGCTTTTGGCCGATGGTCACAGCTCGTCCCGCGCCGAGTCGGGTCCCGCAAACCGGCCCGACGCGTGAGGGCGACTCAACGCCGCTCGGCGAAGGCGAGGAGCTGGTGCGCCGGCAGCGGGCTCATCACCGCATAGGTCAGCTCCGGGGTCGCCCAGCGGAGCTGCGTGACCCCGGCCGTCTGCGCGGCTGACGGCGCGGTCGATCCGCCAGCGGCGCTCGGCGCGAGATAGACGATGGTCGGCTCCGCGGCCCGCTCGTAGACCACGGCGGCCAAGGGCTGGCCGTCACCGCGTTCGAGCCGGGTGCCCTTCAGCGTGAACCCCTCGGGGGGCGCCGGGAGGCTCACTGCCCGGCCGAGGCGCGCCCCGAGCCATTGCTCGACGCGCTCGACATCGTCCGCGAGAAGATCGAGACGGTCGTTGCCCAGGCGGTACGAGCTGTAGGCGTGCGCGGTGAGGTCGCCCCAATCGTCGCCGAGCCAGCCCTGCGTCAGGGTGACCGTCGCCCCGACAGCGGCGGCGACCAGGGCCATTCCCACGAGGCGCCGGCCCCAGCGCGCGAGCGTCTGCGCCGATCCGCCGACCGGAAGATCGGCGGGCTGGCCGCGGCCGGCGGACGGCAGACAGCGCGCCACGTCGACGCCGGATGGCGGCGGGATCGGGCGCGCGGTGCGTGCCGTCTCGAGAAACGGCAAGGCCGGCGGCGGCTCGGCCAGGCCCCCGGTGCGGACGAGGTCGGCCTCGAGCCCGCTCCATACCGACTGGACACGCCCCATCGCCCGGAAGCTGCGCTGCAGATCGGCCTCGAACTGGCGGAGATGCTCGACGCGCGCGCGACAGGTCGGGCAGGTGGCGATGTGCCGCCGCAGGATCGCGCCACGCGAGCGACCCAGGCGAAGGTCGAGAAAGGCCTCAAGGTAGCGCTCGAGGTCCGAGCATTTCATCGCCCAAGCTCCGCACACGATGGCGGGGCTCGCATCCGCCGCTGCGTTGCCATCCCCAAGAGTCGGCGCTGGCGTCGGGCGCCCCTTCTCCCGTCGTCCAATGTCCCGCAAAGCGGCACGCCGCGCAATGGCCGAAAAGCGGCTTTTGCGCCCTCCGTGCCGCCGGTTTTCCGATTGCCAAGATTCATCAATCGGCCACACAAACGCCCTGCGTGCCGCACCGTCGGACGGGCCCGACGGCGTGCACTAGCGCAAGACCAGCGAAGGGAGGTGTCATGGGTGCGTCGAGCCCCGTCCGCAACCTAGCCCTGGTCGGGCCCAACGGGTCCGGCAAGACGACGCTCCTCGAAAGCCTGTTGTTCGTCAGCGGTGCCACCACCCGCAAGGGCCGCGTCGCCGACCGCAACACGGTGGGGGACGCCAGCGCGGAATCGCGCGAGCGGCAGATGAGCACCGAGCTCAGCGTCGCGAGCTTCCGCCACGGCGCGTACGACTTCACCGTGCTCGACTGCCCCGGGTCGGTCGAGTTCGCGCACGAGGCGCGCCAAGCCCTGGTCGGGGTCGACCTCGCCGTCGTCGTCGTCGAGCCGGTCGCCGAGCGGATGGTGGCGGTCGCGCCGCTGCTCCAATATCTCGACCAGCTCGCCCTGCCGCACCTCGTCTTCATCAACAAGATGGATCGCTCGGAGGTGCCGTTCCGCGACCTCCTGCAGGCGTTGCGCGACAGCAGCGCACGCCCCGTCGTACCGCACCAATACGCCATCGGCCGCGGCGAATCGCTGGTCGGCTACATCGACCTGGTGAGCGAGCAGGCCTACGCTTTCCGCCCCGGCGCCCCGGCGGACCAGATCCCACTGCCCGCCGAGTACCGCGAGCGCGAGCAGGTGGCGCGCCGCGAGATGCTCGAGACGCTCGCCGACTTCGACGATGCGCTGATGGAGAAGCTCCTAGAGGACATCGAGCCCCGGCCGGACGAGATCGTGGCCGATCTGCGCAAGAGCCTGGGTGCCGATCAGGTCGTGCCGGTGCTTCTGGGGGTGGCGGAACAGGACATGGGGGTGCGCCGGCTGCTCGACGCGATCGAGCGCGAGGCGCCGGAGCCCGAGGAGCGGGCCGCGGCGCTTGGCGTCGACCCCGACGGCCCGGCGCTCGTCCAGGTCCTCAAGAACTTCCAGATGCCGCACACCGGGAAGCTGTCGCTCGTCCGGGTCTGGCGCGGCACCGTCAAGGACGGGACGGTGCTCGACGGGATGCGCGTCGGTGGCGTCTATCGGCTTTTCGGCCAGCAGCAGCAACCGGCCGGCGAGGTCGGTGCGGGCAGCATCGTGGCGCTGGCGCGGATGGACAATGCGCGGACCGGTGCGGTCCTCAGCAACGGCACCGGCCCGGTCGACGTCGCCCTGCCCACGGCCCCGCCGCCCGGCGCGATGTTCGCCTTCGCCGTGCAGGCCGCCAACCGCAACGACGAGGTCAAGCTGTCGACCGCCTTCGCGAAGCTCGTGGACGAGGATCCGGCGCTGCGCGTCGAGCACGATCCCGCGATGCACCAGACGCTGCTCTGGGGCCAGGGCGAGATCCACCTACGCGTCGCCATGGACCGGCTCAAGGGCAAGTACAACGTCGAGGTCGCCGGAACGCGGCCGCGCACGCCCTACAAGGAGACGATCCGGCGCAGCGGGCACGCGCACGGCCGGCACAAGAAGCAGAGCGGCGGGCACGGCCAGTTCGGCGACGTCAAGATCGAGATCCACCCGCAACCGCGCGGCACCGGGTTCGTCTTCGAGAACAAGGTCTTCGGTGGCTCGGTGCCGAAACAGTACATCCCGGCGGTGGAGGCGGGCGCGCGCGAGCATCTGCGCAAGGGTCCGCTCGGCTTCGAGGTCGTCGATGTCGGTGTGACGCTGCTCGACGGCCAGTACCACAGCGTCGATTCGAGCGAGATGGCGTTCAAGACGGCGGTCGGGTTGGCCTTGAAGGAGGGGCTGCCGCAGTGCCACCCGGTCCTGCTCGAGCCGATCCTCGCCGTGACCGTCTCGGTGCCGTCCGAGTTCACCGCGAAGGCGCTGACGCTCCTGACCCAGCGCCGCGGCCAGATCCTCGGCTACGAGGCCAAGGCCGGCTGGCCCGGCTGGGACGAGATCAACACGCACCTGCCGCAGGCCGAGCTGCACGACCTGATCGTCGCGCTGCGCTCGCTCAGCCAGGGCACCGGTTTCTTCGCCTGGACCTTCGATCACCTTCAGGAGGTCCCGGACGCGCTGGCGGCAACGATCGTCGAGCACAACCGCGAGCAGGCGTCGGCCTGAACCCGCCGCTCAGTCGCTCGGCGCGGCGAGCTGCGTGTAGGCCTCGCGCGCGATCGCCAGCAGGCGGTCGCGCGCCACCGTTCCGACCACGGCGCAGCCGATCGACGCGTCGACCCAGGAGAACGCCGTCACGCCACCCTCCTCGACGATCCGGAACTCCTCCAGACGGCCATCACCGCGCGTGACGAAGAGCGTGTAGCGGGCGCCGTCCGCGTCCTCGTACATGAGCTGCGCCGCCGGATCGCCGGCCCCGATCGGCAGGAGCCGACCGCCCATCAGCGCAAGGCCGAACGCCGACAGGTCCGGGGCCCGCAGAGGCCGCTCGAGGCGACGCGACAGCCAGGTGACGAGGTGCTGCTCCTCGCTGCGGTCGACCTCGACGGCATGGCGCCGTTCGGCGACGAAGACGCGGTGCGCCGCCAGGGCGCTATGGGCGAGCTCGGCCAGCGCGCCGTCGCCACCGCCCGACCAGCCGCGGACGAACCAACCGCCGAGCGCGCCGGCGACGAGCAGCAGGAGCGCCGCCGCGGCGGCCAGCGCCCGACGTCGCCAGGGCCGGCCGATCAGGCGCGGCAGGCTAAGGCGGGGCGGCACCGGCTCGTCGTCGACCGCGGCCCAGAGCTCGCGGATCAGATCGTTCTGCCTGCGCCAGTCCGCGACGCGGCGAGCGTCCTCGGGATGCGCCTCGAGCCATTCGGCGACCAGCCGGCGCTGCTCCTGATCAAGCCGGTCGTCGGCCGAGGCGTGCAGGAGCGCGTCGTCGATGACGCGCGGCGCGGCGCTCACTTGACCCTCCGCAGGCTCGGGCCCGGCTCCGCGGCGGTCAGGGCGCGAAGCCTCTCCCGGGCCCGCGAGAGGCGGGACATCACCGTGCCGATCGGGACGTCCATCGCCTCGGCGACCTCCTGGTACGACAATCCCTCGAGCGCGACGAGCAGCACGGTCCGGCGCTGCTCCTCGGGCAGGCTCGCCAGGGCGCGCGCCATCTCGGCCAACGCCAGCCGATGACCCTGGTCGGCAGGGACACCGACGCCCTCGCCCAGCTGGTCGATCGGCTGCCCGCGCGGCCGGCTCGCCCGCGCGCGGGCCTGGTTGGCGAAGACGTTGTGCATGATCTTGAACAGCCAAGGTCGCAGGCTCGGGCCGCCACGCCAGAGGTGGCGGCGGCTCAACGCGCGCTCGAGACAGTCCTGGACGAGATCGTCGGCGCGGTCGCCGTCGCGTAGCAGGGCGCGCGCGTAACGGCGCAGGCTCGGGATGCAGCTCTCAAGGTCGGTGAGGAAGTCCAAGGATCGTCCAGCGCCAACGGCCATCGTCCGGCCTGCCCGGCAGTGTCAGAACACGGCCGATCGCGCGCCTATTCCCCCGCCCAGGTCAACCCGTCGAACGCTCCCGCAACAAGTCGAGCAGCCCGGCGATGCCTCGCGCCGCGACCACCGCCTGAAACTCGTTGCGCTGCGTCACCACCATACTGACGCCCTCGACGATCACGTCGACGATCTTCGGCCCGTCCGGGCCGAGGCGAACGCGCCAGTCGACACGCAACGGCTCGGCACCGGCGCGGCGGATCTCGCTGGCGACCACGACATCGCCGTTGCTCGTCGCCGTCTCGCGCAGAACGACGAGGCGCTCGCCCGCATAACGCTCCAGCCGTGCGCTGTAGGTGGCGAGCACGAAGGCGCGAAACAGCCGTTCGTAGTCGGCCCGCTGCTGCGGATCGAGCTCGCGGTAGGGACGGCCCAGGGCGAGACGGGCGATCAGCTCGACATCGAACCCGTCGCTGAGAAGCTCGGCGAGGCTCTCGCGGCGCGCGGCCGGGGCGAGGTCTTCCTGCGACAGGACGGCGATCGCGCGCTCACCGAGCTCCGCCACGAAGGTCGAAGCCGTGCCGGCCCGCGTCACTACCGGTGCGCCCAGCAGCCCGGTGGCCAGAACGAGGAGGTCGCGTCGTGAGGCACGCATCATCGGCCGTCCTCCCTGCTGCCGAGGCGCTGCAGCCGCCCCGGGGCGCGCGACGCGGCATCGGGT
This sequence comes from uncultured Alphaproteobacteria bacterium, assembly GCA_937995535.1. Lineage (GTDB taxonomy): Bacteria > Pseudomonadota > Alphaproteobacteria > Geminicoccales > Geminicoccaceae > CALKJU01. The sequence goes on from CALKJU010000093.1 coordinate 18,451, forward strand.
CCTGCGGTTGCCGCTTTCAGGACCATATGCCGCTTGCGCGAACAGATCGTTGGTGACACCATCAGAAGTTGATCGGGGGAGGTCGAGGATGATCACGTACGAGGATTGTCTGGGCGTCGCCCAGCTCACCGACGCCGAGGTCCAGGCGATCGCCGAGCATGAGGGTCTGCCCCGCATGCTCGCACTCGAGCTTGCCAGCCTGCTGCATCGCTGCCCCGGCGGCGAGCGGCGCATCGCTGGGATGATCCTGGACGACGTGGCCCACGCGCGGGCCCGCGGCGATCTCGCCAAGGCCGCGCGGCTGCGCCTGGTCTGGAGCAAGTTCGTGAGCAAGCACCCGGAAGCCCTGGCCGCCTGAAGCGCGGGCTGCCGGCGTCGGCCGGGGAAAATCGCGGAGCATCGGCCTCACGCTGCGTGACGGCCGGTTGGTCGGAGTTGCGCGTGTCGGAGACAGCGGCGTAGGTCGGCGTCGAGCAGACCCGTGCCGTGCGCGAGCTGAACGAGGAACGGGTCGCCGGCGTGGCGCAGCAGTCCCAGCACGACCGGCCCGGCGGCGCTCGAGGCCATATCCACGGCGAGGAGCACCCCGCGCGATGCCAGCTCGCCGGCGGCACGCGCGACCGCGACGAGGCTGCCCCAGTCAGGCAGGGTCCAGCCGAGCAGCTCGGCACCCGTGTCCGGATGCCGCGCGACCTCGCGCTGGCCCGGATGCAATCCCTGCACGACGCGCCACACCCGGCCGCTCTCCGGATCGATTGCGGCCAGCAGGTTGGCCGGCTCGCGGAAGCCGTCGGTCAAGGAAGCACCGGCCGGAATCCGCCATGCCGCGCGATGCAGCACGAGCCCGCCGGGCTCCCGCCGGAGCAATAGGCGAATGCTCGAGAGCCGCGAGCCATGCACCGCCGCGATGTCGGCATGGGGCTCGAGACCGGTGCGCAGCAGGCAGCCGACGCGCCGATAGGCCGCCAGCCGGCTGCACAGGCGCGCGACCGGCTCGCGGCGGCCGTCGCCGAGCGGCAGGCTGTCGGTCGCCGGCTGCCACGGGCCGATCGTCTGCGCCCCGGCGCCGATGTGCTCGACGAGCGGCTGGACGAGCAGCGGCGCCGCACCGCGCTCGCGGAGGTAGCGGCCGAGCGTCGCATCGTCAGCGAGGCAAGGTGGCCCGTCGGCGATCGGGCGGTCGGCCAGGATCGCCTCGGTACGCGGCGTCGGCAGCCCGTGCGCCCGGAGGTTGTTCTCCTGGACGAGCCGCGCCGCGAGGTCGTCGACCACACCCTCGGCGAGCTCGGCGAGGGCCGCGCGCCCGAGGAAGGAGCGCCGCGCCGGGTTGTCATAGCGACGATGGTCGTAGAGCCCGAGCGCATAGTAGTCGCGCGCCTCGAGCCGGCCGGGCCCGCTCCGCAACGCCAGGATGTCGAAGGCCTGCTCGACATAGCCGACGCCACCGCAAGCGCGCGCGCGGCGCGCCGCAGTGCCGAGATCGAGCCGTCGCTCCTCCACGGAGCCATGGGCAGCGTGCAGGACGTCCATCGCTCCCTCGCCACGGTCGATACCCTGCATGGGTCGAGACTGGGCCACGGCGCTTAACGTCTCGTGAACGCGGACAAGGACGGCGCGCCCAGCGCGACATAGGTGCCGGCGGCGCAGATGATCGCCGTGCCGACCCAGGTCGCGACGTCGGGTAGATCGCCGAAGACCAACCAGCCGAGAAGGATCGCACCGACGATCTCGACATAGGCGATCGGCGCCAGGACGACCGCCGGTGCCGCCTCGAACGCCTTGAGCATCAGAAGATGTCCCACCGCTCCGATGGAGCCCATCAGCAGCATCAGCGCGAGATCGGCGGCCCGCGGCACGACCCAGACGAGCGGCGCCAGCAGGCTCAACAGGATGGTACCGGTCAGCGTACCCCAGACCAGCAGGACGGCGGGCGGCGCGCTCGCCGCCAGCTTTCGGGTCAGCACCGCGAACCCGGCGAACACGACACTCGTCAGCAGGCCGAGAAGCGCCGCCGGATGGAACATCGCGAAGCCCGGCCGGATGACGATCAGCACGCCGAGGAAGCCGGCGAGCGCAGCGAGCCAGCGGTTGCGCCCGACCGGCTCACCGAGGAACAGCGCAGCGAGCACGAGCACGACCAGGGGGTACAGAAAGCAGATGGCCAGCGTGTCGGCCAAGGGCAGGAAGCGCAGCGTCGTGAAGAACAGCATCACGGCGAGCACCATGCAGAGACTGCGCGCAAGCTGCAGGCCGAACCGGGGCGGGCGTAGGAGCAGCGCGAGGCCGGTCCGCGGCGTGAACGGCAGGAGGACGAGAAAGGCGAAGAAGAAGCGCGCCCAGGCGACCTGCAGCACCGGGTAGCGCTGGGTCAACGCCTTGGCGATCGCGTCCATGACCGGCAGGACGGCGATCGCGGCGAGCATGAACAGCACGCCCCTTCGGTGCGCATGGCCGGTCGACGGCGCCGCGGCGACGCGCAGCCTCGCGCCCTCCCGGCTCACCATGCGAGCCTCATCCGAACGCGCCCTGGCAACGTGACGTGGCGGCGTCGACGACCGAACACGAGCCGGCTAACAAGCGCCGATGGCCACCCGTACCGGCGGAAGGACGAGAGCCCGAACGGCGGCGAGCACGCGTGCGTGGTTCCGCTGGGCTCGGCGCGGGCTGCTGGCGGCGCTCGTCGTCCCGCCGCTCGTGTTCGCGCTCTATCGCGTGCTGCCGCCGCCGCTGACGCCGCTGATGGTCATCCGCTGGGTGCAAGGACACGGGATCGACTACCAGTGGGTGCCCCGCACGCAGATGGCGCCATCGCTCGCCAGAGCGGCAATCGCGGCCGAGGACAACCTGTTCTGCCGCCACTGGGGCTTCGACATGGCAGCGCTGCGCGAGCAGATGACCTCGGCGCTGGCCGGGGGGCGACCGCGCGGGGCGAGCACGATCAGCATGCAGACGTCGAAGAACCTGCTGCTGTGGCCGGGCCGCGACCCGGTTCGCAAGGTGCTCGAGGCGTGGCTCACACCGCAACTCGAGCTGCTCGTGGGCAAGGGCCGGATCCTCGAGATCTACCTGAACGTCGTCGAGTTCGGCCCGGGGCTCTACGGTGTCGAGGCGGCGGCGCGGCACTGGTTCGGGAAGCCCGCCGCGCGCCTGACGAGCGACGAGGCGGCACGGCTGATCGCGATCCTCCCGGCGCCGCTCGCGCGTGAGCCGCGCCACGCCACCACCTCGGCGCGACGAATCCAGCGGCGGATCGGTCAGCTCGGCCCGCTGCTCGACTGCGCCGACACGACCTGACCCGGTCACGGCGACCGCTCACCGGTCTTGCGGATGATCTGCTCGGCGAGCGACCGGCTCCGGCGCGCCTCGGCGGGCACCGCCTGGTCGATGCTCGCCGCGATCTCGTCCTTGGTCTCGGTTGCGAGCTGGCCGCTTGCCGCCTTGATCACCAGCAGCGAGTTGTAGGCGGCGTTGCTCTGCTCGGCCGGCGCGACCCGTGCATCGCGCCCCTCGACGATCCGCAGCGCCGCGGCGACGCTCCGCGGATCGCCGAGCTGGTAAAGGAACTCCGTGACATAGAGCCGGACCGTCTTGTCGCGGTCGCCGACGGCCGCGGCCAGCCGGTCGATGTCGGCGTCGGTGAGTTGCCGGGCCACCTCGGCGACCACCTCCGGGCGGGAGCGGAGCATGGCGTTCAGCGCGTAGGCCACACCGAGGCGTAGGCGATAGGCATCCGGGGCCTCGGCCAGCGCTCGCATCAGCGCCGGCACGGCCGAAGGGCCGATCGCGGCGAGGCGCTCGCGCGCGAGGCGCCGCACGGCGGCGTCATCGGCCTGCAGGTCGGCGATCAGCCTAGCGATCGAGGCCGGATCCGCTGGCATGTCGCCCGCCAGCGCGGACCGGATCAAGGCGAAGTTCCAAGCCCGCGGCGGGTCAGACGGGCCCTGGAGCAGAAGCTCGTCCAGCTCGTCGACCGAGCGGAAGACGATGCGCCGCTGGTGGTCGGTGACCGTCTGCGCGGCGTAGTTGAGCCGCCAGCTCTGGTTGGGCGACTCGTCCAGCAGGCGCTGCACCTGCTCGCGCTGCGCGCGCATCTCGAAGATCTCCCGCCCCTCCCCGCGCTCGCTCGTCTCGACCAGCAGCCGCAGCACGGGGCTCGCGAGGTGCGGGTCGAGGACGATGAACTTGTACGACCGGGCGTCGTCGGTCCGGGTGCTGTACAGCGGCGCGTCGTCGATCAGCCGGAGCCCGGTCACGTGCTCGAGGTCGCCACTGAGGTCGATCTTGCGGATCTTCAGCGCCGCCGTCGGGTCGGGCGTCAGCCAGACGAACACGGCATAGAGGGCGACCGCGACCGCACCGGCGCCGGCGACGACCCCAGCGCTCTCGGCGCGTCCGCCACGGACCACGGCGCGCGTCCCGAAGGCGGCCAGCAGCAGGCCGAAGCCGATGCACATGGTCAGCGGGTAGATGCGCGAGGTCGCGTCGCTGAGGGCCAGATAGGCACCGGCCGCGAGCAGGGTCAGACCGACGACCAGACCGGCCCAGAAGTACCGCGCCGGAAAGCCACGGTCGCGCTGCAGCAGATCGGCCTCGACCGCGAAACCTCCTGTCGTTGGCGTCGGCATCGCAGCAGTCCAGCCTGAGGCGAATTTGCGGGTCATGCTAGCGGCATCCCTGGTGCGGCGCTGTGATCCCGATCACGGTGCTGGCGACAAACCGGGCCGCACCGCTATGGTGCGAAGCAGTAACCGCTGGAGACGAGGGATGGAGGAGACGCGCGCTGTGGCCAGGCTGCCCGGCCTGGACATCGAGATCTACCATGCCGGCGACCAGCAGGGCGAGACGCTGACCGTCCGCCTGCGCGCCACGCCGAGCTTCGAAGCGGTTGCCGGCTGGCTCGACCCGACGCGCTTGATGGCCTTGAGCCTCGCTGCGAATCCTTGGCTCGCCCTGAACCCGTGGGTGGCGCCGTTCCTGCTCCCGAGCCGCGCGCGCGACGTGGCGCGGCTCCCCGACGCGTCGGGCTGAGCCGAGGCCATGCGCAGCATGCAGATCGTCGACTGGGGCCGACCGCTCGAGCTGCGCCGTTACGACGACCCGCAGCCGCTGGGCACCGAGGTGCTGCTCGCGGTCGATGCCTGCGGCGTCTGCCACAGCGACCTGCACCTGCACGACGGCTACTTCGATCTCGGCGGTGGCGAACGGCTGCGCGTCGCCGACCGCGGCATCCGGCTGCCCTTCACACTGGGCCACGAGGTCGTCGGCACCGTGCTGGCACTGGGCCCCGAGGCCGAGGGCGTGCGCATCGGCGAGCGGCGGCTCGTCCATCCCTGGATCGGCTGCGGCGCCTGCCAAGTGTGTCGGCGCGGTGAAGAGCTGCTCTGCCTGACGCCGCGCATCGTCGGGACCTGGCGCGACGGCGGCTACAGCGACCGGGTCGTCGTACCGCATGCGCGCTACCTGATCGACTACGCGGGCGTCCCGACGAATGCGGCGGCCACGCTCGCCTGCTCCGGGCTCACCGCCTACGGCGCGGTCCGTAAGCTGGGCACGCTCACCGCCGAGGACACCGTGCTGCTGGTCGGCGCCGGTGGGGTCGGGCTGGCCGGCCTTCACCTCGCGCGGGCGCTGACACCGGCGCGGATCGTCGTCGCCGATGTGGACGCCACAAAGCGCGCGCGGGCGTTGGACGATGGTGCGGCCGCGGTGATCGACAACGCAGCCGAGGATGCGCTGGCGACCCTGCGCGAGGTCAGCGGCGGCGGCGCAGCTGCGGCGATCGACTTCGTCGGGCGACCCGGCACCGCGCGTTTCGCCATCGACGCCTTGCGCAAAGGTGGCACCTTGATCGTCGTCGGCCTGTACGGTGACCGCCTGCTCCTGCCGCTCCCGCTCCTTCCCCTGCGCATGCTGACCGTGCGCGGCTCCTATGTCGGGACGCTGCAGGAGCTGAAAGAGCTCGTGAGCGTGGTCCGGGATCGAGCGGTGTCGATGATTCCGGTCCGTGAGCGACCGCTGGAGGAAGCGAACAGCGTCCTCGACGAGCTGCGGCAGGGGCGCGTGCTCGGGCGGGTCGTCCTGGTGCCCTGAGCCTCACCCCACGCTAGGCCGCTGCGCGCAGGATCCGCCGGTGCGCCGCGAGGTAACCCCGCTCGAGCTCGGCAAGATGCGGCGCGAGGAAGGGGTGCAGCTTCGGCAGGGTGTGGAACGGGACCGCGGGCAGCGCGTGGTGCTCAGCGTGGAACGGCATGTTCCAGGCCAGCCAGCGCAGCGGCGCGAGCGACCTTACCGTGCGGGTGTTGCGCAACATGTCCGCGACAGGCGCGCAGGCACCGTGCTCGGCCATCCTCACGAGCCGCATCCAGGGCTCGGCGGCGAGGCGCGGGAGCAGCCAGTAGACGAGTGCCGCGGTCGTGCCTGCGGCCCACGAGGCGAGCGCGATCCCCGCGTAGACGAGGAGGAACGCCCGCGCCTCGCGGCTCACCACCGGCTGCTGGCCGGCCGGCAGGTAGAGCGCCTCGGTCGTGTCGAAGCGGCCGGCGGCGTGACGGCAGAGGTTACCCACGAGGTAGCGCCAGAAGGGCAGGCCGGTGGCGAACAGGAGGTAGCTCCAGCGCCGCGCCGAAGCCGCGATGAACTGCGGATCGTGCGCCGCGTCCTGAGTGTGGGCGTGGTGCGCCGCGTGCTCGAGCCGGAACTGGGTCGGCGGCATGAGCAGCGCGAGCCCGGCGAGCCAAGCCACGGCGCGGTTGAGCGCGGGCGTGGCAAACGCCGTGCCGTGGGTCGCCTCGTGCAGCGGCGCGAACAGATGGACCAGGACGAACCCGTGCACGAGTACCGCGGGGATGATCCAGGGTAGCGAGGCGACGTGCACGGCCGCGCCGGTGCCGGCGAGCAGGGCCAGATGGGCGCAGAGGAAGGCGATCCCGGGGCCATCGGACCGGCGGACGAACCGGCGCAGGGTCGCGCGCGGCACGAGCCGGCGGGCGTGTGCCGCGGACGCGGCCAAGGTCACTGTCGGCTCCACCGCGCCACTGTGGTTCGGTCGGCACACGCCGACAAGGGTGCCGCTTGCCGGGCTGGTCAGGGTGCGCTTTCTGGAGTCCCGGCGGAGACAGACGGCATGACGCTGGACGGCATCTGGGCGGCGGTGCTGACGCCCTGCGACGCGGCAGGAGCGATCGACGTGCGCCGCTGGGTGGAGCACGCCCGACGCCTGCTCGCGCAGGGTTGCCATGGCCTCGCGCTGTTCGGCACGACCAGCGAGACGCAGGCCTACAGTGTCGCCGAGCGCCAGGCAGCCCTGGAGGCGGCCGTCACCGCGGGGCTGACGCCGGCGCAGCTGATGGTCGGCGTCGGCTGCTGCGCCCGCAGCGACACCGTGGCCCTGGCGCGCCACGCGCTCGGCCTGGGGCTCACCCGGCTGCTCATGTTGCCGCCGTTCTTCTACAAGAACAGCACGGACGAGGGCCTGTACCGGGCGTTCGCGGAGGCGATCGACGGCACGGCCGATCCACGGGCGGAAGTGCTCCTCTACCACTTCCCCCAGGTCTCCGGCGTGCCGGTGACCCGCGGCGTGATCGAGCGGCTGGTGGCCGCCTATCCGGCCCAGGTCCGCGGTCTCAAGGACAGCTCCGGCGATCTGGCGCACACATTGGACCTGATCGCGGCGTTCCCTGACCTCGCCATCTTCGCCGGCGCCGACAATCACCTCCTCGACGTCCTGACGGCGGGCGGGGCCGGCACGATCTCGGCCGCCGCGAACCTGAACGCCCCCGCGAGCCGTTCGGTCCACGATGCGTTCCGGGCCGGGGAGCGCGCTGCCGCGGAGGCCGGCATGGCTCTGGTGCGCGACGTCCGCGCGACTTTGCAGCGGCGACCGCTGATCCCGGCGCTCAAGGCCATCATCGCAACAACAAGCGGCGATCCGGCTTGGCGGCGCGTGCGCCCCCCGCTGGTCGAGCTCGACGGGGCGGCGACCCAAGCGCTGCTCGCGGAGCTTGCCGCCGCCGGATGGCAGCCGCCAGCCCCACCGCGCGCCGCGTGACCGGCGCTACGGCGGGGCTCCGCGCCGCCAGCGATCAGGAGGGTCGGTCCCCCCTCCGGGGTGGAGTGCAGCCAGGGCCCGGACACGCCGCGCTGGCCGCGCTGGGGAGCCTGCTCAGAGGTTCCGTGGGACGGCTCGCCCGCGCAAGGTTCAGCCGCCGAACTCCGCCAGTAGGGCGGCACGCTCCCTGGCTTGCCGATCGCGCAGCTCGCGCAACTCGGCGGCAAAGCGATCCTCGAGCTCGCGCAACTGCTGGAGATGACTGTCCTCGAGCGCGCGAAGGGCAGTTTTCTGCGACTCGGACAGTACCAGAGAAGGCGGCATCGCGTACGGCAGGAAGCCCCAGTTCCCGGCGTCGGTCGCAGCCTCCGGCGGAGGCGTCGGCCGCCCGCCTTCCTGCGCCGGCGCCGACGACATGAACGCGAAGGCCAAGACGGCGGCCACCCAGCCGAGCCCTACCCGTGCCATGCGTCATCCTCCACTCGTGCAACGTTCGGCGTCAACGGGCCTGCGTCGGCTGTGCATCGAGCCGTAGCAGCCAGTGGCCGGCACCATAGATGAAGCAGAAGATGCCGAAGCCCGCCGGCACGAGCATCCATTCGGTGAGGGATGGCCAGTAGTCGACATATCCGGCCCAGTATCCCTTGAACAGCGGCACGATCTGGCCGACGATGAGAAGATTGAGACGTGCCAGGAAGATCCCGACCATGGCCAGCACCGCTGCAGCGAAGCGAACGAAGGCGTTGCGCCGCAGCCCGTTCGTCGAGAGCAGCAGGATCGGAAAGACGAGACCGACGAGCAGTTCCGCCTGCAGCATATCTGAACGGAGCACGTACCAGTTCGCTTCCATCCCCTCGTAGTTGGTCCACAGGCTGGTCAACAGCTGGCCGAAGCGCATCCCGGCGACGGCCAGAAGCGAGAGAAAGAACAGCCGCGGCAAGGTCGCCTCGTGCAGCCAGCGGACATTGGCCGGCGTCGTGGCCTTCGGCTCGAAGGCCGTGAAGAAGGTGATGAAGGCCATCGCGCTCATAAAGCCGGTGAGGATGAAGTACATCGGCATCACCGGGCTGTACCACGCCGGCCGCATGAACATCATGCCGAACACCAGACCCAGTGTCCCCGGCGCCAGAATACACACGACGAACGACAGCACCGAGACGATGTGCGTCAGCCTCGTGTGCCACTGACCGGTATGCAGAAGCCAGAACTTCACGATCAGCAGCATCAGGTCGAGAGTGTAGAAGACCCCCATCCACCACATCGGCGAGTGGATCTGCAGGGAGAAGGGCAGCGCCCAGAGCATGCGGAACGGGTGCCCGATCTCGAGAGCCAGGATCGAGAAGCCGGCGATCAGCGTGATCATCGACAGGAACACACAGCGCTTGGCGATCGGGTAGAAGGCGTGCACGCCGAACACGCTGTCGATCGAGGCGAGGATCGAGAGCCCGGACGAGCTCAACAGAAAGAACAGGTAGAAGGCGATCGGCGCACCCCACGCCATGTCGGACGAGGTGTTGAACGCCGCATGTCCGTGCACGAACAGGTTGTAGCCCACGAATGCGAGGCCGACGGCGCCGCCGAGGGCCCCCAGCACCATCAGCGCAATCGACAGCGCGTCGGGGCGCCGGTCGAGGTCGAGATAGGGACGCAGCGGATCGGCCCAGGAGCCGGTCCGCAGAACCGCCGCGATCGAGCTCGCCATCACGCCTCTCCCTCGTCTCGCATCCGGACCGAGCGCGTCTCCGGGATGGCCGGCTGCTCGCCGGCCAAGTAATAGACCTGCGGCCGATTGCCGAGGTGATCGAGCAGCCGGGTCCCGCGCTTCTCGGCGATCAGCCGGCGCACCTCGCTCTCCGGATCGTCAAGATCGCCGAAATACCGTGCCGTCGGCGCACAGGTGACGACGCACGCCGGCGTGTAGTCGCGCAGGTTCGGATCGTTCGGATCGAGATCCCTTGTGCCCGGCGGCGCCTGGCTGATGCGATGGTAGCAAAAGGTGCATTTGGAAACGACATTCTTCGGCTGGATCCCGACGCCGATCTTGTTGTTCTGGCGATCGGCGGGAAGCTGCCACGGTGGACCCCAGACGCGATCGCCATCCGGATCCGGGAAGACCTCGCGAATATCCGGCTGCGTCTTCTGCTTTTCCTCCGCATAGAAGCGCACGCCGTAGGGGCAGGCGATCATGCAATACTTGCAACCGATGCAGCGATCCCAGTCGATCAGCACCGCGCCGTCCTCGGTCTTGTAGGTCGCGCCCGTCGGGCAGACCGCCATGCAGGACGGATTCTCGCAATGCATGCAGGGCCGTGGGAGCCAAGTGAGTTTACCCGATGGGAACTCGCCCTCGTTGTAGAACAGCACGTCCTGCCAGTTCTCGTTCGGCAGGCGCCCGTTCTCCATCTGACAGGCGGTCGTGCAGGCCTGGCAGCCGGTGCACTTCTCCAGATCGATCACCATTCCCCAGCGTGGCATGGTCGAGGTCTCCTGTGCTGCCGGCGTTCAGGCCCGCTCGACGCGGACGAGGACCGAGTAGTTGGCGGTCAGACCCGAGATCGGGTCCGAGACGTTCGGAATGATCTCCGACGAGTTTCCAGTCTTGCTGCTGACCGCCCACCGGCCATGCGCCCAGTGCCCGAGCCCGTAGGGCAGAACGACCACGTCGGGTCGCGCCGCGGGGTAGAGCCGCGCGCGCGTGGTGATCGACCCCAGAGGCGAGATGATTCGCACCGGGTCGTTGTTGCGGATCCCACGCGCCCGTGCGGTCGCCGGATGGATTTCGAGGAAGGTGTCGTTCCGGCCACCGGCGACCGGCTGGTACAGCGACAGCGCGTGCGGCAGATTGGCGGTACGCCCTTCACCGTGGATCGGCGTCTTGGGCGTCACCAGGAACAGGTCCCCGTCGCCGTGGTAGGCCGGCGGGACCCATTGCGGGAACCCGACGCGGTCGGCTGGCACGCCCAGCTTCTCTTCGATGTAGTCGGCGTAGTGCTCGAGATAGGACGACCTGAGCTCGAACCGGCCGGATTCGGTCTTCAGCAGCTTGGCCTTGACGTCCTCCTCGCTCATCAGCCTTCGATAGTCGACGCCGTCCCACTCGTAGAAGTCGCCGTCGACCTGACGGTAGAGATAGGGCTTGCGGTACCACACCCCCTTCTCGACCCAGCTCTCGAACCCGTCGACGCCGTTGTCACCTGGGTTCTGCTCGAAGCCCTTGGCCAGATGCCGCAACACGTTCTCGACGCTGTCGACCTGCCGATAGTAGGCGCCCATCGGCCCGTCGATCCGCTTGCCGATCTCGATCAGCGTGTCGCCGAAGGTCTTACAGTCGTAGAGGGGCGGCACGGCCGGTGAGCGGATCCCCGCCATCGGCCACCCCTGGAAGGGATAGGTCGGTGTGTCCTGCCATCGCTCCAGATAGGTGTTATCCGGCAAGATCAGGTCGGCGAACCGCGAGGTCTCGCTCGGGAAGGGCGATGTCTCGATGACGAACACGTCCTTCAGCGCACGCTCCCATGTCGTGCAGTCCGGCGCGCTGAACATCGGGTTCGAGAGGTAGAACATCATCGTATCGAGCTTGTAGGGCTCGCCGGCGAGATGATTGGTGGCGATCTCCTGGACCATGTTGCTGACCATCGGCCAAGCCGCCGTCTTTGCCCGGTCGATCCGAGGCATCTTGCGCTCGGCTGCGGCCTTGGCCGCATCATCCATGTACTCGTCGGCGTTCCACGGCAGCTTGCCGTATGGCACCGACATCTGGTTGAGCAGGCCGCCCTTGGCATACATCGCACCGACCAGGGCGTTGAGCGCATGGATGGCCATGCCGTTATAGACACCGTTGGTGTGCGTGGTCGGCCCGCGCTCGAAGATCGCCATCGCCGGCCGCGTCGTGCCGAACTCGCGCGCGGTGGCGACGATCCGGTGGGCCGGAACCGTGGTGACCTCTGCGGCCCACTCGGGTGTTCGGTCCTTCAGCTCGGCGTTCCACCAAGCGACGAGATCCTTGGTCCAGCGCTCGATGAACAGCGCCGGCTCGACCGTCTCGCCGGCGACGAAGCGATTGCGCCCGTCCATGAAGTCGCCGACGAACCGGCGATCCCAGAGACCCTCGGTCAGGAGCACGTGCGCGATCGCCAGGGCCAGCGCGCCGTCGGTGCCCGGCTTCACCAACAGCAGGTGATCGGCGGCCGCGCCGGTGGTGGTCACGCGAATATCGACCACGGTCACCCGTGTCTTCGGGGCCTTGGTCCGGATGTAACCCCAGGTCTGCATGTTGTAGTTGAACGGCCGATACGCCTCGAGGAAGGCGGCACCGAAATTCAGGATGTAGTTGGTATTTCGATAATCATAGGCGTTGTAGGCGTAGTTCCCGTCCAAGGCCTGCTTGGCCTTCTTGCTGCCGTCGGAGCACATCGACGAGTGGCCCAGCGTGGCGTTGGGCGTGCCGAACAGCTTGCCGAACGTGTCGCGCAGACCGTCGTCGCTGACCCCCCACCCCCTCCCGGCGAGGAGCGCGAAGCGGTGCGCCTCGCCCCTGGCGCGCAGAGCGTTCAGACGCGCGGCGACGAGGTCCAGAGCCTCGTCCCAGGAGATCGGGACGAAGCCGGGATCGACGTCGCGGCCCTTGTCGGGATTGGTCCGCCGCAGCGGCCCCTTGATGCGGTCGGGATCGTAGAGGATGTAGGGCCCGAAATGGCCTTTCGGGCAGAGCTTGCCGTTCGAGATCGGGTGATCGAGCGTGCCGTAGATCGCGTGCACCCGCCCGTCCGTGACGTACACATCGATGCCACAGCGCGCCGGGCATTGGTGGCAGACGCTCTTCGTGATCTTCGTCGGACTCGGCGCCGCGGCCCGCGCGGGGCCCGCGGTTTGCCCGGCGAGCATGGCCGATCCGATGCCGGTCGCGCTCAAGGCACCCGCCGCGGACCCGACCTTGAGGAAGGCTCTGCGATCAGTCTCCAGCATAGCGATCGGGCTCCTGCGGCTGGTGGTTTCGAACTGGGTCCTGGCGGAGGAGAGCAACAGACTTCAAAAGGCCCTGCGACTTGCGGCAGGACGGGCACAAGGTCGCGTCGGGCGCAGCAACGAAGCTGGCTTCGCAGATCTCGCACACGCTCGTCTCGTGCCTGGTCAAGATGACGACCCGATCCGGCATCGCCGCAGCCTGCTGCGTGAGGTGGATCGATCCGGTCGGGCAGACCCGTTCGCAGGCGCCGCATGCATCGCATCGGTCCGGCCACAGCGCGAGTCCGGCCCAAACGCGGTCCTGATAGCCGCGCAGCGCGTCCGCCGGGCAGGCCGCGACGCAGACTTGATGGTTCACACACCCGGTGCGGACGATGGGCAGATAGCCCGATCGGCCAGCGCCGGCGTCGCCCGCCCCGAGGCCGATCAGCCGACGCCGTGTCGGCGTCGAAGCGTCCCCGGCACACGCGTGGGTGCTCGTCTCGACCCCCGAGTGCATTGACCTGCCTTCACCAGTGACGCGGCCATCCTAGGGCCGGGGAAAAAGGCCCGATTGATTCAGATCAAACGAGGCCGGTACGAGGCGCGGCAGGTCGTCGCAAGCGGTCAGCCGAGGGCCTCGAGACCGCGCTGGATGCGCTCGAGCGCCGGGCGCAGGCCGAGCTCGCCACGGAGCGCCGCATTGACCGCGTCCCCGACCACCACACAGGCCTCGATCCCCTTCGTCGACCACGGCCGCTCCTCCCGGGCGATGGCCCGCGTGGCGCGGACCGCGGCGAGCAGGTCGGCGCGGAAGTGGTCGTCGAAAGCCGGGCTGTACAGGACCGAGAGGTGCGAGGTCTCGATCGCCTCGGAGCGGACCCCGTCCTCGGTGAGCTGCGCCGTGCTGGTGAGGAACTTGGCCAGTTCCCAGGCCTCTGCCTTGACCTTGGAGCGAGCCGGGATCGACCAGGGCGGGCTGTAGAGATTGGCAAAGCGTCCGGCAGGTCCGGCCGGGACCAGGGCCACCCCGGAGCGTGCCGCCAGGTCCGCGTCGTCGCGCAGCAGATGCGCGTACTCCATGCCGACATCCATGATCATGGCGACGCGCCCCCGGCGGTAGTCGCGCAGCATCTCGACGAAGCTGATCTCCGGCTGGTCCGGCGGCGCCGTGGTGCGGAGCAGGTCGAGGTAGCAGTCGAGCGCGGCCTGCGCCGCGTCGGTGAGCGCGGTCACCGTCCCGTCGGGCTGGATCCAGCGCCCGCCATGGGAGGCGAGGAAGCTGCCGACGGTCCAGACGGCATGCCCGCCGCCCGAGGCGCCGCGCGTGGCGAAGCCGAAGAAGTCCTGCGCTCCGGCGGTACGCTCGGCCGCCTGGACGCGGCCGGCGACGTCCCGGAGCTGCGCCCAGCTCTGCGGTACGGGCAGGCCATGACGGTCGAGAAGGTCGCGTCGATAGAGAACGAGGTTGCAGACGTTGACGCAGGGGAGCCCGATCACCTGCCCGTCGAGCGTGACCGCCTCGCGGGTCGCCGGCGTGACGTCGTCGAGGGTGATCCCGTCGCGCGCCATCAGCTCGTTGAGCACCAGCACCCGGCCCTCTCGGGCGAACCGGCGCAGCATGACCTCGTCGGTGCAGATCAGATCGAACGGTGGATCGTCGTCGGTGAAGGAATGGGTCATGTGCTCGAACATCGTCTCGATCGAGCCGACCCCCACCTTGTCCCAGGACAGCTCGGTGGCGATCCCTGTGCGCTCGGTGAACCGCCGCAGCGCCGCCGGCAGGTTCTGGAACGGCCACCAGTCCTCCTGGTAGACGCGGACGACCCGATCGCTCGCCATCTCGTCCCTCCCTAGGGCCGCGGCGCGCCTCGCGCGGCCATTCCTCGTGTGGTGTCAAAAGATTGATCCATATATCGAATTTCTCTCAAGTGCTGCGATCTGTTGGTGCAAGCACTGGCGCGTGCGCTCGCCGCGCCGCTGCTCTGCAAGGGCGACGACTTCGCGCCGACCGACGTCATTCCGGCGTGGAGACCCTGACCACCGCGTCCTTGCGCTTGGTCAGGTCCGGCAGGAGATCGAGGCCGAGGCCCGGGCCGGGCGGCGGGGCGATCAGACCGTCGCGCACCGCCGGCAGCGCGGTGACCAGCTCCTTGTACCAGCCGGAGTAGAAGGCGCGCACGGATTCCTGGATCAGGGCGTTCGGCGCATTGCAGGACAGATGGGTCGACGCGGCGAGCACCACAGGTCCGGTGCAGTCGTGCGGCGCCACCGGCAGGTGATAGGCCTCGGCCATGGTCGCGATCTTCTTGGCCTCACCGAGGCCGCCGCACCAGGACAGGTCGAGCATCACCACGCCGACCGCACGCGCCTCCATGAGCTCGCGGAAGGACTGCCGGAAGGCCAGCGTCTCCGAGGCGCAGACGGGCGCCCGGCTCTCGCGCGCGTAGACGGCGAGGTCGGCCAGCGCGTCCATCTTGATCGGGTCCTCGTGCCAGAAGGTGCGGAACTCCTCGAGCGCACGGGCGATGCGGATCGCCGTGGGCAGGTTCCACAGCGAATGGAACTCGACCATGATGTCCATGCGATCGCCGACCGCCTGGCGGATCTTGCGGAACGGCTCGAGCGCGCGGTCGAGCTCGGCCGCGGTGATGTCGTGCCCGCCCGAGGCCTCGGCCGCCGGATCGAACGGCCAGATCTTCATCCCGGTGATGCCCTGTTCGAGCAGGGAGTGCGCCAGCTCGTCGGCCCGGTTGAGGAAGGCGTCGAGATCCTCGTAGGGACCCTCCTGCGCACCGAGGCCCCAGTTCTCGACGTTCTGCAGCCGGGCGTCGCGGATGTAACGGTAGCCGGCGCAGGTGTTGTAGGTGCGGATGCGCTCGCGGGTGCGACCGCCGAGGAGCTGCACGACCGGCTGGCCGGTCGCCTTGCCCCACAGGTCCCAGAGCGCGATGTCCAGGGCCGACGCGGCGCGCGTTTCCACCCCGGTCGAGCGGAAGCCGAGATAGCCGTAGAGCTTGGAAGCGATCCGGTCGACGGCAAAGGCGTCCTCGCCGAGCACGCGCGGGGCAACGATTTCGTGCAGGTAGGCGGCGACCGATTCGGCCGCCATGAAGGTCTCGCCGAGTCCGTAGAGACCGTCCTCGCCATGGACGCGGACCCAGAGGATGTTCGGGAACTCGAGCAGCCGGATGGTCTCGAGCCGGGTGATCTTCATAGGCGCATCTCCACCGTCGCGCGGTCCAGCTCCAGCCTCGCCGTCTCGATGATGTCGAGCATCGCCGCCTCGGCACCCGGCCCGTCGCCGGCCGCGATCGCGTCGCGGACCCGCTCGTGCAGGGCGAGGCCATGCTCGAAAGGCAGGAGCGAGCGCTGCTGCAGCCGGAAGCTGACCGCGAGCACCGCCGAGACGATCACCCCCAGGCGATCGATCAAGGGGTTGCCGCTGGCCGCGAACAGCGCGCGGTGGAAGGCGAGGTCGGCAGCGTAGTAGGCGGCGGGATCACCGAGGCTCGCGCGCATCGCCGCGGCCGCAGCGCTGATCGCGGCGAGCTCGTCCGCGCTGCGTCGCAGCGCCGCCAGACGGGCCGCCTCCGGCTCGACCATCCGCCGCAGCTCGACGAGCTGCTGCGTCAGGGCCGGCGAACCGCCCTCGGCGGCCTGCCAGGCCAGCACGTCCGGATCGAGCAGGTTCCAGTCGGCGCGGGCGCGCACCCGCGTGCCGAGCCTGCGGCGCGTCTCGACCAGCCCCTTGGCCGAGAGGACCTTGAGCGCCTCACGGATCGCCGTGCGGCTGGCGCCCTGCTGCTGCGCCAGCTCGGCCTCGCGCGGCAGGAGGGAGCCGGGACGCAGGCGCTCGCCCATGATCCGGCGGCCGAGCAGTTCGACCAGCCGGCCATGGACGCCGCGCGGTCGGTAGATCCGTGTCGCGCCGCCGAGGGCGTCGGTGCCGGGCATCGCGGGCTCAGTGCATCCACCAGCCGCCGTCGACGCTGAGGTTCTGGCCGGTGATGAACCGCGCCTTGTCCGAGACCAGGAAGAGGATCGCGTTGGCGACGTCCTCCGGGCTGCCCCGGTACTTCAGCGACTGATGGTCGAGGAGGAACTTCACATAGGTGTCGAGCTGGCCGGCCCAGACCTCGCGCTCGAGCGCGGTCGGGATGGCGCCGGGCGAGACGCAGTTGACGCGGATGTTGAACGGCCCGAGCTCGCGCGCCAGGGCCCGCGTGAGGCCTAGCAGCGTGCCCTTGGAGCCGACATAGCTCGTGAAGTCGGTCCAGCCGCCGTTGAGCGTAATGGTCGTGATATTGACGATGTTGCCCCAGCCCTTGCGCTTCATCGACGGCACCACGGCCTGCGCCAGCGCCACCGCCGCGGTCGCGTTGATCGCCTGCACCCGCTCCCACTCGTCGAGATCGTAGCCGTCGATCGGCTTCATCGGGTTGACGGCGGCATTGTTGACCAGGACGTCGATCCCTCCGACCTCCGTGTCGAGTCGCCGCGCGAGCGCCTGACTGGCGCGGGAGTCGGCGAGGTCGCACGCCACGTAACGGAGCTTGCCGGCGCCCGGCGGCAAGCCCGCCGCGAGCGCCTCCACCGCCTCCGGACCCTTGATGTCGAGCATCAGGACATCGGCACCCTCGGCGGCGAGCGCAGCGGACTGGGCCACGCCAAGGCCACCGGTCGCACCGGTGACGAGCGCCGTCTTGCCCGCGAGGAACATCGGTGATCCTCCTAAACGATCATCGCCGTCATCTGCTCGACCGTGATGTCGGCCTTGCGGATGTCGGCGATCTTCTCGCCGCGCGCCATCGCGACGATGCGGTCGGCGATCGGGTGGATGTGGTGCAGGTTGTGACTGATGAAGACCGATGTGATCCCCTGGTCGCGCAGCGCCGCCACGAAATCGAGCACCTTGTTGGTTTCCTTGACCGACAGGTGGTTGGTCGGCTCATCGAGGATCAGCACCTTGGACTTGAAGTACATCGCCCGGGCGATCGCCACGGCCTGCCGTTGCCCGCCGGACAGTTCCTCGACCGGCGTGTCCGGCGAGCGCGTCCGCAGGTCGATGTTGGTCAGCGAGTTGATGGCATGGTCGGCCATCTTGCGAAGGTCCATCCAGCCCAGACCGCCGAGCGACCACTTCAGCGGCTCACGGCCGATGAAGATGTTCCGCGCGATCGACATGTGCGGGACCATCGCCGTGTACTGGTAAATGGTCTCGATGCCGAGCGCCATCGCATCCTTGGGCGAGCGGAATCTGACCTCGCGACCCTCGACGAAGATCTTGCCGCCGTCGTGCCGCTCGGCACCGGAGAGGATCTTGATCAGCGTCGACTTGCCGGCGCCGTTGTCGCCGACCAGCCCGACCACCTCGTTGCGTTCGCAGTGGAAGTCCACGCCCGTCAGCGCATGGACGCTGCCGTACCACTTCTCGATCCGCTCGCAGCGGATCAGCGCATCGGCGCTCGGCCGGACAAAGCTCTCCTTTGGCTGGACGTGCTCCTCGAGGGCCACACTCACCGGCTCAGCCCCGCATTGCCCGCGCCTTGCGGCGCAGGGTGATGTTCAAGATCACGGCGAGGATGGTCAGCGTGCCGATCGCGAGGCGGAACCAGTTGGCGTCGATCCGCGCCATCACCAGGCCATTGTCGATCACACGGATGAGGAAGGTGCCGATGACGAAGCCGGCGACCGAGCCGATCCCGCCAGTCAGCGCGGTGCCGCCGATGACATTGGCGGCGATCGCCTGCAGCTCCAGCCCCTCGCCGAGCGAAGGCAGCGCCGAGCGCAGGCGGAAGGTCGTGATCATGCCCGCGAAGCCAGCGAGGAAGCTGCACAGCATGAAGCAGAACAGCTTCACGCGCCGGGTGTCGATGCCCATGTCGTCGGCGGCCTGCCGCTGGCCGCCCGTAGCGTAGATCCAGTTGCCCAGGTTGGTACGGTGCAGCATCACCCCGAGCAGCACAATGAAGGCCAGGAACCAGAGCATCGAGCTGCGGAACAGGCCGAGGTCGGCGACGAACAGGCCGGTGGGCGTGTTGGCCGGGAAGGGCGGCGGGAAGCCACCCGAGAGGACCGTCGCGATCGACCGGGCGATGAACAGCATCCCGAGCGTGGTGACGAAGCTCGGGATGCCGAAGGTGAGCGTGATCCAGCCGTTCAGGTAGCCGACCAGGATGGCCACGAGCAGTCCGAGGCAGATCGCCAGCGCCGGGTCGATCCCGAGCTTGCCCATGAGGATCACGATGACCATCGGCACGAGCGCGAACACCGAGCCGACCGAGAGGTCGAACTCACCGGCGATCATCAGGATGCCGGTGCCGAGTGCCAGAATGCCGAGCTCGGGTACGGCGAACAGGATCACCCGCGTGTTGCCGGTCGAGATGAACTGCGGCGCGTACACGGCGAAGCCGGTGACGACGACAAGCAGCATCACGAGCGCGCTGATCTCGGGGCGCGACAGGAGAGCTTTGGCGAGCTTGCTCATCGAGGCTCGACGGTTGTGGGGCCGGCCGCTACGCCGGCCCCGTGCTCACGGCTGGGGACCGATCAGCGGATCCCCTGCTGGCTCAGCTCGATCAGCGCGTCGACCTGATCGGGCGTGACCAGCGCCTTGCCGGTGTTCACGTCGTACGCACCGAGCTTGTACTTGTTCATCAGGTGAAGCTGGTGGATCGGAATATAGCCCTGGAGGAAGGGCTGCTGGTCGATGGTGAGCTGGATGTAGCCCGACTTCATCTCGTCCATCACGACCGGCACGAGGTCGAAGCAGGCGAGCAGGATCTCGCCCGGCTTCTTGCCGAGATCGCGCAGCGACACGGCGGCCCCGGCGGCCCAGAAGCCGACGTCGAAATAGGCCGTGGTCGGCGTCGACTGGACGTAGGCGGCGACGCGCTGACCGGTGACCGCGAGATCGAGACCGCTGTCGATCTTCTCGTAAGTGATCTCGCGACCCGGATTGGCCGCCTTGTAGTCCTCCATGAAGCGGGCGATGCCCGCGCCGCGACTCTCGGCCCAGACCTGCCCGGGGCCCGAAATGCCGATCAGCACATGGATCGGCCCTTCGGCGGGGAACTGCGGCGCGAGCCCGGCGGCCAGATCGTAGCCCGCCTGCTCGAGATCCTGGCCGGTGAAGGACAGGCGATGCTTGCCCTCGGGATGGTCGACATTGCTGCCGAGCACGGGAATGCCCGCGGCCTCGGCGCGCGCCAGCGCCTCGTCGAAGATCGCCCCGCCGGCGAAGGTCATGATGATGCCGTCCGGCTGCTGCGCGATCGCCGCCTCGAGATTGTTGAGCTGCTCCTGGAAGTTCCCGTCCTGCTGCAGGAACACCATCTGACAGTCGGCCTGGATCTGCCCACAGGCCTCGTCCATGCCGCGCTTGACCGCCTGCCAGAAGACGTTGGTCGGCGTGCTGTGGTGCAGGTAGGTGTAGCGCTCTGCCGCGTCCGCGGCGCCCGGACCGACCGTCAACGCTCCGACCGCCACCGCAGCCAACAGCCAGCTCTTGTACATTGCGTGCCTCCCGGTCGCCGAGCGCCCCCTGCGCGCCCGTGCTGCTGGCGAAGGATGCCCGTGCTGCCGGCGAGCCGCAAGCGTTATGTCCGACAAAAGGCCAGCGGGGCGGGCGCCAGGACCGGCGCCAGTGTCAACCCGGCACGATGTTGAAGGTCGCCATCATCGCGTGGTCCTCGTGCACCGTGTTGTGGCAGTGCATGACGTAGCGGCCGCTCTTGCCGCGGTGGAAGTGCGGTGCGGTGGGATCGGGATAATCACGGAAGCGCATGAACAGACGGACGCGCCCGTTGCCGACGAGCCGGTAGACGTCGAGGCGCCCGTTCTGCTCGGCCGGGACGCGCCCGCCATTGTAGCGGAGCATCCGCCCTTCCTCGAAATGGATGTGGATCGGGTGCTCCCAGCCGCCGCCGTTGCTCACCAGGTTCCAGATCTCGGCGGTGTTGCGCCGGACTTGGTTGACCGGGTTGAGGAGCCGTGACGCGGCGTGGTCGATGTCCGCGTCCCAGAAGCGGTCGTTGATCTGCCAGCCGCCGTTCCGCCGCGTGAAGGTCCAGGTCCGCTCCCGTACCGACTCGGTCAGGTCGACCGGCGGGTACGGCCGGAACAGCAGCGGCACGCGGCTCGGATCCTCGACCGGGGCGCCGACCACCCGGAACTCGAGGAGCCGGTTCTCGGTCAGGTCGGGATTGAGGAGGCTGCCCCGGTCGGCGCCGCGGCCATCCGAGCGCATCTTGAGACGATTGCTCAGATAGAGCCGTGCACCCTCCGGATAGGCGCTGAAGTCGACGATGATGTCGTTCCGCTCCGCGACCCACATCTCGGTCTGCGTGATCGTGCGCGGCGCCTCCAGAAGGTTGCCGTTCTGGGTGATCTGCGTCATCGGCCGGTTGCTGCCGTCGTAGCGCAGGACGAACCGATAGAAGTGCGACGGCCCGACGTTGAGGAAACGAAACCGGTACTTTCGGCGCTCCACCTCCATGTAGGGCTGGATCTTGCCGTTCACGGTCAGCTTGTCGCCGAGGAAGCCGTCGGTCGCGAACTGGTCGAACACCAGTTCGCCCGTCACGGCATCGAACCGCTTGTCGCCGAACACCAGGGGCACGTCGTAGGGACCCGAGGGCAGGCGCCAGCCGGTCAGCTCATTCCCGGTGTCGTGTCGGCGTCGAAGATGCGGAACATGCCGGCGAGGCCGCGATAGACGCCGGCCGTGGTGAACTCGGGCCGGTGGTAATGGAAGAACAGCGTCGTCAGGCTCTCGCGGACGTCGCCGCCCGAATCGTCCGCGTGGAGCGGCGGCACTCGGCCGGTGGAGAACCCGGCCCGCAGCATCGGGTAGTGGCAATCGACATAGCCGCCCGGCCCAACCCAGTCCCAGGGTCCGCCGTCGCTCTCCGCCGGTGTGTGGAAGTTGTGCAGATGCACGATCAGGTCGGTGCTGCCGAACCCGACATGGTCGATCAGCAGGTCGTTGCGATAGCGGATCAGGATCGGTTGGCCGTACCAGGCGTCGATGGTCGTCCCGGGGAACGTCCCGTCGAAGCCGAAGATCACGCTCGGCGGCAGCTCGGAATGGAAGCTGTGCAGCGCCCTTCGGGCGACAAGCTCGTAGGTGAGGACCGGGGCGGCGTAGCCCCAGCCCTGATGGCCGGGGCCGTAGGGCGCCGGGTCGAGGGCCGTCGGTTGGGCCACCAGCGGGACGGGCAGCGGCTCGACCCAAGGCGTGGTCGGCGGGCTCGGTGGCGGCACCGGCACGAGTTGCGCCTCGGCCGAGCGAGCGGTCGGCAGCGTCCAGGCCGCGCCGGTGAGCAGCCCCATCCTCGCCACCTCGCGGCGTGACAGCCCCGACTCGCTGAGCTGACGGCGGAGGTCATGATGCGCAGACCCTCCCGTTCCCGGGCGTTGATGGCAGTCTCCGTCGCGCGACCTGCAGCGCGCGCATGGGTCAGGTCGGGTCAGTCAGATGGGTGAGCTCGGGCCAGCTCTCGCCATGCGGCAGCAGGCTCGTGGCGATCGCCTTGACGATCCACTCGGGCCGGCCGAGCGCCGGGCCACCCGCCCAGCGCTGCAGCCGGTCGTTGCCGTAGCGCAGCAGGCCGGTGTGCTCGTCCTTGATCAGGTCCTCCTCAGGATCGGAACGGTAGAAGCCGAGCGAGCGTCGCAGATGCTCGATGTCGCTGGGGAGGCCGGTGAGCAGGAGCCAACCCGGGCCGATCTCCATCAGCTCCGCGTAGTGGTGGAGGTCCTCGGCATTCTCCATCTCCGGGAAGAGCGTCACCGAGTACATGTGGACGTCGCGACCGACCCGCGGGCCGAGCAGGGCCTGAACCTCGCGCAGGTTGGCCATGATCCGCGGGCAGACCTCCCCGCAGGTGACGAAGAAGAAGTTGATCGTCACGATCCGGTCGCGGACGAGATCGGTGTAGAACCGGTAGCTACGGCCGTCGTGGCCTTGGACCGGGAGGTCGGGAATCGCGGCGAACGGCTGGGCGTGGATGGGAAACGGACGCAGCGACAGCGTCGCCGCCCCTGCGCCCGCCGTCCCGATCGCCGCTCCGCTCAACAAGGAGCGTCGCCGCATGACATTTCCCCCGCCGACGCCGCACGTTTCTTCGATGCGTGCGCCTTCCCGGCATCCTCCTGGGACGACGCCGGTCGAGACACGATACCCAACCAAACGCTCTGATCAAGGTATAAATAATGCTAAAACCGCACGGCTTGGCGAAACCCGCGGTTTGGAGCGCCGCACGCCGCGTCAGCGCATGCGTGGCCGCCAGCCGCCCTTGAGGCGGAGGTAGACCATCGCCGCCAGGATCGCGTCGTTGACCGCGTCGTGCGCGGCGCGACGGGGGAGGTCGAGGCGCTCGCGGATCGACTCGAAGCGCAGATCGATGTTGCTGCCCGGGGGCAGCTGCTGCGCCCGCCAGTCATAGTAGAGACGCGAGACCTCGATCTGGCGGTTGGGCAGCGGGCAGCCGATCAGCCGCCGTACGTATTTGTTGAGCATCGCCACGTCGAACTCGAGGAAGTAGCCGAGCAGCGGGCGCGAGCCGACGAAGCGCAGCACCTCGCCGATCGCCTGGTCCCAGGGCAGGCCGCGCGCGAGGTCGGCGGCGCGGAGCTGATGGATCGTCACTGTGGCCTCGTTGAGCAGGCCCTCGGGCCTGAGCAGGATGTCGAGGCGCTCACTGGTCAGCAGCGCGTCGCCCTTCACCCGGACGGCGCCGACCGAGAGGATCTCGGCCGTGGCGACGTCGAGACTGGTCGTCTCGCAGTCGATGCTGACCGCCTCGTCCGGGGGCGGCGGCTCGAACAGGAAGGCGAAGCGATCATCCTTGAGCTGCCGCCGCCACCAGGCGCGCTTGACCGTCGCCAGCACGGCCCGCCCTCAGAACATGCCGAGGTGGAAGTGGTGGCGCACGATCTCCTTGAGCTTCTTCGCGATCTGCAGCGAGTCCTTGAGCAGGTCACGCTCCAGCTTGCTGAGCTCGGGGAGGCGCACGAAGTTGTCGAGCGGCAGATGCAGCCGCATCCGCTCGATCCGTGCCTGCAGGCGCAGGCCGAGCAGCGCGGCGAAGGCGTCGCCGATCTGGCTCGCCTGGGCCTTGTCGAACAGGCCGGCCTCGGTGAGCCGCCGAAGCCGTGCGATCGTGCCCGTCTCGCGCAACCCCTGCTCGAGCGCCAGCGCGCGGATCCCGTGCACGATCGGGAACACGCCGCCCTTCTTGATGTCGATCTCGTCCTTGTGCTCGCCCTTGCCGACGATCAGGTTGCCGAGAATGCCAAGCGGTGTCTCGAAGGCGTCGATGGCGCGGGCGAACCGGGCACAGAACGCCTGGTTGCCGGCGACCTGCTCGAGCAGGAAGTCCTTGGCCTGAGCAAGCAACGTCTCGTCGCCGGCGGCGGCGCTGCCGTCGTAGAAGATCGCCACGTCCATCAGCGCCTGCTCGGAGGGCGAGGCGAGCCAGTCGCGGATCGAGTCGCGCCACGCGGCGAGCGGCTTGGTCCAAGCCGGGTTGCGCAGCATCACCTCGCCGGGGCAGGCCGGGAAACCGCACGCGATCATGCCCTCGGTGAAGCGTCGTGCCGCCTCGGCGAGCCCCGGCTCGTCGCAACCGTCGGCGACGATCAGTCCATTGTCCTGATCGGTCTTGAGGATCTGCTCGTGACGCCCCTCGCTGCCCATCAGCACGAGGCATGAGCTTTGCACGAGATTGGGCGGGGCGACGAGGCTCCACAGACGCGCCGCGATGCGGGCGTTGAGGTCGGACGCGAGGCTCGTCACGACCTCGACCTTGGTGCCGCTGCCGTGGAGCTGGACGATCAGCCGGGTGACCGCCTCGCTCGCCTCGGCGAGGTCTCCGATCTCCGTCGCTCGCTCGATCTGGGCGCCGATCACGTCCGACTGGCTCGCCAGCGAGGCGAGCGCGTTCGCGGCGTCCAGGATCCCGATGATCTCGCCGTTCTGCCGGACGACGAGATGGCGCACCTTGCGGCGCGCCATGAGCAGCGCCGCCTCGGCCAACGACTCGTCGGCGTCGACCGTGATCAGCTCAGGGTGTGCGATCTCGCCCACCGGGGTCTCCAGCGGCCGCCGCTCGCGGACCGCGGCGCGGGTCAGGTCGACGCCGGTGACGATCGCCGGTCGTCCGTCCTGCTCGGTCAGCAGCGCCCGCTGCCCGCGCTCGTGCATCGTCACCGCCGCCTCGTGCAGCGTCGCCCCGGGCGCGATCTTGACCGGCGGGTGCAGGGAGGCATGGCCGACTCGAACCGCGAGGGCGCCCAGCGCACCGGGACCGGCCCGGCGCTGCATCAGCGTCTCCAGCTTGTGGCTGATGTCGCGCAGGAAGAACGCCGCGAACGCCGGATTGTTCGCGGTCAGCTCGACGAAGTCCTCGATCGGCAAGCGGTAGCAGATCGCCTCCTCGCGGACGACGAAGTCGTGCCGGCACGCACCATGGATCAGCACCTCGCTGTCGAACGAGTCACCCTCGCCGTGCAGCGCGACGATCTCGTCGCCGGCCCGCTCCTCGATGGCACCCTTGATGATGACGTAGAACCAGTCGGGCAGATCCCCGGCCTTGAGGACCGTCTGCCGCTCGCGCAGGAAGACGATGTCGACGACCCGCTCGACGCGCTCGACCTCGGCCGGTCGTAGACGGTCGAAGGGTGGGCTCGAGAAGTCAAACGCTTGCGGCAACGGCCGCCTCCCTGCGCTGCCTGCCGATCATCGCGCGGCAGCCGCCGGGCGGCCCATGCGACCGATTGGCCGCAAGGCGTGGCGCCCGGTCGGCCGAACCGGATCCCATCGTACCCGGTGCTCCAGCGACGGGACAGCAT
>CALKJU010000094.1 GCA_937995535.1 uncultured Alphaproteobacteria bacterium
GAGAGAAGGGAATACTCCTTCAAGCGCAATGCCCGTCGCATGCTGGACGGGGCTCAAGCTAGCGGCGCGCATGGCGCCGCGATAGATCGAGGCACGAACCGCGAGGCCCCGGGGCGACACGATGGACTCCCTCACCCAAGCGGTGCTCGGCGCCGGGATCAGCTTGGCCTTGCTCGGCCGGCGGGTCGGGCCGCGCCGCGCGGCGGTGATCGGCGCCGTGCTCGGCACGTTGCCCGACCTGGACGTGCTGGTCCCATTCGCCAACCCGGTCGACGAACTGGTCCTGCACCGCGGCGCCAGCCATTCGCTGGTCGTGCATGTGGTGAGCACGCCGGTGCTGGGGGAGCTGCTGCGTTGGCTGATCGCGGACCTGCGTGAGCGTCGCTGGCGCGCCTGGCTCACGGTCTTCGCCTGCCTCGCCACGCACGCCCTGCTCGACGCCATGACGGTCTACGGCACGCAGCTCCTCTGGCCGCTCTCGACCTACCCGTTCGGCCTCGGCTCGGTGTTCATCGTCGACCCGCTCTACACCCTGCCCTTGCTCGTGGTGACGGTCTGGGCGCTGCTCGCCCGCGGCTGGTCGCGGCCGCTCGGCCGGGCGACGGCCACGGCACTCGTGCTGTCGACCGCCTATCTCGGCTGGAGTACCCTCGCGCAGCGTCGCGCGCTCGACCGCGCCGAGACCGCGCTGGCCGCCTGGGGACTCGGCAGCGAGCGCACACTCGCCACGCCGACACCGTTCAACACGCTCTTCTGGCGGGTGATCGCGGTCGACGGCGAGCGCTACCACAATGTCTACGTGCCGCTGCTCGGCAACGGCGTCGTCGTCGAGAGCCACGACCGCGGGCCGGTCTGCGTGCTCGCCGGGCTCCCCGAGGCGCAGCGGCTTGCCGCGTTCAGCAAGGGTTTCTTCCGTGTCGAGCGGCTCGGCGACCGACTCGCCGTGGCCGATCTGCGGATGGGCCTCACCCCCGCCTATGTGTTTCGTTTCGTCGTGGCCGCCATCGGGCCGGATGGTCCGGCGCCGGTGGCGCCCGTCCGGCTCCCGACCCGGCGCGAGCTTGCGCGCGACGGCGGCTGGATCTTGGCCGGGATCGCCGGGGCGGTGCGTCCGCGCCCTGCCGAAGGCCCGGAGATACTGCTCGCCGAGACGGTCCGGCACCCGAGCTGTTGACGGCGCCGCTGGCGCCCGATCCGCCAGGATGCTCAGATCGGGCGCGACGGAGATCGGGGAGGGGCGGATGCGGGAACTCGGCATCGGCGTCGTCGGCGCCGGCTGGATGGGCAAGGTGCACGCCATGTCCTATCGCACCGCGCGGCAGGCCTTCGGGCCGGAGCCGGCGGTGCCGGTGCTGCGCACGATCGTCGACGTCGAGCGCGCGGTCGCGGAGCGTGCCGCGGCCGAGTGCGGCTTCGCGCGGGCGGCCACGGACTGGCGCGCGGTCGTCGACGATCCGGCGATCGACATCGTCGACATCTGCACCCCGAACGACATGCATTTCGACGTCGCCATGGCGGCGATCGCCGCGGGCAAGCACGTCTATTGCGAGAAGCCACTCGCCAACACGGCGGAGCTGGCGCGCCAGATGACCGAGGCGGCGGCGCGGGCCGGGACGATCACGCTCGTCGGCTTCAACTACATCCAGAACCCGGTGCACGGGCTGGCCAAGGCCGCGATCGGGCGGGGCGAGATTGGCGATCCGCGCTATATGCGAATCTTCTTCAATTGCGACTTCATGTGCGATCCGAACCTCCAGCACACTTGGCGCAACGACATCGCCCGCGCAGGGTCCGGCATGGTCGGCGACGTCGGCGCCCATTGCCTCGCCTATTTCTATTTTCTGCTGGATCGCGAAATCGAGGAGGTGTTCTGCACGCTGGCGACGGTCATCCCGGATCATCCGGCGCCGCTGGTCGCCGGCGGCTTCAGGCTGGGCGCCGAGGGCGATCCGAGCCGTCGTGTCCCGAACACCACCGACGACATCGCGACCGTGCTGTTCCGCTTCGCCGGCGGCGGAATGGGGCACATGGAGTGCAGCCGCGTGCATACCGGCGTGCGCTTCGATATCGGCTACGACCTGATCGGCACGCACGGTTCGCTGCGTTACTCTTACGAGCGGATCAACGACATCCAGCTCTACCGAGAGGAAGGGCCGGTCGAGCAGCGCGGCTTCAAGCGCATCCAGATGGGTCCGTCCGACCCGCGCTACGCGGCGATGCAGCCCGTCGCCGGACTGGGCCTCGGCTACAACGACTACAAGGCGATCGAGGCGCGCGAGATGCTGGTCGCGGTCGCCGAGGGCCGCAAGGCGTGGCCCGACTTCGCCTTCGGGTACCGCATCCAGAACGTCGTCGAGGCCTGCCAGCGCTCGGATCGCGAGCGGGCCTGGGTGCGGGTACCCCCGCTCGGACGCGGCGCGTGACCGGCACGGCGCTCATCGCCGGCGTCACCGGCATCGCCGGACGCAATCTCGCCGAACACCTGCTCGCCGTCGGGGGCTGGACGGTGCTCGGTCTCGCCCGCCACCCGGAGACGGCACCCGCAGGTGTCCGGCCGCTCGCTGCCGACCTGACCGACGCCGACAGCGTCGCCCGTGCGCTCGCCCGCACCGCGCCGACGCATCTGTTCGTCACCGCGTGGTCGCGCCGTGCCAGCGAGGCCGAGAACTGCGCGGTCAACGCGGCGATGGTCCGCCACCTGCTGGACGCGCTCGACGGTTGCGGCAGCCTCGCCCACGTGGCGTTGGTCACCGGGCTCAAGCACTATCTCGGGCCGTTCGAGCACTTCGCGCGGAACAAGCCGGAGACCCCGCTGCGCGAGGATCAGCCCCGCCTGCCGCTCGACAACTTCTACTACATCCAGGAGGACCTCGTCGTCGAGGCGGCGGCGCGGCGGGGCTTCGGCTGGAGCGTGCACCGGCCGCACACGCTGATCGGCCACGCCGTCGGCAACGCCATGAACATGGGCGTGACGCTGGCCGTCTACGCGGCGATCTGCAAGGAGACTGGCCGCCCGTTCGTCTTTCCCGGCTCGCCCGAGCAGTATGGCGGTGTCAGCGACGTCACCGATGCGCGCATGCTCGCCCGTCAGCTTTCCTGGGCGGCGACCACGCCCGCGGCGCGCGACACCGCCTTCAACATCGTCAACGGCGACGTGTTCCGCTGGCGATGGCTGTGGCCGCGCCTCGCCGCGCTCTACGGCGTCGAGCCGGCGCCCTATCCCGGCCATCCGACCCCGCTCGAGGCGCAGATGCGGGATGCCGGGCCCGTCTGGCAGCGCATCGTGGCGCGCCACGGCCTGCAGCCCCACCCGCTCGAGCGGCTGGCCTCGTGGTGGCACAGCGACGCCGATCTCGGCCGGCCGATCGAGTGCTTCACCGACATGGCGCGCAGCCGCCGGCTCGGCTTTCGCGACTGGCAGGAGACACTCGCCTCCTTCGCCGACCTCTACGCGAGGCTGCGCGCGGAGCGGATCGTCCCCTGAACCAGCCGAACGCTCAGCCGGCACCCGGTGTGGTCAGAACGACGTCGAACGCCTCGAGCTGCGGGTGCCCGTCGTAGAGCGGCTTGTTGACCCCCGCGTCGCGATGCGCCGCCCGGAACGCCTCCGACCGGGTCCACGCCTCGAACGCCGCGCGCGAACGCCACACACTGTGCGAGGCGTAGAGGGTGTGGTCGTCGCGCTCGGGGCCCCTGAGGAGGTGGAACTCGACGAAGCCGGGCACGCCGGCGAGATGGGAATCGCGATTGCGCCAGACCGCCTCGAACTCGGCCTCGGCCCCCTTGCGCACGGCGAAGCGGTTCATGGCGATGAACACGGCACGGTTCTCCCGAGGCTGACGGTGCGCGAGATGTCGAGCGGGCAGCCGCCGAAGGCAAGGCCTCGTCGTTCCGGGTGCCGGACCTATCTCCCGGCCATGACGACGATCCGCCTGCCATCGTTCCGTGCCCCCCTCAACGCCGTCGTGATCGGTGCCAGCGGCGGCATCGGCAGCGCCTTCGCCGCGCTGCTCGGTACCTGCGACGATGTCGGCGGGCTGCTCCTGTGTGCCCGTTCCAACCGCGTGCCGGGTGCGATCCATGTCGACCTCGCGGATGAGCCGTCGATCGCCATGGCCGCCGAGACCGCCCGAAGTCGCCTGGGCGAGATCGATCTGGTGATCATCGCCACGGGCATGCTGCACGAGGGTGAGAGCGTGCGGCCGGAGAAGAGCCTGCGTGCGCTCAGCGCGGCGTCATTGGAGCGGTCCTTCGCCGTCAACGCCATCGGTCCAGCGCTGGTCGCCAAGCATTTCCTGCCGTTGCTACCGCGCGATCGCAAGGCGGTGTTCGCGGCGCTGTCCGCCCGGGTCGGCAGCATTGCGGACAACCAGGTCGGCGGCTGGTACGCCTACCGCGCCGCCAAGGCGGCGCTCAACCAGCTCGTCCGCACCGCCGCCATCGAGCTCGCCCGCAAACATCCACTGGCAGTCTGCGTCACGCTCCACCCCGGCACCGTCGACACGGCACTGTCCCGGCCGTTCCAGGGCGGGGTCCGGCCGGAGCAACTGCAATCCCCGGCAATGGCCGCGCGGCACCTCCTGACGGTCGTCGACGGCCTCGACGCCACCGGCACCGGCCGGCTCTACGCCTGGGACGGGAGCGTGATCCCGTTCTGAGCTTGGCCAGCCCGGCCCGCCTGCCCTAGGCTCGTGGGACGCTCAGGGAGTGCCGCCGTGTCGGTCATCCTCTTCAGCCATCCGGCCTCGCTCGAGCACGATGCGGGCCCGGGCCATCCCGAGGCACCGCGTCGCATCCGGGCGATCCTCGACGCGGTCGAGGCGGTGGACCCACCATGGCTGCTGCGCCGCGAACCGCCCGAGGCGAGTCGCGAGCAGCTCGCCCGCGTCCACCCCGAGCCCTATCCGGCGATGATCCTCGATGGCGCGCCCTCGAGCGGCTACCGCCGGCTCGATCCGGACACGGCGATGTCGCCCGGGTCGGCCGCCGCCGCGCTGCGCGCGGCAGGCGCGGCCTGTGCCGCGGTCGACGCGGTGATCGCCGGCGAGGCCGAGGCGGCCTTCTGCGCTGTGCGCCCGCCCGGCCACCATGCCGAGCCCGATCGGGCCATGGGCTTCTGCCTGTTCAACAATATCGCGGTCGGCGCGATGCAGGCGCGCGCAGCTCACGGCATCGGGCGGATCGCCATCGTCGATTTCGACGTCCATCACGGCAACGGCACCCAGGCGGCCTTCTGGAACGACCCGCTGACCCTGTTCGCGTCGACCCACCAGTGGCCGCTCTATCCGGGCACCGGCCACGAGAGCGAGCGCGGCGCCCATGGCAACATCGTCAACCGCACCCTGCCGCCCGGCGCCGACGGGGCGCGCTTCCGCCGGCTCGTCGAGCGCGAGATATTGCCGGCGGTCGACGCCTTCGCGCCGGAGTTGCTGATGATCTCCGCCGGCTTCGACGCGCATGAGGCCGACCCGCTGGCGCAGCTCCGGCTGCACGAGGAGGATTTCGCCTGGGTGACGCGCGAGCTGGTGGCGCTGGCAGCACGGCACGCGAACGGGCGGGTGGTATCCTGTCTCGAGGGCGGCTATGACCCGCCGGCGCTGGCGCGGAGCGTGCTTGCGCACCTGAAGGCTCTGGCCCGGCAGTGACGGACGAGACGAACCGCATGGCGGAACCCTTCATCGGTGCCGCGGACGCCCAGGAGCTGCCGCCGATCGAGGCGATGAGCTTCGAGCAGGCGCTGGCCGAGCTGGAGGCGATCGTGCAGCGGCTGGAGCGCGGGCAGCTCGACCTCGAGGCGTCGATCGCGGCCTACGAGCGGGGCACCGCGCTGCGCCGGCATTGCGCCGAGAAGCTGCGCGAGGCCCAGCTCCGCGTCGACAAGCTGACGCTCGACGCCGCCGGCAAGCCGACCACGACGCCGTTCGACACCCCGCAGTGAGCGCACTGCCCGAAGCCGCAGGCGCGGTCGCGGCCGCGGTCGAGCGTGAGCTCGACGCGCTTCTGCCGCCGGTGGAGGGGCCGCTGCGCCAGCTCGCCGCGGCGATGCGTTACGCTGCGCTCGGCGGCGGCAAGCGGTTTCGGCCGCTGCTCGTCGCCGCGGCCGCCCGCCTGGGACCGGCCGATCCGGCTGCCGTCACCAGGGTCGGCGCGGCGATCGAGCTCATCCATGCCTACTCGCTCGTCCACGACGACTTGCCGGCGATGGACGACGCCACGCTTCGCCGTGGCAAGCCGGCCTGCCACAAGGTCTATGGCGAGGCGCTGGCGATCCTGGTTGGCGATGCCCTGCAAGCACTGGCCTTCGAGGCGCTGGCCCGCGCCGACTGGCCGGTCGCGCCGGCGTTGCGCGCGGAGCTCGTCGCCGGGCTCGCCCGCGCGGCGGGGCCGCTCGGCATGTGCGGCGGGCAGCACCTCGATCTCGCCGATGCCGGACGGGCCGGCGATGCCGAACGCATCGCCTATGTCGAGGGTCTGAAGACCGGTGCGCTGATCGCTTTCGCCACGACCGCAGGCGGCCGGCTCGCGGGCCTCGACGATGATCGGCTGGCGGCGCTCGGCGGCTACGCCCGGGCGCTTGGTCTCGCCTTCCAGATCACCGATGACCTCCTCGACCATGAGGGCGATCCGCGGGCCACGGGGAAGGACGCCGGCCTCGATGCGGCGAGCGGCAAGGCGACATTGGTGAGCGCCCTGGGCGTCACCGGCGCTCGTGCCAAGCTCGCCGAACTGGAGCGGGAGGCGTCAACTGCACTTGACATCTTTGACTGTCAAGTCACCTTGCTACGACGGATCCTGAGCTACGTCGTCACGCGGACCGCCTGAGGTCGCCGACGCCTGGGACACACCGACGATGCCCGCCACACCGCTCCTCGACCAGGTTCACGAGCCCACCGATCTTCGCCGGCTCGACCGCGATCAGCTCCGCCAGCTCGCCGACGAGCTGCGTGCCGAGGTGATCGACGCGGTCTCCGTCACCGGCGGTCATCTCGGCGCCGGGCTCGGCGTCGTCGAGCTGACCGTGGCCCTGCACTATGTGTTCGCCACGCCGCACGACCGGCTGATCTGGGACGTCGGTCATCAGGCCTACCCGCACAAGGTGCTGACCGGCCGGCGCGATCGCATCCGGACGTTGCGCCAGCCGGGCGGGCTGTCCGGCTTCACCCGGCGCAGCGAGAGCGAGTACGACCCGTTCGGCGCCGCGCACAGCTCGACCTCGATCTCGGCCGGGCTCGGCATGGCGGTGGCGGCGCAGCTCGACGAGCGGCAGCGCAACGTGATCTGTGTCATCGGCGACGGCGCGCTGAGCGCCGGCATGGCCTACGAGGCGATGAACAATGTCGGGCACATGCGGGCCCGGCTGATCGTCATCCTCAACGACAACGACATGTCGATCGCGCCGCCGACCGGGGCCATGAGCGCCTATCTGTCCCGCGTCGTGTCGAGCAGCACCTATCGCGGCCTGCGCCACGTCGCCAAGAGCATCACCAAGCAATTGCCGCGGCCGCTGCACAAGGCCGCCTCGCGCGTCGAGGAGTACGCGCGCAGCATCGCTTCCGGCGGCTCGCTCTTCGAGGAGCTGGGCTTCTATTACATCGGCCCGGTCGACGGCCACAATCTCGACCACCTCCTGCCGGTGCTGGAGAATGTCCGCGACCGGCCGCACGACGGGCCGGTCCTGATCCACGTCGTGACCCAGAAGGGCAAGGGCTACGCCCCGGCCGAGGCCGCGCCCGACAAGTATCACGGTGTGAGCAGGTTCAACGTCGCCACCGGCGCGCAGGCGACGAGCAAGTCCACCGCACCCTCCTACACCTCGGTGTTCGCCCGCGCCCTGATCCAGGAGGCCGAGCGCGACCCGCGGATCGTCGCCATCAACGCCGCCATGCCGGCCGGCACCGGGCTCGACAAGTTCGCGACGGCCTTCCCCGAGCGCTGCTTCGACGTCGGGATCGCCGAGCAGCACGCGGTCACCTTCGCCGCCGGTCTCGCCACCGAGGGCTACCGGCCGTTCTGCGCGATCTATTCGACCTTCCTCCAGCGCGCCTACGATCAGGTCGTGCACGACGTGGCGATCCAACGGCTGCCGGTGCGCTTCGCCATCGACCGCGCCGGGCTGGTCGGCGCCGACGGGGCCACCCACGCCGGCAGCTTCGACGTCGCCTATCTCGGCTGTCTGCCCGGATTCGTCATCATGGCCGCGGCCGACGAGGTCGAGCTGGTCCACATGGTGGCGACCGCGGCGCAGCACGACGCCGGGCCGATCGCCTTCCGCTACCCGCGCGGCGAGGGCTGGGGCCTCGAACTGCCGGCCCGCGGCACCCCGCTCGAGATCGGCAAGGGGCGGCTGCTGCGCGAGGGGAGCCGCGTCGCCATCTTGAGCTTCGGCGCGCGGCTGGGCGAGGCGCTGCGCGCCGCCGACGAGCTCGACGCGGCGGGCCTCTCGACCACGGTCGCGGACGCCCGCTTCGCCAAGCCGCTCGATACCCGGCTGATTGCCGAGCTGGCCGCCGAGCATGAGCTGCTGCTGACCATCGAGGAGGGTGCGATCGGTGGCTTCGGCAGCCAGGTCCAGCAGCACCTGCTCGATGCCGGTCTGCTCGACAGCGGCCGGCTGCGGCTGCGCAGCCTGATCCTGCCCGACCGCTTCATCGACCACGGCACGCCGGCCGGGCAGTACGCCGAGGCCGGGCTCGACGCGCCGGCGATCGTCGCCGCCGTCAAGCGCGCGCTGGGCGGTCGCGGCGTGCTGCGCGCGGTGGTCAGCGCCGCCGAGTAGCTACTCGGCGGCGACCTGCCGCTCGCTCCGGGCGTACTCGGCCGGGTCCTTGAAGATCCGGCCGTCCTTCATGATCATCGCCAGCGCCTGCGGGCCGACCAGCAGCGACAGGTCGGCCAGGGGATCGCCGTCGACCAGCAGCAGGTCGGCGAGGTAGCCCTCCTTGACCAGCCCCAGCTCGTCGCCCATGCGCATCAGCTGTCCGCCGTTGCGGGTCGCGAGCTGGATCGCTTCCATCGGCGTGTAGCCGAACAGATTGACGAAGTGGAGCAGGTCGCGGGCGTTCGTACCTTGCGGCGTCCAGGCGAAACCGTAGTCGCCGCCGATCACGGCGCGGATCCCGCGCTTGCGGATCTCCTTGTAGACCTCGCAGGTCATCTCGAGGTTGCGGCGCATGTTGAGCTTGGTGATCACCTCCTCGGTGATCCCCCACGGCGCCGCCTCGTGGACCGTGTTGTGCAGCAGCCCCACGGCCGGACCGACGAAGATCCGGTCCTTGGCCGCCTCCATCATGTCGAGCGCTTCCTCGTCGGCGTGCTCGCAGTGATAGATGCAGTCGACCCCGTTGCGCACCGACAGCTTGACCGAGTTCGACGAGCGCGAATGGGTCGCGACCTGCTTGCCGAACTCGTGCGCGACGAGGCAGGCCATCTTGACCTCGTCGTCCATGTAGGTGGTGCAGCCGCCCGGCGCGTGCGGGTAGAAGTCGTCGCCCGACACGTTGAGCTTGATGTTGTCGACGCCCTCGCGGATGCAGGTGCGCACCACCCGGCGCACCTCCTCGGGACCGTCGGCGATCAGCGCGAAGCTTTCGCGGTGGATGTGCAGCATCCGCTCGTCGCCGAGCCCGCCGGTGGCGACGATCTCGGGGCTCGCCGCCCGGATCCGCGGGCCGACCAGCTCGCCGGCGTTGACCGCGTTGCGCACCACCACGTCGAGCCGCGGCTTGGCCGAGGCCGCGCAGTAGACGCTGGTGAAGCCGCACTCGAAGAGCAGCTTGGCGTTGGCCGCGGTCTTCAGCGTGTGCTCCTCGGGCGGGATCATCCCGAGCTCGAAGGGCTGCGCCACGCCGGTGAAGGAGATGTGGCAGTGCCCCTCGGTCATGCCGGGCATCAAGGTCATACCCTGCCCGTCGATCACCCGCGCCGCGCTCTCGCGCGCGATCTGCCGCTTGCCCTTGGCGACCTTCTTGATCCGGTTGCCCTCGACCAGCACCTCGCCGGGGAAGGGCTCGGCCCCGGTCCCGTCCAGCACCCGCACATTGCTGAGCAGCGTCGCCGCCATCGCTGTCACTCCCCGATCCCGCGGCACCCGCGCGCCGCACCCGTTGGTCTGACAGGCAGACTCACCGTTTCGCCCGGCCGCTGTCAACACACCGCGGCCCCTGGCGGCGGCGAAGCGTGCCCCCGATATTCCGGCGCGTGGGGAGACGATTCACCGGAGACGTTCCTTGCCCCTGAAGCTGCCCGCGATCCTGGTCCTGGCCCTGCCGCTCGCGGGTTGCCTCGCGACGGCCGGCAGCGGGCCCGCCTACATCCGGCCGCCGATCCTCGACGACGACCGCGCGGCTTGGCCCAGCGGCTGGGGCTGGCGCCCCGAGGGCCGCCATGTCCGCACCGGGCGCGACGTCGTCTGCGATCGCGCCACGCAGCTCTGCTACAAGCGCGGCCACGTCGACGTCAGCGAGACGCGCG
>CALKJU010000095.1 GCA_937995535.1 uncultured Alphaproteobacteria bacterium
ACGGTGGCCGCGGGCCTCGCCGCGTGCCAGCATCGCCGCGACGAAGCGGTCAGTGACAGGGGGGATCGCTCGATGGAGGAGATCGCGCGCGGCTTGCGCTTTCCCGAGGGGCCGGTGGCGATGCCGGACGGGACCTTTCTCGTCGTCGAGATCCAGCGGCGCACCGTGACCCGCATCCGCGCCGACGGGCAGACCGAGGTCGTGGCGGAGACCGGCGGCGGGCCGAACGGGCTGGCGATCGGGCCGGGCGGGAAGATCTACGTCACCAACAATGGCGGCTTCGAGTTCCACGAAGACACCGACGGCGTGCGTCCCACGGTCCAGGCCCACGACTATTCCGGGGGCCGGCTGGAGCGGGTCGACCCGCGCACCGGCGAGGTCGAGGTGCTGCACCGCGACACCGGGTCCGGCGTCGGCCTGCGCGGCCCGAACGACCTGGTCGTCGACCGTCAAGGCGGGATCTGGTTCACCGATCTCGGCAAGCGCCGCGCACGAGATCTCGACTATGGGGGCGTCTACTACGCGGCGCCGGACGGGACGATCCGGGAGGCCGCGCATCCCTTCCTCACCGCCAACGGCATCGGCCTTTCACCCGACGAGACGGTGCTCTACGTCGCCGAGACCGAAGGCGCGCGGCTGTGGGCCTTCGACCTGGAAGCGCCGGGGGTGATCCGCAAGCATCCCTGGCCCAGCCCGCATGGCGGCCGGCTCGTCTACGCCGCCGGCGGTCCTTATCAGCGCTTCGACAGCCTCGCCGTCGAGGCGGACGGCAACATTTGCGTGGCGACGCTCGTCAATGGCGGCATCACGGTGATCGCGCCCGAGGGTCGCTTGGTCGACTTCCTGCCGCTGCCGGACTGCTACACGACCAACCTGTGCTTCGGCGGCCCGGACCTGCGTACCGCCTATGTGACGCTCTCCCAGTCCGGCCGCCTCGTCGCGCTGCCCTGGCCCCGCCCCGGCCTGCCGCTCAATTTTCTAACTCGATGAGGCCGTCGTTGCGGGCGCCATGCAACGCCTCGAAGTTGCGTGAGGCGCTGGCAACTATCGTCTCGAACGCGACGGCACTCTGTTCGCAGTTGACAGCCGCTCTCTGAACGCTCACGAATGTAAGGCTGTCCCGGATTCGATGCACCGACGAGCGGGCCAGGATCCCGCCGTTCCATCTTTCCGGTGTCTAGCTGCTGAGCAGCGCTGCAAAAGAGGACCGCCGGGGAAGAGATCGAAGACCGATTGACCAAGCTTTCGTGGTTTTTCGTGAATGGCAGGTAACGGGGCTTGGCCCAAAGATTTTGAGCCATTCAGACGTCGGGGGAATTGCCTTGCGACTTTTGATTTTATATTACTTCGCGATTTGCAAGTTGTATCCATGTCACTTCATCTTCTACCTTTCGTATACTTGACTCCAGTTTCGATCACATGCTTACCTAGCATTCCACCTCGGATGGACATCACTTCATCCGTGATCGTGGTCTCCACCGTTCAATAGCGCACCTGTTGAAGCGGCGTGAGAGAACTGCCCTCACAGGAGGAACCTCATGAAACGCCTGATCTTCTCGTTGATGCTCGGGTTCGCGCTGGTGACGCCCGAGGTCGTCATGGCGGCGACCAAGGGAACGAGCCAGGCGAGCCAATCCCGCGCGGTCAACCTGCAGGCCGCGACGGACTGCAACCTCTGCTTCACCTGCGGAGGTGACTGGCCGATCTTCGCCGGCTCGTTCAACAGCTCCGGGACCAACAACGTGACCGAGCGTGGCGGCTCGTGCAGTGGCGCTCTGTCGACCCGCACCGACAGCCGCCCGTTCCTGTGCTGCAAGGACTGACGCTGCGACAGGTCGAACAAGCCCGGTCGGATGAACGCTGAAGGAGGACGTCGATGAAGAAGTTGATCGTAGCTTTGGTTCTGGGGTTCGCGCTCGTCGCGCCGGAGGCCGTTATGGCGGCGACCAAGGGAACGAGCCAGGCCAGCCAGTCCCGTGCCGTCAACCGCCAGGCAGCGACGGACTGCAACCTCTGCTTCACCTGCGGCGGTGACTGGCCGATCTTCGCCGGCTCGTTCAACAGCTCCGGGACCAACAACGTGACCGAGCGTGGCAGCTCGTGCAGTGGCGCTCTGTCGACCCGCACCGACAGCCGCCCGTTCCTGTGCTGCAAGGACTGACGCGGAGATCGAACGGTGACGGCGTCCTACGGGGCGCCGTCAGCCGCGCCTATCGTGGTGCGAGTACTGCAGCAGGCGGGACGCGCACCTGCGGTGGAGCCGTTCTCAGCCTTGCGTTCGTTCTCGTCGTGCTGGCCGGCACCGCGCGCGCCGACCTCCTTCCCCTCGACGTCGCCGAACCAGCACTCGGCGAGCGCCTCGCTCGATCCGATGGCGCGCCGCTTCGGGTGGTCTATATCATCGATCACGCGTCCGACACCGCATCGCCCGCGGAGGTGAAGCGACGCGCTGCGGGGCTTGTCGAGCTGCAGGCGCGGCTCGCCGAGGCCCGTCGCCCGGTTGTGGCGCGCTTGCGCGCCGCCAGCCATGAGATCGTCTACGAATCGTCGTTCGGCGGGGCCGTCGTGGCCGTGGCGCCGCCGTCGGCGATCCGCGCGGCCGTGCGCGATCCGGACATAGCCGGGGCCTTCCTCGAGCGCACGCATCGCTCGCGACTGAACATCTCGACGGTCGTGACCCAGGCGAGCGTCGTCAACGCACGGAGCGTGCTCGGAGATGGAGCGCGCGTCGCGATCGTCGAGGAAGGCCGCGTCGGCCCGCACGCGAACCTGCCGACCGTCGGCCGGATCGTCTGCCGGCCGAGCCGCAGCCCGATCGTGAGCGAGCACAAGACCGAGATCGCCGGGATCGTCCAGAGCACGAGCACGACACGGCCCGGCGTCGCGCGTCGGGCGACGCTGATCGACGCGGTCGCCCGCGATCTGACCGACGCGGAGGTCATCGCGGCGACCGATTGCGCGATCGCCCAGGGAGCGGTCGCGATCAACATGAGCTTCGGCTCGGACACCGACGGCGCGTTCGACGCGTTTGCCTCCTACGTCGACCGGGTGGTCTACAACACCGGCGTCGCCATCGTCGTGGCGGTCTCGAACACCTGCGAGTTCCGTATGGGCAGCCCGGAGATCGCCTACAACGACATCTCGGTCGGCGCCTTCTCGGACCGCAACACCTTGGCGCTGACCGACGACCGGCACGCCTGCGATCCCCGGTTGGGCCTGCCCTTCAGCGCCTTTCGCAACCCTCCGTCGCAGCATGGCGATCGCGAGCAGCCGGACCTCGTGGCCCCCGGCTTCGCGATCCGCACCACCCTGCCGTTCGGTGGTTTCGCCGACGCCTACGGCACGAGCTTCGCCGCACCGCACGTCGTGGGCGGGATCGCGCTCCTCGAGGACCGCGCGACCTCGTCGCTCGTTGGCCAGGCCGAGCGTATCCGCGCCATCCTCATGGCTTCGGCGCGGCACAACATCGAGGGAGCGAGCCGTCTCAGCGACCGTGACGGTGCCGGCGCCGTCCGTCTGGCGGCGGCCGATGCGGTGCTCCGCAACGGGAGCTCCTGGTCGCTGGCCAAGCCGGGCGGTGCCGCCGGTTTCCCCCACATCCAGAGCTTCCAGGCGACGGCCGGCGAGCGCGTGAGGGTGGCGCTGGTCTGGGCGCACAAGCCCGGCCGCGGCAACCGCACGGTCAGCACGGACCTCAACCTCATCGTGACCAATCCGGTGGGTGCGGTCGTGGGGACCTCACAGTCGCGCGACAACAACTTCGAGATCGTCGAGTTCGTGGCGCAGCGGACGGGGATCCATCGTCTGTGGGTCACCAACCTGCGGCCGAGCGCGGGGCGCGAGCGGCTCGGTCTCGCGGTGAGCACCAGTGATCTCTGAGGAGTTCCGAATGGGTGCGGCCTATCCAGGGTGGGGCGACCGGCCCGCGTCGCCAGCGGTCGCCGAAGCGCGTCGAACGGAGCCGTCGCGGCGGCGCCTGCTCGCCGGCGCGGCAGCTCTGGCCTCGTTCGGGTGCTTGGGCGTGCCTCGTCTCGCCGCGGCCGCGCGTCTGCCGCTGCCGGCGTCGCCGCGGGCCGTCACGCCGGATCTGGGGCTGGCCCTCTTCGACGAGGCGATGCGCGACGCGGTACCGCCGGACGGCTTCCGCAGCCGGATCGCGCTGGGCGACAGCGTCGTTCGTCTCGCGGCGGCCGGTGTGATCGATCGGGACCGGCTCGCGGCCTCCTACCGGACCGCCAGAGGCGGGGACCACGCGGCGGCTGACCCGGCCTTTTGGCTGCCGCCACCTGCGCCGGTCCGCGACGAACTCCCAGCATCTCTCCGCCGTGCTCTGGATTGGCCGAGCGCCCGGCCCATCCACCTGACGGCGGAGAATGCCGGGCATTACCTGATGCTGCTGTGGCCGCTCGGCCTGGCCAACTTCATGGCCGCGAACGCGACGAGCCCGATCAACGGGCCCTATCTCGACCGCCTCGCATCCACCGCCGGATGGACCCTCGGGCGCGAGCCGAGCGGTGCGGCCTACTTCAATGGCTTCCCGATCGTGCCGCTGACGGCGGAACAGGAAGCGACGGTGGTTCGCGTCGCCGAGACCATATTCCGGCCCTGCTGCAACAACTCGACGTTCTATCAGGACTGCAACCACGGCTCGGCGCTACTCGGC
The DNA here is from genome assembly GCA_937995535.1 of uncultured Alphaproteobacteria bacterium. Lineage (GTDB taxonomy): Bacteria > Pseudomonadota > Alphaproteobacteria > Geminicoccales > Geminicoccaceae > CALKJU01. The sequence goes on from CALKJU010000095.1 coordinate 4,664, forward strand.
CTGCTCGAGCTGGGTGTGGCCCAGGGCCTCGACGAGCCAGCACTGTATCGCGAGGCGCTCGCCATCAACGCCATGTGGTTCCCAGCGAAGTACGTTCAGACCGTGATGTACTTCAAGGTCATCGAACAGATCGATTGGCCCGATCTGCCGCCGGCCGTACCGCTGGGTTACCGGTACTCGGCCATCGACGCGTGGCGCGGCACGGTGCGTGACAGTCTCGCGCGCATCCCCAATCTGCCGAAGCCCGAGTCACGGACGAGCTGCTCCATCTGAGCGGCGCACGACCGCCAGGAGCCAGGATGCACGACCTACACCGAGGCCTGCTGACACTGGCCTGCATGCTGGCCGCCACAGCTTGCGCCGAGCGCGGCCAGCCCTCGCCGATGGCGAAGCCGACGGGCCCCGTCGCCGGTTCCGGCGCGGAGGAACTCTCCCCCGAGGCGGTGGCTCAATACGAGGAGGACTTGGTAGCGTTCGAGCAGCAGCTCAGTGGCTGTGCCGAGCTCGAGCGCCTCAGCGCCTCCAACCCGACCGTCAAGGTTCCTCCGGACTGCGCCTACGAGCACCTCAGCGCCACCTGTGCCAAGCTTCGCGACAGCCATTCAGCGCACCCGGGGCTTCGGTTGCCAGCGGGCTGCGATTCCTATCTCGACGGCGGCTGAAGCGCGTCGCCGATCCCCTCCGACGAGCCGCCGGCATCACGCTGCTGCGGCGAACTGCTCCGGCGGTCCCGCCGGCGGGGTGCCGCGCCGGTTGCGTCGGCGCTCGACATCCCCATCTCAAACTCGTCGAAGAGGGAGCGCTGGCAGGAGGGCACCTCGGGTTGTCTCCCGCGTTGATGCGGGGACAGGCGGGATGGGAGCCGAGAACGCCATGCGGATCGCGCAAATCGCACCCTTGATCGAGAGCGTGCCGCCGAAGCTGTACGGCGGCACCGAGCGGGTCGTGGCCTGGCTGACCGATGAGCTGGTCCGGCGGGGGCATCGCGTCACCCTGTTCGCGAGCGGCGACTCGCGGACCAGTGCCGAGCTCGTCGCGTGCAGCGCGACCGCCTTGCGCCTCGCGCCCGAGATGAAGGACCCGCTGCCCTACAACGTCGCCATGCTGGAGCAGATCCGACAGCGCGCACGCAGCTTCGACGTCCTCCACTTCCATGTCGACTATCTGCACTATCCGTTGATGCGCGCGCTCGGGGCCAAAGCGCTCACGACACTGCACGGCCGCCTCGACCTTCCCGACCTCGTACCGGTGTACCGGATGTTCGAAGACATGCCGGTGGTGTCGATCTCGTACGACCAGCGGCGGCCGCTCCCGTGGCTGAACTGGGCCGGCAACGTCTATCATGGCCTACCGCTCGACCTGCATCCGTTCTCGCCGCGGGCGGCGGGCGGCTATCTGGCGTTCCTCGGCCGGATCTGCCCGGAGAAGCGGCCGGACCGGGCGATCGAGATCGCCCGGCGCTGCGGCCTGCCGCTGCGCATCGCGGCCAAGGTCGACCGCGCCGACGAGACCTATTTCACCGACCATATCCGACCGCTGCTCACGCAGCCGGGCGTCGAGTTCGTCGGCGAGGTCGACGAGCGGCAGAAGTCGCGCTTCCTCGGCGACGCTCTGGCGCTGCTCTTCCCGATCGATTGGCCCGAGCCCTTCGGCCTGACCATGATCGAGGCGATGGCCTGCGGCACGCCTGTGGTCGCGTGGCGTTGCGGCTCGGTGCCGGAGATCGTCGAGGATGGCCGCACCGGGTGGATCGTCGACAGCGTCGACGAGGCGGTGCGCGCCGTCGGCGCCTGCGCGCGGCTCGACCGCGCCGGCATCCGCCGCCGCTTCGAGGAGCGCTTCAGCGCAACGCGCATGGCCGACGACTACCTGGCACTGTACGAAGCCTTGCGCCACGGCGAGCCGCGCACATCGAGCTGGATCAAGCCGCCGGCCAATGCTGCCTGAGGCTGGGCGATGACGCTGGGACCACCGCCGGGCGATACGCCGCCGGGAGACGCGGCGCTGCGCTTCTACATTCCGATCGTCAGCACGCTGAGCGAGCGCCGGCCGCGCGTGCTCAAGGACGGCGACACCTTCGGTCTGTTTGACCACAACGGCGACATCGTCGGCGGGGCGGGCAGTCCCGAGGGCCTGTACCACCGCGACACGCGCTACGTGTCGCGGTGCCGGCTGAGCCTCAACGGCCGCCCACCGCTGCTCCTGGGCTCTGCCGTGAAGGACGACAACACCCTGCTCACGGCCGACCTCACCAATCCGGACCTGTTCATCGACGGCCGGTTGGTGCAAGCGCGGGATACCATCCACGTCGCTCGGGCGCGGTTCCTGCGCCATGGCTGCTGGCACGAGCGCCTCGCCCTCCGCAACTTCGACCATTGTCGGCGCGAGGTCACGCTGGAGATCGAGTTCGCTTGCGACTTCGCCGACATCTTCGAGGTCCGGGGGGAGCGACGGGCAGCGCGCGGGACGATCTCGGTCGAGGCGACCGGCACCGGTTCGATGACCGTCACCTATGTCGGTCTCGACCGCATCGTCCGCCGCGCGGTCTTCCGCTTCGAGCCGGCACCGGCACATCTCGACCATGAGCGGGCGCGCTTCACTCTCGTACTCGAGCCGATGGCATGCACCTCGCTGTTCCTGACCATCGGGGTGTGCGACGGGGCGCCCGGGCGCAGCTTCCTGCCGCGCCTGCGGGAGGCCCGCCGGGCGCAGCGCGTCGCCTGGGCGCGGGCGGCGACGGTCACGACATCCAACGCCGTGCTCAACGAGGTCCTGCGCCGCTCCACGGCCGACCTGCGCATGCTGATGACCGAGACGGCCTACGGCCCCTATCCCTATGCCGGGATCCCTTGGTTCAGCACCGCGTTCGGCCGTGACGGGCTGCTCACCGCGCTGCAGATGCTGTGGATCGAGCCCGGCATGGCGCGCGGCGTCCTGCGGTTCCTCGCGGCGACCCAGGCCACCGAGAGCGATCCGCTCGCCGATGCCGAGCCCGGCAAGATCCTCCACGAGCTGCGTCAGGGCGAGATGGCCGAGCTCGGCGAGGTGCCGTTCCGCCGCTACTACGGCAGTGTCGACAGTACGCCGCTGTTCGTCCTGCTGGCGGGGGCCTATCTCGAGCGCACGGGAGATCTGCCGACGGTCCGCGAGCTGTGGCCCCATCTGCTGGCCGCCCTCGACTGGATGGATCGGTTCGGCGACCGCGACGGCGACGGGCTGCTCGAATACTACCGCGAGAGTCCGACCGGCCTTGTCAATCAAGGGTGGAAGGACGCCGCCGACGCCGTGTTCCACGCCGGCGGCGCGCTGGCCACGGGTCCGATCGCGCTGTGCGAGGTGCAGGGCTATGCGTGGCAGGCCCGTCTCGCCGCGGCACGGATCGCCCGCGCCCTCGACGACGAGGAAACCGCGGTCGTCCAGGAGCAGCGTGCCGAGCGCCTCCGGCACCGGTTCGAGGAGGCGTTCTGGTGCGAGGAGATCGGCACCTACGCGCTGGCGCTCGACGGTGCCAAGCGCCCTTGCCGGGTTCGCACCTCCAACGCCGGCCAAGTGCTGCTCGCCGGCCTGGCGACACCGGAGCGGGCGCGCAGCGTCGCCGACCAGCTCCTCGGCCGGGCGATGTTCTCAGGCTGGGGCATCCGCACGGTGGCGAGTGACGAGGCGCGCTATAGCCCGATGTCGTACCACAACGGCTCGGTCTGGCCGCACGACAACGCGCTCATCGCCCTGGGGCTGCGCCGATATGGGCTGGTGGAGCACGCCTGCCGCGTCTTCAACGGGATCTTCGATGCTGCCGCGTACATGGACCTGCGGCGCCTGCCCGAGCTGTTCTGCGGCTTCCGCCGCCGCGCCGGGAGCGGGCCGACCTTCTATCCGGTCGCCTGCTCGCCGCAGGCATGGGCCAGCGCGGCGCCGTTCGCGCTTCTGCAGGCCTGCATCGGCATCGAGTTCGACCCCGCCGCAGGCGTCGTCTGGTTCCGCCGGCCGCGACTGCCCGACTTCCTCGACGAGGTGCGCATCCGCGGACTGTCGCTGCCGCAAGGCCGGCTCGACATCGTGCTGCGCCGATATGGCGACGATGTGTCGGTGAACGTTCTCGATCGTGACGGTCCCGTGTCCGCGGCCGTGGCGCTCTGACCGATTTCGCGCAGGGCGCGGAAGAAGCTGCCATCCCACCCGTTGTCCGTTGTGAAGGCGGTGGCTGCAACCGCCGGCCGGGTTCGCACGTAGTATCGGCGGATGGAACGCCGGAGATCCCATGCCGACGGTCCGGACGGTCAGCGACCAGCAGCCGATCCACGGTCGCGCCGACGCTGCGGCCGACGACCGGGACGCGCGCCGCCAACTGGCCGGCTTGCACGGGCCGCCGCTTGCCGCAGCGTTGCTACGCATCGTCGGCGATCCACGTCGGGTCGAGCCGATCGTCGCCGCCGTGCTGGACGAGGCATGTGCGACCGACGCCGCACCCGCGACGGATCGGGCCTCTGTCGATGCGTGGCTGCTCTCGATCGCACGCCGACACATCGCTGCCGACGTGCCCGCGCCGCCCTCGGACCGCCACCGAGCCACGGTGCTCCAGGCCGGTGCTCCACGGAGCGCCGTTGCATCGGCTGCGCGTCCCCTCGCTGTGGTCCCTCGCCGGCCGAGCTGGGCCCGCCGCGACGGGGAGCCTCGCGACCCGACTGGTGCGGCGCTCTGGATCGCCGGCGCCGCGCTCGCGCTCGCCGGCCTGGCTGTGGTCCTTGCGGTGCGGCCGCTCCTGGTCGAACCGCCGCCGACGGCGCACCGGCCCCGCGCCGAGCTGCGCCCGATCGTCGCCCCGGAACCGCGCGCGGCGCGGACACCGACGGTCGCCCTCACCGAGGCCGCCGCGCTTCTGCCCGCGGGGCCACGCCTGTTCGTCCACCATAGCGGAGGCACGGCCGCCGATCGCGCCCGGCTCGTGGCCGATTATCTCGCCCAGGCCGGGTTCGCGGTGGCTGACCTGCGTGCCGCGGCGGTGACGATCGGGACCCGGACCGTGCGGTATTTCTTCGCCGAGGACCGCGCCGCGGCGCTCGCCGTGGCCGATGCCCTCGACCAGCTCGAGGAGGGCTTGCCCGGCCGTGGCCCGCGGCGTGTGGTCGATCTGACCCATTACCGCCCGCTGCCGGTGCGCGGCACGATCGAGGTCTGGCTGCCACCCTTCCCGCTGCCCGACGGTTGACGGCCGCCCGCGGCCCACGGAGTCTTCGCCCCACGTCAACGGGAGCTCGCGATGCCGTGTCACCAGCGACGCGGCGGCCGTCATCGCCGACGGACCGGCCGGCCCACCAAGATCGGTGGCCAGCGGTGCTGATCCTGGGCCTCGGCAGCGACCTGATCGACATCCGGCGGATCGCGCGGACCCTCGACCGGTTCGGCGAACGCTTCACGCGCCGTTGCTTCACCGACGTCGAGCGGGCGAAGTCCGATCGCCGTCACGCCCGCGCCGAATCCTATGCGCGCCGCTACGCCGCCAAGGAGGCCTGCGCCAAGGCGCTCGGCACGGGCCTCGCACGAGGCGTCTTCTGGCGTGATATCGGCGTCGTGAACCTCCCCGGTGGCCAGCCGACGATCACCCTGACCGGCGGTGCGGCGGCACGACTGGCGGCGCTCACTCCGCCCGGCATGGTCGCGGAGATCTCGATCACGCTGACCGACGAGCCACCGCTCGCCCAGGCGATCGTGATCATCACCGCGCGACCGCGCTGAGCTACGGACACCCACGGCTTGTCCCGCGGTGTGCACTTCGCTAGGGTCCGACGCCCTTTCCCGGCTCGGTTGGCATCTGTCGCGGGTTGGAGCGGGCGAGGCCCACCCCGATCATCGGTTGCAATGCAGAAGCCGCTCGCCACTCAGGATTCGTCGAAGAGCGGCGGGTGGCGCGAAGCGCTGCGCACGCTCGTCTACGCGCTGCTGATCGCCTTCGCCGTGCGCACGCTCCTGTTCGAGCCCTTCAACATTCCGTCCGGCTCGATGAAGCCGACCCTGCTCGTCGGGGATTATCTGTTCGTGTCCAAGTATTCCTACGGCTACAGTCGCTACTCCCTGCCGTTCGGGCCGCCGCTGTTCTCCGGGCGGATCTTCGAGCGGCTGCCCGAGCGCGGCGACGTCGCGGTGTTCAAGCTCCCGTCCGACAACCGCACCGACTACATCAAGCGCATCGTCGGGCTGCCGGGCGATCGCATCCAGGTCGTCAATGGTCGCCTGCACATCAACGGCGCCGAGCTGCCGCGAACGCCGCTCGACCCCTTCCGCGACGAAGGTGGCGGCGGCCGGACCATCGAGATCCCGATGTTCGAGGAGACCCTGCCGAACGGCGTGCGCCATCGGATCCTCGAGATGACCGACACCGGCATGCTCGACGAGACCGGAGTGTACGAGGTGCCGGCGGGTCATGTCTTCGCGATGGGCGACAACCGCGACAACTCGCTCGACAGCCGGGTCCGCGACGTCGGCTTCATCCCGATCGACAACCTGATCGGCCGCGCGGAGATCATCTTCTTCTCGATCGGCGGCGACACCAGTTTCTGGGAGATCTGGCGGTGGCCGTTCCATATCCGCTTCGAGCGCCTCCTGCGCCCGATCCGTTGAGATGACCAGGGGCGGCAGGCGGGCCGATCTGCGGACCGCGGCTGAGACCGCGCTCGGCCACCGTTTCGCCATGCCGGCCCTGCTCGACGACGCGCTGGCTCATGCCGTACGGATCGGCGGCCGCGCCCGCACTGCCGCCGGCCGTGTCAGCCATGAGCGGCTGGAGTTTCTGGGCGACCGCGTGCTCGGACTGCTGATCGCCGAGGCTCTGTTGGAGCGCTTCCCCGGCGAGCCGGAAGGAAGCCTGAACCTGCGCCTCGTCGGCCTCGTGCGCGCCGAGACGCTGGCTGAGATCGCCCAGGAGATCGGGCTTGGCGCGCTCCTCCAGGCACGCAGCGCGGACGCTCCGGCCGACGCGGCGCCGACGCCGACGATCCTCGCCGATGCGCTGGAAGCGGTGGTCGCGGCCCTGTACCTCGACGGCGGTCTCGACGCCGCGCGGCGGTTCGTGACCGAGCATTGGCGCAGCCGCCTCGCCGACAGCCCACCACCGCGCCGCGATGCCAAGACCGCGCTGCAGGAATGGGCGCAGGCGCGCGCCCTGCCGCTGCCAAGCTATCGGCTGGTCGCCGCCACCGGCCCCGACCATGCGCCCGAGTTCGCCGTCGAGGTCAGCCTGCCGGGGATCGGCCAGGCGACCGGCCATGGCACGTCGAAGCGCACCGCGGAACAGCGGGCGGCGGCGGCCCTTCTCCACCGTCTCACCGGCGAGCCGGCCTGATCTCGCCGATGACCGAACCCAGCGGTCCGACCCGCGCCGGCTTCGTCGCCATCCTCGGTGCGCCGAACGTCGGCAAGTCCACTCTGCTCAACCGACTCGTCGGCGCCAAGGTCTCGATCGTCACCCCGAAGGCCCAGACGACCCGCCGAAGGATCATCGGGATCACGGTGCACGGCTCGAGTCAGCTCATGTTCGTCGACACGCCGGGCGTGTTCGCGCCGCGCCGACGGCTCGACCGGGCCATGGTCAAGGCCGCCTGGGCCGCGGCCGGCGACGCCGATCTCGTGCTCTTCGTCATCGACGCCCGGCGCGGACTGGACGATGAGGCGGGCGCGGTGCTCGACGGCCTGAAGGCCATCGATCGCCCCAGAATCCTCGTCATCAACAAGATCGACCTCGTGCCGCACGAGCGGCTGCTGCCGCTGATCGCCGAAGCGAACGCGCGCCACGCCTTCGCCGCGACCTTCCTCGTCTCGGCCGCGACCGGCGACGGCTGCGACGACCTTCTCGCCGACGCCGCGGCACGCCTGCCCGAGGGGCCGTGGCTCTATCCGGAGGACCAGCTCAGCGATCTCAGCACCCGGGCGCTGGCCGCCGAGATCACGCGGGAGAAGCTGTTCCTTCAGCTGCAGCAGGAGCTGCCGTACAGCATCACGGTCGAGACGGAGAACTGGGCGGAGAGCAAGGACGGCAGGGAGGTCCGCGTCGACCAGACGATCTACGTGCTGCGCGACAGTCAGAAGGCCATCGTCCTCGGCAAGGGCGGGCGGCAGATCAAGGCGATCGGCGAGGCGGCGCGCCGGGAGCTCGAGCAGATCCTCGGCACACGCGTCCACCTCTTCCTGTTCGTCAAGGTGCGCGAAGCATGGCCCGACGACCCCGAGCGCTTCCGCGAGATGGGTCTCGACTACGAGCGATGACCCCGCGAACGACCTAGTAGCCCGTCGCCCCGCCCATCCGCCACAGCACCAGGCGCTCGGCGAGGCCGACCACGGCCACGGCCAGCGCCGCGAGCAGTGAGGCCATGACCAGCGCGGACCAGATCTGAATCGTCTGGCCGTAGTAGGAGCCGGTGAGCAGGCGGGCGCCGAGGCCGGCCTGAGCGCCGGTCGGCAGCTCGCCGACGATCGCGCCCACGAGGCTGATGGCGACAGCGACCTTCAGGCTCGCGAACAGGAACGGCAGGGCCGCCGGAAAGCGCAGTCGCCACAGCACCTGCGCGCCTGTCGCGTTCCAGGTGCGCATCAGGTCGAGCTGCAAGGGGTCGGGCGAGCGCAGGCCCTTCACCATGCCGATCGCGACCGGGAAGAACGAGAGATAGCTGCTGATCAGCGCCTTGGGCAGGAGACCGGTGACGCCGATCGAGGCGAGCACGACAACGATCATCGGCGCGATCGCCAGGATCGGGATCGTCTGCGAGGCGATGATCCAGGGCATCAAGGAGCGGTCGAGGGTCGGCACATGGACGATTCCGACCGCGAGCCCGATCCCGAGTCCCGTGCCGAAGGCGAAGCCGAGCAGCGCCGAGCTCAACGTCACCCAGGCATGATAGACGAGCGAGCGGTTCGAGCTGATCGGCGTGCGCAGCACGGTCCGGTCGAGCTCGGCGAGGATCTGGTGCGGCGCCGGTAGGACCGGTCGCTCCATCGCGTAGGCGTCGCGCACCAGTCGGTCCGTGGTCCAGGCCACGCCCTCGCGCTCGTACCGGTCGACGAGCTGCGGGGCGTTGAGCCAGACCGCGGCCACATACCAGAGGAGCAGCAGGCCCGCGACCACGGTGAGGAGCGGCAGGGCGCGCCCGTCGCCGAGGCCGACTGAGCGGACCGGCTGCCGGATGGTCGTCGGCGAGGCGCGCGTGGACATCGTGCCCACGTGCTATCGGAGCTGCCGGCGACCTGTCGAGACGATCACGCCAGCTTCGATCTGTCGGTTGGGGTGATCGACGTGCCGGCCCTCCAGGGCACCACTGGGAAGCCGGGACCGCTGCCCGAACGATTGTGCGCCGCCGGCACCGGGAGCAGACTGCGTCGCGCCATGCGCGATCTGCCCGTCGCCCTGCTCGATGCGGACTTCACCGCATTCCTCCTCGACCATCTCGATGTCGCGATGTGTCTCTACGACGCCGCGGATCGGGTCGTCACGTGGAACGAGAGCTATCTCGACTTCTTCCCGGAGCAGCGCGCGCACCTCGCGGTGGGTGTGGACTACGCCGATACGCTGCGGCGGTTCTTCGCGAGCAACCTGCCCGAGGCGGAGCTGTCGCGCCTCGACGAGCACGTCCGCGCCGGGGTCGAGCGTCACCGGGCACAACAGGTTCCGTTCGTCTTCCAGCGGCGCAACGGCCGCTGGTTCAAGGTCGCCTCCCTCCCGGCGCCCGGCGGCGGGCGCGTCCGGATGTGGCGGGACGTCACGGCCGAGCAGGGTGGCGAGGCACCGACCACGGCTCGCGCCGTTGCGGCGCTCGACGTCGCCTACGCCGTGTACGAGAGCGACGGACGGTTCCTGACCGCGAACAAGCGTTACCAGGAGCTGTTTCCCGGTGTCGGCCATCTCGTCGGTGAGGCCGGCGGATATGGTGAGCACTTGGCGGTGATCGGCGCGATCCTCGACGACAAGGGGCAGCAAGCGCTGCGGCTCATGGCCGGTCGCGGTCCGAGCCAGGAGCCTTTGAGCCTGCCCGTGCTGTTCCGCCGCGCGGACGGGGGATGGCTGCAGCTCGAGGAACGCGCCGGCGAGGATGGCACGCGGATCTGCCTGTGGACCGACGCGACCCGCCAGGCAGAGGCCGAGGCCCGCATCCTGCGCCTTGAGAGCTATCTCGAGGAGGCCCTGCAGACGATCCCGCAGGGCCTGCTGCTGTTCGACCGGGACGGACGGCTGGCCCTCTGCAACCGACAGGTGTGCGAGATCGAGCCGGCCCTCGCGGCGCGGATGACCCTCGGTGCGCCGCTGGATCGGCTGCTCGACTGGTACCGGGACGCCAACTTGGCGGAGGCCACCTCGCCCGCTGACGCGCCCCTCGATCGCCTGCGGGCGGGAGACGAGGTGCGGACGGCCGATGGCCGCTGGTTGCGCCTCCAGGCCTGCAGGTCGACGAGCGGCGATCTGCTCGTGCTGGTCGACGACGTCACCGCGGCGAAGACGGCCGAGACGGAGCTGCAGCGGCAGCGCGACGCGATGCACCAGAGCGAGAAGCTGGCCGCCATGGGCTCGCTGCTGGCGGGCGTGGCGCACGAGCTCAACAACCCGCTCTCGGTGGTCGTCGGCCGCACCGCGTTGCTGTTGCAGGGCACCGTGGATCCGGTGGTCGCCACGCAGGCTCGGACCATCGCCGCCGCAGCGGAGCGCTGCGCCCGGATCGTGCGCACGTTCCTCGAGATCGCGCGGCAGCGGCCGCCGGCCCGGCGCGCGGTCGCGCCGGCGAGCCTGATCGCCGACGTGATGGCGCTGCTCGACTACGGGCTGCGGGCGGCCGGAATCGAGGTCGAGGTGACCATCGAGCCAAGCCTGCCGGAGCTCTGGGCCGACCCGGACCAGCTCGCACAGGTGCTGATCAATCTGGTCGTCAACGCACAGCAGGCCCTGGCCGGCCGCGACGAGCCGCGTCGCCTCGGCGTCCGAGCGCGCTACATCGGCGCGCTCGGCGAAGTCGAGCTTGCGGTCGCCGACAACGGACCTGGCGTCGCAGCGGAGCTGCGCGGCCGGGTCTTCGACCCCTACTTCACGACCAAGCCAGCCGGCGAAGGGACTGGGCTCGGCTTGGCGATGAGCCTTAACCACGTCCGCGCCCATGACGGACGGCTGTCGATCGAGACGAGCCCGGGCCGCGGCGCCACGTTCGTCGTGCGCCTCCCGGTGGTACCGGCGCCGGCCGAGGCTGCGCCGACACCGGCCGCGGAGTTCCGCGGCACAGCCGGCGGCTCGAGGCGCGTGCTCGTGGTCGACGACGAGCCGGAGATCGCCGACCTGCTCGAGGACATCCTGTCCGCCGACGGTAACCAGATCGTGGTCGAGCCCGACGGCGACGCGGCCCTCGCGCGGCTCGTCGCCGAGCCGTTCGACCTCGTCGTCAGCGATCTGACCATGCCCGGCCTCGACGGGCCGGGGCTGTGGCGCGAGGCCCGGGCGCGGCTACCCGGCCGGGCGCCACCGTTCGTGTTTCTGACCGGCGATGCGCTGCGCCTCGACCGCGCCGCTGAGATGCGTGACGCCGGCTGCCCGTTCGTCGAGAAGCCGTTCGAGCCTGCGGCGATCCGGCGGGTCATCCGCGAGGTCCTGGGCGCCGCCGACTGAGCGCACGATCAGGACGCACACCTGCGCCGTTCAACCATCGAGCTGCGCGCGAAGGCGGGCGAGCAGCCGCTCCCGCGCCGCGTCGTCGGGCAGGCGCCGCAGCGCCTCGGCGATGTCCAGGCGCAGCCGCGCATGCGCGTTGTGCCAGTCCTCGCGAGCCTCGGCCCGCGCAGCGTCGAGACGGGCCGGCGCCGGATGCGCGACCGGTCCCGCGATCGGCGCGAGATCGTAGCCCTGATCCAGCTCGGGCGTGAGGATCCGGGCCGGGTCGCAGCCGATCGCGACCAGCCGGCCGCGCAGCGCGCGCATCGCCGGCGGATCACCGTGCACGAGGAAGATCGCGCCACGCACCGGCAGTCGCTCGCGTACCCAGGCGACCAGCTCGCCCTGGTCGGCGTGGGCCGAGAACGCCTCGATGGAGCGGATGCGGGCCCGGACCTCGACCTCCTCGCCGGCAATGCTGACCCGACGCTCCCCGCTGAGGATCAGGTGTCCGAGCGTCCCGGCCGCCTGGTAGCCGACGAACAGGACCGTGGCCTCGGGCCGCCACAGGTTGTTCTTGAGATGGTGGCGGATGCGCCCAGCGTCGCACATGCCGCTCGCAGCCATGATGATCGCGCCACGATGGACCTGGTTCAGTGCCTTGCTGTCCGCCACGGTCTCGGTGAAGCGGATCTCGGCGCCGCGGAACAGGCCGCTGCCGGCGGCGCCCTCGCTCAGCGCGTCGCCATGGCGCGCGAAGACCCTGGTGATCTCGCGTGCGAGCGGGGAATCGATGAAGATCGGGGTGCGCGGGATCCGCCCGGCGCCCATCAGGTCGGCGAGGCCGTCCAGCACCTCCTGCGTACGCTCCACGGCGAAGGCCGGGATCAGCAGGTTGCCGCCGGCCGCGAGCGCGTCGCGGACCTCGCGCTCGAGGTGGTCGAGCCGCTCGGCCAGGGTGACGTCCGGCCGGTCGCGATCGCCGTAGGTGCTCTCGACGACGAGGTGGTCGACCCCGGCGGGCGCCTCCGGGTCGGGATGGAAGGCCTTCTCGTCCGGGCCGAGATCGCCGGCGAACAGGAGCCGCAGCGGATCCGGCCCGTCCGCCAGCTCGACCTCGATCGACGCGGAGCCGAGGATGTGGCCGGCGTTCCAGAATCGCGCCCGCACACCGACAGCCACGTCGATCCACGCCCCGTAGGTATGCGCACGCCCGAGCCGTAGCGCCGCCTCCGCATCGGCCTGGGTGTAGATCGGCGTGACCGCGGGCCGCCCGCGCTTGCGGTTGCGCTCATTGAGCCGCGCGACCTCCGTCTCCTGGATGTGGGCGCTGTCGGGCAGCATGAAGCGCAGCAGGTCGAGGGTCGCGCGCGTCGCGTGGATCGGCCCGGCGAAGCCGTCCCGGACCAGCTTCGGCAGCAGGCCGCTATGGTCGATGTGCGCATGCGTCAGCAGGACCTGCCCGATCCCCCGCGGATCGAAGGGGAACGGCCGATAGTTGAGCTCGCGCACCGTCTTCGTGCCCTGGAACAGGCCGCAGTCGAGGAGCACCCGGCCGCGCGGATGCTCGATGAGAACGCAGGAGCCGGTGACCATCGATGCGGCGCCATGAAAGGTCAGTCGCACGCTCACGGCCGAACCTCTCCGCGGGACGCCGCCGCCTGCCGGGCGTACCAGCCGCGCTCGATCTCCCACAGCACGTCCGGCCGCGTCGGCCGCCAGCCCAGCGCCGCGCGCACTCGCGCCGCACGGACCCGGCTGTTCGAGGCCATCGTGTAGCGCGCCTTGCTCTCGCCCCAGAGCGCGATCGCCTCGGCGATCGGCCAGGGCTCGGTGCGTGCCCCGAGACCGAGCATCCGCCCGATCGCCGCCGCCATCTCGCGGAACTCGGCCTCGCCGCTCTCCACGAACCAGAAGCTGCCCGCGGGCGCTCGTTCCAGGGCGAGGAGGTAGAGATCGGCGACGTCCTCGACATGGACCGTCGACCAGCGATTCAGGCCGGGGCCGACATGGCTCGCCACGCCGCGGCGGCGGGCCAGCTCGATCAGGCTCGGCACCTGCACGCTGTCCTCGTGCAGGCCCAGACCCCGACCGTAGATCAGGCTGTTGCAGAGCACGACGGAGCGCACCCCACGGTCGGCGGCGGCGACGATCTCGCGGTCGAGTGCGACCCGCGCGGCGCGCAGGGGCGGCGGTGTGAAGGGCGTCGATTCGTCGAACACGGCCGCGCTCGGGCGGCCCTCGGCGTCGTCGGCGACGACGCTGCTGCCGCTCGTGTGGATGAACGGCCTAGCGCTGCCGGCGAGAGCCTCGAGGCAGGCGCGGACAGCCCCTTGGTGATCGGAGCTCGCCGCGTTCACCACCGCGTCGGCGCGGCCCGCGGCGCGCACCAACAGCTCGGCGTCGTCGAGCGTTCCCAGAACCGGCTCGATGCCGCGGTTTCCGAGCGCGGCGGCCTTCTCCGCCGAGCGGACGAGACCGACGACCGCGTGGCCCGCCGCGAGCAGGCGCGCGGCCACGGTCCCACCGATATAGCCCGTGGCGCCGATGACGAAGACACGCATGCGCTGGCCTCTTCCGCCGCCCTGCCGGCCACGCGCTGCCCGGCCGGTTCAGGGTGCCGGACCGAGCTGGTCCTCGTCCAGCGCGGTGCGGCCGAAACCGTGCCGCTCCGCGATCACCGCCCAGGCCTCCTCGGCCGTGTCGACGAAGGTGAGCAGATCGAGGTCGCGCGGCGCGATCATCTCCTCCTCGACGAGGAGGCGCAGATCGACGAGCCGCCGCCAATAGTCGCGACCGACCAGCAGCACCGGGATCGGGCGGATCTTGCCTGTCTGGATCAGGCAGAGCGTCTCGAACAGCTCGTCGAGGGTACCGAACCCGCCGGGGAACACGACCAGCGCCGCCGCGCGCATGAGGAAGTGCATCTTGCGCAGCGCGAAGTAGTGGAACTGGAAGCAGAGCTCCGGCGTCACGAAGCGGTTCGGGGCCTGCTCGTGCGGCAGCACGATGTTCAGCCCGATGCTGACCCCGCCGGACTCCAGCGCGCCGCGATTGGCCGCCTCCATCACGCCGGGGCCGCCACCGGTGACAACGACCAGGCGGCGGCTTCCATGGGCCTGGCCGGCCTGCGTCACGAGCGCTGCGAAGCGCCGCGCCTCGGCATAGTCACGCGCCCGCGCCATCCGCCGCCGCGCCATCGCCAGCTGTCGCGCCAGGTCGGGGTCGTCGGGGTCGCGCGCCGCGGCCAGCTCGGCGGCCTCGAGATCGTGCGCCGCGACCTCGGGGTCGGCCACGCGGGCGCTGCCGAAGACGACGACGGTGCTCTCGATGCGGTGCTCGCGCAGCTCCAGCTCCGGCTTGAGCAGCTCGAGCTGGAGGCGCACCGGGCGGAGCTCCTCACGGAGCAGGAAATCCCGGTCGGTGAAGGCGAGGCGATAGCTCGGCGACCGCGTCTGCGGCGTGTCGGGCACGTGGACCGCCGCGGCCGCGTCCTCGCGTGCCGTCGCCAGCGGGTGCTCGTCGTCGGGCGGCTCGGCCATGATCTCTTCCGGGGCTCGTGGCTCGCCAGGAGTAGGACCGGAGCAGCGCGGCGACCAGGAGGACGTTCCTCGGCCGGCGAATCGAAAGCCCCGCCGAATCGATCCGGCGGGGCCCCGACCAACCACCCGGCACTGGCGCCGGGCACGGATGACACGCGGATCAGGCGGCCATCTGCTTGACGTGCTCGAAGTTCGCCGAGGCGCGCTTGACGAGCAGGTCGACCACCTCGTTCTGCGCCTTGAGGCCAAGGTCGATCGTCTCCTTGGCGTCGGCCACGGCGCGCTCCATCACCGCCTTGGCGTCGTCCACGTAGGCCGCCGGCTGCTTCTTGCTGTCGAAGCCGCCCTTCATGCTCGCCTCGACCTTGCTCATCATCTCCTTGACCAGCTCGGTCTGCCGCTTGGCGACCGTCTGGACGAGATCGAGCATGATCTTCTGCGCCGCCAGAAGCGTGTCGATATTCGCCTTGTGCAGGGCGACGAGGGCTTCGACGTCGACCTTCGGGGCGACGAACTTCGGCAGTTCCATCTTGGGCATCTCCACCTTGGGAGTTTCCACCTTGGGCGCGTCGACCTTGGTGGCGGGCTTCTCCATGATCTCTCTCTCCGTCACGTGTGATGCTGCGATGCACAATAAATAGGGTGGCGATCCGACCAGCGCAACCGCCATTGTTGCATTGCAGCATGACAGGTCGTGCAGCCGATGCATGGCAGCCTCAGCGGGCACCGCCCGCGAGGCTGCCGACCCGCTGCAGGGACCGCGGCAGCGCGTGACCGTAGCGCTCCGCGAGCGGCACCACGACGCGCGCCACCTCGTCCGGTCCGAGACGGTCCATCAAGGCGCAGGGCGGCGCGGCGAAGCGCAGGGCCTCACGCGCCCCCAGGTCGATGTCGCCCGGAGCCGCCACCTCCTCGTCGAGTTCCTCCAGCACGGCCAGGAACACCGCCCCGCGGAGGCGATCGAGGAGGGGCGCGGCCGGCGACGCCGGCACGGATGCATCGCCGAGGTCCCAGCTGCCGCCCGCCTCCCCGACGGCCACCAGCGACGCGGCCGGTGCGTAGAACGGGCCGAGCGGAGCGAGATTGCGCACCGCGTCGAGATTGATCCGCGGCTTGATGATGTTCATCACGGCGAAGGGGCCGGCGGCGGCGGCGAGCGCGATCCGCGCCGCGGCGTCGATCTCGGCCGGGCTTCCCAGCCCGTCGTCGAGCAGTCGCACCGCCTCGTTGCTGTACGGGCAGAAGAAACGGTTGATCGCGAAACCGTAACTGTCACGGCAGCGCAGCGGCCGCTTGCCGGTGGCACGGCAGAACGCCGTCGCCATCTCGATCGCTGCCGAGCCCGTCTGCTCGCCGCGCACCACCTCGACAATCGGATTGATCGCCGCCGGGCTGAAATAATGCAGGCCGAGGAAGCGCTCCGGGTGACGAAGATGCCGAGCCAAGTCGGTGACGCGCAGGCAGCTCGTGTTGGTGGCGACCAGCGTGGTCGGGCCGAGCACCGCGGACAGGTCACGGAGCAACGCGCCCTTGATCGCTGCGTCCTCGAACACCGCCTCGATGACCAGTCCGGCATCGGCCAGCGCGCCGAGATCGTCGATGCCGCGAACGCGGCCGACGGCGGCGTCCGCCTCCGCCTGCGGCAGACGGCCCCTGTCGACCGCCCGCGCGCAGAAGGCCGCGATCTCGTCGATGGCGCGTGCCACCGCCGCCGGCCGCACGTCGTACAACCGAACGCCGAGCCCATGCGTGGCCAAGCAGGTGGCGATGCCGGTGCCCATCGTCCCGGCACCGACGATCCCGACCGTGGTGATGTCCATGCTTGTGTCTCCGGCGACCGAACGCGCCGTGCTCCTAGGGCGGCGCGCCCGTCAGGCCAAGCACGCTCAGCCCGGCGGGGCGAGGAGCGCGCGCAGCTGCGTCTCGATCTCGTCGACGCTGGCGAGCGTCAGGTCCTTGTCGATCTGGTGGGCCACCCGGCGGATGAGGTCCGGACCCAGCTGCGCCCGCAGCTCACCGAGCGTTGCCGGGGCGGCGACGAGAACGAGCCGTCCCGTCGCCGGCAGGTCGCCCGCGACACGCGCCGCGATTCGCGCGGCGAACGCCTCCTTCGCGTGGCGCTTCGGATCGGTACGTGGCGCCATCGCGCTGCGCCGCGCGCTGACACCGCTCTCGAAGGCCCGTCCCGGCCGATCGGTGGTCAGCTCGGACGTCTTCTCCCGCGCCTCCGCCGATTCGTCCTCCCACACCACGGCCAAGTGCCGTGCCCCCGCGGCTCGGCGCAGGAGACGCGCCCGTGCCCCGTCGGCCACCAGGACCCACAGATCCGTTCCGATCGGCATCCCACTCCCCCTCGCCAGGCGGAACTCGGCCGACCCGCGGCAGCCTGCGCGTGCCGGGTGCCGGTGCGCCTTCGTCAGAGCAGGTGGGATCGAGACCGGCACGGCACAACGACGTCGCGGTGTCACACAGGCCGCCGTTGCGCATGGGCTACGCCACCACCGGCCCAACGCCGGGCCTCGACCCACTGGCTCGAGACCGCTGCGCCGAGCAGACGCCAGGATGTGGGGTGCGGCGGACGACGCTTCGCCGTCTCGCCGGCCGCCGGCATGCGAGGCCGCGCCGCATCAGCTCGAGCCGGACCCCGCGCGCCGTACCGGAACCGCGCCGGACACCCGCGACGGAGACGCCGGCGCCGGCGCCCGGCCGCCCCCGGCGCCTCCGCCTATTGCGGTCGTGTCCTATCGCGTGGTGTAGGAGCGCGAGGATCCTCGGCGGACTGGGCTGCCGGGTCGGGCTGGCACGGCGGAGAGCCTGACGGTGGCAGTATCGCTGACGGTGCTGATGGCTTCCAGGGTCATGTAGCGGGACCGCTGGGTGGCCCACGCATCGGACTGCTCGAGGAGAATAGCGCCGACGCGACGGACGACGGCGGCCTCGTTGGGAAAGATGCCGACGACATCGGTCCTGCGCTTGATCTCGCCGTTGAGGCGCTCGATCGGGTTGGTCGAATGCAGCTTCGTTCGATGCGTGGCGGGGAAGTGCATGTAGGCGAGCACGTCCTCCTCGGCGCTATCCATCAGCGCGGCGCGCCTCGGCACCTTGGGGCGGAGCTGATCGGCCCCGGTGCGCCAATGGGCGTGAGCGGCCGCGGCGTCCTCCTGGGCGTAGGCGGTGCCGATCCACGCGGAGACGATGCGGCGCTGTGCCTTGCCCGTGTGCGCCAGCGCGTTGCGGGCGAAGTGGACGCGGCAGCGCTGCCAGGTCGCCCGCAGCACCTTCGTCACGGCGGCCTTCAGGCCCTCGTGGGCGTCCGAGACGACGAGCTTCACCCCTGCCAGGCCGCGCCGCTTCAGGGGGCGGAGGAAGTCGCGCCAGAAGGGCTCCGCCTCCGAGCTGCCGACCGCCATGCCGAGGACCTCGCGCCGGCCATCGGCGTTCACCCCGACCGCCATGGTGACCGCGACCGGGACGATGCGGCCGGCCTCGCGGACCTTCACGTAGGTGGCGTCGAGCCAGAGGTAGGGCCAGTCGCCCTCGATCGGGCGGGCGAGGAAG
>CALKJU010000096.1 GCA_937995535.1 uncultured Alphaproteobacteria bacterium
CGAGGTGCGCGGCGACGCGTTCGTCGTCGGCGAGATGGATTTCGCTCACCCCCTCGATCGCGATCGCGCGGCCCCGCGCCGTACAGGTGAAGTCCCAGCGGATGAAGGCGACCTCGCCATCGCGGGCGATCCGGCGGACGACGAACGCCGGCGCGCCGAGGCTCGCGAACATGTGCTCGAGCATCGCCACCACGCGCTCGACCCCGCGGATCTCGTTGAACGGGTCGCGGAACAGCAGATCGGGCGTCGCCAGCGCGCGCAGCTCGCCCACCGTTTCCGGCCGGAGCGTTTCCCAGTAACGGGCGTAGCGTTCGAGCGTCACCGGCGCGTGCCGCGGGCGATCAGCGGGAAGTACAGTGCGTAGGGCAGCAGCCGCAGCAGCTTCATGATCACGACGAAGCGGCGCGGGAAAGCGATCTCGAAGCTCCGCCCGCGCAGGCCGCGCGCGATCCGCGCCGCCGCCTCCTCGGCGGTGATCAGGAATGGCATGTTGAACTCGTTGCGGTCGGTCAGCGGCGTCTTGACGAAGCCGGGATCGACGAGCTGCAGCGTGACCCCGGCCCGGTCGAGATCGAACTTGAGGCTCTCGACCATATTGATGACCGCGGCCTTGCTGGCGCCGTAGTAGGCTGCGGTCGGCAGGCCGCGATAGCCGGCGACCGAGGCGACGACCGCGATCCGGCCGCGGCCGCGGGCCATCATCGCCGGCATCACCGCCTCCAGGGCGTTGGCGACGCCGAACAGGTTCAGGTCGACGATCCGACGCAGGCCATCGGCGGTGAACTCCGCAGCGCTGACGGGCTGGTGCGTGCCGGCATTGAGCACGGCGATGGCGAGCGGTCCGTGCGCCGCCTCGATCGCCGGCACCGCCGCGCGCACCGCGGCGGCGTCGGTGACGTCGAGCGGCCAGGGCACGATCCGCCCGGAGCCGTCCTGCGCGGCGAGTTCGGCCAGCTTGTCGGCCGAGCGGGCCGAGGCGAGCACCTGCATCCCGTCGCGGGCGAGGTGCCGCGCCAGCGCGGCGCCGATGCCGTAGCTCGCCCCGACGATCCACACCGGGCCGCCGTCAGGCATCGGCCCGCCATGGCTCGAGAGCGTCGAGGAACCGCCGCGCGTCGTCGCGGATCGCCCGGCGGCGCTCGTCGCCCAGCCGGTCGAGCGTCACGTACATCTGCGCGAGGCGCGGGTTGCGGCGCAGCTTCACCTCGTTCTCGGCGAGGAAGTTCCAGTAGAGATAGTTGAGGGGGCAGGCATCCGGCCCGTTCTTTTTCGCCACATCGTAGCGGCACCCGGCGCAGTAGTCGGACATCCGGTTGATGTAGGCACCGCTGGCGGCATAGGGCTTGGAGCCCAGATAGCCGCCGTCGGCGTGCATCACCATGCCCAGCGTGTTGGGCAGCTCGACCCATTCGTAGGCGTCGGCGTAGACGGCGAGGTACCAGGTGCAGACCTGGTCCGGCACGACGCCCGCGAGGAGCGCGAAGTTGCCGGTCACCATCAGCCGCTGGATGTGGTGCGACAGGGCCTCGCGGCGGGTCTGGTCGAGGGCCTGCCGCAGGCAGCGCAGCTCGGTCTCGCCGGTCCAATAGAACGCCGGCAGCGGGCGGGTGTTGCCCAGTCCATTCAGCGTCGCATATTCGGGCATCCGCAGCCAGTAGATGCCCCGTACATATTCACGCCAACCGATGATCTGGCGAATATAGCCCTCGATGCTGTTGAGCGGCAGGTCGCGCTCGCGCCACGCCGCCAGGACCCGGCCGACGACCTCGCGCGGCAGCAGCAGGCCGGCGTTGATGTACTGCGACAGCGCGCTGTGGAACAGCCAGTCGTCACCCTCACGCATTGCGTCCTGGTAGTCGCCGAACGATGGCAGGGCGTGGGCGACGAAATGCTCCAGCGCCGCGCGCGCCTGCTCCGCGGTCACCGCGAACCAGAACGGCCGCAGCGCACCGAAGCGGTCTCCGAAGCGCCGCGCGACGAGCGCCAGCACTTCCTCGGTGATCGCGTCCGGTGCCACGCGCAGGGGCTCGGCCGTGGCGACACCGGCGGGCAACCGCTTGCGGTTCTCGACGTCGTAGTTCCACCGCCCGCCGACCGGCTTGCCGTCCTCCATGAGAAGGCCGGTACGCTGCCGCATCATGCGATAGAACAGCTCCATGCGCAGCTGGCGCCGGCCGTCCGCCCAGCGCGCGAACTCGGCGCGCGAGCAGAAGAAGCGGTCGTCGTCGCGGATCTCGACCGGCACGCCCGCGGCCGCGGACCAGCCGCGCATGTCCTCGAGCAGCCGCCACTCGCCGGGCTCGGTCGCGACCACGCGCGCGGCGCCATAGCGCGCCACCGCCCGCACGACCTCGCCACGCAGGCTGCCGCTGTTGCCGGGGTCGTCGAGCCGGACATAGTCGACCTCGACGCCGGCCGCGCCGAGCTCGGCCGCGAAATGCCGCATCGCGCTGAACAGAAAGGCGATCTTCTTCGGATGATGCGGGACGTAGTCGGTTTCCGCCGCGACCTCGGCCATGAGCACCACGTCGCGGTCGCGATCGAGGCCGCGCAGACCGGACAGGGACCGGCTGAGCTGATCGCCGAGAATGACCCGCAGCGTGCGCCTCAAGCCGTGCTCGCTGCGGCCGCCGGGCCGGTGGCGACAAGCTCGTAGGTGATCAACGAGCCGTCCGCTTGGGCGCGGAACTCCATCCCGACCCAACGCTCTTCGGCATACCAGACGTCGAGCTCGAGATCGCCCTGGAGACGCAGGCGGTCGGCCTCGACCTCGGCGCCCGCGGCGATCCGCCGCTCGCGGCCCACCGCCGTCACCGAGGCGCGCAGGATCCGGCCGGACTGGGTGTCGATCCAGCGGCCGGCTTCGGTCAGCCGCCGCGACCACCAGGTCGTCGGCATGTGGTCCAACGCCACGACCTGCCGTCCGGCCGTGCCCTCGACCAGGATACCGTCCTTCTCGGCGATCGCACGAACGCGATGCCGCTCACCATTGTCGTCGGTCTCGCTGGCGAACTCGACGAAGCTGGTGCCGTGCCACACTTCGCGGTTGCGGTGACGATAGGCGTAGAGGCGCACGAAGGCCAAGCGCACCTCGAGATCGATCTCGATCGAGGTGGTGAGCCGGCCACCGTCCCCGGAGAGCAGCACACGATGCCGGCCGATCGGCCGCCCCTCGCGCGACACCTCGAACAGCAGGCCGTCCTGTGCGTCGGCCGACGCACCGTGTGAAGCGGCAAGGGGCGCGGCCAGGGCGAGACCTCCGAGCACCAGATGGCGACGCTGCATCATGTCGATCCTTACGCCCTCGTCCGCGGTGCGGATCACAGCTTCGTCACCGCTGCGGCCTCGCCGAGCCGGGCCTCAATCTCGGCCCGGCGCGGCTGCGCCGACTGGGCGCCGACCGCGAGGCAGGCGAGCGCCGCGCCGACGCAGGCCCGCTGTAGCGCGTCCGGCAGCGCCAGCCCCTCGTCGAGGCAGGCCGCGAGCACGCCCGTGAAGCAGTCCCCGGCACCGGTCGTGTCGACCGGCGTGATGCGCAGCGGTGGGGCGATCCAGCCGCCCTGCGGTGTGGCCGCGATCGCGCCGGCGGCGCCCAGCGTGAGCACGCAGGTGAGACCGTGGCGCCGGGCGAGGCCGCTCGCCAGCTCGACCGGACTCGCCGCCGGCGCGCCTGCCACCGTCTCGCCCTCGATCTGATTGACGACGAGCACGTCGAGCGCGGCCAGCACGTCGTCGGGGACCGCCCCGGCCGGGGCAAGGTTGAGGACGGTCCGCGCGCCGCGCGCCCGGGCGCGGCGCAGAATGGCGAACGTCTCGCCCGGGCGGATCTCGTTCTGGCAGAGCACCGTGGTTCCGGCGTCGAGGCTCGCGTCGGCGACCTGGCTGGCCGCGACGTCGAGATTGGCGCCGCTGCCGACGATGATCGCGTTCTCGCCGGTCTCGTCGACCCCGATCACGGCGATCCCGGTCGGCCGCTGGCTGACGGCGAGGCCGGTCGTGTCGACGCCCGCCTCGTCGAGCAGCCGGCGCAGGAGCGGCCCGTAGGCGTCGCTGCCGACTTGGCCGACGAAGCGCACGGCGGCACCGGCCTTCGCTGCCGCGGCGGCCTGGTTCGCGCCCTTGCCACCCGGCGCCATCGCGTAGCTCGGGCACAGCACGGTCTCACCCGGCCGCGGCAGGCGGCTGACCTTGAACAACAGGTCGGCGTTGATCGAGCCGAGGACCAGCAGCATCGGACGCGCCTCCCCTGCGGTCGCGGAGCGGCAGAATGCCCCGCGCGGGCCGGCGGCGGAAGCCCTACCCCGCGATCGGTGACCGGCCGGTGACCAACTCGGCGCAGCGGCTTCCCCGCATCATCGCCGGGGCGGCGGTGTGGCTGGCGTTGATGTCGAGGCGGGCGATCTTGCTGGTCTTGACATGGCGCCGGCAGCGCCTCGGCATCGGGTCCCGCCATCGGCAGGCCAGATCCAGGCAGGTGGCGGCGTGGCGTGGAGGGCGAACGGGAAGAATCGATGACCCGCGGCGACCGCTCAGGCCCGTAGCCGTTCGAGGCCGGGCCAGTCGAAGGCGATCCCGTGGCCCGGCCGGTCGGGGGCGACGGCGAGGCCGTCCTCGAGCCGCAGCGGCTCGGCGATGTAGGCATCGAGCCCGAAGCCGTGCGCCTCGAGGTAGCTGCGGTTCGGGCAGGCGGCGAGCAGGTGCACGGTGACGTCGTGGGCACCGTGCGAGGTCACTGGCAGGTTGAACGCCTCGGCGAGCCGGGCGACCTTCATGAACACGGTGATCCCGCCGCAATTGGTCACGTCGGGCTCGGGGAAGGTCACGCCGCCGGACGCGATCAGGTGGCGGAAGTCCCAGAGCGTGCGCAGGTTCTCGCCGGTGGCGATCGGCACCCCACCCTCCCGCACCAGCCGCGCGTGCCCGGCGAGGTCGTCCGGGACGATCGGCTCCTCGAGCCAGACCAGCTCGAAGGGCTGGAGGCGCCGCGCGGCGCGCAGCGCCTCGTCGACCGACCAGCGCATGTTGGCGTCGGCCATCAGCGGGAAGTCGTCGCCGAGATGGGCGCGCATCGCCGCCACGCGCTCGACGTCCTCGCCCAGCCGGCGCCGCCCGACCTTCATCTTGATGGCGCGGAAGCCCTTGGCGAGGTTGTCGTCGGTCTGGCGCAGCAGCGCATCGAGCGGCAGCTCGAGGTCGATGCCGCCGGCGTAGCAGGGCACGCGCGGGTCGTGGCCGCCGAGCAGGCTCCATAAGGGCAGACCGGCGCGCTTGGCCTTCAGATCCCAGAGGGCGATGTCGACGGCGGAGATGGCGAGCACGGTCGGGCCGCCGCGCCCGCCATAGTGCAGCCCCCACCACATCTTCTGCCAGAGCTGCTCGATGCGCTCGGCCGCGGCGCCGCTCAGCAGCTCGGGCATCTCGCGGGCGAGGATGGCGTCGACCGCCGCCCCGTTGCGCCCGACCGTGTAGGTGTAGCCGATCCCCTCGGCGCCGTCGGCGTCCAGGACCCGGACCGTGTTCAGCTCGAAGGCGCGGATCTCACCGTGGGTGCTGTCGCTCAGCACCACCGGCAGCGGGATGCGATAGAAGCCGGCCACGAGCCGCTCGATGCTGGCCATGGCGCCTCCCCTGGAAACGAGCGAGGGCCGGAGCGGGCTCCGACCCTCGCGGCGAACTCGCGGCGGTCGCCCGGCCTCAGCGCTTGCTGAACTGGAAGCTGCGCCGTGCCTTGCGCTTGCCGTACTTCTTGCGCTCGACCTCGCGGTCGTCGCGGGTCAGGAAGCCGAAATGCTTGAGCACCGGGCGGAGCGCCGGATCGTAGGCGCACAAGGCCCGGCTGATGCCGTGGCGGACCGCGCCGGCCTGACCGGACAACCCGCCGCCGGCGACCGTGCAGAGCACGTCGTACTGACCCAGCCGGTCGAGCGCCGCGAACGGCTGGTTGATGACCATCTGCAAGGTCGGCCGGGCGAAGTAGGTCGGCAGGTCGCGGCCATTGATCAGGAATCGCCCGGCCCCGGGCTTGACCCAGACCCGTGCCACCGCGTCCTTGCGTCGGCCGGTGGCGTAGGCGCGGCCCAGGGCGTCGATCCTCGGCTTGGCGGGCTCGACCTCGGGCTCCGGCGCCAGCTGCGGCTTCAGCTTGGCGAGCACCGAGAGGCCGCCGCCGTGCGGCTCAACCATGCGCGGACTCCGTTGCATTCTTGCGGTTCAGTGCGGCGACGTCGAGCGGCTCCGGCTGCTGCGCCGTGTGCGGATGCGCCGCGCCCTTGTAGACGTGCAGCTTGCGCAGCACCTGCCGGCCCAAGGGGCCGCGCGGCACCATCCGCTCGACCGCCTTCTCGATCACCCGCTCGGGGAAGCGCCCATCCAGGATCTGGTCGGCGCGGCGTTCCTTGATGCCGCCCGGATAGCCGGTGTGGTGGTAGTAGACCTTCTGCTGCCGCTTGTTGCCGGTCAACACGACCTTCTCGGCGTTCACGATGACGACGTGATCGCCGCAGTCCATGTGCGGCGTCCACATCGGCTTGTGCTTGCCGCGCAGCCGGTTGGCGACCAGTGCGGCGAGCCGGCCGAGAACCAGCCCGTCGGCGTCGATCAGCGTCCAGGCCCGCTCGATGTCGGCCGGCCTGGCGGAATAGGTGCCCATGCTCACATCAACCCGTTGGCTTCCGCCGGACGCGCCCTGCGGGCCCGACGGACAGACAAAAAGCGAGCCGCCACGAGGGTGCCCGCCGGACGCGTTCGTCTAGAAAACCGACCCCGCTCTGTCAACCGCCGCTCGGTCGCGCGGCGAACCCGAACACCATCCTCGCGCGCCACTCGACCATGGGCGGAGAAGTTTACACCCCCGGGCGGTGGATGCCGCACTCGGTCTTGTCGAGGCCCCACCAGCGGCCGGCCCGCGGCGGGGCGCCGGCGGCGACGGGGCGCGTGCAGGGCGCGCAGCCGATCGAGGTGAAACCGTGCACGACCAGCGGGTGCAGCGGCAGCGCGCGGCGCCGCCGCCAGGCGCGGATCTCGTCGATCGACCAGTCGGCCAGCGGGTTGAGTTTGATCTTCCCTGTGACCGGATCGCCCTCGATGGTCGGCAGCGCCACTCGCGCCCCGCCCTGGAAACGCTTGCGGCCGGTGATCCAGGCGGCGAAGCCCGCGAGCGCCCGGTCCAGCGGCTCGGTCTTGCGGATCTGGCAGCACAGGTCGGGCTCGCGCCGGTGCAAGGCGTGGTCGGCGTCGTAGCGCGCCAGATCCGGCGGATCGGGCCGCACGATCCGCACATCGGTCAGCCCGAGTGCCGCGCACAGCTCGCGCTGGTAGTCCAAGGTCTCCGGAAACAGCTTGCCCGTCTCGAGGAAGATCACCGGCGTCGCGCGGTCGACCTGGGCCACCATGTCGAGCAGCACCGCGCTCTCGGCGCCGAAGGACGAGACGCAGGCGGTCCGCCCGGCGAACGGCCCCGACAGGAAGGCCCGCAACAGCTCCAGACCGGCGAGCTCGCCGTAGGCCTCGCGCAGCTCGCTCAGGCGGTCGTCGAGATCGGGGCGGCGGGCGAAGGCGCGGGCAACGGGCATGGCGGAGGCTCCCGAACAACAGCTCCGCCATGCCCTACGAGTTGATTTACGTCAAGGGACCGTTTTTACATCACTTTCACACTATGTACGACGTATTTCAGTTCCCACGGGCTCACGCCGCCTCAGGCAGCCGCTTCTCCTCGTCTTTCGGCCGCTCGGCGACGAGCGCCTCGGTGGTGATCAGCAGGCCGGCGACCGAGGCTGCGTCCTGGATCGCGGCACGCACCACCTTGGTCGGGTCGATGACGCCCTTGGCGACGAGATCGGCATACTCGCCGGCCTGGGCGTCGTAACCCCAGCTCGGCTGGTCCTTCTCCAGGATCCGCGCCACGACGATCGCACCGTCGACACCGGCGTTCTCGGCGATCTGCCGCGCCGGGGCCTGCAGTGCCTTGCGCACGATGTCGATGCCGAAGCGCTGGTCGTCGTTGGCCGGCTTCAGGCCGTCGAGCACTTTCGTGCAGCGCAGCAGCGCCACGCCGCCGCCGGCAACGATGCCTTCCTCGACCGCGGCCTTGGTCGCATGCATCGCGTCGTCGACCCGGTCCTTGCGCTCCTTGACCTCGGTCTCGGTGGCACCGCCGACCCGGATCACCGCCACGCCGCCGGCCAGCTTGGCCAGCCGCTCCTGCAGCTTCTCCCGGTCGTAGTCGGAGGTCGTCTCCTCGATCTGCACGCGGATCTGATTGCAGCGACCCTGGATCGCCTCCTTGTCCCCGGCACCGCCGACGATCGTCGTGTTCTCCTTTTCGACGATCACCCGCTGCGCGCGGCCGAGCATGTCGAGCGTGACGTTCTCGAGCTTCACGCCGAGTTCCTCGGACACGACCTGACCCTTGGTAAGGATCGCGATGTCCTCGAGCATCGCCTTGCGCCGGTCGCCGAAGCCCGGGGCCTTCACCGCGGCGACCTTGAGCCCGCCGCGCAGCTTGTTGACGATCAAGGTCGCCAGCGCCTCGCCCTCGACGTCCTCGGCGATGACGAGCAGCGGCTTGCCGCTCTGCACCACGGTCTCGAGCAGCGGCAGCAGCGACTGCAGGTTCGACAGCTTCTTCTCGTGGATGAGGATCAGCACGTCCTCCAAGTTGGCGCGCATCTTCTCCGCGTCGGTGACGAAGTAGGGCGAGATGTAGCCGCGGTCGAAGCGCATCCCCTCGACCACCTCGAGCTCCATCTGCAGCGACTTCGCCTCCTCGACGGTGATCACGCCCTCCTTGCCGACCTTGTCCATCGCCTGGGCCAGCATCCGGCCGACCTCGGCATCGCCGTTGGCGGAGATCGTCCCGACCTGGGTGATCTCCTCGCTGGTCGTCACCGCCTTGGAGAGCTTCTTCAGCTCCGCCACCACGGCCTCGACCGCCATGTCGACGCCGCGCTTGAGGTCCATCGGGTTCATGCCGGCGGCCACGCCGCGCGCCCCCTCGTGGACGATGGCCGCGGCGAGCACGGTCGCGGTGGTCGTCCCGTCGCCGACCTGGTCCTTGGTCTTGGACGCCACCTCGCGGACGAGCTGCGCGCCCATGTTCTCGAACTTGTCGGCGAGCTCGATCTCCTTGGCGACGGTCACGCCGTCCTTGGTGATCCGCGGCGCGCCGAAGCTCTTGTCGATCACGACGTTGCGGCCCTTCGGCCCGAGCGTGACCTTGACCGCGTTGGCGAGCAGGTCGACGCCGGCGAGCAGCCGCGTCCGAGCGTCCTCCGAGAAGCGAAGCTCCTTGGCTGGCATGATGCGTTTGCCTCCTTTCGCCTATCGCGTGCCGCGCCGGCCCGCGCGTCGGCACCGGCGCCGCACCTCTCCCAGTGGCGCACATATAGGTGCGCCCGCGCCGCGGTGGGATGGAGCATCGCACCGGAACCCCCTATATCAGCGGGGTCGGTCGCCGTTCGCGACCTCCACCCCGCCGAGACCCATGGACCTGCGCAACATCGCGATCATCGCGCATGTCGACCACGGCAAGACGACCCTGGTCGACCGCCTGCTGCAGCAGAGCGGCACGTTCCGCGACAACCAGCAGGTCGCCGAGCGGGCGCTCGACAGCAACGAGCTGGAGCGCGAGCGCGGCATCACCATCCTCGCCAAGTGCACCTCGGTGGTCTGGCGCGGGGCGCGGATCAACATCGTCGACACGCCCGGCCACGCCGATTTCGGCGGCGAGGTCGAGCGCATCCTCGGCATGGTCGACGGCGTGCTGCTGCTCGTGGATGCCGCCGAGGGACCGATGCCGCAGACCAAGTTCGTCCTCGGCAAGGCGCTGCGCCTCGGCCTGCGCCCGATCGTCGTGATCAACAAGGTCGACCGCCCCGACCAGCGCGCCCACCAGGTCCACGACGAGGTGTTCGACCTCTTCGCGGCACTCGACGCCGACCCGGCCCAGCTCGACTTCCCGACCGTCTTCGCCTCGGCCAAGCAGGGCTGGGCGGCGGACGCGCCGGAGACGCCGGGCAGCGACATGGCGCCTTTGTTCGACCTGATCCTGCGCCACGTCCCGCCGCCCGCGGCCGACCCGGACGGGCCGTTCGCGATGCTCGCCACCACGCTCGAGGCCAATCCCTATCTCGGCCGGCTGCTGACCGGGCGGATCGCCGCCGGCCGGGTCCGCACCAACATGGCGGTCAAGGCCATCGACCGCGACGGGCGACTGCTGGAGCAGGCACGGATCACCCGCATCCTCGCCTTCCGTGGTCTCGAGCGGCAGCCGGTCGAGGAGGCGCTGGCCGGCGACATCGTGGCGCTCGCCGGGCTCGGCACGGCCTCGGTGGCCGACACCATCTGCGATCCAAGCGTCGAGACGCCGCTCGCCGCGCAGCCCATCGACCCCTCGACCATCGCCATGACCTTCTCGGTCAACGACGGACCCTATGCCGGGCAGGACGGGAGCAAGGTGACCTCGCGGCAGATCTGGGAGCGGCTCTTGCGCGAGGCCGAGGGCAACGTCGCCATCCGCGTCAGCCAGAGCGGCGAGAAGGACAGCTTCGAGGTCGCGGGCAGGGGCGAACTGCAACTCGCCGTGCTGATCGAGAACCTGCGCCGCGAGGGCTACGAGCTGTGCGCCGGCCGCCCGCGGGTCCTCTACCGCACCGACCCGGAGACCGGCGCCCGCCTCGAGCCGATCGAAGAGGTCGTGGTCGACGTCGACGAGCCCTTCGCCGGCGTGGTCGTCGAGAAGCTGACCCAGCGCAAGGGCGAGCTCATCGAGATGCGGCCGGCCGGGGCCGGCAAGACGCGGCTGGTCTTCCACGCGCCGTCGCGCGCGCTGATCGGCTATCACGGCGAGTTCCTGACCGACACCCGCGGCACCGGCGTGCTCAACCGCGTCTTCCACGGCTACGCGCCGTGGAAGGGCCCGATCGCCCAGCGCCACACCGGCGTGCTGGTCTCGGCCGAGCAGGGCGAGGCTGTGGCCTACGCGCTGTGGAACCTCGAGGACCGCGGGCCCCTGTTCATCGGCCCGGGCGACAAGGTCTATTCGGGGATGATCATCGGCGAGCACAACAAGGGCAACGACCTCGAGGTCAACCCACTGAAGGCCAAGAAGCTCACCAACATCCGCGCCGCCGGCAAGGACGACAACGTGCTCCTCACCCCACCGCTGCGGATGACCCTGGAGCGGGCCATCGCCTACATCGCCGACGACGAGCTGGTCGAGGTGACGCCGAAGGCGATCCGCCTGCGCAAGCGCCACCTCGACCCTCACGAGCGCAAGCGCGCGCTCCGCGCCAGCGCGCGCGAGGTGGCGTAGGCGCGGGGTGCCGGGCGCGCCTTGCCGCTCTGGGCGGACCGGACCTGCGATTTGCGCCGGATGGGGCAGGTCGGGAGGATTGCGTCCTGCGGGACAGACCCGCTCATCGCGCACCTCACGCTGGGCTTTCGTATCGCCTGCGTGCCGCCGTAGGGAGGACGCGCACCTGTTTCCGCTCCCCGCGCCGCCGGAGGCGGTCCGCCGCGTGCTGCGCGACTCGGTGGCGGGCGACGCCGTGGCCTTCGCCACCCGCAGCCGCGCCGGCCTGCTGCAGCTCGTGCGGCCCGTTGCCAACGGAACGGCGGCCCGACCATAGTCCAGACACGGGACAGGGAGCGTCGCCGGCATGCGTATTGCCACCGACACCGGCGGCACCTTCACCGACCTCGTCGTCGAGGACGCAGACGGCCTGCGGCTGTTCAAGGCGCCGAGCACGCCCGAGGACCCGGTGGATGGCCTGCTCGACGCGGTCGACCGCGCCGCTCTCGGCCTCGGCCTCGACCGCGAGGGCCTGCTCGCCGGTTGCACGACCTTCATCCACAGCACGACCCGGGCGATCAACGCGGTGCTCACCGGGACCACGGCGCGGACCGCGTTCCTGACCACCGCCGGTCATCCGGACATCCTCGTCATCCGCGAGGGTGGACGCAGCCAGCCCTTCGACTTCACCTTGCCCTATCCCGAGCCCTATGTGCCCAAGGCGCTGACCTTCGAGGTGCCGGAGCGGATCGACGCCACGGGGACCATCGTCCGCCCGCTCGACGAGGCGGCGGTCGTCGCCATCTGCGTCGAGCTGCGCCGGCGCGCGGTCGAGGCCGTGGGCGTGTGCCTGCTCTGGTCGGTCGCCAATCCGGTCCACGAGCGCCGCGTCGGCGCGCTCCTGGCCGAGCACCTCCCGGGCCTGCCGGTGACCCTCTCGCACGCGCTGAGCCCGGCCTTGCGCGAGTACCGCCGCGCCTCGGCCGCCTGCATCGACGCGTCCCTGAAGCCGGTGATGAGCGGCTACCTCGCTGGCCTGGAAGGGCGGCTGCGCGACGCCGGCTTCGCCGGTCGGCTGCTCGTCGTCACCTCGCAGGGCGGGGTGATGGATGCAGCCGAGATCGCGGCGGCGCCGATCCACAGCCTCGGCTCCGGTCCGTCGATGGCGCCGGTCGCCGGCCGGCTGTACGCGGAGCGCGACGCCCGGTGCCGGACGGCGATCGTCGCCGATACCGGCGGGACCAGCTACGATGTCTCGCTAGTCCGCGACGGGCGGATCCCGTGGACCCGCGAGACCTGGCTCGGCCGGCCCTATCGCGGCCACATGACGGGCTTTCCCGCGGTCGATGTGCGCAGCATCGGCGCCGGCGGCGGCTCGATCGCCTGGGTCGATGCGGGCGGGCTCCTGCGCCTCGGCCCGCACAGCGCCGGCGCCCGGCCGGGCCCGGCCTGCTACGGCCGCGGCGGCCTGCACGCCACGGTCACCGATGCCTGCCTCGTGCTCGGCTGGCTCGATCCCGACTTCTTCCTCGGTGGTGCGATGCGCCTCGACCGCGACGCGGCCGCCACCGCACTCGCCCGCGACGTCGCCGAACCACTGGGCATGGGTCTCGAACCCGCCGCCGCCGCGGTCATGGCGCTCGCGACCGAGGCGATGGTCGGCGCCATCGAGGAGATCACCGTCGCCCAGGGAATCGACCCGGCCGACGCGGTGCTCGTCGGCGGCGGCGGTGCGGCCGGGCTCAACGCCGTCGCCGTCGGCCGCAGGCTCGGCTGCCGCGCGGTGCTGATCCCCGAGACCGGCGCGGCGCTGAGCGCCGCCGGCGCGCTGATGTCGGATCTGCACGCCGAGTACGCGGAGCTGCTGGTGACGGCCAGCGGCGACTTCGCAGCCGATCGGGTGGCGGCGCTGCTCGACCGGCTGGAGGCGCGCTGCCGCGCCTTCGCCGCGGGGCCCGGCCAGGACGCGCTGGAGAGCCGGATCGAACTGCTCGTCGAGGCGCGTTATCCGCACCAGATCTGGGAGCTCGAGGTGCCGCTCCGCCCCCGCGCCCCCGGCACGGCCCCGGACCCGGCCGCGATCACGGCCGACTTCCACGACGTGCACGGGCGGATCTTCGCCGTCGCCGACCGCGCCTCGGGGATCGAGATGGTGAGCTGGCGGGCGCGCGTGCGCTGCCGCCTGCGCACGGCCGGTACGGCGCGCTTGGTGCCCTGCGCCGAGTGCGCGGCGCCGTTGGTCGGGCGCAGGCGCGCCTGGCTCGCCGGGCTCGGGTGGCTCGAGGTGCCGATCCACCGCTTCGAGGCGACCGCCGCCGGCCTGGAAATCCCTGGCCCGGCCATTGTCGAGTCCTCGTTCACGACCGTGGTGGTCGATCCCGGTGCGGTGGCCACCCGCACCGCGGGCGGTGGTCTGCTGATCCACCACGAGGGGAGCGCCGACCGATGACGGCACCCGACGGCGCGCGGCTGGCCATCCTCGCGAGCCGCATCGAGACGATCGTGCGCAAGATGGCCAACACGCTGTTCCGCACGGCGCGCTCGGGCGTGCTCAACTCCGGCCACGACTTCTCCTGCGCACTGCTCACCGCCGACTGCCGGCTGCTCGCCGCCGCCGAGAGCCTGCCGGCGCACGTCATGCGCGGCCCGGACCTCATCGCCCGCTACGTCGCCGAGATGCATCCCGAGCTGCGTCGCGGCGACGCCTTCCTCCACAACTCGCCGTACCATGGCAACAGCCACGCCGCCGATCACTGCCTGCTCGTGCCGGTGCTCGACGACGCGGGCGCGCTCCGCTTCTGGGTCTTCACCAAGGCGCATCAGGCCGACTGCGGCAATGCCAAGCCGACCACCTATGTCGGCGACGCGCGCGACCTCTACGAGGAGGGCGCGCTGATCTTCCCGGCCGTCCAGGTGCAGCGCGACTATCGCGATATCGCCGATATCATCCGCATGTGCCGGCTGCGGATCCGGATCCCCGAGCAGTGGTGGGGCGACTATCTCGCCTCGCTCGGCGCCGCCCGGGTTGGTGAGCGCGAGCTTCTGGCGCTCGGCGGCGAGATCGGCTGGGGCACGCTCGCCGCGCACGCCGAGTCTTGGTTCGACTATTCCGAGCGGCGCATGGCCGAGGCGATCGCGCGGCTCGGCTCGGGCCGGCGCACCGTGCACACCCGCCACGACCCGTTCCCGGGCGTGCCCGACGGCATCCCGGTCACCGTGCATGTCGCGGTCGACGGCCTGGCCGGGCGGATCACCATCGACCTGCGCGACAACCCGGACTGCCAGCCCTGTGGCTTGAACCTCACCGAGGGGACGGCGCTCGCCAACGCACTCACCGGCGTCTTCAACGCGCTCAAGGACCACACCGTGCCGGCCAATGCCGGCAGCTTCCGCCGCGTCGAGATCCTCCTGCGCGAGAACTGCGTCGTCGGGATCCCGCGCCATCCCGCCTCCTGCTCGGTGGCGACGACCAACCTCGCCGACCGCGTCTCGAGCCCGATCCAGCGGGCCATCGCCGAGATCGCGCCGGGCTACGGCATGGCCGAGGGCGGCCCGATCTTCCCGCCCGCCGGCGGGGTCATCTCCGGTACCGATCCGCGGCGCGGCGGCGCTCCCTTCGTCAACCAGGTCCATCTGGGCTTCACCGGCGGCGCCGGAGCGCCCGAAGCCGACGGCTGGCTGACCCTGATCCATGTCGGCAATGCCGGCATGTGCCGTCTCGACAGCATCGAGGTCGACGAGCTCGAGCATCCGATCCGCATCCACGAGCGCCGCCTGCTGCCCGACACGGAGGGGCCCGGCCGCTTCCGCGGCGCGCTGTCGATGCGCGTCGAGCTGGGGCCGATCGAGGGTTCGGCGATGCGCGTCCACTACACCGCCGACGGGGTGCTGAACGTGGCCCAGGGCGTGCTCGGCGGCGGGCCGGGATCGCCGGTCGGCGCCTGGAAGCGCCACCGCGACGGTCGCCTCGAGCCACAGCCGGCCTGCGCCGGGGTGCCACTCGCGCCGGGCGAGACGATCGTCTCCGTCTCCGCCTCGGGCGGCGGCTACGGCCCGCCGCGCGAACGCGACCCGACGCGTATCGCCCACGACCTCGCCGAGGGCTGGATCACACCTGTGCGCGCCCGCGAGGTGTATGGGGTGGTCGTCGACCCGGACGGTCACCCGCGTCGGGTATAGCTGGACGCCCGTCGCGGGCGCGCGCCGGACCGGCGGCCGTCGAAGCTAGTCGCGGGCTCGGATAGCGGGCGTCGGCCTCAGCCCCGCTCGCCCGCACGATTGAGAACCGCGCCGCGACGGCGGACTCGAGCTGTGCCATACTCGCCGTGGCTCTAACGCGGGGGGAGCGCATGCACGTACACAGGCAGCGCACGGCGATCTGGGCCGCCGCTCTGCTGCTGTCGCTGCTCGGCGCGACGCAGGCGCTGGCCGGCCCGACCGCCGAGCGGCGGCGCGGCGCCGTGGATGGGCTCTGGTACTGGCAGCTGCCCGACGCGCCGAGCGGCACGCGGCCGATCCAGAGCTGGTCGGGGGCGGGCGCCACGCCGGACGGGACGATCTTCGTCGCCGGCATGGACCATGTCGCCAACTCGGTCCTCTACCGCCTGCCGGTCGGCGACGCGCCGGCACAGCGCCCCGGCCGGACGCTCTTCTATGTCGGCGATGCGCGCGCCGCCTCGCGGAGCGCCGGCACCTGGCAGGCCGGCGACGTCGCCGAGAAGTTCCACACCCGTCCGACCTGGGACGGGAGTGCTGTCTGGGTCGCCACGCTCAACGATTCGACTTTGAGCGACGCCTATCTGCGCAAGAACGGCTTTCGCTGGTACCGCCACGACCGGGCCACCGACCGGCTGGTCGACCGCGGGCTCGGCGCGGCGCGCGGCGGGCTGGTCGCGATCACCGTCGATCGGGTCGCCCGGGCGATCTACGGCAGCATGCTGCCGACCGGCGAACTCTAT
The DNA here is from genome assembly GCA_937995535.1 of uncultured Alphaproteobacteria bacterium. Taxonomy (GTDB): domain Bacteria; phylum Pseudomonadota; class Alphaproteobacteria; order Geminicoccales; family Geminicoccaceae; genus CALKJU01. Next base: position 16,249 of record CALKJU010000096.1, read on the forward strand.
CGGCTGGATCTCGCGACGGGGGTGACCCGCGCGCTCGGCCGGCCCGATTACCACCGCGCCTATGTCTACGCCGGCCGGGCGCTGTGGGTGGACCGCGCCGGCCGGGTCTACTTCACCGCGGGCAATGTCAGTCCCGGCAACGGTGCGCCCTACGATCCGGCGATCTTCGGGCACGTCCATTATTGGGACCCGAGGACGGGATTCGGCGCGCGGCCGGACTGGCGGCTACCGGCCGGCAACGCCACCGACATGGTCCAGTGCTTCCCGCTCACTGGCACCTGCTACCTCGGCGACGACCGGGGCAATCTCTACCGCTTCGACGATGCGTCGGGCACGACAGCGGCGTGCTGGACGCCGCTGCCGCGGGCCGACATTGCCGGACGCGTCCGCGTGCTGCAGGTCTCGGCCGACCAGCGCCGCGCCTATCTGGTGGCGACGACGAGCGAGCTGTTCGCGGTGGAACTCGCGACCAGCCGTGTCGTCGGCCGGGTGCGGCTACGTGACCTCGACCCGATGCTGGATCGGCCGCAGTTCTACGGCCACGACGCCTGGGATCGGAACGGCCGCTTCTATCTGGCGGCGTTCGGCACCGTCACGGCGTCCTACAACACGCTCCTGGTGGCGATCGACCCGATCCGTCTGTTCCGGGCGATCGGCCGGCCACTCTAGGAGAGGACGCGCTCGAGCGGCGTGTGCGGCAGGTCGAGGGCCTCGGCCACCGCGGCGTAGGTGAGCTGGCCTTCGCAGACATTGAGCCCGGCGGCGAGGTGGCGGTCGTCGCGGAGCGCCTTGCGCCAACCCTTGCCGGCGATCGCCAGGGCGTGCGGCAGGGTGGCGTTGTTGAGCGCGAAGGTCGAGGTCCGCGCCACCGCGCCCGGCATGTTGGTCACGCAGTAGTGGATGACGCCCTCCTCGACGTAGGTCGGCTCGGCGTGGCTGGTCGGGCGCGAGGTCTCCGCACAGCCGCCCTGGTCGATGGCGATGTCGACGAACACCGAGCCCGGCCGCATCCGCTTGATCATGTCGCGGCTGACCAGCTTGGGCGCGGCAGCGCCCGGGATCAGCACCGCGCCGATCAGCAGGTCGGCGCCGGCGACATGCTGCTCGATCGCGTCGACCGTCGAGAAGATGGTGTTCAGCATCGACCCGAACTGCAGGTCGAGCTCGTAGAGCCGCTCGAGCGAGCGGTCGATGACCGTGACATGCGCCTCCATGCCCATCGCCATCCGCGCGGCGTTGGTGCCCGAGACGCCGCCACCGATGATCACCACCCGCGCCGCCGGCACGCCCGGCACGCCGCCGAGCAGCATGCCCGAGCCACCCTGGTTCTTCTCCAGGCAATGCGCTCCGACCTGGACGCTCATGCGGCCCGCCACCTCGCTCATCGGGGCGAGCAGCGGCAGGCGGCCGCGCGCGTCGGTGACGGTCTCGTAGGCGATGGCGACGCAGCCCGAGCGCAGGAGCGCCTCGGTCTGCGGCTTGTCGGCGGCGAGATGGAGGTAGGTGTAGAGGATCTGCCCGGGCCGCAGTCTGGCGCATTCCTGCGGCTGCGGCTCCTTGACCTTCACCACCATCTCGGCGCGGGCGAAGACCTCCTCGGCGGTCGGCACGATCTCCGCGCCGGCCGCGCGGTAGACGTCGTCGCCGCAGCCGATCCCCTCGCCGGCGCGGCTCTCGACGATCACCCGGTGCCCGTGATGGCACAGCTCGCGCACCGAGGACGGCACGAGGCCGACGCGGTACTCGTGGGTCTTGATCTCCTTCGGCACACCAACGAGCACGACGGGGCTCCTGCACTCAGCTACCTAGCTGTGTGCTATCACCAAGCCGGCGAACTTAGCAAACGCTAGGATGGCTCAGGATTGCTTTCCCCTTCGCTTATGTCCACCCTGAGCGCCGCCTTGTTCCCTGTCCTGAGTTGTCCTGATCAGAAAAGCCGCTTGCGCATCCACTATGAAATGGGCACACGCACGAAGCGGCCAATTGATGGTACGCCGCTCGCGTCGACGACGAACAGCAAGTAATACCCTGGAATCAAGACACCTCTATCGGTGGGCGTGCTGACCGACAGCGAGTTTCCAGATCGCGTGAAGCTCAATTCAATATACCTCTGATCGTTGTTGAAGGCATGCGTCGCCGAGCCGGTACGAACAACGGTCACCTTACTGATCTGCTGCCCGGCTCCGACTCCGACCGAGAAGGTTCCGGACTGGCTGATGGTTTGAGGGACACTCACTATCGTCGGTCTGGGCGCGAACGATCCCGAGCCGTCACGTTTGAACAGATAGTTGGGATAATAAAGTTCCGCATTGAGATTAGTCACCGGCCCGGGCGCACCACCCCCAGCAACGAGAACCGAGCCGTCAGGCAACAAAAGAGCTGTCGAGTGATAAAGTCGTGCCTTCTGCGCAACTGCGCCGGTTCGCCAAGTACCTGTCACGGGGTTCCATGTGATGGCCGAATACTGGGCAAAGTCCAGTAAATTCCCACGGGAAGATCCCCCAGTGACAAGAACCTCTCCAGTGGGCAACACCGTAGTGTTGGCATAGTATCGCCCGCCAGGTGTGTTGCTGGTATACGTTACACTTGGTTCGGCGCCACGGATATCGAGAATCGCGGCTCTCTGATTCTTGCGGAGGCTCAGCACGCGGCGCGGCGCGTACATGACCGATGGCAAAGTGTAAGAACCGGGCTCGATCGACACTCCAAGCCGTGTCACGCTGCCGTTACCGGCCGGGTCCAACATGAAAAGCTTGTTGTCGTGCCCAATGAGCAGGGCCTTCCCAGAAGGCGTGGCGAATCCCCGGGTGTAGTACCAGTTACGCGCTGGCCCACCAAAGGCTTCCTCGCTGGTCGCGCCGTTGAGAAGCTGCCAAGCTCCGGTCGTCGAAAGTATTTCGGGCGTCAGAGCCGGTGGCTGCAGCGGTCGCTCAAGTCGGCCACCTAACACCAAGACTCTTCCGTCGGCCAATGCGACCGCCGTCGCGTACCATCGCTTCAGGAACATGGGAGCGCGATCGACAATGTCGTTGGTCGAGGGCCGAAAAACCGTCAGGCGGTTGTTCGAGTAGTGGCGCTTGCCACCCACGGCCGCATCCCCACCGAACACCGCGATCTCACCGGTCGCCGGAAGCACCGTTTGGCCACCGCAGAAGATGTCCGTGCGCGTCGTATTCGGCATGACGGTGTGGGCAGCCGACCCCGTCCCTCTGGCGGGATCCCACAGCGTGTAGTGGAGACTCGCTCCATCCTTACCTTGAAGAGTTCCGCCGAACGACATGACGCGGCCGTCGGGAACCAGAACCGTGTGGATGGCGACAATCGGCCAGGAAAACGGGGCGCTCCACGTGCCTGTCACATGAGCGTCAGCGGGAGCCTCGGCGCCGGCGAACTCCTGCGCGGCGGACGACATCATTTGCCGGAGGCTGCCCGGCCGCACGCCCGGTCCCCATCCCCAATCAACCGGGCCCCTTTCTGTCAGATCGAGATCTTCAAATACAGCCGGCGCACGTGAAGCGCCAAGAGCATCGTTCCCCTGACCCATTGAGACAGTGGACACAATGGCGACCGCCAACGCGGACCACACACGATGCATTCGCGCTTCCTCCGACCCATTCACATCGTCGGCAGAGGCCGACGTTGTGACAGCGACCCGTAGATTTCAACACTCCGGTAGAACTATGATCTGTATCGTACCGGCGCGTCAAGCGGATCGCTCATTCCAGCCTGGGCGAGAGGACCAGCGGGCTTTCGTTGAAGCTCTTGCGTTCTTACCCTGGGAGTCAGTCAAAGAAGGCGAGCAGACCGGTTTGCGGGTCGGCCGCTTGGGCCCGCGGGCGGCGGCATGCCCGGACACGCGTGCCGCAACAGCATGCGCCCGTCCACGAGGCGCTGTGAGCCAACGGGCGCACGGCGAACGCTGGACGGCTCGCACCCTGTGCCGTGGCGTAGGGCTGGAAAAGCGGTGCCACGCTCAAGACAGCCGTCGAGCTTACCGGCGCTGGCTCGAGGTCCGGCGCTCGGTGTCATCCCGGCCGCCGCTGAGTGTCTCTGCGGCGCGCCCAAGAGCGACCAGGGAGAGGGACGTGGCTCCCCTGCTGCGCGGCGGGCCACTCCCCGCCCGGGACTGACCCGCGCTTATCACAGTCCGCACCGGTCGGTCGCCGGTGATTGCGGCCGCGATCCCGTTCCGGCACGGTACGCCGCGCAGCGGGATCGGGGAGCGCCGGACCATGGAGCGCCGCAAGGTCATCATCACCTGCGCCGTGACCGGCGCGATCCACACCCCCTCGATGTCGCCGCATCTGCCGGTGACGGCGGAGGAGATCGCCGATGCCGCGGTCGGTGCGGCCGAAGCCGGGGCGGCCATCGTGCACCTGCACGCGCGCAACCCGGAGGACGGGCGGCCCGACCAGACGCCGGCCGCCTTCCGCCGCTTCCTGCCGGTCATCAAGCAGCGCTCGGACTGCGTGATCAACCTGACCACCGGCGGCGCGCCGTGGATGACCGTGGCCGAGCGGGTCCGGCCCGCCGCCGAGCTCGCGCCCGAGGTCGCCTCGCTCAACATGGGCTCGATGAACTTCGGCCTGTTTCCGATGCTGCGCCGCTACCGCGAGTTCCGCCACGCCTGGGAGCGCGAGCATCTCGAGAACAGCCGCGATCTGGTGTTCAAGAACACCTTCAAGGACATCGAGTACGTGCTCGCGACCTGTCGCGGCAACGGCACGCGCTTCGAGTTCGAGTGCTACGACACGGCGCATCTCTACAATCTCGCGCACTTCCTCGACCGCGGCCTGGTCGAGCCACCGCTGTTCGTGCAGACCGTGTTCGGCATCCTCGGCGGGATCGGCCCGCATCCCGAGGACGTCCTGCACATGAAGCGGACCGCCGACCGGCTGTTCGGCGAGGCCTATCGCTGGTCGGTCCTCGGGGCCGGGCGCAACCAGATGCCGATCGCCGCGCAGGCCGCCGCGATGGGCGGCAACGTCCGGGTCGGCCTCGAGGATTCTTTGTGGGACGGGCCGGGCCAGCTGGCCGCGAGCAACGCCGCCCAGGTCCGCCGCGTGCGGCAGATCCTGGAGGGCCTCGGGCTCGCCGTCGCCAGCCCGGCCGAGGCGCGCGAGATGCTGGCGCTCAAGGGCGGCGATCAGGTCGCGTTCTGAGCCCCGGCGGGGCGCCTCACCTGGCCGCGGTGACCGCGATCTCGACCGTGTAGTGCGGGGCGGCGAGCTTGGCCTCGACGGTGGCGCGGGCCGGTGCGGCGCCCGGCGCCACCCACTTGTCCCAGACGCTGTTCATCTCGTCGAAGGTCTTGATCTCGGCGAGCCAGATGTTGGCGGTGAGCAGCTTCGTCTTGTCGGTGCCGGCCGCGGCGAGCAGGGCGTCGATTCGCTCCAGGATGTCACGGGTCTGCTCGGCCACCGAGGCGCCGGGCTTGCCCTGCGCCACCTGCCCGGCGAGAAACACCATCCCGTTGTGGACCACGGCCTGGCTCATCCGCGGCCCGGGCTGGATCCGCTCGATCGTCATCTCCGCTCCTCCCTCGGCTCGTCCCGAAACGGGGCTTAGCAGGCCCGCGGGCCAGCTGTCAGGCGCCGGCGACGCCCGGAACCCGCCGCCGCACGAAGTCGGCCATCGCCTGGAGCGTCGTGGCCCGCGCCTGCCGGTGCGGGGTGTGACCGACCCCCGGCAACAGCAGCCGCTCGACCGGTCCGAGCGCCGCGCCGGCGATCGCGGCGAGCTGGCGCGGGGTGCCGTACTCGTCCTCGGCACCCTGGATCAGCAGCACCGGGCAGGCGAGTCCGGCGATGTCCTCGGCGATGTTCCAGTCACGAAAGCCGGGTGCCAGCCAGGTGTCGGCCCAGGCTTGGAACAGCGCCTCGGTCTTGTCGCCGTGGTGGCGGGCGAGGCGCTGGCGGAGGTCGGTCGTGCGCCACGCCTCGACGGCCGCCGCGATGCCGGCCAGCGTTTCCGGCTCGACATGGACGTGCGCGGCCTCGGTGACCGCGGCCGCCACACGGTCGGCGAAGCGCGCCGCGAAGAGGAGCGCGATGGTCCCGCCGTCGCTGTGGCCGACGAGCACGGCCCGATCGATCGCCGCCGCGTCGAGCACCGCCGGAAGGACCTGCCACGCCTCGTCGTGCAGGTAACGGCTCGTCCGTGCTGCCGGCAGAGCGTCGCTGCCGCCATGCCCGGCGCGGTCGTAGACCAGCCCCTCCATGCCGAGAGCGCCGCACAGGGCGTCCGGGAAATCCTGCCACTGGCCGACCGAGCCCAGACCCTCGTGCAGGAAGACCAGCGCCATCGCCGCGCTCGGACGGGCGAGGCGCAGGCGCACCGCATGCAGCCCGGTCCCGCCGACGCGGAGCCGCAGCACCTCGCGGGTCACGCCGGGGCTTGTGCGCATCGCCGCCATCTTGCACGAGCGGACGACGGGGTCGAGACGGGGAGGCGGGTCGTGCTGGAAAGCTTCTCGGCGAAGGGGCGGGTGGCGCTGGTCACCGGGGCGTCGCGCGGTCTGGGGCTGGCGATGGCCGAGGCGCTTGCGGCGGCCGGCGCCCGCGTGCTGCTCAACGCGCGCGAGGCGGCGACGCTCGCCGCGGCGGCCGACGGTCTGCGCGCCAAGGGCCTCGAGGTCGAGCCGCTGCCGTTCGACGTCGCCGACGCGGCCGCCTGCCGCGACGGCATGGCCGAGCTGCTGCGTCGTCACGGCCGGCTCGACATCCTCGTCAACAATGCCGGAATTCAGCACCGCGTGCCGGTCACCGAGTGGACGGATGCCGACTTCGAGCGGGTCGTAGCGGTCAACCTGACGAGCTGCTTCCGGCTTGCCCGCGAGGCCGCGCGCTCGATGCTCGAGCGGCGCTGGGGGCGGATCATCAACACCGGCTCGGTGGTGGCGATCCTCGGCCGGCCGACGATCCACGCCTATGTCGCAGCCAAGGCCGGGCTGCACGGGCTGACCCGATCGCTCGCCGCCGAGTTGGCCCGCGACGGGATCACCGTGAACGCCATCGCCCCCGGATACTTCGCCACCGAGATGAACACGGCGCTGCTGCAGAACGCGGAGTTCACCGCCTGGGTGGAGCAGCGCACGCCGGCCGGGCGCTGGGCCAGGCCGGCGGAGCTCGGCGGCGCGGTGGTGTTCCTCGCCTCCGACGCCGCCGCCTATGTCAACGGCCACGTGCTCGCGGTCGACGGCGGGCTTAGCGTGTCGCTGTAGGCTTCTCAGGCCGACTCCGGCGGCCGGGCGTCGAGCGCGGCGTGCGCCTCGGCGGTGACGCGACCGTCCCGCATGAGCCGCCGGACCCGCAGCGCGCCCTTGGGCTCGAGCAGGTCGGGCGGGACGTGCAGGGCTCCGTCGCGCATCTCCAGGCCTAGGATCGCGTGCGCCGCCGCGACCATCCGGGCGGCCGAGCCGGTGTACCAGGACCAGCCGCCACGGCCGCCGTGGGCCGGGCCGGCATAGACGTCGGCCGGCTGCTGGTGGGGCGGCAGGCCGTAGCGGTCGATCCGCTCGGGCTCGACCTCGTCGAGCGGGGAGACCTTGAGCCACACCTCGACCGCCCGGGCGCGCAGGCGGCGCGCCAGCTCCCGCCGGCCGTCGTCCTCCGCGGCGAGCGCCAGGGCCGCCAGCGCGTCGACCAGCCAGGACGCGCCGTGCGAGTACTGGCCGCCGTTCTCCCGCACGCCCGGCGGGTAGTCGGCGATCCGGCCGGGATAGGGCCGCGAGCGGTCGTCGAACGGCGGATCGAGCAGCAGAACCATGGTGTCGCGCTCGAGACGCGCGAGACCGTGCTCGAGCGCCTCGAGGCCCCGGTCGAGATCGACCGCCCCCGACAGCGCCGGCCACGCCGCCATCAGCGCGTCGTCGGTCAGCAGCTCGGCGCCGTCGTCCGTGGTCGCACGCAGGTAGCGCCCGTCGCGCCAGCTCCGCTCCAGCGCGACGCGCAGCTCGCGGGCCCGGGCGACGTGGCGCCCGGCTTCCGCCTCGGCGCCGCGGTCGGTGGCCAGCTCGGCCATGCCGAGCAGCACGTCGTAGAGCAGGAAGCCGACCCAGCCACTCTCACCGCGCCCCTTGCGGCCGACGGCGTCATAGCCGTCGTTCCAGTCGCCGGTGCCCATCAGCGGCAGGCCGTGCCGGCCGGTCCGCCGGGTGGCGAGGGCCACGCAGCGCCGGCAATGCTCCCACAGGCTCGCCACCTCGCGTGAGCGGCGCACGGCGATCAGCATGCCGTCCCGGTCGGGCGGCAGCGCGTCGCCTTCGATGAACGGCGCCGGCTCGTCGAGGATCGCCCGGTCGCCGGTCGCTCGCACGTAGCGGGTCACGACATAGGGCAGCCACAGATGCGGGTCGGACGAGCGCGTGCGCTCGCCGCGGCCGGTCTCGCCGTGCCACGAGACGTGCCACCATTTGAGCACGTCACCCTCGACGAACTGCTGGGCGGCATGGAGCAGGATCTGCGTCCGCGCGAGGTCCGGACGGATCGGCAGCAGCGCCAGCACGTCCTGGAGCTGGTCGCGGAAGCCGTAGGCCCCGCCGCGCTGGCTCGGCCCGGCGCGGCCCCACAGCCGCGCGGTGAGGAGCTGGTAGGGCAGCCAGTCGTTGAGCAGCCGGTCGAGGGCCGGCAGCGAGCTGTCGATGCGCAGCCGGCCGAGCAGGCGCGCCCAGTAGGCCTCGGTTTCCGCCAGCGCCTGCTCCGCCGCGGCGACGTCGCGATAGGTCTGCGCCAAGGCCTGCGCCTCGGCGAAGCTGTCGGCCTGGCCCAGCACGATCGCGACCACGACCTCGCCACCCGCCGGCACGTCGAGCGAGCCGGCGAGCGCGGCGCAGCGGAAGCCGTCGTCGGGCCGGCCGGTGTCGGGCCCGCCGAACTGCACGAAGCAGGGGTTGGCCAGGTCGCGCCAGTCGCCGCCGACGAACTGCGCGCGGACCGTGGCATGCGCCTCGCACGGCAGGCTGAAGGCGGCATAGGCCCAGCCGCGCCGGTAGGGCTGGCCGTGGCTGGCGAAGTAGAGCGCCGCCGCGTCCGGATCGGCGCGGCAGTCGATGCCGGTCCAGCGCGTGTCGTCCGGCAGCTCGGCGAGCGCGATCTGGGCATAGCTGACGACGCGGAAGCGGCGCGCCTCGGGCGCGTGGTTGCGGATCCGCAGCAGCTTCAGCTCCGCCGGTCGCTCGGGGACGACGAAGACCGTGAGCTCCAGCTCGAGCGCGCCGCGGCTCTTGCGGAACCGGGCCTGGCCGCGGCCGAACTCGACCTCGTGGCGGGCGTCGGCGCGCCGGTAGGGGATGAAGGTCGGCGTGTCCATCTCGCCCGTCGCGAGGTCGACGACGTAGACGAGCTGTGCCGGGAGCTGGCTCGACACCGAGTCGTGGCCGAACGGCGTCAGTCCGTTCTGCTGCGCGTTGCCGGAGAAGGCATACATCTCGCCGTCGTTGGCGACGATGGCGCCGTGCCCGAGCGGGCTCGCCATGACGTGCGCCCAGGGGCGCGTGGTGTCGGGGGTGGTGTGCAGGACGCTGCCGTCCCCGGCCCACCGGTAGCAGGGCACATCCGGGGCGGCGCGGAACGGCTCGATCAGCTCGCGGTGGCGGAGCATGACCGCCTCGAGCCGCGCCGGCAGCGGGACCGGCCGCCCCAGCTCGCGGCCGATGAGCGCGGCGGCCTCGGCCTCGTCCGCGGCCAGCCCGTCGAGGAACGGGATCTCCACCGCGCCACCCGGCGGCAGCTCGACCAGGACCCGCAGCGAGGCGATCGGATCGAAGCTGTAGAGGAGGCCCTCGTCCTCCGGGTCGCGCATGCCGCCGGGGGCGCAGGCGGCCGGGTCGCGCAGCGTGCCCGAGCCGATGAAGCAGGCCCGGTTGTCCTCGTACGCGATCAGCCGCGCGGCTCCCTGCTCGGTGGCGCCGACCGCGTGGAACGCGATCTCGGGGGCGGCGCGCTGCCTTGCCGGGTCGGGGTCGGCGGTCTTGATCAGCCGGTTGCGGGCGAGGACGGCGCCGAGGTCGCGGACGAACCAGGTCGCCACGTGCATCGCATTGTAGGCCGGCGTGCGCTGGTAGGCGCCGGGCACGTGCAGGCCCAGCTCCTGGTAGGTGGTGATCTCGACGAAGCGGCGCCGCTGGGCGGCGTTGCGCAGGTGCAGCCGCCAGCGCTCGACGGGCTCCTCCGGCAGGAGCTCGACCTCCGCCTCGGCGCGCAGCAGGTCCTGGCTGTTGACCAGGCGCAGCGTGGTCGGCGTCGGCTGGCTCAGCCCGTAGTCGGGGCCGACCGCGAGGCAGGGCTGGCGGCCGAGCGACCAGAGCGGGCCGAGCGGCAGGCCCTGCGCGTCGGTCTCCCGCAGGTAAACGAACTTGCCGCGCAGGCGCAGCGGGTCGTCGGGGCGCCGCGTGAGGTCGAGTTCGAGGCCGCGCCGCGAGAGGCTGAGCGCGCGACTGTAGCCGCGGCCGTCGGCACCCAGCTCTAGCGCGTAGACCCCGTTGCCGAGCGTGTGGACATCCGGTGCCGGCAGGGGGGAACGGAACGCCGGCAGCGGCCGTCCGTGACGCAGCCAGGCGGCAATGGCGACCATGGCGACGAGCGCGGCGAGGAGCCCGTAGACGGAGACCAGCGTCGCCACCGGTGGCAGCAGCGGGCCGGCCGCGGCGCGGACCTGGTCGGCGCCGGTCCAGACCTGATCCCACTCGGCACCGCGCGGGATGTAGAACGGGATCAGCAGGGGCGCCCAGGTCGCGAAGCGGCGTACGCCCTCCGGGATCGGCCGGGTCGTCGCGGCGAAGCCGAGCCAGCGGCCGGCGCGCTCGTCGACCCGGTCGCCGCCGATGAAGGACAGGTTGACCAGGGTCGCGACGCGCAGCCCCATGTGGTCGAACCAGATCAACACCCGCAGCCAGTCGTAGGCGAGCAGGCCGAGGAACAGCTCGAGGCTCCAGGCGCGGAAGGCGTCGGGGCCGAGCCACCAGCTCTGCGCCGTGGCGACCGCGGTACGGATCGCGCCATCCTGGTTGTACCAGGTCGGGTCCGGCGCGAGCTTGAGGAAGGTGTAGATGATCGGGGCCATCCACAGCCCCCAGCGGAGCACGCGGATCGCCTGTTCGACGAGACCGGCGAGGCCCTCGGCGGTGACGAGCCGGCGGATCGGATCGAGCCGGCGCTCGAACAGCGCGGTGAGCAGCACGAGGTTGACGCTGAACAGCGGGGCCGCGAGCGACCAGTTGATCACGCCCGAGACCGATTCGCTGAACAGCAGGCGGACCCCGCCGGTGACCACGCCGAGGTCGAACGCGCCCCACTTGCTGAACAACGGATAAATGACGTAGGCCTCGGGCGTGCTGGCGATGGTCGCGTAGGCGGCGACCTTGCGTTCGACCGTGGCGAGCTGTGCGGCGTCGAAGTACCAGGCGAGCGCACCGCCGACGATCCCGCCGAGCATGGCGCCGAGGAGATAGACGCGCGGATCCTGCGGCCGGGTCCGCACGCGCCGCAGGATGGCGACCAGGTCGCGGGCGAGGTCCACGCCGCCATAGGCGCCGGCACCGACCAGGAGCCCGACCAGGAACCTTGTCCCGGCGGCGGCATCGGGCAGGCTGGCAGCGAGGGCGGCGGCGAGCCCGCCACCGACGACCGCGCCGCGCGCATAGGCCCAGGGCAGGCTGGCATTGGCGCGCAGGCGGCGGGCGAAGGGCGGGCTGCCGTCGAAGGTCTCGACGATCGTCCGCGCCAGGGGGAAGAGCAGGGCGCCGCCGACGGCCCCGCTGAGCGTGGGGGCGGCGGCCAGGGCCGCGGGCAGGCCGTCGCTCGTGGCGAGGACCACGGCACCATGGACCAGCGCCATCAGCACCGCGGCGTAGATGGCGCCCTTGGCCGCGCCCTCGCGCCAGTGGGCGATGGCGACACGGGTCGCCGGGCGGCGGCCGTGGAAGGCGTCGAGGACCACGCCGGTCACGAGGTAGACCTGCCCCCACAGCGCCGCGAAGGCGGCGGCGGCGACGGCGATCGCGGCGACGCGGGCAGCGCCGATCGAGTCCAGCCGCAGCCCGCCGGAGCCGAGATCGGCGAGCTGCGGCGTGATCGCCGCGACGAGCGACGCGCCGACCAGCAGCAGATGGAAGCGCGGCCGGCGGATCCAGCGGGCGTCGAGCACGTAGCCGAGCCCGACCAGGATCACCTCGTTGACGATCAGGAGGACGACGAAGCGGCCGATCACGCGCCACGTCTCGTAGCCGATGTCGCTCTTGAGGCTGAGCCGCCAGCCCAGCTCCTCGACGCGCGGCGTCGAGCCGAGCAGCAACAGCAGATTGAAGAGGAACGGGACGAGCAGCAGGAACAGCCCGGCGCGCGGCCAGATCGGCAGGCGCCAGCGCGCGTAGCCGAAGCCGACCGCGCCGAGATAGAGCCCGGCCGCAACCGCACCGCCCAGCGGGGTGAGCGTGGCCAGCTCCCACCACGCATAGGGCACGCCCCACAGCCGGCCCTCGGGAAAGACCAGGAGCGCCAGCAGGCCGACGCTCGCCGCGGCCTGGGCGGTCGCCGTCCAGGGCGGCACGGCAGCGGTGAAGGCGACGCCGCAGGCGAGCACGGTGCCGGCGGCGGCGAGCGCGGCCAGGACCGCCGCCGGAACGGTGCCGCCGAAATAGACCGCGAGCAGCGCCGTCGCCGCCAGCAGGGCGGCCATACTCAGCGCCGCAAGCGCGCCTCCGGCGACCAGGACTCGGCTCGTCATCGGGTCCCGCCAGCGAGCATCGTCCACCCCTCAGGCTGCGGTGCGCCAATGCCGAGAAGCTTCTACCAGCGGTAGAGGATGCCGCAACGGGTCGGCTCAGCGACGGGCGTCGATCACCTCGAGGACGGCCTCGTCGGGAACCTCGGCGCTGACGAACGCCTCGCCGATCCGCCGCGCCAGGACGAAGCGGAGCTGCGCCGCCTCCGCCTTCTTGTCGGCGCGCATGGCGGCGAGGACCCGCTGCGGCGCGAACCCGCCGGGGATCCGCTCGCGCGGGTCGACGGGCAGGCCGGCCCGTTCGAGGTGCTGGATCGCGCGCTCGACATCCTGCCCCGGGCAGTGGCCGAGCCGATGTGACAGCCGGAACGCCATCACCATGCCGAGGGCGACCGCCTCGCCGTGGGCCAGCGAGCCGCGGTAGCCGGCCAGCGCCTCCATGGCGTGGGCGAAGGTGTGGCCGAAGTTGAGGAGCGCGCGCCGACCGCTGCTCTCGTGTTCGTCGTCGCGGACGATCGCTGCCTTGATCGCGACCGAGCGGGCCACCGCCTCGACGCGCAGTTCGGGGTCACCGGCGACCACGGCGGCGCCGCACTGCTCGAGCCAGTCGAACAGGGCCGCGTCGCGGATGAAGGCGTGCTTGACCAGTTCGGCGTAACCGGCGCGCAGCTCGCGGCTCGGCAGTGCGTCGAGGGCTGCGGTGTCGGCCAGCACGAGGCGCGGCTGGTGGAACGCGCCGACCAGGTTCTTGCCATGCCCGGTGTTGATCCCGGTCTTGCCGCCGACCGAGCTGTCGACCTGGGCGAGGAGGGTGGTCGGCGCCTGGACGAGGTCGAGCCCGCGCAGGGTGATCGCCGCGGCGAAGCCGGCGAGGTCGCCGACCACGCCGCCGCCGAGGGCCAGCACCACCGCGCGTCGGTCGACCCGCAGGTCGAGCAGCCGCTCGACGACGCGGGTCAGCTCGGGCCACGCCTTGCTGGTCTCGCCGGCCGGGACGACGATCGTGTCGACGCTGTGCCCCGATGCCCGCAAGGAGGCTCGCACCACCTCCGGGTGCCGGGTCTGCGCGACGTTCTCGTCGGTGACGACGACGATGCGGCGCAGTCCGAGCCGCTCGGCCACGGCCGCGCCGGCGTCGTGCAGCAGCCCTTCGCCGACCAGAATGTCGTACGGGCGCTCGGCGAGATCGAGCCGCACGCAGCG
>CALKJU010000097.1 GCA_937995535.1 uncultured Alphaproteobacteria bacterium
GCCGCCTATCGGCAGCTCTGGTCGTCCGGGGGCTGAGGCTGCGGCCGAGGGTCGCCGCCGGCACCGTGTTGCGGTGCAGCAGGGATCCCTCTAGCTTCCGCGCGCGATCGCCGAGGGCCGTGCGCGGATGCAGCCGACCACAAGACCCGCCAACCCCTGCTTCGGCTCCGGCCCGACCGCCAAGCGGCCGGGCTGGAGCGCGGCCGTCCTGCAGCGCGCCCTGGTCGGCCGCTCGCACCGCGCCGACGTCGCCAAGGCTCGGCTGCGTGAGATCATCGACCGCTCGCGGGCGATCCTCGGAATCCCGCCTGACTACCGGATCGCCATCGTGCCGGCCTCGGACACCGGTGCGTTCGAGATGGCGATGTGGAGCCTGCTCGGCCCGGCCGGGGTCGATGCCATCGCCTTCGAAAGCTTCGGCGAAGGCTGGGTGTCGGACGCTACCGACCAGCTCCGCCTCGCCGACGTCCGTGTGCACCGCGCGCCTTACGGTGAGCTTCCCGACCTCAGCCGGATCGACCCGGCTCGGGACACAGTGTTCACCTGGAACGGGACGACGTCCGGTGTCGTCGTGCCGGACGGCCGTTGGATCCGCGACGACCGAACCGGCCTCACCCTGTGCGACGCCACCTCGGCGGCGTTCGCCATGGAGCTGCCCTGGCCCAAGCTCGACGTCGTCACCTGGTCCTGGCAAAAGGTCCTCGGAGGCGAGGCGCAGCACGGCATGCTCGTGCTGTCGCCGCGCGCCGTCGAGAGGCTGCTGGCCTGGACCCCGCCCTGGCCGCTGCCCAAGCTGTTCCGCATGGTCGCCGGCGGAAGGCTGCTCGAGGGCCTGTTCGTTGGTGAGACGATCAACACCCCGTCCCTGCTCGCGGTCGAGGATGCGCTCGACGGCTTGCGTTGGGCGGAGAGCCTGGGTGGGCTGCCAGCGCTGATCGCCCGCTCGCGCGCCAACCTCGCCGTGATCGCCCACTGGGTCGCGCGGACCCCCTGGGTCGCGTTCCTCGCCCGCGATAGCGCCTCGCGCTCCTCGACCTCGATCTGCCTGCGGATCGTTGATCCCGCCATCGCCGCGCTGCCGGCCGCGGGCCAGTGGGCCTTCGTCAAGCGGCTCACAGCGCGCCTCGACCAGGAGCAGGTCGCCTACGACATCGCCGCTTATCGCGATGCGCCGCCCGGCTTGCGCATCTGGGGTGGCGCGACCGTCGAGGCGAGCGACCTGGAGGCCCTAGTCCCGTGGCTGGACTGGGCCTACGCGGAGACCCGCGCCGACCTCGCCTGATCCCAGCCACGGACCTGCCTGCATGCCCAACGTCCTCATCGCCGACGAGCTGAGCCCGGCAGCTTTGCGCATCTTCCAGGAACGCGGCCTGGCCTGCGACGTCCGGACCGGCCTCGACCGCGCGGCGCTGCTCGCCGCGATCGCCGACTACGACGCCCTGGCGGTGCGCTCCGCAACCAAGGTCACGGCCGACGTGATCGCCGCGGGACGGCGCCTCAAGGTCGTCGGCCGCGCCGGCATCGGTGTCGACAACATCGACGTCGACGCGGCCACCCAGCACGGCGTCGTGGTGATGAACACGCCGTTCGGCAACTCGGTCACCACCGCAGAGCACGCGATCGCGATGATGCTGGCGCTGGCCCGGCAGCTTCCCGCAGCCGACCGCTCGACGCGCGCCGGCAAATGGGAGAAGAGCCGCTTCATGGGCGTCGAGCTGTACGGCAAGACGCTCGGCGTGATCGGCTGCGGCAACATCGGCGCGATCGTGGCGGATCGTGCGCAGGGCCTGAAAATGCGCGTCGTCGCCTACGACCCGTTCCTGTCCGACGCGCGCGCTGCGGACCTCAACGTCGAGAAGGTCGACCTGCCCGAGCTGCTGGCCCGCGCCGACTTCATCACCTTGCACACGCCGCTCACCGAGCAGACCCGCAACCTGCTCGACGCGGAGGCGCTCGCCCGTGCCAAGCGTGGCGTGCGCGTCATCAACTGCGCCCGCGGCGGCCTGGTCGACGAGGCGGCGCTCGCCGACGCCATCCGGTCCGGCCAGGTCGCCGGGGCGGCACTCGACGTGTTCGCCACCGAGCCCGCGCGCAACTCGCCGCTCTTCGAGCTCGACGAGGTGATCGTGACCCCGCATCTCGGCGCCTCGACCGGCGAGGCGCAGGAGAACGTCGCCGTCCAGATCGCCGAGCAGATCAGCGACTATCTCCTGAACGGGGCGGTCGTGAACGCGCTCAACATGCCGTCCGTGACGGCGGAGGAGGCGCCGCGCCTGCGGCCCTACATGAAGCTCGTCGAGCAGCTCGGCTCTTTCGCCGGCCAGCTCACCGAGTCGAGCCTCAACGCCGTCACCATCACCTACGCCGGTCACGCTGCCACGTTGAACACGCGGCCTCTGACCCAGATCGTCCTGCGGAGCCTGCTCGCGCCCAAGCTGTCGAGTGTCAACACGGTCAACGCGCCGGCGATCGCCAAGGCCCGCGGCATCGAGGTGACCACCGTCGAGCACGAGCACATCGACGGCTACCAGACGCTGGTCCAGGTCGAGGTTGGGACGGACGAGGCCCCGCCCCGGGCGGTCGCCGGCACGCTGTTCCAGGGCCACGAGCCGCGGCTCGTCAATGTCCGTGGCATCGCCATCGAGGCTCGTCTCGGCGAGCACATGCTCTATGTGCGCAACTGCGACAAGCCGGGCTTCATCGGTGCGCTCGGGCGTGCCTTGGGCGATGCCGGCATCAACATCGCGACCTTCCACCTCGGCCGAGAGCGGCCGGGCGGCGATGCGATCGCGCTCGTCGAGATCGACCAGCCGATCCCGGATGAAGTCCTCGCCCAGGTCCGCGCCCTGCCCCAGGTCATCCGCGCCCAGGTTCTGCGCTTCTGACCGACCTTGGAGCCGCCGGCCGGCGGGAAGCGCCCACCCCGGGCCGCTTGCCGACGGTCGATCGCTCTGCCAGCGTCGCGACGCACGCCACGCCGACAGGACCATCGCGCGGATGCAGAGGCTGGTCGTTCTCCAATCGCTCTGGGCCATGGAGCGGCGGCACGCGGACGGGATCGAGCCGACGCTCGAGGCGAACTTGGCGCGGATCGTCGCGGCAGGCTTCGATGGGGTGAGCACGCGGTTCGACGACGTGCGCTGGGCGCGCCGGGTAACGGAACTCGGGAAGCCACACGGCCTGGTCAACGAAGCGCAATGCTTCCCGCGGACGGTGGACGAGCTCAAGCCGATCCTGGAGACCTGTACCGAACTCGGCTGCCACCATCTCGACATCCAGCCGGACGTGCGTCCGCGTCGGCTGCAGGAGTGCATCCCGCTGCTGGAGGGCTGGCGGCGCTTGGCCGAGCAGGTGAGCTTCCCTGTCTACATCGAGACCCATCGCGATCGGATGACGACCGATCTCTACTTCACGCTCGATCTGCTCGACTGCTTCCCCGACCTCAAGCTCGTCGCCGACCTCTCCCATTTCCTGGTCGGCCGGGAGTTCACCTTCCCGGTGAGCGACGAGAATCACGCCTTCATCCACCGGATCCTCGATCATGCGTGGGCGATCCACGGCCGCGTCGCCTCGCGCGAGCAGGTGCAGATCGAGATCTCGTTCCCGCACCACGCGCCGTGGCTTGAGCTGTTTCGCGGCTGGTGGCGTTACGGTTTCATGAGCTGGCGGCGCCGCGCCGGACCTGACAGCAGTCTCGCCTTCGTCTGCGAGCTGGGGCCGAGGCCCTACGCGATCACGGACCGCAACGGCAACGACAGCACCGACCGGTGGGCCGAGGCCCTGATGCTGCGTGACCTTGCCCACGAGCTGTGGATCGCGACCGAGCCTGGCGGTGTTACTGGCCCGGCGAGCGGCTGATCGTCTTGATCGGTCCCCGGGGCCTCTGCGATCGCTCGGCGATCTCGCGGTCCTGCGCCTCGATGAAGACCTTCGCGGGGCTGTCGCCGTCGAGCGTGCTCAGCGCGGCGGCTGGGACCTTGCGGTTCGAGGTCCGGGTCCCGTCCTGATACAGTACGTCGAATAGCACGAAGCCGCGATCGACCAGTTGCTTCTTGCGCGCCATGCGGATGCCCCACGCCGCCGGGTCAGCTCGGCTCGGCGGCAGGCGCCGTGCCGGGTACCGGCGGCTCCTGCTCGGCCCGCTCGGCCTTACGGCGCGCCACCTCCGCCGCGCGCTTGTCGAGCTTCTCCTGCCGCTTCTCGGCTTTGAGCCGGTTGCGCTCGGCACGGTCGCGACCGTAATTGGGCCGGAACGCCATACGGCATTCTCCTTCGGGCTGGTGTCGCTGACGGTCGGCGGCGTCGCGCGCCGCCGACCGTGTGCCGTCAGGCGGCCTTCAGGTTCTCGGCCGACGACTTCCCGCGCTTCGGGTCACGCTGCAGATCGTAGGCGACCTTCTGACCCTCGTTCAGCGTGCCCATCCCGGCACGCTCGACCGCGGAGATATGGACGAAGACGTCCGGCCCACCCTGGTCCGGCTGGATGAAGCCAAAACCCTTGGTGGCGTTGAACCACTTGACGGTACCGACAGGCATGTACGTGCTCCACTGTGATCATGTGACGCTGCGGCGCAGCATCACGTCATACCGAACGGCGTTGTCAGCGATCACGGCCCGAGAGCACGCATCAGGCCGGCAGTCCGACGCAGAATGACGCTTGATATATCGCTCAACGCCGGGCCCGACGCAAGCATGCGTTGCGTCACTAGCGCCAACGCGCTCGAACGGCCGCAGCGATGTCGACCGTCGTGCCCGCAGTGGTGCCACCGCCCGCCGTCGGTGGGGGCCACGCGCGGGCCTCGAGCAGGTGCAGCAGGTCGGCAGGCAGGAACCGCGACCGGGCGGCGGCCACCCAGCGATCGGAGCCGCTCCCCTGCGGACGCAGCCAGACCCGCAGGGGCTGGAGGAGGTGCAGCTGGTCACGGGCACGGGTGACGGCGACGTAAAGGAGGCGCCGCTCTTCCTCCAGTTCCTCCGCGTGTCCGGTGGCCAGGTCGGACGGGATCCAGCCGTCAACCACATAGAGCAGATAGACCGCGCGCCACTCGCGCCCCTTGGCCGAATGGATGGTCGAGAGGACCACGTAGTCGTCGTCCTTGTGCGGGATACCGGCGAGGTCGCCGTGCGCCGCCGGCGGGTCGAGACCGACCTCGTCGAGAAAGCCGCGCCGCGTCGCGTGCAACGCCGCCATCGCCTCGAGCTGGTCGAGGTCGAGGAGGCGATCCGGTGCCGGACCGTACAGCTCGACCATCAGCCGCTCGTAGAACCTGCGCACGGCGCCGAGCTGGGCCGGCCAGCCGAGGTCCGCGGCAAGCAGGTCCAGCAGCTCCCGCCAAGGCTGAGCCGCCGCCGGTGGCGGCGGCAACTCCGCGAGGCCCTGGATGCTGGCGCCACCAGCTGCCACGGCGTCGAGCGCCCGCCGGGCGAAGGCGGGACCGACCCCGGGCAGCAGCTTGAGGAGACGGAAGCCGGAGACACGGTCCCGCGGGTTTTCCAGGAACCGGACCAGCGCCAGCATGTCGCGCACGTGCGCGGCTTCGAGAAAGCGCAGACCGCCGTACTTGACGAACGGGATGTCGCGACGCGCCAGCTCGACCTCCAACCGTGCGGTATGCGCCGCTGTACGGGCGAGCACCGCCTGGTCACGGAGCGGCATGCCGGCCTCGCGTGTCGCGAGCACCTGCTCGGCCACGTAGGCGGCCTGGGCCGCCTCGTCGCGTGCCACCACGAGCCAAGGCCGCTGCCGTGACGCACGTGCGCAGCGAAGAGCCTTTCGATAGCCCTGGGTGCTCTGCCGCAGGACGGCGTTGGCCAGATCGAGGATCGGCTGGGTCGAGCGATAGTTCTCTTCCAGTGTCACGATCGCCGCCGGCGGATCGCAGGCGTTCGGGAAATCGCGGATGTTGCGCACGGTGGCGCCCCGGAAGGCGAAGATCGCCTGAGCGTCGTCGCCGATCGCCGTCACGCCTCGACCGTCCGGCTTGAGACGATGGAGGATCCGACCCTGCAGCGGATTCGTGTCCTGGAACTCGTCGACCAGCACGAAATCGAAGCGTGCGCCGATCTCCGCCGCCAGCGTCGGCACGCCCAACACCTCCGCCCACCACAGCAGCAGGTCATCGAAGTCGAGGAGCGCCTGCCGCTGCTTCGCAGCGACATAGGCCGCACAGAGCTCGGCGAGCGGGTCCGCGACCGGCAGCAGCCAGGGAAGATCCCGGGCGAGAACCGCGCTAAGCGGCAGGTCGGCGTTCACCGCCCGGGAATAGGCCGCGAGGCAGGTCGCCTTGGTCGGGAACCGCCGCGGGCTGCGATCGAGCCCGAGGTCCGCGCGGACGAGATCGAGCACATCCTCCGCAGCGGCGCGGTCGAGGATGGTGAAGCCCGCGTCGAGCCCGATCCGATCAGCATACTCGCGCAGCAGCCGGGCGGCGATGCCATGAAAGGTCCCGGCCCAGTCGAGCTCCAGGCTCGGCTTGGACGACCGCCGGCCATGCACGGCGAGGATCGCACTGGCACGGCCGCGCATCTCGTCGGCGGCCCGCCGCGTGAACGTCAGCAGCAGGAGCCGGGCCGGATCCGCGCCGTGGAGGACGAGCTGCGCCACGCGGTGCGCGAGCGTCGTCGTCTTGCCGGTCCCGGCCCCGGCAACGACCAGCAGCGCCTGTCCCGGCAGAGCCGGCACGCCCGGCGAAAGGCCGAACGTCGCGGCGCGACGCTGGGCTGCGTTCAGGTGTTGACTGGGGTCGGGCAACGCCATGATCGTCGCCTCCCGGCTACTCCCGCGGCCGCAATCAACGCAAGTCGGCGGGGCGAGATGCGACGCCTCGGGTAGAGCGCCATCGGCATGCTGCGACACCACGCCATCCTCTTGCTCGG
>CALKJU010000098.1 GCA_937995535.1 uncultured Alphaproteobacteria bacterium
GCCGCCACCGCCTCGGGCGAGTTGACGAAGCCCTCCATGTGGTACGGCTTGGCCGGATCGTCGTACTGGAAGCCCCAGGCGTACATCGCCGCCGTCACGCCCATTGTGATGCCTTCCGAGCCGCGCTCGGTGTAGATGGCGAGACCGTAGACCTTCTTGCCGTCGATCTCGCGCCCCTGGAAGAACTCGCCGATCTGCTTCAGCTCGTCCCAGGTCGAGGGCGGCGTCAGCTCGCGGCCGTACTTGGCCTGGAACTCCTCGCGCAACTCGGGCCGCGCGAACCAGTCCTTGCGGTAGACCCAGCCGAGCGCGTCGCCCATGGCCGGCAGCGCCCAGTACTCGGGCTCGCCCTTGGGCCAGGTCGAGTAGGCGTAGACCGTCGCCGGGAGGAAGTCGTCGATCGAGATGTTGTTGGCGGCAAAGAAGTCGTTCAGCTTCACGTAGTGGCCCTGGGTCGCGGCGGTGCCGAGCCACTGGCTGTCCCCGATCATCAGGTCGCACAGCTTGCCGCGACTGTTCAATTCGTTGAGGAAGCGGTCGGCGAAGTTCTCCCACGGCACGAAGTTGAACTTCATCGCGATGCCGCTCTGCGCGGTGAAGTCCTTGCTCAGCTCGGCCAGGGCGTTGGCCGGGTCCCAGGCCGCCCAGCACAAGGTCAGCTCCTTGTCCTGCGCTCGGGCGGCGCTGGCGGCGGCCAGGACCATGAGCGACGCAGCGGCGACGGCGATCCGACGCATGTCGAGACTCCCTGCTTCCCGCCCGAGCGGGCGGTTTAGTTTAGTGATCGAGACCATTGAACTAAACTTTTCGGCTGTCAAGCCCACCAGTACGCGGCCGCATCGGTCGCGCTGCCGATCCTGACGCAGATCAACGCACGGTGGTGGCGGGCCTGCAATGCTCGACCTCCCGGCGATTGTGCCGGTGGCTGAGGGGGAAATCCTCAATGAACAGTTTCGCTCGGTCAGGGAGGGTTGCCGCCCTCCTGACTGCAACCGTCCTCGCAGGCGCGGCCAGCCCAGGGCATGCCGTGAGCTGGAAGACGGTCGTCAACAGTGCCGACAACGTGCCCGGAACTTCGGTCAAGTTCAGCAGCTTCAATCAGCCCTCGATCGCGCCGGAGAACTGCACCGTGGCGAGCCGCGGTCGGGCCCGTGGCCCCGGCCAGCCGCCGCGCGGCGTCTTCAAGCGGGCCATGTGCCCGGTCCGTGGCGCGCTGCGCGAGGTCGCAGGTGTCGGCGACGTCGTGCCGGCGCCCAACAATCTGGCCGCGACGTTCAACGAGTTTCCGTCCTTCCCGCGGGCCGACCTCGTGACCGCGACGATCGCCACGCGCGGCCAGTCGCAGCCGGTCTGGCGCTACCTCCTGCCCGACGGTGCCGAGACACGGGTCGGCACGGCGGGGATCTACGCCGACTACAATGGCTCGCTCGTCACCGCGGCGTCATTGCTCGGCGCGGTACCCGGCTTCGAGCGGTTCTCGGTGCCCGGCGCGGCACCTGGAACCCGCTTCGACCAGTTCCCCGGGGCACCCTCGCCGTTCGCCACCCGATGGGTCGCGTTCAAGGGCAACTACACCGACGGCGGCGTCGGCAAGACGGGCGTCTTCGTGCGCAATTTCCGGAGCAACAGCGGCACGCCACCGACCTGCCTGATCGCCAACTCCGACACCCGGATCCCGAACCAGCCGCTCGCCGGCAACGTCACGTTCGGCTCCACGGCGCCTCCGAGCGCGGCCTGGAATCAGGTCTTCTTCCTCGGACTCGACAACGAGGCCTCGCCGACCCTCGGCGGCATCTATGTCGCCAGCGCCCAGTGCAGCGTGCCGCCGGCCTTGCGCACGCTGGTCGCCATCGGCGGGTCGGTGCCCGGCGTCAGCGGCGCGACGTTCAACCGTCTGGGCGAGGCGCTGTCCCTCGGCAACGGCTACGTCTCCTTCTGGGCTGCCTGGGGGACCGAGACGCGCACGATCACGCTCCAGTGCCCGGAGGACGGCAACCGCGCCCTGATCGATTTCTGCAACGAGCAGTACCCGGACGGCTTCACCACCTCCGTGCCGGTGAACCTGGGCATCTTCGTCGCCCGGGTGGCCGCCTCGGTGCCCGCCGCGGAGCGGATCAAGCTGGTCGCCCGGACCGGCACCTCGTTCCACGACTTCCTGTTCTGGAACTTCTCCGGTCGGCCGCCGGGCACCGGCCATGGCGACGAGGATGTCGAGGAGCCGGCACGCTGGCGGTCCTCGGCGTTCCACGCCGTCTCGAAGAACGGCACGAGCGGCATTGCCACGGTGTTCAAGGCGGTGCGGGCGGGCGACGGCGTGACCGGCCTGTTCACGCGCAGCCTGCCTGCTCGGCCGGCCGATCCGGACCGTGGCGCTCGTCGGTGATCCGGCGCGTGGCATCGACGCGCGCGCACCGGCCGGAGCGGTCGTCACCGAGCTCGGCATCGAACGTGACGGCTACCGTAACTGCCTGCTGACGATCAACGCTTCGATGGTCGACCCGGTGACCACCGAGGGATGGGCCGGCATCTAGCTCACGCAGGGCGCCTGCGCGCTGCGCTGAGCCTCGCGACGGGCCCGCGCTCAGGGCCGGGACCCGCCAGGAGGCGGGCCCCGGCCCGACCCGCGCGTTACTGCGCGCTTTTGCGGCCCTGGTCGAACAGGAAGCCGCCGGCGGCGCCGGCGGCGGCGCCGGCGGCGAGGCCGGTCATCGGCCGGCCGGTGATGGCACCCACCAGCAGCCCGCCGGCGGCGCCGACCGCCGTGCCGATGCCGACGTCCTGCTGGGTCCGGGACATGTTCTCGCAGCCGCCGAGCGTGGCCACGAGCAGGGCCGCGCCGGCGAGGGTGGTGAGCTTGCGCATCGCGGGGCTCCTCGCGTTGATCGACGGGGTCACGGGCAGGGCCACTTGGCCGCGGCGGCCTCGAACAGCCCGTCCTCGACCGAGGTCGCGGCCTTGTCCGGGTTGGCCGCCGTCCACGCCACGAGCTGCGCGGCGACGTCGCCGCTGGTCGTCCCCTCGGGCGCGCAGATCAGCCGCTGGAGCAGGCCGCCGTTCACCATCTCCAGATAGACCGCGGCAGCGCCGCTGATGAAACCGTGGCAGAAGCTGAGCGCCTCGGTGGCGTTGGCATGGCTCGGCTCCACCCCGCAGAGCGTCGCCAACTGGCCCGTGGTCTCGGCCATGAAGTCCTCGGCGCTCACCGCCCAGGCCCGCGTGCCGGTCAGGCACGTGGCGGCCAGGGCGGCCGCGGCAACCAAGCGCATCATCCGACCTTCCTCCCGCAGCCGACTGCGCCCGCAGCCGTTCCATGAACAGCCTAACGTCGAGGAGCGGTTTCACAACGGTCGCGTGCGTGCCGCGCCGGTTGCGTGATCGGGCCGTTACGGCGACAAGGGGCGCCAGGTTTCCAGCCGACGGATCGGGCATGGCCGAACTCAAGGTGGCGCTCCTGCCGGTGACCGCGTTCCAGCAGAACTGCGCCATCCTGTGGGACGACGCGAGCAAGCGCGCGACGGTGGTGGACCCGGGCGGGGACGTGCCACGGATTCGCGCGGCACTGGACCAGCTCGGTGTCTCCGTCGAGCAGATCCTGCTCACCCATGGGCATATCGATCATGCCGGCGGTGCCGCCGAGCTGAAGGAGGATCTCGGTGGCGACGTGCCAATCGTCGGACCCGACGCGCGCGACCGCTTCCTCTTGGGTGCGATCGAGCTGCAGGGCGACATGTACGGGCTGCGCGGGGTACGCAACGTCACCCCCGACCGCTGGCTCGCCGAGGGCCAGACGGTGAGCATCGCCGGCCAGGAGTTCGCCGTCCTGCACTGCCCGGGCCACACGCCCGGCCACCTCGTCTACGTCCACACCGGGCACCGGTTCGCGATCGTCGGCGACGTGCTGTTCCAAGGCTCGATCGGCCGCACCGACTTCCCGTACGGCGACCATGCCGCCCTGCTCGCCGCGATCCACGACAAGCTCCTGCCGCTGGGCGACGACATCGCCTTCATCTGCGGCCACGGCCCCGGCTCCACCTTCGGCGCCGAGCGCCGCGGCAACCCGTTCCTGCAGCGCTGACGGGACCTTCAGCCGGCGAAGCGGACCGAGGCTGTCCCGGTGACGCCCGCGTCGAGGGCGAGCACGGCGCCCTCGGTGGGATTACGAGCGAGTTGCTCCGCGCTCAGGGTGAACCGCGCCGAGGTGACGTAGAGCGTGCGCAGGTCGGGCCCGCCGAAACAGCAGGAGGTGGGGTTTGTCACCGGCAGCTCGATCTGCCGGTCGACCCGCCCGTCCGGCGCGAAGCGCACGATCCGGCCGCCGGCGAAACGGCAGTTCCACAGATAGCCCTCGGCGTCGATCGCCGAGCCGTCGCAGTGGCCGGGTAACGGCTCGTCGGAGAAGACGCGGCGGTCCGACAGGTGGCCGTCCTCGTCCATGGTGAAGGCGGAGATGACATTGGTCAGGGTGTCGCCGAACAGGAGCGTGCGGCCGCCGTCGGTCCAGGCCAGCGTGTTGGAGAGGCCGACCCCATCGACCTCGCGGGTGATCCGCCCGTCCGGGCGCAGGCAGTAGAGAGCGCCCGTACTGCCG
>CALKJU010000099.1 GCA_937995535.1 uncultured Alphaproteobacteria bacterium
GGGTGAACATCGCCGTGCTCTGCGCGGTGCCGTAGGCGTAATCCACGGTGAAGGGCTCGACATAGGGGCCGCCGGTCGTGGCGTCGAGGATCACCAGCGAGCCGTGTTTGGCGTTGACCGAGTACTGCGTCGCCGGCAGGGTCTTGGGCGTGGTGCTCGAATCCTTGACGACCACGCTGGAGACGTTCTGCTTCGCCAGCGGATACAGGCTGCCAACCGTGACCGGGTTGGGCAGCGCCTCGGCCGTCACGGTGCCGGGGGTGGTCGTCGTCGTGGTGCCGTAGAGCGCGAGCGCGAGGTTGGTCGCGATGAGTTCTTCCAGCGTGCAGGTGAACTCGCCCTTCTTGGTCTTGATGAGCTGCAGGTCGGTCAGGCGCTGGCCGGACTGCGCCTCCTGGTGTTCCAGCGTCTCCACCGACAGCGACACCTTCAGTTCCGGCACGTTGCCGACGAAGCTGAGGCCGGCCGGGTTGCCGGTCGAATCACGCGCGCCGATGTAGACGCGGCCTTGTCCAGAGAAGTAAGGCATGGTCAGTCTCCCGTGGTGGTGGGCGTGGATGGGGTCGCGGCGGCGGAACCGTCACGGCGCGAGGGTTTGAGGGATGGCGTCGGGGCGTCCGGCGTGACGGGCCGGGCCACGCCTTGGGCGATCAGCCAGCGGGCGCTGGCCTCATTCAGTTCGATGCGGTCGCCTGTGGCGAGGCGTTGCCCGGCGTGGGTATGGGGTTTGAGCAGTTCGATGTGCATCGGTCATCCTGCTTGGGTGAGATCGAGGGCATGGGTGCGGTAGCGGATCTCGTAGCGGGCGGGAAGCATCACTGCTCCTGCGTCGGCGTCGTCGGCCTCCCACTCGCAGTCGATCTCGCGCACGGCGATGGCCAGGCCGCCCAGGTTCGGGTCGGCGAGCAGCGCTGCGTGGGCCGCGACCAGCACTTGGTCGGCCGCGTCGAAGGCGTCCGCGCCACGCGCGAGCGCCACCATGCGCAGGGTCAGTTGCCGATCGACCAGGTGGTTGGCGTGAGCGGTGATGCCGTCGCCCTCGACGAACAGCAGTAGCGCCGGACCGGCCTCCCGCGTGACCGGCACGGCCGGCATGCGCAGCACCGGGATCGGAGCAATCGCAGCGCTCAGGCGCGTGACGATCTCCCGCAAGAGGCGCTCACGGACGGAGTGCATGGCGCGATCCTCAGAGCCGGGTGAGCCAGGCGCGGCCTTCGCTGCCGTCGCCGATCGCCCGCACGTCGCGCACCTGGTAGCGGTGACCGCCCACCTCGACCGTGTCGCCGACCGCAAGCGTCAGCCGCGCGGCCGGGTAGTCGATCCGGTAGTCGCGCGACAGCGCCAGCCCGTCGAGCACCGTCTCGTCCGGCGCACGAAACGCACAGTGCACCGTGGCGGCGCCCACCACGACGGGCGTCAAGAGCCCCGCGCGCTCGGCGGCGTCGTACAGATCCTCCACACGGACCATCGGACAGGCACCGTCAGACGGTGAGCTTCACCAGCACGCCCGGCCGGTGACACATAGGCAGCGGGTTGCTCTGGGTGTGCAGATCGGTCCCCCGCTCGAACTTGCGCGGCTCCTGCTTGGCATACAGCGGCAGGCCCAGGGTGTTCACCGTCTCGTTGAAGTCGGCAGGCGCGAAATACGTGGCGAAGGTGTCCACCGTCCCCAGCGGAAAGGCGTGAGCCTCGCCCGCGGCGATGAAGCGGCGCGCGTTGCCGTTGGCATCGGTCGCCTGGCCGCGGTACTCCTCGAAGGTGATGCCGCCGAAAGTGAAGCCGCGGCGCATGTCGTTGATCAGCACCGCGCCCTGCTGCCAGTTCTTGTAGGCCTCCTCGACCTTGGCGTGGCCGGTCAGCGCGTCGAAGAACTCGGGCGAGCACAGGCAGTGCACCCCGGTCGAGAACTCGCCCGAGAGGTTGTCCTCGATGTGGCGCAGCACCTCGGCGCACTTGCCCTTGACGTTGGTGTTGGCGTTGCCGAGGGCGAAGTTCACGACCTTGGGCGTGATGCCGAACTCGGTGTAGAGATTGACCAGCGGCGTGGCATCGGCGTCGAGGATCTCGCCCTTCAGCGCCCCCATGCGCAGGTGCTCCAGCGTGATGGCGTGCTTGTTGCGCATGGTCTCGAGATGTCGCGCCATCACGCCGGCAACCGCCTCCATCTCGGTCTCCGACCCGAATGCGCGGATGCCCTGCACCTCCTCGGGCAGGACCACGTCGTCGTGCGGGATGTGCGGGACGACGAAGGAACGCAAAGATCGCTGGCCGCGCTCGCCCACCGTGCCGGGCGAGCCGGGCGGCCGGGTGGGCAGCAGGTTCAGGCGCCCGGCGTACTCTTCGATGACGACCTGGCGCGTGCGCACGGGCTTGGCCGGAAACAGGTTCAAGGCTTCCAGCCGCCCGTAGCGGTTGGGGATCAGGTTGATGGCGGCGGTCAGGCTCGCCATCGAGAAGCCGGGGGAATCGAAGGGGTTGAGCATCGGGGTCTCCAGAAACGACGAACCCGCCGAATGGCGGGTCGTCCGAGGCGTGGGGAGAGGCGGAATCAGGCGCTGTCGCGCACCACGATGCCGCGCGCTTCGAGCTGGGCGATCGCAGCGAGCTGCTGCGCGGTGGTGATCCCCGCGGGCCAGACCAGCGCGTTTCGCGCGACGATGGCGTGGCGGGCGATCAGGATCGCGTCCTCCCGGTCGATCAGCGTCGCATCGACGGCCAGCGCGAGCACGCCCACGGCGACATCGCTGCCGTCGCCGGCCGCGGGGTCGAGGGCCTTGAGCTTGCTTGTGGCCGTCTCGCGGCCGACCACGGCGCCGAGCGGCAGGTTCTGCCCGGCGGCCACGGTCGCCCGCTCGCGCGAATACAGGTTCGGCGCCTCGTACTTCAGCAGGTCGCCGAGGTTGGGGGCTTGGGTGAGCGTGGGCATGGTTCACTCCCGGGTCACGAGTTTCTTCACGGCGGCGACCACGGGCGAAGAGGCCGGATCGGCGCCGGGGGTGGCCCAGTCCTGGGGTACGTGGGTCGAGCGCACGGCGGACTCCATGCTGTGGGCGGCGCGCGACTCGATCAGGGCGCGGCGCACCTCGGCTTCGGTGCGGCCCGCGGCGATGAACTCGGCGGCGCGCTCGGGGCAGCCGGCGATCAGACACAGTTCCGCGATTACTTTCGCGGACTGCGCCACTTCGCGGCGGGCCTCGGCCACCAGGGCGGCGGCCTCATCCACGCCGAGGGTCTCGGGCGGGGTGTCGGTCATGGTGGGGGTTCCTCGGAGAACGGTCGCCTTCCCGGTCGGGGCTGGGCGCGGCGGGGAAGACGGACGCCGCGCGGCAGAAAGATGTCGGTCGAACTCGGCGAGCACGGCGGGGAGCGTGGCCACCCCGTCGGCCAGCCCCGTCTCGACGGCCTGCGGGCCGAAGAAGAGCGCGGCCTCGGTCGCGCGCACCGCGTCCTCGGGCAGGCCGCGCATGGCGGCTACGTGACCGACGAAGATGTCGTAGAGGCGGTCCACCTCGGCCTGCAGCGCTGCGCGGGCGGCGTCCGCAAGTGGCTCGTGCGGCGAGTAGTCGTTCTTGCGCTCGCCCGCGGTGATCGCGGTGTAGCGGTAGCCGTCTTGGGCGTCCTTGATCGACTGGTCGACGTGCAACGCGATCACGCCGATCGAACCCACGCCGCCTGTCTCGGTGGCGAAGAGCCGATCGGCGGCGCAGCCGATGGCATAGGCCGCGGAGAAGGCGGCGTCGTTGGCCACCGCCCAGACGGGCTTCACGGCCGCCGCTTCACGCACGCGGCGGGCGAGCTCGAAGCAGCCGCCGGTCTCGCCGCCGGGCGAGTCGATGTCGAGCACGATGCCGGCGACCCGAGGGTCGGCCAAGGCGGCATCGAGCATCGCGCCGATCTCGGCGTAGCTGGTCAGCCCCGAGGCCGCCTCCAGCCCCAGCGTGCGCTTGACCAGCGTGCCGTGGATCGGGATCACGGCAATGCCGGGCAGGCCAGCGGCGGATGTGTCGCGAGGTGCCGCCGAGGCCATGTCCGCCGGTGGCCGCTGGATGTTCAGCCGCTCGCCGAGCACGGCCAGGATCACGTCGAGCTTGGCGCGTTGGACGAGCAAAGGCGTGCCGAACAGGCGGGCGGCGAGGTGGGGGAGCATGGGATTGAACGCTTTGCGAGACGCTACTACAATTG
This sequence comes from uncultured Alphaproteobacteria bacterium, assembly GCA_937995535.1. Classification (GTDB taxonomy): domain Bacteria; phylum Pseudomonadota; class Alphaproteobacteria; order Geminicoccales; family Geminicoccaceae; genus CALKJU01. The sequence continues at coordinate 4,183 of CALKJU010000099.1, forward strand.
TGGTAAATTGCTTCCAGGACGTACCCGGGTGACGCCATGACGACGTCGATTTCCATCCGCATCGACCAAAAGCTTTACGAACAAGCGCGCGCCGAGGCGCTGGCCGAGCATCGAACCATCGCCGGCCAAGTCGAGTACTGGGCCAAGGTCGGCCGGGCCGCGCTGGACAACCCCGATCTGCCGGTCGGCTTCATCGCCGAATCGCTGGCGTCGATGGCCGAGCCGCGTGAGGACGCGACCCTCTTCGTGCCCCGGTCCCGCCGCAAGGCATGAGCTACGGTCT
>CALKJU010000100.1 GCA_937995535.1 uncultured Alphaproteobacteria bacterium
GTCAGGATCTGCCGCACCTCCAGGTCCGGCGTCGGCAGATGCTCGAGGAGCGCCGCCGTGAACGGGCTGTGCCGACCATCGCCGTCGAGGGCGACGTTGCCCGGCTGGGTGGCGAAGGCGATCAGGCTGCCGATGGCGCCCTCGATCGTGGCGAGCCCGCGGCCGAGCGACGCGGAGCGCGTCCCCATGCTGCGGGCGAGGTTGCGCGCGAGCGGGTTGTCGCGACAGGCGTCGAGAAACACGAGATTCACCCGCGGTCCCCGCTCCATCGCTGCCAGCAGGTCCGACAGACGCAGTGCCTCGAACGGAAGGTCCGCCTCGTGCTCGAGCCGCGCGTCGACTGGCAGCAGGTAATTGGCCCCGGCGACCTGAAGACCGTGGCCGGCATAGAACAGGATCGCCGTGTCGGCGCCGTCGAGCGCGCGGGCGAAGCGGGCAAGGCTCCGCTCCGCGTCGCGGCGCTCCAGGTCCAACCCGACAATGACCTCGAACCCGAGCTGCTCCAACGCGGCGGCCATTGCGGTCGCGTCATTGACCGGGTTGGTCAGCTCCGGCGCGTGCTGGTAGGCGCCGAAGCCGAGCACGAGTGCCACCCGCCGCTCGGCCCGCGCGTCGGCGCCGTCGAACGCCACCACGACCAACGTGAGCCACAGCAGGCGCGTCACCCACGACATGCCGCCATCATGCCGTGCCGAGATCGCTGGATGAAGCGCCCGCTTCCATCGCTCCGCGGCGCCACCTAAGAGCGTCGCCAGCCACCCGGACAACCCGATGCCCGAACGCGTCCTGATCCTCGACTTCGGCTCCCAGCTGACGCAGCTGATCGCCCGTCGCCTGCGCGAGCTGCGCGTCTATTGTGAAATCCATCCGTGCACGATGGCGGACTCGGCGGTCCGTGCTTTCGCCCCGGCGGCGATCATCCTGTCCGGCGGCCCGGCCTCGACCACCGAGGAGGCGAGCCCGCGGGCCCCCGCCGCAGTGTTCGAGCTGGGCGTGCCGGTACTGGGCATCTGCTATGGCGAACAGACGATGTGCGCCCAGCTCGGCGGGCGGGTCGAGCCGGGCCAGCGGCGCGAGTTCGGGCGCGCCGTTGTCACGGTCGAGCGTGCGTCGCCTCTGTTCGACGGCATCGCCGGCCCCGGCGACACGACCGTCGTCTGGATGAGCCATGGCGACAAGGTGACGGCGATCCCGCCCGGGTTCGTGCCGGTCGCGACCAGCGAGGGCTCGCCCTTCGCCGCCATCGCCGACGAGGCGCGGCGGCTCTACGGTGTGCAGTTCCACCCGGAGGTCCATCACACCGAGGCTGGCCGCCGGCTGCTTGAGAACTTCCTGTTCCACATCGCCGGGCTGCGCGGCGATTGGACGATGCACGCCTATCATGAGCAGGCGGTCGCGAAGATCCGCGCACAGGTCGGTACGGGGCGGGTCCTGTGTGGGCTCTCAGGGGGTGTCGACTCGGCCGTGGCGGCACTGCTGATCCACGAGGCGGTCGCCGATCAGCTCACCTGCGTGCTGGTCGACACCGGTCTGCTGCGCGCCGGCGAGGCCCGTGACGTGGTCGAGCTGTTCCGCGGCCACTTCAACATCCCGCTGGTCCACGTCGAGGCCCAAGGCGAGTTCATGACCGCGCTGCGCGGCGTCACCGACCCGGAGGCCAAGCGCAAGGCGATCGGCAAGACCTTCGTCGACGTGTTCGAGCGCGAGGCGGCGCGGCTCGGCGGCGCCGAGTTCCTGGCCCAAGGCACGCTCTACCCGGACGTCATCGAAAGCGTGTCGTTCCGCGGGCCGTCGGTGACCATCAAGTCCCATCACAATGTCGGCGGGCTGCCGGAGCGGATGCGGCTGCGGCTGGTCGAGCCGCTGCGCGAGCTGTTCAAGGACGAGGTCCGCGAGCTCGGCCGCGAGCTGGGGCTGCCCGAGGCGTTTGTCGGCCGCCACCCCTTCCCCGGCCCGGGCCTCGCGGTGCGGATCCTCGGCGAGGTGACGCCCGAGCGGGTCGCCGTGCTGCAGCAGGCCGACGCGATCTACCTCGAGGAGATCCGCGGGGCCGGTCTTTACGACGCGATCTGGCAGGCCTTCGCCGTGCTCCTGCCGGTGCGCACGGTCGGTGTGATGGGCGACGGCCGCACCTACGAGGCCGTCTGCGCGCTCCGCGCGGTGACCTCGGTCGACGGGATGACCGCCGACGTCTACCCCTTCGAGGCCGCGTTCCTGACACGCGCCGCCACCCGCATCGTCAACGAGGTCCGCGGCATCAACCGCGTCGTTTACGACGTGACGAGCAAGCCGCCGGGGACGATCGAGTGGGAGTGAGCACCCGCGCTAGCGATGGGCGGCCGGGGGCCGCCTCTAAACCCGTTCGGCGAACCCGCTGACGAAGTCGTAGGTGGCCTCGCGGGCGTGGAGCGGGCCGTCCGGGCGGAGATGGCTGCTGTAGAGCGAGAACCCGCTGACCAGGAACGGACTGCTGGTGAACAGGGAGCGACCGGCGAGCCACGAGCCGAAGCGTGGTTCGGGCGGGGCCTCGCGGAACCGACCGATCGTCACGTGCGGCTGGAACTTGCGCCGCTCGCTCTCAGCGCCCGCCTCCTCGACGACACGGTCGACACGGCGCTTGAGCTGGGCCAGGCCGTCTGGCCCGGAGACCCCGACCCACAGGGTGTGCGGCGCGCCACGCGGGGGAAACATGCCGAGTCCCTTGAGGCGCAGTTCGAATGGACGCGCGCTGATCTCGGCAAGCCCCTGCCCGATGTCGACGAAGACATCGTGCGCGACCTCGCCGACAAAGCGCAGGGTGAGATGAAGCTGATCCGCATCGACCCAGCGGATCCCCGGCAGGCCGGCGCACAGCCGCCCCACCTGCGCAGTCACGTCCTCGGGTAACTCGATGGCGATGAACAGGCGTGGCATGGCCGTTGCCCCGGACGTCGTGCAGGTCATTGCAAGCCTAGTGGCCGGTGGCGAGCTTGCCAAACCCTGCGCGCGTCGTTACCGACACGCGCCTGCGCCATGGGCCGGCGCGGGCCACGGGAAAGTCGTCTTGAAGTCCGACGAGTTCATCCGCGAGGTCGACGAGGAGCTGCGCCGCGACCGGCTGCTGTCGATCTGGCAGCGCTACGGTCGGGCCCTGATCGCGCTGGTCGTGCTCCTCGTCGTCGGCGTCGCCGCGTGGGAAGGCTGGAAGGCTTGGCGAAGCCGGCAGATGGCGGCTGCCGCCGAGCAGCTTCTCGCCGTCGAGCGGGACATGGCCGCGGGCCGCTGGGTGGAGGCCGCTTCGGCGTTCGCCGCGGCCGCCGATGGTGGGGAGCCTGGGCCCGCGACGATCGCGCGGCTGCGCGAGGCCGCGGCCCTCGGCCGGGCTGGTGATGCCGACGCGGTGGCAGCCGCGCTCGGCACGCTGGCCGACCGCGCGGACGCGGATCCACTCCTTCGCCAGCTCGCGACGCTGTTGCTGGCACAGCAGACACTGGACACGGCGGATCCGGCGGAACTGCGCAGCCGGCTGGTACCGCTCGCCGAGGCCGGGCAGCCCTGGCGGAACTCGGCGCGCGAGCTGCTGGTCCTGCTCGCCCTGCGCGCAGGTGACACGGCGCAGGCGCGCAGCCTGCTCGACTCCATCGTCGACGATGTCGGCACCTCGCCGGCCGTCCGCCAGCGCGCCGAAGCCCTGCGCGACAACCTGCAGGGCGCCCCGTGAGGATCCTCGGCGCGATCCTCCTGCCGCTGACGCTGCTGGCCGCGCTCGGCGGCTGCGGCAGTTACTGGGGTGATCCCGGCGCCCCACCGCTGCCGGGTGAGCGGAAGCCGGTGCTGCTGCTCGAGGAGGGGCTGGCTCCCGACGAGCGGCTGGCGGGCCTGACGATCAACCTGCCGACGCCGGTGCGTAACCCCGATTGGCCACAGGCAGGCGCCATCGCCAGCCATGCGCCCGGTCACCTCGAGCTCGGCTCCGGCCTACGCCTCGCTTGGCAGCAGGGCGTCGGTGCCGGCAGCGGGACGCGCACACGGCTGCTCGCCGCGCCGGTCGTGGTCGGCGGCCGGGTCTACGTGGTCGACAGCGAGGGCGCGATATCCGCGCTCGCCGCCAGCGATGGCCGACGTCTCTGGCAGGTTCGGCCCGAGGATCGGGAGACGGCCGACCGGCTCGCCGGTGGCACGCTCGCGGCGAGCGAGGATCTGGTCTTCGTCAGCTTCGCGCATGGTGACGTCGTGGCGCTTGCAGCGTCCGACGGAGCCACGCGCTGGCGGACACGAATCGCCTCGCCGATCCGCTCCGGTCCGAGCCTCGCCAGCGGGCTCGTGCTCGTCGCAACCGCCGATAACCAGCTGCTGGCCCTCGCCGAGCAGAGCGGCGAGGTGATCTGGCGGCACGCCGGGACGTTCGAGCCGGCCGGACTGCTCGGCGATGCGTCGCCGGCGGTCGATCGGGGCATCGTCGTCGTCACCTACTCGTCGGGCGAGGTCTTCGCGCTCGAGGTCAACAGCGGCCGGCCTCTGTGGTCGGATGTCGTGCTGCGCCCGCGGCGCACGATCGCACTGGGCAGTGTCACCGACATCGTCGGCGATCCCGTGATCGTCGGCGATCGCGTCGTGGTCGCCGGCAACTCGGGCGAGATGGCCGCGTTCGACCTCGCCCGCGGCGCGCGTCTTTGGGACCAGCGTCTCTCGACCCAGCAGACACCTTGGGCCGCAGGCGAGTTCGTCTTCGTCGTCACCGATCGCGGCGAACTCGCCTGCCTCCTGCTCCAAGGCGGGCGGGTGCGCTGGGCGACGACCCTCGAGGACGGCGCCGGTACCGGCACGCGGACCCAATGGCTCGGCCCGATCCTCGCCGGCGGGCGCCTCGTCCTCGTCAGCAGCCGGAGCGAGCTCGTCGAGGTCTCGCCGTTGGACGGCGCCATCCTCGCGCGGCAGCCGGTCAGCGGCAATGTCCAGCTGCCGCCGGTAGTCGCCGACGGCACCCTCTATCTGCTGACCGAGAACGCGACGTTGCTGGCCTATCGGTAGGCCGTGAGCGTAGCCTCCGCGCCATGCTGCCGTCCGTTGCGATCGTCGGCCGACCCAACGTCGGCAAATCGACCCTGTTCAACCGCTTGGCCGGGGCACGGCGCGCGCTGGTCGACGACCAGCCGGGGGTGACACGCGACCGGATCGAGGCCGAAGGTCGGCTCGGCGAGCTGCGGTTCCGGGTGGTCGATACTGCGGGGATCGACAATCCGGCTGCCGATGCCAGCGGGCTCCAGCCACGGCTGCGGCGGCTGACCATGGACGCGTTGGCCGACGCCGACCTGGCGCTACTGGTTGTCGACGCGCGGTCCGGCGTGACACCCGCGGACGCGGAAGTCGCCGCTCTCGTCCGTCGGTCCGGTAAGCCGGTCCTGGTCCTGGCGAACAAGGCGGACGACGATCGCGTGGCCGCCGCGGCCGGCGAGGCGTGGACCTTGGGTCTGGGCGCCCCGATCGCGGTTTCGGCCGAGCACGGCCTCGGCATGCCCGATCTCCTGGAGGCGCTGCGCGCGATCCTCGGCCTCCAGCCGCCCCCGAGGGACGCCGAGGAGACGCCGCCGATCCGCGTCGCGGTCGTGGGGCGACCGAACGTCGGCAAGTCGACCCTGGTCAACCGCCTTCTCGGCCGGGAACGGATGCTGACCGGACCGGAGCCCGGGCTGACCCGCGATGCCGTGGCGTCGCCCCTGAGCTGGCAGGGACATCGGCTGGAGCTCGTCGATACGGCAGGGCTGCGGCGGAAGGCGCGCGTCGAGGCCGGGCTGGAGCGGATGTCGACCGCGGCGACCCTGCGCGCGGTTCGCGCCGCTCACGTCGTCGTGCTGCTGATCGACGCGACGTCACCTCTCGAGCAGCAGGACCTCGCCATCCTGCGCCAGGCCATCGAGGAGGGCCGTGCGGTCGTCATCGCCGCCAACAAGTGGGACCTCGTCGAGGAACCGGCCACCACCCTGGCGCAGCTCCGTGAGCGGATCGAAGGCCGGCTGTGGCAGCTCAAGGGTGTTCCGTGCGTCGCGTTGTCGGCGCAGACCGGGCGGCATGTGGAGCGGCTGCTTCCGGCCATCATCGAGGCGCATCGGCGCTGGTCGAGCCGCGTGCCGACGGCCGCGCTGAACCGCTGGTTGCGTGAGGCGCTCGAGCGCAACCCGCCACCCATGGTCCAGGGACGAAGGCTGAAGCTGCGCTACGCGACCCAGGCGCGCACCCGCCCCCCGACCTTTGCCCTGTTCGCGAACAAGCCCGGCGAACGCATGCCCGAGACCTATCTGCGCTACCTCGACGCCGGGCTGCGCAAGAGCTTCGACCTGGCCGGCGTTCCCTTGCGGCTGCTCGTCCGCCACGGCGACAACCCCTACGCCGAGAACTGAGCCTCAGCGGCGACGGTCTCGCCGTGCCGGGCGCAAGCGTCGCCCAGGAGTGGCAGAATCAACTCCGCTGCGGCCTCCGGTGAAGGGAGACGTGACGGCGTCTCGCCCGGGAACATCTGCGCGCGCAATCGTGTCGCGGTCGGTCCGGGGTCGACGAGGTTGATGCGGATCGGCGTCTGTCGAAGCTCCGCAGCCCAGGCGCGCACGAGTGCTTCGAGCGCCCGCTTGCTCGCGGCGTAGGCGCTGAAGAAGGCGGCGTCGCGGCCGGTCTGGTCGGTGAGGAACACGGCCCGCCCGGCCGGGGCCGCGCGCAGGAGCGGCTCCAACGACCGGATCAGTCGGTGGTTGGCACTCAGGTTGACCGCGAGCACGCGCGCGAGAACGGGCGGGTCCAGATGGCTCGCCGGCGTGAGCAGGCCGGGATCGGCCGCGCAGGACACCCACCCGTCCAGGCGCCCGAAACGCTGGAACAGCGCAGCACCCAGTGCATCGATCCGATCTCCCTGGGTGACATCCATCGGCACCAGGGTGGCGGAGCCGCCCGCGGCGCGGATCCGGTCGTCGAGTTCCTCGAGGCCACCGCGTGTCCGCGCGAGCAGCACGACGTGCGCGCCCTGCGCGGCACAGACCAACGCCGTGGCGGCACCGATCCCGCGGCTGGCACCCGTGACCAGCACGACGCGCCCGGCGAGGCTACCGCACACCGGCGTCGTCGATCAGGAACGAGAGCTGGGCGCTCGCTTGGCCCGCATCGGCGTCGAACAGGCGGGTCGGGTAGTCGCCACTGAAGCAGGCATCGCAGAACTGCGGCGCCTGTGCGTCGCGGCGCTTCTCCCCGACGGCGCGGTACAGCCCGTCGAGGGACAGGAAGGCGAGGCTGTCGACGCCGATCAGGCGCGCCATCGCCGGCACGTCATAGCGCGCCGCCAGCAGCTGGCTACGCTCGGGCGTATCGACGCCGTAAAAGCAGCTATGCGTGGTCGGCGGGCTCGCGATCCGCATGTGCACCTCGGCCGCGCCGGCCGCGCGGACCATCGCGACGATCTTCGTCGAAGTGGTGCCGCGCACGATCGAATCGTCGACCAGCACGACGCGACGACCGGTGAGCAGGCCGGCGTTCGCGTTGTGCTTCAGGCGCACGCCGAGGTGACGGATGTTGTCGCTCGGCTCGATGAACGTCCGCCCGACATAATGGTTGCGGATAATGCCGAGCTCGAACGGGATACCCGACGCCTGAGCGTAGCCGATCGCCGCCGGGACGCCGCTATCGGGCACCGGCACGACGACGTCGGCCGCAGCCGGCGCCTCGCGCGCGAGCTCGGCACCGATCGCCTTGCGGGCCTCGTAGACGCTCCGCCCTTCGAGACTGCTGTCGGGCCGCGCGAAGTAGACATACTCGAACACGCAGAACCGTCGCGGTCGGCGGGCGAAGGGCCGGAGGCTGCGCAGGCCGTCGCGGTCGGCGACGACGACCTCGCCGGCCTCGACGTCGCGCAGCGCGGTGGCGCCGATGATGTCGAGGGCGCAGGTCTCGGAGGCGAGGATGAACGCGTCGCCGAGCCGGCCGAGCACGAGCGGCCGGACGCCCAACGGATCGCGCACCCCGATCACCGCGTCGTCGCACAGTGCGGTGAGCGACCAGGCACCCTCGATCTCGCCCAGCGCCTCGATCAGCCGGTCGAGCGGCGCTGGCTGCCGGCTGCGCGCGAGCAGGTGGATGATGACCTCGGTGTCGGTGGTGGACTGGAACAGACAGCCCTCGGCCGCAAGCCGCTGGCGGAGGCTCCGTGCATTGGTGAGATTGCCGTTGTGGCCGAGCGCGAAGCCGCCGGTGGCCAGATCGGCGAACAGCGGCTGCACGTTGCGCAGCATGCTGGCACCCGTCGTGGCGTAGCGCGTGTGGCCGACCGCGGCGTGGCCCGGCAGGCCGGCGATCACCGCCGGCTTGCTGAAGGTGTCGCCGATCAGCCCGACGGCGCGATGAGCATGGAACGCCTGCCCGTCGAAGCTGACGATCCCGGCGGCCTCCTGCCCGCGATGCTGCAGAGCGTGCAAACCCAGTGCGGTCAGCGCCGCGGCGTCGGGATGGCCCCAGACCGCGAAGACCCCACACTCCTCCCGGGGATGATCGTCGTCCATGTCAGTCGTCCCGGGAGCGCAGGGCAGAACCATCTCAGCGCTCGTCGCCGCCGAACAGCTGGTCCATCGCACGCCGCTGCTCGGGCGGGTAGCCGGCGGCCGGAGGCGGCGCCTCGCGCGGCTTGGCCAGCGCGTCACCGACCGTGCCGAGCTGCCGCGCTCCCTCCCCGGCCCGCGCGGCCGCGCTGCGCCCCTGCGACGCCAGATCTTCGGGCAAGAGCCCACCCAGGAGCTGCGCACCACGATCGACCGACGGGAACAGGTAGGCGTCACGCACCCAGGCGGGTGCGGGCGCTGTCCCGGCCAAGGCGAGGTAGACGAGCCAAGCGGCGCAAACCAGAACCGCCCCACGGGACACGCCGTAGCCGACACCGAGGATGCGATCGATCCCGGCACCCCCGAGCCGATCGACACCGCCGGCCACCATGCCCCCGACGACGCGCAGGACGACGAAGGGCACGAGAAAGGCGACCGCCCCGGCAACGAGGTCGGCAAGGAGGCCCGGGCCGACCGCGTCGCGGGCGAGCACGCGTGCCGGTGTGAACGCGTACCACGCGGCAGCGGCAGCACCGACCCAGCTCACGAGCCCAACCACCTCGCGCACGAAGCCACGTGACAGGGCGACCGCCGTCGAGAGCAGAAGCACCGCGATAACCAGCAGATCGAACAAGGTCACCGGAAGGTCGCCCACGCTGCCAGCTCCGCGTGCTAAGCGCCGGACCACGCGCCCGGGAAGAGATCGAGCAGGTCCGCCACCCGCCGGACCGGCGTCAGGGCGAGCGGTGTCTCCGGCACCGCCTGTCCGGCCGGCAGCACCGCGCGCGTGAACCCGAGGCGGCTTGCCTCGCGCAGGCGGAGTTCGAGGTGACCGACCGAACGGACCTCTCCGGCGAGGCCGATCTCGCCCAGCGCGACCGCGCCACGCGGGCTCGGGCAGGCCGCCACCGAGGAAAGTACCGCAAGAGCCACCGCAAGATCCGCCGCCGGCTCCTGCACCCGCAGTCCTCCGGCGACGTTGAGATAGACGTCCCGTCCCCCCATCACAAGGCTGCAGCGGCCTTCGAGAACGGCGAGCAGCATCGCCAGACGACCCGAGTCGAGACCGACCGCGGTGCGCCGCGGCGAGCCGGGCGGCCCTGGGGTGACCAGCGCCTGGATTTCGACGAGCAGCGGGCGGCTGCCCTCGACCGCCGCGAACACGGCGGAGCCGGGCACCTCCTGATCATGATCGGACAGGAACAGCGCCGAAGGGTTCGGTACGGCGACGAGCCCGGCCTCGCGCATCTCGAACACGCCGATCTCGTTGGCCGGCCCGAAACGGTTCTTGACCGCGCGGAGGATCCGGAAAGCGTGACCACGTTCGCCCTCGAAGTAGATCACGGCATCGACCATGTGCTCGAGCAGCCGGGGCCCGGCGATCTGCCCGTCCTTGGTCACATGCCCGATCAGCAGGACGATGCAGCCGGTTCGCTTCGCGTAGCGGATCAGCGCGTCGGCGCACGCCCGGAGCTGGCCGACACTGCCTGCGGATTGCTCCAGCGCCTCGAGCCGCATCGTCTGGATCGAGTCGATGATCAAGAGGTCCGGCGCATCATCACCGCCGAGCGATCCGAGCAGCGCCTCCACGTCGACGGCGCCGGCAAGCTTGACGGGCGCATCGCTCAGATCGAGCCGTTGCGCCCGCAGCCGGATCTGATCGACGGCCTCCTCGCCGCTGACATAGACGACCGACCGGTCGGCGCGGGCGAGCGCCGCCGCGGCCTGAAGGGTCAGCGTCGACTTGCCGATCCCCGGATCGCCACCGAGCAGGATCGCGGAACCCGGCACCAGGCCGCCGCCGAGGACGTGATCGAGTTCCGCGATGCCCGTGGCGACCCGCTCGAGCGGCGTGCTGGACCCGGCCAGATCGACGAGCTCCACCGCGCTCGCCCGGCGCCGGGCGGCGCCTCCTGGCTGGCGCGGGACGACCTCCGCCAAGAGCGTGTTCCACGCGCCGCATTGATCGCAGCGGCCAGCCCAGCGGGCGTGCACGGCACCGCAGCTTTGGCAGACATGGACCTGCTGGGGTCTGGCCACGGGTGGCTCAGCCGGAGCCGATCCCGGCCGCGCCGACGCGGATCGGGCCGACCGCGCGACCGTTGACGAACTGGTCGACGAAGTCGTTTCCGCTGTGGTCGAGATCGGCGACCGGACCGGCCCAAACGATCCGTCCATCATAGAGCATCGCCACGCGGTCGGCGATACGCCGCACACTGCCCATGTCATGCGTGATCGAGAGCGCGGTGGCGCCGAGCTTGCGCACCGTGTCGACGATCAGCTCGTTGATCACCTCGGCCATGATCGGGTCGAGCCCGGTTGTCGGCTCGTCGAAGAACAGCATCTCGGGACGCGTGCAGATGGCACGGGCGAGGCCGACACGCTTCTGCATGCCGCCGCTCAGCTCAGCGGGCGAGAGATCGGCCACTTCGGGGCCGAGCCCGACCTTCGCCAGGGTCTCCACGGCCAGCGCCCGCGCATTCCGCCGCTCGACCTGGCGCCGCGCGAGCGCGCCGAACGCGACGTTCTCCCAGACGGGCAGGCTGTCGAACAGGGCACCGCCCTGGAAGAGCATGCCGATCCGCGCCCGCGCCTCGGCCACCACGGCGGGCGCGGCGCCGATCAGCTCCTGGCCATCGACCTGGATCGAGCCCTCATCCGGCTGGAGGATCCCCAGGATGCACTTGAGCAGCACGGACTTACCGGTGCCGGAGCCGCCGATCACCACCGTCGAGCCGCCGGCCGCGACGTTGAGGTCGAGGCCCCGCAACACGTGCTTGACGCCGAAGCGCTTGTGCAGCCCGCGGATCCGCAGGCGCGGCGTCTCGCTCATCGCGCGAAGAACAGCTCGGTCACCACGTAGTTGGCGACCAGGATCAGGATCGACGCGGTCACCACGGCACGCGTCGTCGCGGCACCGACACCCTGGGCGCCACCCTTGGAGTGGTAGCCCTGGAAGCAACCCATCAGCGCCACGATGAACCCGAACACGGCGGCCTTGACGAGGCCGGAGATGACATCCAGGGGTTCGAGGAACTCGAAAGTGCGGTTGATGTACTCGATGGGCTGGAAGCCGAGCTTCCAGACGCTCACGACGAACCCGCCGAGGACGCCGATCGCGTTGGCGACCAGCACCAGGAGCGGCAGCATCAGCAGACCGGCGATCAGGCGAGGAAAGACGAGATAACGCAGCGGATCGGTGGAGAGCGTCGTCAGCGCGTCGATCTGCTCGGTGACGCGCATCGTCCCGATCTCGGCGGCCATCGCCGCGCCGACACGCCCCGCGACCATCAGCCCCGCGAGCACGGGGCCGAGCTCGCGGGTCATCGACAGCACGACGATCGTGGCGATGGCACTCTCGGCCTCGAACCGGGAGAAGCCGGTGTAGCTCTGGAGTGCCAGCACCATGCCGCTGAAGATCGCCGTCAGACCGACAACGGGCAGAGAGAAATAGCCGATTTCGACCATCTGCCGCAGGACGAGGCGCGGGTACCACGGACCGATCAGCCCCCGCCCGACCGCGGTGGCGGCGAAAACCACCAACGAGCCCGTGGCGGCGGCGGCAGTCAACACGGCCCGTCCGATCGCGGCCAGAGGGTTCACCGGTTCTCCCGAATGGTGACAATCAGCGTCGTCTCACGCACTGCGGCAACGACGCGCGGTTGCGGTAGCCGACGGTCGACAGCCGGTCAACGCTGGTCGACCACCCGCCTGATCAGGCGTAGGGGCTGCCGTAGCGGTGCGGATCGAGATTGCGGAACCGCCCGAAACCCGCGTCGAAATGCAGATCCACCTTGCCGATCGGGCCATTGCGCTGCTTGGCGATGATCAGCTCGGCGCGGTTGTGCGCCGCCTCGAGCTGCGCCTTCCACTGCAGGTACTCCTCCTGGTACCGGTCGGCCTTCTGGTCCGGCCGCTGCTTCGGCTCCGAGCGCGACAGGTAATACTCGTCGCGGTAGACGAACATGACGACGTCCGCATCCTGCTCGATCGAGCCGCTTTCGCGCAGATCGGAGAGCATGGGGCGCTTGTCCTCACGCGACTCGACGGCGCGTGAGAGCTGCGAGAGCGCCAGCACCGGGACGTTCAGCTCCTTAGCGATCGCCTTCAGCGTCTGGGTAATCTCCGAGATCTCCTGGACGCGGTTCTGCTCGCTGTGGCGGCCGACACCGCGCAGGAGCTGGAGGTAATCGACGACCAGCAGGGACAGGCCGTGCGTCCGCTTCAATCGCCGCGCCCGTGTGCGCAGGCTCGCGACCGACAGCGCCGGGGTGTCGTCGATGTAGAGCGGGATGCCGGCCAGCTCCTGGCTGGCCCGCACGACCGCGTTGAACTGCTCGTCGCTTTCCAGGTCGCCACGGCGCAGCGCGTCGGAGCTGATCTCGGCTTTCGCCGCGAGAAGCCGGGTCGCGAGCTGCTCGGCGGACATCTCCAGCGAGAAAACCCCGACAACGTAGTTGCGATGCTTGAGACCCTCGCGGTTGAGCGGGTTCGCCTCCGCACTGGCAGCGTTGAGCGCGATGGTGATCGCCAGCGCGGTCTTGCCCATGCTCGGGCGACCGGCCAGCACGACGAGGTCCGACGGCTGCAGCCCGCCGGTCTTCTGGTCGAGGTCGACGAGACCCGTGGTCACCCCGCTGACGCCGCCGGCGTTGCGCCACGCCGCGCCGATCATCTCGATCGCGCTCGTCAGCACGTTATCGAAGCGCTTGAACTCGCCGCGAACCTCGCCGGTCTGCGCGAGCTCGAAGAGCGCCTTCTCGGCCGCCTCGATCTGCTCCTGCCCGGTCGCCAGCGAGGCCGGATCGAAGGCCCGGGTGACGACCTCACTGCCGACGGCGATGAGGCCGCGCTTCACGGCGAGGTCGTGGACGAGGCGGGCGTAATCGACAGCGCTGATGATCGTCTCGGCCGCGCGTGCCAGCTCGGTGACGTAGCGGGCGCCGCCGAGCTCGCGCAGGGACGGGTCGTCCTCGAACAGCGTCCGCAGCGTGATCGGATCGGCCCGCTGGCCACGGGCGATGCGCTCGGCGCAGACGGCGAAGATCCGCTGGTGCACCGGCTCGTAGAAGTGCTCGGCGTGGAGGAAGTCGGCCACCCGGTGATAGGTCTCGTTGGTGACCAGGATGGCCCCCAGGACCGCCTGCTCGGCGTCGATGTTGTGCGGCTGCAGACGAGGGATCGGGTCCGCTGCCTCGGATGGGACAGCGGCGAGCGCGGTTCGTGCTGACATGCCCGCAGTGTAGCAGCTTGGCTGGCCCGCGCGAGTTGGGCGCCTCAGGCGACCCGGCCCACAGGCGGCGCTGTGCGATCATCGCAACACGCCCCCCGGCCGCGCCCCGTTTCCGGTTCGCGCGCGCGGATAGACCGCCCGAGGCGGCGAGCTCACGCCGCCTCGGGCGTCGCGAGCAGCTTGCGGACGGTCTCCGGCTCCGCGCGCAGACGTTCGTATTGCTCGTGCAGGAAGCGCACCGTCTCGCCGCCGTAGGGAGGTTCGCGCTCGCTGCCGGCGACGGCCGCCTGGGCGAGCTGCAGAGCGATCCGGACCGACACGTAGTGCGGCGTCGGCACGCCGGCGCGTACGCACAGCGCCGCGAGATGGCGCCGGTCGTCGTGGTAGATGAGCTGCCGGCAGCGGCGCGGCTCGATATCGGCGAGCACGGCAACGGCCAGCTCGAAGGACGACACGTCGCCGTCGCGCAGCATCGCGATCAGGCTCTCCGGGCCGAGCTCGCCGCTCGCGTGCCGCGCGCGCATCGCCCGCTCCATGCCCCGCTCGTCA
>CALKJU010000101.1 GCA_937995535.1 uncultured Alphaproteobacteria bacterium
CCCGCCGCTCGCCCGTCTGCTGCACGCGACGGTTGAACTCGGACGGGCGATTCCCAAGGCGCACTACGAGGCCGTCGCCGAGGTCATCGGCTACGTGCTGCGGCTGCGGGAACGGGCCGCCGGGCGCCGCTGGCCGACAGCGTAACGGGATACGGACCGAACGGCGGGCGGCACGGCCGGACAAGCATTCGTTCACCGCGGACGTCGATCCTGCCGGCCGGAGCAAGCCATCCCGCCCGGCGCAGGTAGTGCCGGGTGGCGCGGAGACCAGCCGTGCGCGCCGTCGTCCTCCTCGCCGCCGTCGGCTCGCTGCTGACGGCCCCGGCACCCGCCGCGCCGCCAACTGCCCTGTTCGGCATGATCGCGGTCCACGCCCCGTCCCTCGCGGGCCTGCCACAGTGGCGACAGGTCCTCGAGCGGATGGCCGCAGAACAGCCGACCTACGAGGCCTGCGCCACCGATCCCGCGGCCTGCCCCGGTGGGGCGGCCCGGGCCTGGCTGCAGTTTCTCGCCACGCTCGCCGATCGGCCGCTCGCGGAACGGGTCGACGCGGTCAACCGCTACGCCAACCGCTGGCCCTACCGGAGCGATCGCGCGATCTGGGGGCGCAGCGATCATTGGGCCACGCCGCTGGAGTTCCTGCACCGCTCGGGGGACTGCGAGGACTACGCGATCTTCAAGTACGTGTCGCTGCGGCGGTTGGGTGTGCCGGCGGCGGCGATGCATCTGGTCGTGCTGCAGGACACGGCCCGCGACTTGGCCCATGCGGTGCTGACCGTCGACCTCGACGGGACGGTCTTGGTTCTCGACAATCTGCACGACGGCCTGATCCGGCCCGCCGCCCTGCCACACTACGTGCCGTACTACTCGGTCAACGAGGAGGGCCGCTGGGTGCATGTCGGGGAGCGCGCCGTGGTCGTCACCGCAGCCGATCGATAAAAGACAAGAGAACTTCAACAGAAAAAGCATCGTTCGCTCACGCCAAAAGTCGATAAAAAGTCCTTAAATCGACATTGCAAAATAATTCTTGCAGCGATGTACTGGCATGGTTAACGTCGCCGCAGAGCTGGTTCGGTGAGCACCGCGAACAAGCGGGCCGCAGGAGGTTCTGATGGCGGTTTCCAGAAAGGCCCTCGAGACGCTTCTCCGTCACGGCGAGAACGACAACGTCCCGTGGCGCGACGGACCACGGCCGGCGCAAAGGCGCCCGTCGGCCAAGCCCGCCGAGCTCGACATCGACTATCGGTTTCTCTCCGTTCGTCTCGACACCGAGGCGGGAATTCTGCGGGCCGAGATGCGCCATACCGAGCGCGCCTGCTACACCCCGGGTCTGATGCGCGACATGCGCGCCTTCCAGACCCTGCTGCGCGAGCGCTACAGCGGGCGGAGCGCCGAGGAGATGCCGTTCCGTTGGCTGGTCTGGACCTCGCAGGCGCCGAAGGTCTGGAGCCTCGGCGGTGACCTGACCACCTTCACGCGCATGATCCGCGCCGGCGACGTCGCCGGCCTGCGCGCCTACGCCCACCTCGCGATCGAGATCCTCCACGACAATCTTGTCAGCCTGGACCTGCCGATCCTGACCGTGGCTCTGATCCGTGGCGATGCGATCGGCGGTGGTTTCGAGGCCATGCTCACGGACGATGTGGTGATCGCCGAGGAGGGCGCGCGCTTCGGCCTCCCGGAGATCCTGTTCAACCTCTTTCCGGGGATGGGCGGCTACAGCTTCCTCAAGCGCAAGGTCGGCCCGCAGCTCGCGCGGACGCTGCTCGAGGACGGCATCACTCGCAGCGCCGGCGAGGCGAAGGCCCTCGGTCTCGTCGACCGGGTCTGCGCCGCGGGCGAGGCCGAGCGGGCGCTGCGCGACTTCCTCGCCGAGAACGACCCGCGCTTCGCCACGCTGCTGACGCTGAAGCGCGTCCGGGACCGGGTCGATCCGGTCACCCGGCGCGAGCTGATCGACGTCGTCGACATGTGGGTCGAGCTGGCGATGGGCCTCGGCGAGGCCGAGCTGCGGCGGATGGACTGCCTCGCTCGGGTGCAGGAGCGGCGCCGCGCCGCAGCCTGAGCGACAGTCGTCAGCCGCTGGTCGCGGCGCCGGCGAGCGGGGGCGCCGGCGCCGCAGCGACGACGTCCGCGAGTGCGGCTCGAAGCCGCGCCAGCTCGCGGCGCAGGGCGGCGACCTCGGCCGCCGCGCGCTCGCGCAGCATGGCATCGTCGAGATCCCGCCACGACAGGCACAGCTCGAACAGCCCCACCGCGCCGATATGGGCGGCGCTGCTCCGCAGAGCGTGCGCCGCGTCGCGCATCTCGCCGATCCGGCCGGCGACGGCCGCCGCCTCCAGGCGATCCGCGACCTCGGCGACGTCGGCGAGGAAATCGTCGATCAGCCCGCGCAGGAAGCCGTCGCCGGCATCGAGCGCCGCGAGGCTCGCGATGCGCGCCTCGTCGACCGCCGGCCGGGCGCCGACGGCGGAGGGTTCCGCCGCCGGTTCCGGCGCGTCGAGCGTGACCGCGGGCCGGCCAGCGGTCAGCTCGTCGATTCGCTGCAGCAACAGCGGCGTGTCGATCGGCTTCGTCAGGTACCCGGCGAACCCGGCGGCGAGGCAGTCGCGGCGGGTGGCCTCGCTGGCGTCGGCGCTGAGCACCAGCACCGGCGGCAGCTCGCCCGGGCGATGCATGACGCGCAGCAGCTTCAGCGTCTCCAGGCCGGACATGCCGGGCATGTTGATATCCATCAGGACCAGATCGAACGTGGTCCGCTCGAGTGCCGCGATCGCCGCCTCGCCGCTGTCCACGAGCGTCGGCCGGTGGCCGGCGCGCTCCAGGATCCGACCGATCAGGTTGCGGTTGGTCCGATTGTCCTCGGCGACCAGGATCCGCGCCGATCGGCCGGCCAGCGGCGCCGGCCGCACCTGTGCCGGTCGCCGCCGGCCGGGGGCGTCGGGCTCGACCAGCGCCGCCGCCAGCGCGTTCTCCAGCAGCGCCGCGGCCGGCTCCGCAGGCAGGCGTGCCAGCACCGGGAGGTCGGTCGGCATGGCGAACTCGCCGACGGTCACGACGTCGACGAGTTCATGCCCGCCGCGCCAAGCGAGAAGATCGCTCAGCATGGCCCCGGTCGAAGGGTCGATCGGCGACAGGATCAGCACGGCGACGCGTCCGTGGGCCGGGCTCAGCAGCGCCGCCAAGGTGGGGCCGGGCGTCGCGGCCACGGCGTCGAGCCCCTGCGCCGTCAGCCGCGTGGCCAGCTCCGCCGCACGGTCGGTCTCGCCCAGAACGACGACGCGGCCGCTCGGCGGTGTCGTCGCGGCTTGGCGGTCGACCACGAACGGAATCTCGACCCAGAAGCAGGCGCCGCGGCCGGGCTCGCTCACGACACCGACGCGTCCGCCCATGAGCTCGGCCAGTTGGCGCACGATGCTCAGCCCCAAGCCGGTGCCGCCGCGGGCCCGGCCCGGCCCCGGATCACCCTGCTCGAAGCTCTCGAAGATCCGGCTCTGCAGCTCGGGCGCGATCCCGATCCCGGAGTCCTGGACCTCGAGCCGCAGCCATTGCCGTTCCGGCTCGGCGGCGAGCGGTCGGACGCGGATCCGGATCGCGCCCTGCTCGGTGAAGCGCAGCGCGTTGGCCACGAGGTTGACGAGAATCTGGTGCAGCACGCGGCCGCCACCGATCAGCCGCCGCGGCAAAGTGGGGTCGAGCTCGAGGAGAAGATGCAGCTGGCGTTGCGCCGCCTCGTGGACCAGCAGGGCGCGGACGCCGGTGAGACGGGCGAAAAGGTCGAACGGCTCGTCGTCCACCGCGAAGCGCTGCGCCTCGATCTTGGCGAGGTCGAGCAGGTCGTCGACCAGGGCGAGGAGGCTGTGCGCGGCGTCGCGGACGGTGAGCACCATGTCGCGCTGGTCGCGGTCGAGCCGCGTGCCCTCAAGGAGGTCGCTGAGGCCGATCACCGCGTTCAGCGGCGTGCGGAACTCGTGGCTCATCGTCGCGAGGAAGCGGCTTTTCGCCGAGCTCGCCTCCTCGGCCCGGGCGATCGCCGCCTGCAAGCGGCGCAGCAGCGCGGCGAAATAGGCGGGCAGGAGGACGAGGGCCAGCAGCAATGCCACGTCGAGGGCCGGCACGTTCCGCCAGCTCGGGCTCATCGCGACGACGCCGAGGAACAGGAGGAACGACATCGCGGCGGCGGCGGCGAGCTGGCGCCGGCCGAAGCGGAAGCCGTGGCCGAGGATCACCCACAGCAGCGCCGGATAGAAGGGCGCCGTCATGGTCCCGCCGACCAGCATGATCCCGTTGAGACCGACGGTGTCGATGACGAGGCCGCAGAACCGCCGTGGGTAGCAGGTCGCGGGGACCGCCAGAATATGGACGAAAAGGCACAGCGAGGCGCCGAGCGCGACCAGGGCGATGGCGAGCGCGAGGCGCGCCGCGACCGGCGACTCGGCCGGCATGAGCAGCACGTAGGTCGTGATCACCAGAGCGAACACGATGCGGATCAGAGCCTGCTCATGCTCGCTGTCGGGCCGCTCGGCGAGCCTCGCGCGAAGCGCGCCGAGAATCCCGCGCGTCTCGCCGCCGGCCGCCGGCACGGCCGAGCGGCTCAGCCGCGGGCCTGCCGCGGCACGGCGTTCGCGGCGCCGCCGCGCAGCAGGCGCTCGATCTCGGCGGGCGGCACCGGCGGGCTCAGATAGTCACCCTGAACCTGGTCGCAGCGGAAGCGCTCGAGACGCTCGAGCTGTTCCCGCGTCTCGACGCCCTCGGCGATCACCCTCAGGCCGAGGCTGTGGCCGAGATTGACGATCGCCCGCACGATCACCTCGT
Organism: uncultured Alphaproteobacteria bacterium; assembly: GCA_937995535.1. Lineage (GTDB taxonomy): Bacteria > Pseudomonadota > Alphaproteobacteria > Geminicoccales > Geminicoccaceae > CALKJU01. The sequence continues at coordinate 4,816 of CALKJU010000101.1, forward strand.
CGTTCTTGCTCTGCTCGAGGTTCTGGATGAACGAGCGGTCGATCTTCAGCCGTTGGACGGGCAGCCGCTTGACGTAGGACAGCGACGAGTAGCCGGTCCCGAAATCGTCGATCGACAGCGACACCCCGAGCTGGTTGAGGTAGCGCAGACTCGCCGTGGCGGTCTGGCTGTTGTCGATCACCGCGTTCTCGGTCAGCTCGACATCGAGCGAGCCGGGCTCGAGGCCGCTGTCCTTGAGTACCCGCTCGATGAGCAGCTCGACGCCGCGCTCGCGGAACTGCACCGGCGACAGGTTCACGGACAGCTGCAGCCCGCCGATCCCGTCGTCGCGCCAGCGACGCAGCTGCCGGCAGGATGTCTGCAACACCCAGTTGGTCAGCGCCGCGATCAGGCCGATGTCTTCGGCCAGACCGATGAACTCCCCGGGGCGGACGAGGCCGCGCTGCGGGTGGTTCCAGCGCACCAGCGCCTCGACGCCGAGGATCCGCCGGTCCTGCAGCGACCATTGTGGCTGGTAGTGGACCACGAACTGGTCGCCGGCGAGCGCCTGGCGCAGCTCGCGCTCCAGCGTCACCGCCCGGCGCGCGGCGAGGTTCATCTCGGCGGCGAAGAACCGGTAGGTGTCCCGCCCGGATGCCTTGGCCCGGTACATCGCGAGCTCGGCATTCTTGAGGAGCGCCTGCAGCGTCCGGCCGTCGGCGGGATAGATCGTGACGCCGATGCTGGCGCTGAGATGGACCTCCTGCCGACCGATGACGAACGGGGCGGCGAACGCCTCGGCCAGCCGCCGGCACAGCTCGGTAGCGTCGTCGGCGCGCTGGATCCCGCCGCGCAGGACGACGAACTCGTCGCTGGCGAGCCGCGCCACCAGGTCGCCGGCGCCGAGCCGTGCCTGGAGGCGCTGGGCGACCCGCAGCATCAGCTGGTCGCCGAAGCGGGTCCCGAAGGCGTCGTTGATGCCCTTGAAGCGGTCGAGGTCGACATGGAGCAGGGCGGCGAGCCGGCCCTGCCGGCGCAGCGCCGCGAGCTCCTGGCGAACCTGCTCGCGAAACAGCTCGGGGCCGGGTAGACCGGTCGCGGCATCGTGCAGCGCCGCCGCCGCGCTGGCCTGCTCACGACGCTGCAGCTCCGTGATGTCCACGGCGAGCGTCGTCACGCCGTCGATCGCACCCGCCGCGTCCAGGCTCGGCGTCTTGATCAGCAGCAGCGACCGCGGACCGGCCGGCGTCACCAGCTCCTCGAGACGCGGTGTCTCCAGCCCGCGTCCGGTCTCCACCACCTTGCGATCGAGCAGGCTGTTCCGTGTCGCGAGGTCCTCGCCGTACAGCTCGGCGAGCGGCCGGCCGATCGGATCGGCGCCGTTGAGGCCGAACAGGCTCCGGTGCGCCGCGTTGCAGTAGCGCAGCAGCCCGTTGAGATCGACGACCGAGATCGCCGCCGTGAACGGATCGAAGAGCTGCGTGCCCGTCGGCCCCGGGCGTGCGGCGCCGCTCGCGGCGAGGGCTCGTTCCAGGGTCGCCGCATGCTCGGCGAGCAGCCGGCGCTGCCGATGCAAGGTCAGCAGGTTGCGGGCGCGGGCGCGGAACTCGACGTGATCGACGGGGCTGAGCAGGAAATCCGTGGCCCCAGCTTCCAGCGCCTTGTAGCGGTATTCGAGGTCCTCGTAGATCGTGACGACGATGATCGGCACCTCGGCGAAGCCCTGGCGGGCGCGCAGCGCGGCGATGAAGCGCGCTCCGTCCATGCCCGGCATGTTGAAATCGGTCACGACCAGATCCGGCCGCTCACTCGTGGCGAGCCCGCTGAGGGCCTGTAGCGGCCCGTCATACTGGGAGACCTGCACACCCTCCTCGACCAGGAGCGCGAGGCGCGTCAATATGTGCCGGTTGGTGACCCGGTCGTCGATGACAACAATGCGCGTCATCTCAGCGGCACCCGCTCTCGGCGTGACGGCGCTGGGGCGAAGGCATTGGGAACGGTGGTGCCCTTCCGGCAGGTCCCCTGTAACCTATGAAAGAAGAGACAACGCCGCAAGTCGAGCGGAGCGCGAAGTGACGCCGGTCCGCCCGCGCCATCGGGCTGACCGCGGCCGGCGATGCGGGGGCTGATGGAACGCGGCGTGGTCGATTCGCTCTTCACCTATCTCGCCCAGCCATGGGTGCCGTGGGCGCTGTCGGTGCTGATTCTCGTCGCCGCCTTGGCGATCTGGCTCGACTTCCGCTGGCGGCGGCTCGAGCCACTGCTGCGCGGCCTCGACGATGCCATCGCGATCGTCGAGGAGAGCGAGGGGCAGGCGTCGTTCCGCCAGCGCTTCCCGCAGGTGTTCCAGCGGCTCGCGGCCAACCCCGTGGTCGGCGAGACCTGGCGGGCGTTCGCGCCGACCCTGGCGCCGGCGCCCAACAATGACGACGCGATGGGCTACACCCGGCGGCCGGGGGAGAGCTTCAACGAGACCCTGCTCGGCAGCGCCGGGGTCAACCAGCGGTTCTACGGCGCCGTCCCCAATCTGCTGGTCGGGGCGGGGTTGCTCTTCACCTTCGTCGGGCTGGTCGCGGCGCTCTATTTCGCCAGCGCCGGCGTCGCCGCGAGCAACGTCGAGGTGGCCCAGCAGGCGCTGCGCGACCTGCTCGCCGCCGCGACCTTCAAGTTCGTGACCTCGATTGCCGGGCTCGGCAGCTCGCTGGTGTTCTCCTGGCGGGAGA
>CALKJU010000102.1 GCA_937995535.1 uncultured Alphaproteobacteria bacterium
GGCGTCGAGGCACCGCGTGCCGTCACCGGGGAAGCGCCCGCCATGAGCCGCCCGAAGCTCACCAGCCTGACCGACATCTACACCTTCTTCCGGACCAACGAGACGCCGATCTACTTCGTCACGCCGGTGCCGTTCAATCTGCTCGGCATCGACCAGTGGGTCGGCAGCTTCGAGTTCGTCACCTATTTCGACAGCTTCGACGGCTACCATCCGCGCTGCTTCACGCCCCAGGACGACGGTCCGCGGGAATTCCGCTCGATGGAGGAGGTCGGCAACCACCTCCTCGCCCACAAGGACTTCGTCGATCACGTCCGGCGCCGCGGCGGGCGCGGCAAGGTGCTGCTGATCATGTTCGACGAGACCAGCGAGCGGCTGGTCCACGACCTCGGCCTGCAGCTCGCCTTGCCGCCGGCGAGCCTGCGGGTCCACATCGACTCCAAGATCACCACCACCCGCCTCGGCAACGAGGCGGGCGTGGCGAGTGCCCCCAACACGCTCGGGCGGGCCCGGACCTACGCCGAGCTGCTGGAGCTGGCCGGGCGTGCCGGGCTCGGCACCGATCTCGTCGTGCAGACTCCCTACGGCGACTCCGGGCGGACAACGTTCTTCGTCAAGTCGCACGCCGACTGGGACAAGTACGGCGACCGGATGCGCGACGAGGACCTCAAGGTCATGAAGCGCATCAACCACATGCCGGGCACGGTCGAGGGCTGCGCCACGCGGCACGGCACGCTGGTCGGGCCGATCATGACCGACATCACCGGCTTCGCCGAGGTCACGCCCTACAAGGGCGGCTGGTGCGGCAACGACGCCGCGCCGACGATCCTCCCGGCCGTCACCCAGGACAAGGTCCGCGGCATGGTCCAGCGGCTCGGCGATCAGCTCTGGAAGGAGGGCTACAAGGGTGTCTTCTGCTGCGACTTCCTGATCGATACCGACGACGGCGAGGTCTATCTCGGCGAGATCAACCCGCGCATCAGCGGCGCCTCGCCGCCGACCAACCTGATCACCACGACCTATGGCGGCTGCCCGCTGTTCCTTTTCCACCTGCTCGAGTTCATGGACGTCGACTGGGAGCTCGACCTGGCCAAGGTCCAGGCGCGTTGGACCGACTATGCGAGCTGGAGCCAGTTGATCCTCAAGCAGACGGAGGACCGGGTCGAGCTGATCACCAAGGCTCCGACCTCGGGGATCTGGCGGATGGCGACCGACGGCACGGTCCATTTCGTGCGCCGTGCGGCGCAGTTCACCTCGGTCGGCGACGAGCGCGAGGCCTTCTACCTACGCGTCTACGGGGTCGGGCAGTACCGCTACTACGGGGCGGACATGGGCATCCTGATGACCCACGGCCGGATGCAGACCGACGACCGCCAGCTGACCGATCGCGCCAAGCTGTGGAATGCCGGGATCAAGGGCCAGTTCGAGGGCGTCGCCCCGGCCCCGGCCGGCCCGGTCCTGCCGCCCGATCTCAGGTGGATGAAGATTTTCTGAGCAGCGTCCGACCGCCGGCGGACGCCAGGATCATCGCCTACACCGACACGGCGATCACCCCGACGCCGGCGGTGGCGAGGCCGGCACATTGGCCGCCGCGAACCCGTTCGCGCAGGATCAGGACCGCGAGCAGCACGGAGACAGCCGGGAACAGCCCGACCAGCGCCGCCGCCACACCCATGCTACCGCGCGTCGCCGCGTGAACGTAGCCCATGTGCCCGATAGCATCGAGCAAGCCGGCGCCGACGGCCAGCAGTACACCGGCGCGGACCGGGCGCGGCAGCGCCAGCCGCGAGGCCGAGGCGTCGGCCGCGGTCCCCGGATCGCCGGACCGCGCCAGCAGGCAGAGCAGCGCGATCGCGGCCGCAACCGTGCCCGCGATGAGCAGGCCGCCCGTCGCCTCGCCCGTCGACATCATGCCGAGGCACAGATCCGCGACGCCGAAGCCCAGCCCGCTCAGCAGCCCCATCCGCACCGAGAAGACGAGTCCGGCGCGCGGTGCCGTGGCGTCGTCGTCGGTGTGGCCGCACAGTGTGCCGGGCGCGGACGCGGCGCGGCGCTGCGTCTCCAGCAGCAGGCGTGCGCCGAGGATCCAGCCACCGCAGGGCGTCGATCAGGCGACCTGCCGCCTCGTCATCGGCCGCGGCAGCCGGTGCCACCGTCGCATTCGGAGCACCTTACGCCCCGTCGCGGCCCCGTGGCCAGGGGATCGCGGAGCAGGCGCAGCCGGCGGGGCGTGCGCCGCGCCCCCGCTCACTGCGGGATGCGCAGCACGCGGCCGTCGAAGGTGATCCGGTCGGCGGCCGGCGGGCTCGCGGCGATCGCCGGCAGGTTGGCGAGCGCGATCGGTGGCGCACCGGCGCCGCGCGGCGTCGTGCGGACGAGCTGGCTCGGCGGCAGCGCCGCCCCGGTCGTCAGGTACGCCCACATCAGGTCGAGCGCCTGGATGAAGTAGTGGTGGAGCGGCACGAAGCGTTCGTTGAAGCCAGGAAAGGCGTTGAACGCGTCGAGATGCTGGGCGTTGGTCACCTCGTAGTAGCGGATCCGTGCGCGGCGCCCGTCCGCGAGCAGGCTCAACGCGTAGTACGGCCGCGAGGCGTGGTTCGGCGGCAGGATCGCGTCGGCTCGGCCGGTGACGATGATCGTGGGCACGCCGCCGAGCCGACCCGTGGCGAGGATCTGGGCGATGCCCTGGCGCAGCCGCGGTGCGAGCGGCGGCGGGCCACCGGTGAGCAGGCCGCGCAGGCAGAGCGCGCCTTGCGCGTTCTGGTCGGCGCGGCCGAAGCGCGGCGACACCGAGACGAGGTTGTTGGCCGGGCCGCCGAGCGAGTCGTCGTTGACCAGGCCGACCCCTCCGGTCGGCGGGATGCCATTGCCGGTGCCGAACAGCACCGCCTCCGCGGCCGCTGCGAGCGGCACCGGACCGAACGGGAAGGCAGGGTCGGTGGCGGCGAAGGAGTAGCCGCACAGCCGGTCGAGCACCGAGGCGCGCGCATAGGCGTTGGCGTAGGTGACCGCGACGCCCTGCGGCACGTTGGCGAACCAGTGCGACGGCTGCACGATGTTCTGCTCGGCCAGGATACCGTAGGCATTAATCCTGGCCTGGGCCTCCTCGGCCTGAGCCTCGACCGTGTCGGCGGTCAGCAGACCGGCCTCCTTGAGCGACTGGCAGCGCGCGTCGCCGAGCGCGGCAGGGACGAGGTTGAGCGGTGCGGTGGCCAGCGCCGGGTCGCGGTTGGCGCAGCCCTGATAGAGGTTGACCAATGTGATGTAGTCGTAGAGCGGACGACTGTGGCGGGCGAGCGCCGGGCCGTCGCCCTGGCGGATCACGAAGCGACCGTCGAAACGCGGATTGACGTTCGGCTCGCTGACCGCGATCCCGTCGATGATGCGCGCCCGCGCCTGTTCGGCGGCGAGCAGCGACGCCCCGCCGCCGTTCGAGACGCTCGACGCGATGACGAGCGTGTTGGCCCAGTTGAAGCGTGGCGGGCGACCCGGATGTCGCCGGCCGTGCTCGACATTCAGCGCCCACAGCGCGAACTCCAGCGCCTGCAGCACGTGCTGGCCCCAGTCGCGCTCCGGATGGCGCTGCGAGTGCGCGTGCTTCCATGCGAACCGGTTGGGATACGCGGCGTTGAAGGCCGCCTTCTCGGCCTCGGTCAGCCTGGCGGTGAAGGTCGAGCGGCGTCCGGCCGTCGTCGCGTCGGTGCGCGTGCCGTCGATCAGCCCGACCCGGTCGCGGCTCAGATCGTGCGCCCCGATGCCCGTACCCTTGTCGGTGTAGGCGACGGCACAGCCCTTCTTCAGGCCCCACTCGCCGGAGGTGGCGATGGCGCCGTAAACGCCGCGCGAACCCGAGGACGGGCCGCTGACGATGCAGGCGCGGCGCGGATCGAAGCTCGCCGGGATCTGAACGAGTAGCGTGATGTTCTGGTCGCCTGCGCGCCCGCGCGCGAAGGCGAGATACTCCTTGCCGGCGATCTTGCCCTCGCCGCCGACGCCGACCGCGGGCCCGTAGAGCGTGCCGTAGCCGCCGCCGGGCGTCATATCCACCAGCGCCCTGTAGTTGTTGTAGATCGCCAGCCGCCGCAGCTCAGCGGCGGTCGGCGGATCGCTGACGGCGGGCGCGGCACCGGCGAGGCCGGCGGCACCCAGCCCGGCCGTCAGCAGATCGTCGCCGATCCCGTCATAGCTCTTAATCGCGACAGGTCCGGCGACGAAGCCCGGCGGCGGGAACGGGAACGCGGTCGCCATGGCCCCGCCGGCGCCGAGCATGCCGAGCATCGCCCACGCCGTGATCCGAAGCCCGGACCGCACTGCGATCGCCGTCATGGCGTTCCCTTCCCTCGCCTCCACCCCGGGCGAGTTTAGCGCTCGGCGATCGAGCTGGCCACCCGCCGATCGGACCCCGAGCCCGCTCAGCTCCCCACCGGCACCATGATGCCGAGCCGCTCGGCCTCGCGCTCGAGCGCGGCCATCACCCCCGGATAGAGCCGCACCCCGTCGACGAGCGCCCGGCGACGCCGCGCCATCGCTGCCTGACCCGGCAACCGCACGGGCTCGCCGGCCACGCGCGGTGGGCTGGCGCGACAGGCGGCGACCGTCCAGGCCATCTGACGGATGAAGGCGGCGAGGCCGGCGCAGCGCTCGGGGTCGACGACCTGCACCCAGACCGAGGCGCCCCAGCCCTCGGGCGGATCGGCCCGACCGAAGCCCGGCAGGCCCTGGGTCAGAGCCTCGATCATCAGCGCGAGGCCATAGCCCTTGTGCCCGTGGTCGAGGCCGCCGGTGGGCAGAATTGTGCCCGGCGGATCATCGGTGAACACGCGCGGATCGGCGGTCGGCTCGCCGTCGGCGGTGAGCAGCCATTTGTGCTCGAACCGCCGCCCCTCGGCGAGCAGCCGGTTGCTCATTCCGTTGGTGGTGATCGAGGCGGAGGTGTCGATCAGCACCGGGTCGCCGTCGGTCGGGAAGCCGAACGCCAGCGGGTCCGGCGTGAACACGGCGCGCGTCCCGCCGAACGGTGCCACGGAGGCGGCCGAGGGGTCGGAGCTGAAGATCTGCACGACCATGCCGCGCTCGGTGGCGCGCGGGAGGAAGGCGGCGAGGCAGGCGATGTGGTGGCTGCGGCGGATCGCGACCGCGGCGATGCCGTGCTGCTTGGCCCGCGCGCAGCAGAGGTCGACCGCCTTGGCGGTCAGCCAGACGCCGGGCAGCCGGCGCCCGTCCCAGGTGGCGACGACGCCCGTGTCGGCCACCGTCTCGGGTTCGCCCTCGGCGGTCATCGCGCCGCTCGCGAGCTCACCGAGATAGCCGGCTGCCAGGGCCAGCCCGTGGGTGGTGTGGCCCATCAGGTCGGCCTCGACGAGCAGCTCCGCCACGGTCCCCGCCTTGGCCGCGTCGAGCCCGGCGGCGCGGAACAGAGCAGCGGCGAAACCGGTCAGCGCGGCGACCTCGTAGACGGGCTCGGGCATCGGACCTCCGGGCGGGTGGGCTCAGGCCGTCGTGGGCGGCAGGCGCTGCGAGACGTGCCACGGGAGCAGCAGCCGCTCGACCAGCGCCACCGCACCGAACAGGGCGAGGCCGAGGAGCGCAAGCACCATGATGATGGCGAAGGCCAGATCCATGCGCAGATCGCCGGTCGCGATCTGGATGTAGTAGCCGAGACCGGCATCGCCGCCGATCCACTCGGCGATCGTGGCGCCGACCGTGGCGTTGACGGCCGCGCCCTTGAAGCCGACGAAGAGCTGCGGCAGCGCCGCCGGCAGGCGGACGTGCCAGAACATCCGCAAGGCGGTGGCCCCGGTCGACGCGCACAGCCGGCGCAGCTCCAGCGGCAGCGAGCTGAAGGCCAGGATGCCGTTGAGCAGGATCGGAAAGAAGCAAACGAGAAAGACGATGATCAGCTTGGGCAGGTAGCCGAAGCCGAACCAGGTGACGAAGAGCGGCGCGAAGGCGATCTTGGGGACCATCTCCAGCGTGACGGCTGCCGGGTAGAAGGTCTGCCGCAGGAACGGCGAGAAGGCGACGGCGAGCGCCAGCGGCACCCCCGCCGCCACCGCGATCAGGAACCCGCCCAGCGTCTCGCCGCCGGTGACCAGGGTGTAGTGGGCGATCCGCGGCAGGTTGCGCCAGAGCTGCCAGAGCACCGCCGAGGGCGGCGGGACGATGTAGAGCGGCACCTCGAGGAGACGGACGATCGCCTCCCAGAGGACGAGGAAGCCCGGCGCCCAGAGAAGGCCCGGGGCGCGCCGCCGGAGCCGCTCAGACCACGCCATAGGAGGCGAACAGCCGCCGGATCTCGCCCACGAGAGCGTGGAACTCTGCCTGTTCGCAGACCTCGAGGGTGCGCGGTCGCGGCAGCGGCACTTCGATCTCGCGCACGATCCGCCCCGGCCGCGGCGAGATCACGACCACCCGATCGGCGAGCTGCACCGCCTCCTCGATCCCGTGGGTGACCAGGATCACGGTCTTGCCGGTGCGCATCCACAGGCGTTCGAGGTCGCTGCGGAGCTGCTCGCGGGTCATCGCATCGAGCGCCCCCAAGGGCTCGTCCATCAACACCAGCGGCGGGTCATGGACCAAGGCACGGCAGAAGGCGGTGCGCTGCTGCATGCCGCCGGACAGCTCGTAAGGCCGGCGGGTGGCGAACCCGTCGAGGCCCACGGAGCGCAGCAGTTCGCGCGCCCGGGGCTCGAGAGCGGCGCGCGGAATCCCGCGCAGGTCGGCCTGGAGCAGCACGTTGCCCAGCACGTCGCGCCAGTCGACCAGCACATGGCTCTGGAAGACGATGCCGATCTCGGTCAGCGGCCCGCGCACCGGCCGGCCGCCGACGCGGATCTCGCCAGCGCTGCCGTCGAGCAGACCCGCGATCATCAAGAGCAGGGTGCTCTTGCCGCAGCCCGAAGGCCCGACGATGGCGACGAACGAGCCGGCCGCGACGTCGAGATCGAGCGGGCCGAAGGCATGCACCGGCGCCGGCGAGGCCGGGAAGGTCTTCGCTGCCCCCCGGACCTCGACGGCGACACTCATCGGCCGATCAGCCGCCCACGAACTGGTTGGTGTAGAACGCGGAGGCCGGCTGGTCGGTCTTGAGCTCCTTGTACTCCTTGAGGATCGCCAACGCCGACTCCCAGTCCTCCGGCACGTTGAGCCCGACCACCTTGTCCTTGTTGTTGGCCGAGTAGAGGATCGACAGCGTGACGTCGAGCACCTCCCGCGCCTGGTCCTTTTGGTCCTCGACGCTGCCCGACCAGTTGATCAGGGCCTGGATCGACGCGTCGGGGTCGGCCTCGGCGGCCTTCACCGCCTTGAGCGTCGCGCGCACGAAGCGCTGCACCAGATCCGGGTTGTTCTCGACCATCTCCTTGCGCGCGACGATCGCGTACCCCGGCTGGTCGACGCCGAAGTCGGCATAGTTCAGGATGATCGGCTGCTTGCCGCCATTGGCCTTGATCTCGGCCGGCTTGTCGTCCATCCCGCCGAGCATCGCCGGGGCCAGCCCCTGCAGATAGCTGCTCACCAGCGCGCTCTCGGCGACGTTCGTCAGCTTGATCTTGTCGGGGTCGGCGCCGGCGTTGCGCGCGGCGACCGGGAAGAGCGTGTTGACGCCGGCCCCGGCTGTGGTCAGGACCGCCTGTCCCTCCAGGTCCTTGAACGTCTTGAGGCCCGAATCAGGATTGATCAGGACCGCGTCGGTGCCCTTGGCGTCGATCGTGGCGACGGCGACCACCGGGGCGCCTTGCGCTGCGAGGTTGAGCATGGTGATCGCCGAGGCGTAGGCGAAGTCGCTGTCGCCGTTGGCGACGAGGCGGACGGCATTGCTGCTGCCGTTACCCTGCTTGACGACGAGGTCGATCCCCTCGTCCTCGTAGAAGCCCCTGTCGATCCCGAGGAAGAAGATCGAGTGGCTGCCGTAGAACAGCCAGTTCGTGCGCAGTGTGACCTTGTCCAGGGCCATGGCCCCGGTCGTCACGAGCGTCGCCGCCGCGGCCAGCACGGCGCGCCGCGTCAACGCGAGAAAGCTTTGCTTGCCCATCTGCCGGTCTCCTTCCCCCCTGTGGACGCCGTCAGGCCGGAAAACAGGCCGGGCCCGCCGGCGCGAAATGCTTGTAGCCGAGCACGAACTCCTGATGGCCGAGGGCTTCCGAGGCGGTCGGCGTGCCGGCCGCCGTGGCGGCGATGGCGCGCACGATCTCGTCCGCCACCTCGTCGAGGGTGCCGCGTCCTTCCAGCAGGCGGCCGGCGTCGACGTCCATGTCGCCCTGCATCCGGCGGTAGGTCTCGGGATTGGCGCAGACCTTGATCACCGGTGCGATGGCCGAGCCGACGACCGAGCCGCGGCCCGTCGAGAACAGGGTGAGGTGCGCGCCGCAGGCGATCATCTCGACCACCTCGGTCGTGTCGTTGATGTTCGGGAACCCCCAGCGGACCGGGCCGTCCGGGACCATGTCCATGAGGTAGAGGCCGGGCCGCGGCGGGCGCGTGGCGGGCTTCAGCAGCCCGACGATCGGCCGGGTGCCGCTCTTGGTGTAGGCACCGATCGACTTCTCCTCGACCGTGCTCAGCCCACCGCTGATGTTGCCGCCGCCGAAGCTGCCATGCTCCATCGTCCCGTAGTAGCGGGCGCTCTTCGCCATGACGGAGAGGATCTCGGCGGCCAATGCCGGGCTCGCGGCGCGCTCCGCCATGTGCCGTTCGCAGCCGAAGAGCTCGCCCAGCTCCTCGAAGATCACCGTCGCGCCGGCGTCGATCAGCCGATCGGCGGCGCGGCCGATCGCCGGGTTGGCGCTGAGCCCCGAGGTCCCGTCGGAGCCGCCACACTTGGTCCCGATCACGAGGTCGGCGAGGCCCACCGACGCGCGCGGCACCGCCGCCACCTCATCGAGCATCCGCCGCACGCGCTCGCGACCGGCGGTGATCGTCTCGCGCGTCCCGCCGAGCTTCTGGATGACCGCCACGTCGACCGGCCGGCCGCTGGCGGCGACGGCACGCACGAGCCGGCTCCGATCGAACTCCTCGCAGCCGAGCGAGACCAGCAGCACGCCCCCGACGTTCGGATGGGTGCACAGTGCATCCATCACGTCCTGTGCATAAGTGTTCGGGTAGCAGCCGGAGAAGCCGATGAGCTGCACACCCTGTTCGGCGAACGGTGTGGCGATCGCGCGGGCGACGTGGTGCGCGCACTCGACGAGGTAGGCGACGAGCAGATGGTTGCGGATGCCCTTGCGGCCATCGGCGCGGAGGAAACCCGTCGCGGTGCCGTCGACCATCCTCAGTCCTCGAAATGCTCGAGCGCGTTGTTGATGTAGTCGCTGGCGATATTGTGGACGTGGACCAAAGCGCCGGGGGCGATGTCGGCCGTCGCCCGGCCGATCGGGACGCCGAACTTGCGCACCGGTGCACCCGTTGCGATCCGGCGCAGCGCGATCTTGTGCGCGAAGGGGATCGCGTCCACCGCCACGACCTCTCCCGTCTCGTACAGGAGCCGCTCACCGGGAGCGATGGCGCGCAGGCTTACCGCCACATCGTCCTCGGCAGCGAGCACCAGCAGCGCCGCACGGGTCATGCCGGCAGCACCCCCGGGACGCCGGTCGCCAGCAGCATCTGCCGGCAGGCCTCACGATGGGTCCGGCGGATGTCGCGGGTCGGCGGGCGGCAGCGGCTGGAGTCCAGCCCGACCAGCTCCATGCACAGCTTGTCGAGATAGCCGTCGCCGGAGGTGTAGGACTTCTCGATGCTGACCCATAGCTTGTAGAAGGGCATCGCCTCCTTGACCAGCATCCGCTGGATCTCGGGATAGTCGCCGGCGGCGACGCGGTCGACCAGACGCACGCCCCATTCCGGCCAGTAATTGGCGAGGTGTACCTCGAAGGCGCGCGAGCCGAGCATGGCGCTCATCGCGAACATCAGGTGATTATCGATCACCGTGAGATCGTTCGCGAAGCTCGCCACGACGTCCTCGAACTCCATGGCGTCGGTGCGCGGGCAGGCCCATTTCAGCCCGACGAAGGCCGGCACACGCTCGACCAGCCGCTCGACCAGGCGGAACGACACCCCGGCCGAGGTCCAGAAGGTGTTGTAGAGGATGATGCCGATGTCGGCGGCATCGGCCGCCTCGCACACGTACTCGTAGAAGTCCTCCTCGGTGTGCGCAAAATAGAATGGACAGGAGACCTGCACGTACTCGCAGCCGAGCTCGGCGGCGGCGCGCGCCAAACGGCGCAGCTCGCGCGTGCTCGTCGTCTGCGCGCCCATCGCCACGGGCACCCGACCCTCGGCCGCCTCGACGACCGTCGCCGCGACCCGCACCCGCTCGTCGAAGGTCATCGTCGAGAAGTCGCCGGCGGCACCGCCGGCGAGGAAGGTGCCGTTGCGCTCGTCGATCCCGCGCGCCATCAGCCAGCGCACGTGGCGCGCGATCGCCGCCGGCTCGACCTCGAGGTCCGGGTCGCGGAACATCGTCGGGATGGTGATGTAGCAGCCGGCGAGCCTCGCCTTGGCACGCTCCCTGTCCATCGCCCTGCCGCACCCCGCCTGCCGCGTCCAACCCGACTATCCTGCCGCCGGCGGCAGTGCGCTTGACTCCGAACGACGTGATTTTGACAATAGACGAAACCTATCGAGGGCCGGTGGATGGCGTCCGTGGCTCAGCCGGTGCACGACCAGCCGGAGCAGATCGGCTTTTTGCTGCTACCGGAGTTCCCGCTCTACGCGCTGGTCCCGGCGCTGGAGGCGCTGCGCATCGCCAACCAGTACGCCGCGCGGCGCCTGTTCCGGGTGAGCCTGCTCTCCGTCGACGGCGCTGCCGTCCGCGCCGGCAACGGCATGACGCTGACCGCCGACGCCGCGATCGCCGAGGCCGGCTTCGTGCCGACCCTGCTGGTCGTCGCCGGCAACCACCCGACCCAGCATCTGACCCGCGAGCTGCTCGCCTGGCTGCGCCGCCTGGAGCGCCACGGTGCGCTTCTCGGCGCCCTCGACACGGGCAGCTTCGCACTCGCCGCCGCCGGGCTGCTCACCGGCCACCGCGCCACGGTGCACTGGGAGGCAGCCGAAATGTTCCGCGAGCTGCACCCGGACATCGATCTCGTCGAGCAGCTCTTCGTCATCGACCGCAACCGCATGACCTGTGCCGGCGGGATCGCCGCGCTCGACCTGATGCTCCACCTGATCGCCACCAAGCACGGCCGGGCGCTGGCGCAGATGGTCGCCGACGGCTTCGTCCACGGCCGCATCCGCCGCGACGCCGAGCCGCAGCGCACCGAGCCGGACCAGGCCTTCGGCCGCCTCGACGCGCGTCTCGGCAAGGTGGTGCGCCTGATGGAGGAGAATCTCGAGACGCCGCTCGAGCCGCGGGCGCTGGCGGCTGCTGCCGGCGTCTCGGTGCGCCAGCTCGAGCGGCTGATCCGCGACCGCTTCGCCGAGTCGCCGCGCGGCTTCTACCTCAAGCTCCGCCTGCACGCGGCGCGCAACCAGCTCTTCTATGGCGATCTGCCGGTGCAGCAGATCGCCCAGGCGACCGGTTTCAGCTCGCCCTCGGTGTTCTGCCGCGCCTTCAAGGCCCGCTTCGGCGTCGGCCCGCGCGAGTTCCGCCGCCAGTTCTCACGCGACATGCTGCAACGCTTCCGCCCCGAGATCCGCCAGCAGTTGGGGTTGTGATCAGAGCCGCACCGCCACGTTTTTCGCGTGCAGGTAGTTGCGCACGCCCGGGAGGCCGCGCTCCTTGCCGATGCCGCTGGCCTTGATGCCGCCGGTCGGGGCCTGCTGGCCGCCGAGATACCAGCCGTTGATCCACACGCTGCCCGCCTCGAGCCGGCGGGCGAGGCGCAGCGCACGGCCGATGTCGCGGGTGTAGACGCCGGCGACCAGCCCGTAGTCGAGGCCATTGGCAAGGCGCAGCGCCTCCTCCTCGCTGTCGAAGGCGCTCACCGCAAGAACCGGCCCGAACACCTCCTCGCGCGCGATCGGCGAGGCCGGATCGACCCGGTCGAGCACGGTCGGTGCCACGAACCAGCCGCGCGGCAGATCCGCG
>CALKJU010000103.1 GCA_937995535.1 uncultured Alphaproteobacteria bacterium
GCGCCGGGATCGAAGTGCCAACGTCGCCACGCGGCCCTTGCCACGCGCCGCCCGACATCGGATCCACGCCACCACACCACCATGCCGGGCGAGCCAGCCGCATGACCTATCCCTCGATCAAGCTCCTGCCCGGCCGCGACCGCCGCTTCCGCGCCGGCAGCCCGTGGATCTACTCGAACGAGATCGAGATGGACGCGGCAGCGCGGGCGCTCGCGCCGGGCGCGCTGGTGCGGATCATGGCGCCCAACGCGCATCTCCTCGGCGTCGCCCACTTCAACCCGCACTCGCTGATCGCCGCGCGGCTGCTGACCCGCAACAAGGATGCGACGATCGACCAGCGCTTCGTGCGGCGGCGGATCGGCCGCGCGCTGGCCCTGCGCGAGCGCCTCTTCGACCGCCCGTTCTATCGGCTGGTCCACGCCGAGGCCGACGGCCTGCCGGGGTTGGTCGTCGACCGGCTGGGCGAGGTCGTCGTCGTCCAGCCCAACACCGCCGGCTGGGAACGGATGCTCGAGCCCGTGATCGCCGCCGTCGACGCCGAGCTGGCTCCGTCCGCGATCGTCGTCCGCGGCGACGCCCCGGTGCGCGCGCTCGAAGGCCTCGACGACGTCGTGCGGATCGCCAAGGGCGAGGTCCGCACGCCGCTGGAGATCGAGGAGAACGGGCTGCGCTTCGTCGTCGACCCGATCGCCGGACAGAAGACCGGCTGGTATTTCGACCAACGCGAGAACCGCGCCTTCGCCGCGCGCCTCGCCCGGGGCGAGGCCGCGCTCGACCTCTACTGCCACGCCGGCGGCTTCGCGCTGACCGCGCTCGCCGGCGGGGCCACCCGCGCGCTCGGCATCGACAGCAGCGAGCCGGCGCTCGAGCAGGCGCGCGCCAGCGCCACGCTGCAAGGTGTCGCCGAGCGCGTCGAGCTGCGCCGCGGCGAGGTCTTCGCCGAGCTCGACCGGCTCACCGCCGCCAAGGAACGGTTCGGCGTCGTCGTCGCCGACCCGCCACCCTTCGTGAAGGCCAGGAAGGATCTCGGCGCCGGCCTCAAGGGCTACACGAAGCTCGCCCGCCTCGCGGCGACGGTGGTCGCCGAGCCGGGATTCCTGTGCATCGCCTGCTGCTCGCACAACGTGCCGCTGGCCGAGTTTCGTGACGCGGCCTGGCACGGGATCAAGGATGCCGGCCGCGGTGGACGGATCCTCCGCGAGGCCGGCGCCGGGCCCGACCATCCGCTCCATCCGGGGCTGCCGGAGAGCGCCTATCTCAAGTTCCTGGCGTTCGCGCTCGACTGAGCTCTTTTCAACCAAGACGCTTGTATCGAGCAATAACCATCGCTTAGGTTGAGGCAGGTGCCCGGCTCGGGCGCCGGCCTCGCCAAGTGGATGGAGGGCCCGTGCGCGCCAGCGCGCCCGCAACCGCCGAGGATCGCGCCGACCGCCTGGTCGAGGGGCTGGTGCGCCTGTGCGCGTTGCTCGACCTGCCGATCGGGCGGGCCGAGGCGGCGGCGGCGCTCGCCGTCGACGGCATGGCGCGGCGCTCGCTCGCCGCCAGCCGCCTCGCCACCCGCCTCGGGCTCGTGGTCCGGCTCGAGCCGGCGACGCGGCGCCGGCTGGCCCGGCTCGCCACGCCTTTCCTCCTGATCGGCCGCGGTCCGGACCAGGCCTGGCTGGTCGCGGCGCGCGCGGCCGGGCTGCTGCACCTGACCGACCCGCTGAGCGGTGCCGTCACGCGCCGCCGGCCGGCCGACGCGGCGGCGCTGGCGCTGCGCGTGCTGCGCCTCGAGCCGCTGCCGACGAGCCGCCCGGAACCGCTGCTGCGCCGCCTGCTGCTGGCACGCCTGCGCCGCCCCCTGGTCGAGATCGGGGTCGCCTCGACGGTGCTCAATCTGCTCGCCCTCGCCACGCCCGTCTTCATGATGACCGTCTACAACAAGGTGATCGGGCACGGCGCCCTGGCGACGCTCGACGTGCTGGCGATCGGCATGCTGACGCTGCTCGGCTTCGAGGCCGGGCTGCGCGCCCTGCGCGGTCTCGTCGCCGCGCATGCCGGCGCACGGCTCGACGCGCTGATCGGCGGCGCCGTGGTCCACCACGTGCTGCAGCTCCCCTACCGCAGCCTCGAGGGCGCGCGCGCCGCCCATCTCGGCGAACGCCTGCGTCAGCTCGACCATCTGCGGGCCTTCCTGACCGGCGGCCTGCCGCTCCTGACCGTCGACCTCCTGTTCGTCGGCCTGTTCCTGGCCGTGCTGATGGTGCTGAGCCCGCCGCTCGGCTGGCTGACGCTGGCAGCCGTGCCACTGTTCGCGCTGCTCTCGCTCGTCGCCCACCGCCGCGAGGCGGCCCTCGCCCAGGAGGGCTTCCGCAGCAACGCGGCGCGCTCCGCCTGCCTCGACGAGGCAGTGACGCAGGCGCTGACCATCAAGGCGCTCGGCCTCGAACCCGAGGTCGAGCGGCGCTACGAGCAGCGCCTGCAGCGCAGCGCGCTCGCCGGGCAGCGTTTGGGCAGCCTCTCGAGCCTCGTCGGCGGCGTCGGTCAGGCGGTCCAGCACCTCACGGCGCTGCTCCTGATCTATGTCGGCGCGCGACTGGTCGTGGCCGGCGAACTCTCGGTGGGGGCGCTGGTCGCCGCCAACATCCTCGCCGCCCGCGCCCTGGCTCCGATCCGCCAGCTGTTCGGCGCCTGGGGCCAGCTCGTCCAGGCCCGCGACGCCTATCGGCGCCTCGACGCGCTGCTGGGTGAGGCCGGCGAGGCGGGCGGCACCCTCCCCGGTGAGATCGGCGGCCATCTGCGCCTCGAGGGCGTCAGCTTCCGCTATGCGCCCGACCGTCCCTGGGCGGTGCGCGAGCTCGACCTCGACGTCGCGCCGGGGACCATCCTCGGAATTGTCGGCCCGCCGGGCTCGGGCAAGAGCACGCTCGTCAAGCTCCTGCTCGGGCTGGAGCGTCCGGACGAGGGGCGGGTGCTGCTCGATGGCCGCGACCTGCGCCGGCTGCGGCCGAGCGAGCTGCGCCGCCGGCTCGGCGTCGTGCCGCAGGAGGTCCAGCTCTTCGAGGGCACGATCGCCGACAACATCGCGCTCGGCGCGGGTCCGGCCGACCGCGACCGGATCGTCGCCGCGGCGCGCTTCGTCGGCCTGCACCCGATCGTCGCCCGGCTGCCCGACGGCTACGACACGCGGCTTGGCGAGCGTGGTAGCGGCCTGTCGGCCGGCCAGCGCCAGCTCGTGGCGCTGGCCCGCGCTGTCGTGCGCAACCCGCGCCTTCTGGTCCTCGACGAGGCGACCAGTGCCCTGGATGCGGCCGGCGAGGCGCGGCTCGTCGCCAATCTGCGCCGCGCCGGCAGCGGCCGCTGCATCGTGCTCGTGACCCATCGCCTGACTCTGCTGCAGGCCTGCGACCGCGCGCTCCTGCTGCGGGACGGCCGGATCGCGGCCCAGGGGCCGCCCGCCGACGTCCTCGCCGCGCTGCGCGGCGAGCCCCGGCGACCCGACCTGCAGGTCGCGTCATGACCCGCCCGGCGCCGCTCGCCGCCGAGGCCACGGCACCGCCGGGCGTCGACGCGCTGCTCGAGGACACCCGCTCGCCCCTTGCCGGGGCGCTGATCGCTTGGCTGTGCGCTCTCGTGGTCACGCTCGGCGCGTGGCTCGCCTGGGCCGAGGTCGACGAGGTCGTGGTCGCGCAGGGGCGCGTCGAGCCCGCCGGCCGGGTCAAGGTCATCAACCATCCCCATGGCGGCCGCGTGCTCCAGGTCCATGTCCGCGACGGGCAGCGGGTCGCCGCCGGCGAGCCGCTGGTCAGCTTCGATCCGGCCGTGGCGGAGAGCGAGCGCGCCGAGCTGCTCGGGCGCTGGCAGGCGCGGGCGGCCGAGACCGCGCGGCTCGAGGCCGAGGCGGCGGGGCGAGCGGCGCCGGTCCTGCCACCCGCCGTCGCCCGCGCGCGGCCCGATCTGGTCGCGGCGCAGACGCGACTTATGGCGGCCCGCGCCGAGGCTCTGGCGAGCCAGCGCGAGGCGCTCGCCCGCGCGGTCGAGGCCCGCCGCGGCGAGTTGCAGACCGCCACGGCGGAGGTCGGCCGGATCCGCGCCGATCTCGCGCTTCTCAAGGAGCAGCTCGGCGCCGTCCAGGAGCTCGCCGAGCGCGGTCTCTACCCGCGCCTCAAGCTGGTTGCGGCGCAACGCGAGCTGGGCGACGCGCAAGGGGCGCTGGCCAAGGGCCGGGCGCAGATCGCCGCGGCCGAGGCGGCGCTGGCCGAGGCCGAGACGCGCCACGCCGGGCTCGACGCCTCCTGGCGCAGCGAGCTCTTGCGCGAGCTCGCGGCGAGCACGGCCGAGCGCGACCGGCTGCGCGACGAGCTGGCCGGAATCGAGACGCGGCTCGCCGACACGGTGGTCCGGGCCCCGGTCGCCGGGATCGTCGACGCCCTGGCCCTGAGCGGCCCGGGTCAGGCCGTCGGCC
Organism: uncultured Alphaproteobacteria bacterium; assembly: GCA_937995535.1. Lineage (GTDB taxonomy): Bacteria > Pseudomonadota > Alphaproteobacteria > Geminicoccales > Geminicoccaceae > CALKJU01. The sequence continues at coordinate 4,448 of CALKJU010000103.1, forward strand.
CGACCGATCCGCTGATGAAGCTGGTCCCCGCCGACGCCGCGCTGGTCGTCGAGGCGCGGGTCGCGAACGAGGACATCGGTCGGATCCGCGTCGGCATGCCGGCCAGGGTCAAGGTCCGCGCCTACGACTATCTGCGCTATGGCAGCCTCGAGGGCCGCGTCACCAAGGTGGCCGCGGATGCCTCGCCGGAGCCGCGCACCGGTGTGCTGGTCTACGCCGTCACGGTCGAGACCGAGCGGCTCCATCTCGGGCCGGCGCCGGGCCGCCAGGATCTGGGGCCCGGCATGACCGTGGACGTGGAGATCGGGGTCGGGTCGCGGACCGTGCTCTCCTACCTGACCGATCGCATCCTCAGGACGCGCGACGCGGCATTCCGCGAGGGTTGAAGAGCGGGCGCGTTCTCAGCCGCGTCCGCCGAGCCGCCGCCACAAGCCGCGAAAGCGCTCCCCGGTGCGCGCCATCCAGCGCTCGGCGATGGCCTCGGCCTGCTCGATCATCTCCGCGGCCTTCGGGTGGGTGCGCTTGAGGCGCGCCAGCGCCCGTTCGGCCCACGGGGCGTGCTTGCCGAGGATCAGCAGCCCGACCAGCAGGAACAGGATGCCCTGCAGGAACGGCAGGAACAGGCCGAGCACGCCGAGCACGAGGAACCCGTAACCGAGGCCGAGCATGGCGAGCCGGGTCATGCGCTCCTCGCCAGCTCCAGCCAGCGCTCCTCGTCGATCACCGTCACCCCCAGCTCCTGCGCCGTCCGCAGCTTGCTCCCGGCGTCCGCGCCGGCGACGACGAGGTCGGTCCTGCGCGACACCGAGCCCGCCACCTTGGCCCCGAGCGCCTCGGCGCGCGCCTTGGCCTCGGCCCGCGTCATCCGCTGGAGCGTGCCGGTGAACACGATGGTCTTACCGGCCAGCGCGGCGGCCGCGGCGGATGGCGCTTCGACGGACCGTATGTGGAGTTCCTCGGCCAGAGCGTCCAGGGCGGTGCGGTTGTGCGGCTCGGCGAAGAACTCGCGCAGCGCTTCGATCAACGCACCGCCGACACCGTCGATCGCGTCGAGCTCGGCCGCGGCCTCGGGGTCGCCAGCAGCGAGCCGCTCCATCGCCGCGCGCCAGGTGCCGTAGTCGCGATAGTGTCGCGCCAGCAGCCGCGCATTGACCTCGCCCGTGAAGCGGATTCCGAGCGCGTAGATCAGCCGGTCGAGCGGGATCTCGCGGCGTGCCTCGATCGCCGCCACGAGGTTCTGCACCTTGCGCGCGCCCCAGCCGTCCAGCTCCGCGAGCCGTGCCAGGCGCTCGGGATCGCGCGGCAGGCGGAACAGGTCGGCGAGGCCGTGGATCAGGCCCGCGGCGAGGAGCTGCGGCACCTGCTTGCGGCCGAGACCCTCGATGTCGAAGGCGCCGCGCGACACGGCGTGGCGGAGCCTCTCGGCGAGTTGCGCCGGGCAGACCAGGCCGCCCGTGCAGCGGCGGATCGCCTCGCCGGGTGGACGGACCGCGGCACTGCCGCATTCAGGACAGACCTCGGGGAATCGAAACGGGCGGGCGTCAGGCGGCCGCTTGGCGATCACCACCCCGACGACCTGCGGGATGACGTCGCCGGCGCGCTGGATGATCACCGTGTCACCCTCGCGGATGTCCTTCTGCTCGATGTAGTCCTGATTGTGCAGCGTGGCACGGCTGACCGTGACGCCGCCGACCGTCACCGGGCGGAGCTCGGCGACCGGTGTCATCGCCCCGGTGCGCCCGACCTGGACGGTGATCCGCTCGACGACCGTCTCCGCCTGCTGCGCCGGGAACTTGTGCGCGACGGCCCAGCGTGGGGCGCGCCCGACGAAGCCCAGGCGGCGCTGCAGGTCGATCGAGTCGACCTTGTAGACCACGCCGTCGATGTCATAGGGCAGGTTCGGGCGCAGTTCGCCCAGCCGGCGGTGGTAGGCGAGGAGCGCGTCGGTGCCCTGGACCAGCTCGACCAGCGGGTTGACCGGCAGCCCCAGGGCGCGGAGCCGGTCGAGGAAGCCGTGATGGCTGCCCTCGATCGGCGGATCGGCCTCACCCCAGGCGTAGGCGAAGAAGCGCAGCGGCCGTCGCGCCGTGATCGAGCTGTCGAGCTGGCGCAGCGAGCCGGCGGCGAGGTTGCGCGGGTTCATGAACGTCGGCTCGCCGGCGAGCTCGCGCTCGGCGTTGAACGCGGCGAATTCGGCCCGCTCGATGTACACCTCGCCGCGCACCTCGAGGAGCGGCGGCGGATCGCCCACGAGGCGTTGCGGGATGTCGCGCACGGTGCGCACGTTGGCGGTCACGTCCTCGCCGACGGTACCGTCGCCACGCGTCGCCCCGCGCATGAGCAGGCCGTGCTCGTAGCGCAGGGCGCACGACAGGCCGTCGATCTTCGGCTCCGCGACGAAGGTCAGCGGCGTGTCACCGCCGAGGCCGAGAAAGCGCCGGATTCGCGCCACGAACTCGACGACCTCGCCGTCCTCCATGGCGTTGTCCAGCGACAGCATCGGCACGGCATGCGTGACCTTGCCGAATGCCTCGACCGGCGGCGCACCGACCCGGTGGCTCGGGCTGTCGGGGCGGATCAGGTCGGGAAAGCGCCGCTCCAGCTCGGCGTTGCGCCGCCGCAGCGCGTCATAGACGGAATCGTCGATCTCCGGGGCGTCGTGCTGGTAGTAGAGGCGGTCGTGGCGGGCGATCTCGGCGGCCAGCCAAGCCAGCTCCGCAGCCGCCTGCTCGCGGCTCAGCTGGTCCGGCGGCAGATCGCGGGTCGCCGGCGCGGCGCCGCTCATCGCGCGGCGCGGATCAGGCTACGCGCGGCCTCCCTGGCCGCCGGTGTGATCGCAGCGCCGGCCAGCATCCGCGCGATTTCCTCGCGCCGCCCTGCGCTGTCGAGCCGGTCGACGGCGATCCGCGTGGTGCGCTCGCCATCCGTCTTGACGACACGGAGATGGTGCCGGGCACGGGCCGCGACCTGCGGCGCGTGGGTGACGACCAGCACCTGACGGCCCTCACCCAGCCGTGCGAGGCGCTCGCCGACCGCGTCGGCCGTGGCCCCGCCGATGCCGGCGTCGACCTCGTCGAAGATCAGGGTCGGCGGGCCGTCGATCCCAGCCAGCACGACCTTGAGGGCGAGCATCAGCCGCGACAGCTCGCCGCCCGAGGCGAGCCGGGCGAGCGCGCCGAAGGGCTGGCCGGGGTTGGTCGCGATCTCGAACTGGACCCGCTCTGCGCCGTGTGGGCCGGCTTCCTCGGGCGGCAGGGGCTCGAGCATGACGCGAAAACGCGCCTTCTCCAGCCGCAGGGGCGGCAGCTCGCCCATCACCGCGTCCGCGAGGCGGAGCGCCGCCGCGGCGCGCGCCGCGGACAGGCGCGCCGCCGCCGCGCCATAGGCCGCCTCGGCGGCGGCGACGGCGCTCTCGGCGGCGCGCAGCCGGTCGCTCGCAGTGTCGATCGCGGCCAGTTCGGCTCGGGTCTGTTCGAGCAGCGTCGGCAGCTCGTCGCAGGCGACGCGGTGCTTGCGCGCGGCGGCGCGCAGCGCGAACAGCCGCTCCTCGACCGCCTCGAGGCTCCCGCCGTCGTCGTCCAGCGTGCGCGCCGCGGCCTCGATCGCCGCCTCCGCCTCCGCGGCCTCGACCGCCGCCCGCTCGACGGCCGCCGCCACGGGATCGAGGAGCGCCGAGTCCAGCGTCCCCGCCCGGCCGATCCGGCGCTGCGCGGCGGCGAGGCGCTCGACCGCCCCGCCGACCGCGGTCAGCGCCTCGGCCAGCGTCTCGCCGAGGCGCCCTTTCTGCTGCAGCCGCGCCCGCCGCCGCGCCAGCTCCTCCTCCTCGCCAGGGTCGGCGGCCAGATCGGCCAGCTCGCGCTCGCGGTGTCGCAGATAGTCGAGCTCGCGCGCGGCACGCTCGAGGTCGGCACGCAGCGTCGCGGCCGTGGCCTGCGCTGCCTCGCGTGCATCGTGGGCAGCGCGCAGCGCGTCGGTCAGCTCCGCGTGCCCGCCGAACGCGTCGAGCAGCGCGCGGTGGGTCGTCGTCGCCAGCAGGCCCTGCTGCTCCATCTGGCCGTGGATCTCGACCAGCGCCTCGCCGAGCTCGCGGAGCAGGGTCGTGCCGACCGGCTGGTCGTTGACGAAGGCGCGACTGCGCCCGTCGGCGCCGAGCACTCGGCGCAGCACCAGCTCATCGGTCACTTCGAGACCCTGCTCGGCGAGCCGGGCGCGTGCCGGATGCGCCGGATCGTTCAGCGAGAACACCGCCGTCACGCTGCCCTGCCCGGCACCCGTCCGGACGAGGCCGCGGTCGCCGCGCGCGCCGAGCGCGAGGCTCAACGCGTCGAGGATGATCGACTTGCCTGCCCCCGTCTCGCCGGTCAGCGCCGAGAGGCCCGGCTCGAAGCCCAGCTCCAGGCGATCGATCAGCACGATGTCGCGAATGGCCAGATGCTCGAGCAAGTGAGGCCGGCCCGCGCGCTTCAGAACAGCCGACTGACCCACGACTTCTGGGCGGTGAGCGGCTCGAGCTGCTGCTCCTCGAGTAGGGCGTAGCTCCGCTCGTACCAGACGTTGCCCGGATAGTTGTAGCCCAGCACGGCAGCGGCGCGTTGCGCCTCCTCGCGCACACCCAGTGCGAGGTAGGCCTCCACCAGGCGATGCAGCGCCTCCGGCACATGGGTCGTCGTCTGGTAGGTCTCGACCACCGTGCGGAAGCGGTTGATCGCCGCCACATAAGCCTGCCGCTTCAGGTAGAAGCGGCCGATCTCCATCTCCTTGCCGGCGAGATGGTCGCGGGCGAGGTCGATCTTGAGCTGCGCGTCGCGGGCGTAGGGGCTGTCCGGGAAGCGCCGGACCAGCTCGGTCAGCGCGTCGAGCGCCTTGCGGGTCGCCTCCTGGTCGCGTCCGACGTCCGAGATCTGCTCGTACTGGCTGACCGCGACCACGTAATAGGCGTAAGGCACGTCCGGGTGCCCCGGATGCAGCTCGATGAAGCGCTCCGCCGCGGCGACCGCCTCGTCGTACTGGTTCGCCATGTAGTAGGCATAGGCGGCCATCATCTGGGCGCGCACCGCCCACTGCGAGTAGGGATGCTGGCGGTCGACCTCCTCGAACGCTACCGCCGCCGCGCGGAACCGTCCCGCCGCCATCTGGTCCTGCGCCTCGTTGTACAGCTCCTCGACGCTGCGCTCGACGAACGTGTCCTCGTCCGTCGCGCTCGAGGCGCATGCGCCGAGCAGCAGCACGAGGATGACGGCGAGCGCGCGGCCGATCGCGCCCCCGGGTCCGCCCCACCGCGCCCCGCTCGCTTCGGCCACCTTCGGGCGGGATGTCATTGCCGGCACCGAGCCTTCTTCATCGCGGCGTCCTTAGCCAACTCGGGGCGCCAAAACCAGTCCCACCGGGCGGCGCGGCCGGGATTCACCCGGCCAGCGCGAGCAGTGCCGGCAGCTCGCCGACGTCGCGCAGCACATGGTCGGCATGCGGTGCCAGCGCGCGGGCGGAAGCACCACCGGTCAGCACCGCCACGACGAGGCCGCAGCCAGCCCGCCGGCCCATCTCCAGGTCGGCCAGCGTGTCGCCGACCATCACCACCCGTTCCGGGGCCAGCCCGCAGGCGGCGCAGAACGCCAGGGCCATGCCCGGCTCCGGCTTCACCCCGTGGCCGGCGTCGCTGCCGACGACGAAGTCGAGGCGGTCCGTGATGCCCAGGAGCGCCGCGGTGCGTTCCGCCTGGAGGGTCGAGTCCATCGTCGCCAGCCCGAGGCGCAGACCGTGCTCGCGGAGCCGGTCGAACAGGACGGGCAGATCGCCCACGGGCTGCGGCGGGTAGCGCTCGAGGTCACGAAAATGCGTTTCGACGAGGCCGTGCACGTCGATTCCGGCGACCTCAGGGGCGCGGGCCAGCGCGGCGGCGATCATCCCGTTGGTCGACCAGAGGAGCGGGCTGTCCTCGGCGAAGCTGCCGCGCGCCACGTCGAACCCCAGGCCGCGCAGCAGCTCGCCGCCAAGTTCCGGTCGCCCGGCGATGCGCGCCAGATCCTCGGCGAGCCCGAGATAGGCCGGGACCCAGGTGCGGTGGAAATCGACCAGCGTGCCGTCCTTGTCGAACAGCACGCCCTCCACGGTCATGGGTCGGGGCAACGCCGCACTCCGGTCACGATGGCGTCACGCGCGCGGGCTCATCTCTCCTTCGGTCTAGTCTTTTTCCACTGCCAAGGAATAGGCTGCCGAAGGCCGCTGTTGGTCGCAACGGACATCCAGCCAGGGGAGTGACGCGCATGGGTCGGACGGCTTGGTCGGTGGCCCTCGGGCTCGCGGTGGCGGGCATCGTCGGCAGCGCCGTGGCGCAGGACATCATCGCCACCCGGCAGGAGGAGATGAAGGGCCTCGGCCAGCGGATGGGCACCTTCAAGGCGGTGCTGGTCGACAAGAGCGGCGGCTCCCTTGACGACGTCAAGGCGGGTGCCCGCTATCTCGCCGAGAAGGCGCCACTGATCCCGAGCTGGTTCCCGGCCGGGACCGGCGAGGGCAAGACCGACGCCATGCCGGCGATCTGGGAGAAGCCCGCCGAGTTCGAGGCCAAGGCCAAGACCATGGCCGAACTCGCGGTGGCCCTGGAGGCGGCCGCGCAGAGCGGCGACGAGGCTGCGGCGACCCAGGCGTTCGCGACGCTCGGCCGTGAAGGCTGCGGCGGGTGCCACACAACGTTCCGCAAGCCGGAGGAGCAGTCCTACAAGAAGATGTGACGGCGGCGTGCGCCTCGCGGCGCTGCTGCTGATCGGCGCGCTCGCGGCCCCCGCCGCGGGCGCCGTCGATGCCGAGCTGCTCGCCAGGGGTGAGCTGGTCTTTGCGATCGGCGGCTGCACCAACTGCCACACGGCCAAGGACGGGCCGCCGCTGGCCGGCGGCGAGCCGCTGCGCACGCCGTTCGGTACCTTTCATCCGCCGAACATCACGCCCGATCCGGAGACCGGGCTCGGCCGCTGGACCGAGGCCGATTTCATCCGCGCGATGCGCGACGGCCGGGCCCCGGACGGGAGCCCTTACTATCCGTCCTTCCCGTACACCTCCTACACCCGGATGACCGACGAGGATCTCGTCGCGTTGAAGGCCTATCTCGACACGGTCGAACCCGTCCGCCGGACCACGCCGCCGCACGAGTTGGGCTTCCCCTACAACCAGCGCTGGGGCATCCGCCTCTGGCAGGCGCTCTTCTTCACCGCGGAGCGGTTCGTACCAGACCCGGCCCGGGATGCGGTGTGGAACCGCGGCGCCTATCTCGTCCTCGGTCCGGGGCATTGCGGCGAGTGCCACACACCGCGCAACAGCCTGGGCGTACTCGACGAGAGCCGCGCCTTCGCCGGCGGCGACCTCGGTGGGCCGACCGGCAAGGTTCCGAACATCACCACCGACCCGGAGCGCGGTCTCGGGCGCTGGAGCGAGGGCGATTACCGCACTGTCCTGACCCTCGGCATGCTGCCCAACGGCGATTTCGTCGGCGGCGAGATGGGCAAGATCGTCGCCAACGGAACCAGCCGCCTGCCGCCCGACGACCTGGCCGCCATCGTGGCGTACCTCAAGTCGCTTCCGCCGCGTTGAAGCGCAGGTGTCGGTTGCGGTGCGCGAGCGGATGGCTATAGGTCGCGGCCATTCGCGGAGGTTGCTGCATGCGTTGTGCCGCTGTGGCCGGGGCGGCTTGGCTCGCGGCGCTGCTCACGACAACGTCGCCCGTCGTCCAGGCCGAGGAAGCGGTTCTGCTCGAGCCCGGCAGCGAGGCCCGGGTCGCGGCGAGCACGCGCGTGAACCTGCGCAGCCGGCCGAGCACCGCCACCGGCGGCGTGATCGGCAAGCTCCTGCCCGGCGACATCGTCACCGTCACCGAATCGAGCGTCGTCGACGGGCGCGCCTGGTACCGGGTGGAGCTCGGCGACGGCGAGCAGGGCTGGGTCGCCGGCACGCTGCTCGAGGGCGTCGACCTGCGCGCCCCGGCTGCCGCACCGCCGGCGCCGGCCGAGCTGGTGGCCGAGCCGAGCGCGCCTGCCGTCCGGGCGATCGTGCCCGGCGAGCGGGTCGAGACGCCGCCGGAGACGCTGCCGCCGCTCGAGAACGACTGGACGGCGATGCTGCCGGGGTTGCTCGAGTCGGTCGACGCCTGCGCCGCCGTGCCGTCGCTGCAGCCGGTGGTGATCACGCGGGTCTACCGGATCGAGCCGAACCTCGTCGGCGTGCGCATGGAGGACCCGTCCGGCCGGCGCACCGAGTGCATCATCCAGAGCAGCAGCATCTACCCGCTGCGCTACGAGCCGCTGGTCGCCGGCCTGCGGCCGATGCCGGGCGACGGCAATCCGCGCTTCATCCGCGTCCCCGGCGAGCCGATCAACGACCAGTGCCACCGCAGCGACGAGGTCCGCGACGCGCGCGGCGAGACGGTCATCGGCTGGCGCGTCCGCGATCTCTGCCGCTAGCGATGCGCGGGCGTTGAACGCCCGCGCCCGTCGCCTAGGATCGCACCGGTGGCCGAAGGGAACGGGGCGATGGCGGTGAGCGCCCATCTCGACAGTTTCGCGCGCGACAACCTGCCCCCGCGCGCGCAGTGGCCGGACCTCGTCTTCACCCTGCCCGAGCTGCACTACCCAGAGCGGCTGAACGCCGCCGTGGAGCTGCTCGACCGGATGGTCGAGCGGGGGCACGGCCCGCGGCCCTGCCTGCTCGGCGGCGGGATGCGCTGGTCCTATGCCGAACTGCTCGAGCGGGCCAACCGCATCGCCAACGTGTTGGTCCACGATCTCGGTCTCGTGCCCGGCAACCGCGTGCTGCTGCGCGGCTACAACGGCCCGATGCTGGCTGCCTGCTGGTTCGCCGTGCTCAAGGCGGGCGGCATCGCGGTCACGACGATGCCGATGCTGCGTGCCGGCGAGCTGCACAAGATCGTCGACAAGGCGCGGGTCGGGCTTGCCTTGTGCGATGCGCGTCTGGGTGCCGAGCTGGAGACCTGCGCCACCGCTGCCGCGGTGCTCGAGCGTATCATCTACTGGGGCGACACGGGCGACAGCGGGCTCGAGCTGCTGGCCCGGCGGCGCAGCGATGCGCCCGTGGCCCTCGATACCGCGGCCGAGGACGTGGCGCTCATCGCCTTCACCTCGGGCACCACGGGCGAGCCCAAGGGCACCATGCACTTCCATCGCGACGTGCTGGCGATCTGCGACGCCTTTCCGCGCTCGATCCTCAAGGCGGCCCCGTCCGACCTGTTCACCGGCAGCCCGCCGCTCGCCTTCACCTTCGGCCTCGGCGGCCTGCTGCTGTTCCCGCTGCGCATCGGCGCCGCGGCACTCCTGCTCGAGAGTGCCCCGCCGGAGCGCCTGCTCGACGCCATCGAGCACGAGCGGGCGAGCGTGCTCTTCACCGCGCCCACCGCCTATCGCGCGATGCTCGCCAAGCTCGACGGGCGCGACCTGTCGGCCTTGCGCAAATGCGTCTCGGCCGGCGAGGCGCTGCCGGCGGCGACCTGGGAGGCGTGGCGCGAGCGCACCGGGATCCGCATCATCGACGGCATCGGCGCCACCGAGATGCTGCACATCTTCATCTCCGCCACCGAGGAGGAGATGCGCCCCGGCTACACGGGCAAGGTCGTGCCGGGCTACGAGGCGCGGATCGTCGACGACCGGATGCGCACCCTGCCCGATGGCACGGCCGGACGGCTCGCGGTGCGCGGCCCGACCGGCTGCCGCTACCTCGCCGATCCGCGCCAGACGCAATACGTCCGCGACGGCTGGAACCTGACCGGCGACACCTATGTCCGCGAGCCCGACGGCTATTTCCGCTACCAGGCCCGCTCCGACGACATGATCATCTCGGCCGGCTACAACATTGCCGGACCGGAGGTCGAGGAAGCGCTGCTGCGCCACCCGGCCGTGCTCGAGTGCGGTGTGGTCGGCGCCCCGGACCCGGAGCGCGGCCAGATCGTCAAGGCCTTTGTCGTGCTGCGCCAGGGGTTTGCCGCCGATCCGGAACTCGCCCGCCATCTCCAGGAGCACGTCAAGGCCACGATCGCGCCCTACAAATATCCCCGCGCGATCGAGTTCGTGACGAGCCTGCCGAAGACGCAGACCGGCAAGCTGCAGCGCTACCGGCTCCGCGCCATGGCCCAGGACGCGGCCACGTGACGGTCCACCGCCGCCTGCAGCCGCCGGGCTGGCCCGAGCCGAAGGGCTACGCCAACGGCATCGAGGCCAGAGGCCGGCTGGTCGTCACCGGCGGCCAGATCGGTTGGGACGAGCGGGGTCGTTTCCCCGCCGCCGATCTGGTCGGCCAGACCGCCCAGGCGCTGCGCAACATCCGCGCCGTCCTGGCCGAGGGCGGTGCCGGCCCCGAGCATCTCGTCCGGCTCACCTGGTACGTCACCGACATCGCCGCCTATCGCGCCTCCTTGCGCGAGCTGGGCGGCGTCTACCGCGAGGTCATGGGCCGCCATTTCCCCGCCATGGCGCTCGTCGCCGTCACCGCGCTGGTCGAGCCCGAGGCCCTGGTCGAGATCGAGGCCACGGCGGTGCTGCCGGAGGGGTAGGACGCCTCGCCTTGCGCCGGGCGCGCGGCGGCACCTAAGGTGCGGCGGCGTCGGGTGGGAGGCGGACGGCGGGTGGCGATGCAGCGGGCAGGGCACGTCCACGCCGTGCGGATGGAGGGCATCCGCATGGCCTTCGGCAAGGTCGTGGCCCTCGACGACGTCACCTTCCGCGTCGGCCGCAACGAGATCGTCGGCCTGCTCGGCGACAACGGCGCCGGCAAGTCGACGCTGATCAAGATCATGACCGGCGTGCTGCGCCCGACCGAGGGCCGGCTGTTCATCCGCGACGAGGCGGTGAGCTTCGAGGACTGGTCGGTGCGCCGCGCGCACGCCCTCGGCATCGAGACGGTCTACCAGGAGAAGTCGCTGGGCGAGAAGCAGCCGCTCTGGCGCAATTTGTTCGTCGGCCGGCAGATCACCAATCGCTGGGGCTTCATCGACGTCGCCGCCGAGCGGCGGATCGCCAACCAGGTGCTCAAGGAGCAGATCGGCTTTCGCGGCGCGGGGATCGACGCCGACAGCCCGGTGGCGCTGCTCTCCGGCGGCGAGCGCCAGGGGGTCGCCATCGGCCGTGCGATGCATTTCGAGAAGGACCTGATCGTGCTCGACGAGCCGACCGCCGCCCTGGCCATCAAGGAAGTCCGCAAGGTCCTCGACTTCGTGCTCGGCATCAAGGCGCGCGGCCGGGCCTGCGTGTACATCGAGCACAATCTCGCCCATGTCCACGAGGTCGCCGATCGGCTCGTTATCCTCGACCGCGGCCGGGTCGTGGCCGAGCTCGGCCGCGGCGAGATGAGCGTCGCCGAGCTGACCCGGTTCCTGATCGAGCTGCAGGACCGCCGCGAGCACAGCGATGGCTGAGCGGCGCCACCGCAAGGGTCTCGCCGCCGTCGAGGGTCTGCCGATCATCGCCGTGCTGATCGGGCTGATCGCGCTGTTCATGATCGCGGCGCCGCAGGTGTTCCTCGGCCACCGCATCTATCTCTCCTTCCTGACCACCGTGCCGCCGGTCCTGCTGCTCGCGCTGGGCCTGACGCTCGTCGTCGCCGCCGGCGAGATCGACCTCAGCTTCCCGAGCGTCATCGCCTTCTCCGGCTATCTGCTGGCGATGTGCATCAAGGACCTGGACATGCCGTGGCTCGGCATCCCGCTGGCGCTGCTCGGCGGGGCGCTGGTCGGGTTCGTCAACGGGGTGCTGATCGCGGTGGTCGGCATTCCCTCGATCATCGCCACGCTCGGCACGCAGTTCTTCTGGAGCGGCGTGACGACCGGCATCTCTGGCGGCACCAGCTACTCCCTGCGGACCGTCGACCAGAGCTGGGTGCACACCATCTTCGCCGGCGATCTCGGCAGCTTCCCGGTGCAGTTCCTGTGGGCGCTGGGGCTGACCGTGCTTGTCTGGCTGCTCCTCAACCGGCACCGGTTCGGCGAGCACATCCTGTTCATCGGTGACAGCAACGCCGTGGCCCGGGTCGTCGGCATCCAGGTCGAGGCCGAAAAGATCAAGCTGTTCACGCTGATGGGCCTGCTCGGCGCGCTGGCCGCCATCATCCTCACCCTCGAGAACAAGAACTTCTTCAACACCCAGGGGCAGGGCTACCTGCTCACCGCGCTGGCCGCCGTGTTCATCGGCGGGACCTCGATCTTCGGCGGCCAGGGCTCGGTCGTCGGCTCCTTCGTCGGCGCCTTCATCATCGTGATGATCGAGGCCGGTCTGGTCGCCACCGGCGTGCAGGGCTTCTGGGTCCGGGCCGTGGTCGGGATCGTCTTCCTGGGCGCGGTGCTGTTCCACCTCGGCATCGAGCAGCCCGGCCGGGTGGCCGAGATGCGCCGCCGGCTCGCGCACGTCCTGCCAAGGCGGGACCGCAGTGTCAGCAACGGGGGCGAGGCCGTGCGTGCCGCCCCGACAACCAGGGAGAGGTCGTGATGATCCGGAAGGTTCTGCTCGCCAGCGCGGCACTGCTGCTGGCCGCCCAGGCGCATGCCCAGTCGACCGACGGGCCGCTCGGCGAGGGCATCACCATGTACATGCAGATGGGCGGCAATCCGGGCGACGGAGCCACCTGGGCGCGGCAGACCGGCGCGGCCGACGCCGCCAAGGCCTTCGGGGTCACCCTGATCGAGCAGTTCTCCGCCTGGGCGCCGGAGAAGATGCTCGACCAGTTCCGCGAGGCGATGGCCGCGCGGCCGACCTGCATCGGCATCATGGGCCATCCCGGCAACGATGCCTTCGCCGACCTCGTCGCCCAGGCGCGCGCGGACGGCATCGTCGTCACCAGCGGCAACGCCCCCTTGAGCGAGCTGTTCGCGAAGTATCAGGCCGAGGGCTTCGGCTATGCCGGGGTCGAGCTCTATGCCGGCGGCTGGCTGACCGGCAAGAAGATGGTCGAGGTCGGCAACCTCAAGCCGGGCGACAAGGCGCTCGTCTACGGCCTGCTCGCCGAGGCCGAGCGTGGCCAGTCCGACCGCGGCCTCAAGGAGGCTCTCGAGGACGCCGGGCTCAGCGTCGACTACATCGAGATCTCGGCCGAGGTGAACAGCGACAGCTCGCTCGCCGTGCCGATCCTCACCGCCTACCTCGAGCGCAATCCGGACCTCAAGGCGATGGGCACGCAGCATGGCGGGGTGACCTCGCAGATGCCGCGCGCGCTCGAGGCCGCGGGCAAGAAGCCGGGCGAGGTGATCGTTGGCGGGATCGATCTGGCGCCGGCGACGATCGACGGCCTGGAGGGCGGCTGGATCACCGTCACCCTCGACCAGCAGCTCTACCTGCAGGGCTTCCTGCCGGTCAC
>CALKJU010000104.1 GCA_937995535.1 uncultured Alphaproteobacteria bacterium
GACGAGATCGCCCAGCGCAGCGAACGCGCCGCGCGGATCGTGAAGATCCTCAAGGAGTATGCCGAGACGATGCAAAAGGCAGGGCCGCCCTACCGCTACAGCTGAGCCGATGGCGAGCCTTCGCGTCCCGGCGCTCGGCCAGGCGGACGCGGAGGCTCTCGTCGTCCTCGTCGATGAGCTCAACGAGCAAGCGGGCGATCCGACCGACGCCTTCACGCTCGAGGTCTATCGCCGCGACTGGTTCGACGCGCACCGCGCGCCGTTCGGCGTTCCGCTCGCCGCGCTCGACGGAAGGGCGGTGGGCGACGCGGTGCCGTCGCCGGACTACGGGTCGGGCTGGGCGACGCCCGGCAGTCTCTCGAACGATCTCGATGTCCGAGCGCGCGCCCGACCGAGCATGCAGATCGGGGCCGGCATTCCACCGGCCACAACCCGTCGACAGTCCGCTGTACCGACACAATGACCGTGGCGCGCACAGGCAACACCCGCTGCGCGCGGTGCGGATCGGTGATGACGCTGGCGCGATGGTCGGAGTGGCGTGATTTGAACACGCGACCCCAGCGTCCCGAACGCTGTGCTCTACCAGGCTGAGCTACACTCCGACGGCGCCCCTCCTATAGGGACGCGCCGGCCGTGGCGCAAGGTCGCCGCCGCCTCTCAATCCACGGTGATCGTGATCCGCTCCGAGACTATGGGCGGGTCGTGCGGCACGTGGTCGTGGTCGCCGAGGACGAGCTGCAGTGTCCGCGCGCCGGGCGGCAGCTCGGCCACGTCGATCAGCAGGTGATGGTGGCCGGTGTTCTGATTCTCCACACCTGCGGGGGACACGCCCATCCCGACCAGGCCGAAGCAGACCGTCACCGGGCTGCCGACGCGCATCCCGTCGGCCGGCATGACGAAGTAGACGCGCGCGTCCGGAGGCGCCGGAGTGCCGTCCTGCGCCAGAGCGGGCAGGGGGAGCCCGAGGCTCAAGCACAGGCTGGCGAAGACGCGCATGGCGGGCTCTCCCTGATGTACACAGGAGGTCCGCGCGAATCCCGCCTGCGGATGACGAGCCGGATCGGCCCGCGCTTGCCGGCCTGTGTCAAGCCGGGCATGGTCCGCTGCGGTTTCGGGCCGCGCCATGCTGCAACCCTATCTGGCCGTCGCCGCGGTCGTTGCCGCCGCCTCGCTGCTGCAGGTGGCGAACGGCCTGATCGGGCTGCTGCTGCCGGTCGAGCTGGCCGCCGCCGGGCAGAGTGGAACCGTGGTCGGTCTGGTCGCCACCGCCTACGGCGCGGGATTCCTGCTCGGCTGCCTGCGCGCGGCACGGCTCGTCCGTGCGGTCGGCCATATCCGCGCCTTCGCCGCGCTCGCCGCGCTCTCGGCCGCGACCACGCTGCTGTTCCTCGCCACAGCGGCGCCATGGGTGTGGATCGGGCTGCGTTTCGCCACCGGCTTCGCGCTGGCCGGCCTGTTCAGCACCGTCGAGGGCTGGCTCTCGGCCGCCACGGCCGACGTGTCGCGCGGCCGGGTGCTCGCGGTCTACCTCGTGCTCAACAAGCTCTCGACCGTGGTCGGCCAGGTCCTGCTCGGCATCGGCTGGTTCGCCGGCGGGACGTTGTTCACGGTAGCGAGCGGCGTGTTCTCGCTGGCCCTGATCCCCGTGGCGCTGACGCGGGCGCCGGAACCACCGCCGCCACGGCTGGTCGGGCTGCACCTAGGGGCGATGTGGCGGATCGCGCCGGCGGCCGTGGTGGGTTGCCTCGGCGCCGGTCTGATCAATTCGGCTGTCCCGAGCCTCGTGCCCGTCTGGGCGGCGCGGCTGGATGTCCCGGTGAGCCTCGTCGTCGTGCTGCTCGCGGCGATGCAGATCGGGAGCCTGCTCGTCCAGTGGCCGCTCGGCTGGCTGTCGGACCGCATCGACCGGCGCCACGTGATCGTCGCCTGCGTCGGCAGCGTCGCCCTGATCTCGGTGGCGATCGCCACGATCGGCGCGACCGAGCCTCTGCTGCTCACGGGTCTGTTCGCCCTGTGGGGGGCGTTCTCCATGTCGTTCTATGGGATCTGCGTGGCGCATGCCGGCGATCACGCGCGCCCGGAGGAGATGGTCCTGGTCGCGAGTTCGGCGCTGTTCGCCTGGGCCAGCGGCAGCGCTGTCGGCCCGCTGGTCGCGGCACCGCTGCTCGACCTGGTCGGCCCGTCGGGGCCGTTCGTCTATGCTGCGGTGGTGAGCGCGACCGTCGCCGGCTTCATCGCCTGGCGTATGACCCGGCGCCCGCCCGTGCCGGTCGCCGAGCGCGACGCCTTCGTCAATCTGCCGGCGACCAGTCCGACCCTGGCCGAGCTCGACCCGCGGCGGCCACGCGGCGCCTAATAAGCTCGGGCGATGCAGAAGGAAACGATGTCGAGCAACGCTTGGCGGTAGCGCGAGGCGGGGAAGGGGGCGAGCGCGCGCCGCGCGGCCGCGCCGTACTCCTCGGCGCGACGGATCGTCGCCGCGATCGCGCCATGCCGCTCGAGCAGTGCGCGCGCATGGTCGAGATCGCCCGGCTCCTGCTCCAGCCGCTCCAGGGTGCGCCGCCAGAAGGCGCGCTCGGTCTCGTCACCGCGAGCGAACGCGACCAGCACCGGCAGCGTGACCTTGCCCTCGCGGAAATCGTCGCCGACCGACTTGCCCAACAGCGCCTGCTGCGCGCTGTAGTCGAGGGCGTCGTCGATGAGCTGGAAGGCGACCCCGAGGCTCTCACCATAGGCCGCGAGCGCCTGCTCTTCCTCCGCGGGGCGATCGGCGACGATCGCCCCCACCTGGCAGGCCGCGCGGAACAACGCGGCCGTCTTGGCCTCGATCATGTCGAGGTAGGCGCGCTCGGTGGTGGCGGTGTCGTTGGCGGTCACGAGCTGCATGACCTCGCCCTCGGCGATCACCGCCGAGGCGGTGGCGAGCACGTCGAGCACCCGCAAGCTGCCGTCTGCGACCATCAGCTGAAAGGCGCGGCTGAACAGGAAGTCGCCGACCAGCACCGGCGCCTTGTTGCCCCACAGCGCGTTGGCGGTCGACCGCCCGCGGCGCAGGTCGCTGTCGTCGACGACGTCGTCGTGCAGCAGCGTTGCCGTGTGGATGAACTCGACCGCGGCGGCGAGACCGATCTGCCGGCCCCCGCGGTGGCCGCAGAGGTTGGCGGACAGCAGCGTCAGTACCGGCCGGACACGCTTGCCGCCGGCAGCGACGATGTGCTGCGCGAGCTGCGGGATCAGCGCCACCGGGCTCTGCATGCGGTCGAGGATGACCCGGTTGACCTCGCCGAGCTCCACCGCGACGAGCGCGCGCGCCTCCTCGAAGCCGCGCGCCGCCCGCTCCTCCTCCCGCACGCTGTCTGGCGCGGCACGCACAGCCGTTTCTCCCTATTGACGGGAGGCACCGGCGGACGGCCTCTCCCGCCGTGCTGCTATCACGCGGCTCGCGCTTCTGGCAAACCGCGCCATGTCGCACACCTTGGAGGGCGAGCCTGAACGGTGCACGAGCTGGTCCGCAGCAATGACCTCGTCTACCTCTCCTGGATCGAGGCGGTCCTCGCCGCCGAGCGGATCCCGTGCGTGGTGCTCGATGCCTATACCAGTGTCATCGAGGGCAGCATCGGCGCCATCCCGCGTCGGGTCATGGTGGCGGCCGAGGACGCCGCGCGGGCGCGCCGGGCTCTCGAGGCCGCGGCGCGCGATGGCTGAGCTGAGCGCCGACCGCCTGCTCGACGGACGGGTGCTGCTGGCCCAGCCGCTGGCCGGCTACCGTGTCGCGATCGACCCGGTCCTGCTCGCCGCGGCGACGCCGATCCACGCCGCCGAGCGCCTGCTGGATGCGGGCTGTGGCAGCGGTGCGGCGATGCTCTGCGTGCTCGCCCGCGCGCCGGCCTGTCACGCCGTCGGGCTCGAGGCGCAGGCCGACCTCGCTACGATCGCGCGGCGCAACGTGGCGGCCAATGGATTGACGGAACGCGCCACGATCGTCACCGGCGACGTCGGCGGGCTGCCGGCCAGCGCCGGTGACGGACCGTTCGATGTCGTCATCTCCAACCCGCCCTTCCTGCCGGCGGGCGCCGGGACGCCGTCGCCGCAGCCACAGCTTCAGGCGGCGCATGTCGAGAGCCT
The DNA here is from genome assembly GCA_937995535.1 of uncultured Alphaproteobacteria bacterium. Lineage (GTDB taxonomy): Bacteria > Pseudomonadota > Alphaproteobacteria > Geminicoccales > Geminicoccaceae > CALKJU01. The sequence continues at coordinate 4,126 of CALKJU010000104.1, forward strand.
GACGCTGGTGCGCTGGATCGACGCCTGCCTGCGGGCGCTCCGCCCCGGCGGCTGGTGTGTGGTGATCCAGCGCGCCGACCGACTTGCAGAGCTTTGCCGCGCGTTCGGCGCCGCCTGCGGTGACGTGGCGGTCCTGCCGCTTTGGCCGAAGGATGACGCGCCGGTGGCGCGGCGCGTGATCGTCCGCGCGCGGAAGGGTGGGCGTGGGCCGACGCGGCTCGCCCGCGGGCTCGTCCTGCACGAGGCGGACGGACGCTACACCGCGGCCGCGGAGGCGATCTTGCGCCACGGCGCGGCGCTGGAGTGGCCGCGGTGAGGTGGCCACCCTGGCGGCGCACGCCGATCGTGCCGGCGATCCGCCTGACGGGCGTGATCGGCAATCTGGGCTGGCGCGGCTCCGGGCTGACGCTCGCCGGGCTCGAGCGCCTCCTCGAGCGTGCCTTCGCCGCCAAGGCCGCGCCGGCCGTGGCCCTGCTCGTGAACAGCCCCGGCGGATCACCGGTGCAGAGCTCGCTGCTCGCGGCCCGGATCCGCGCGCTCGCCGACGAGAAGGGCAAGCCGGTGCTGGCGTTCGTCGAGGACGTGGCGGCCTCGGGCGGCTATTGGCTCGCCTGTGCGGCCGACGAGATCTTCGTCGACGCCGCCTCGATCGTGGGTTCGATCGGCGTGATCACCGCCGGCTTCGGCTTTCCGGAGGTCCTGCACCGCCTGGGCGTCGAGCGGCGTGTCCACACGACCGGCCCGCGCAAGGGCATGCTCGACCCGTTCCGCCCCGAGCAGGCCGAGGATCTGCTGGCCCTGCGCGAGCTCCAGCACGGCATCTTCGAGACCTTCAAGGCGCAGGTGCGGGCGCGCCGCGGCGCGCGGCTGAAGGCCGACGACGCCGCGCTGTTCGATGGCCGGGTCTGGGTCGGCACGCAGGCGGTGGAGCTTGGCCTCGCCGATGCGGTCGGCGAGGCGCATGCGGTGGTCCGCGAGCGGTTCGGCAAGGATGTGCGCCTGGTGCCGCTGAGCCGACCGCGCCCGTGGCTGGCACGCCGGTTCGGGCTCGACGGCGCCGCGCTCGCCGGCACGATCGGCGCCGCGGTGGAGGAGCGGGCCCTGTGGGCGCGCTACGGTCTGTGAGCTGCGCGCGAGAGGACGGATGTTCGGGCTGTCGCTGAGCAAGGTCCTGTTCACGATCCTGGTCGTGATCGCGGTCTGGCGCGCCTGGAAACTGTGGGGCCCGCTGATCCAGCGCCTGACCGGCGAGCCGAACCCGGCGCGGCGCTCTGCGCAGCCGCAGACCAAGCCGGAGGCGCCGCCGGTCGATCTCGTCGCCTGCCCACATTGCGGGACCTACGTGCCACGGACGCTGGCCTGTCCGAGCCGTGCCGCCTGTCGCCTGCCGCCGGCGTGAGCCCGCCCGGAGCCTCGCTTGATTCGCCGGCGGGGGGCCACTAGGGTCCCGGCCGCCCCGGCTCCGTCAGGACTCACTGTTGCCCGACGCTCCCGCGCCCAGCTTTCAGGACCTCGTTCTGCGCCTGCAGACCTACTGGGCCACGCAAGGCTGCGTGATCCTCCAGCCCTACGACGTCGAGGTCGGCGCCGGCACGTTTCACCCGGCGACGACGCTGCGTGCGCTCGGGCCGGAGCCCTGGCGCGCGGCCTATGTCCAGCCCTCGCGCCGCCCGACCGACGGGCGCTACGGCGATAATCCGAACCGGCTCCAGCACTACTATCAGTTCCAGGTGATCCTCAAGCCGTCTCCGGCCGATCTCCAAGAGCTGTATCTGGAGAGCCTGTACGCGCTCGGGATCGATCCGCTCGTCCATGACCTCCGCTTCGTCGAGGATGATTGGGAGAGCCCGACGCTCGGCGCCTGGGGCCTCGGCTGGGAGGTCTGGTGCGACGGCATGGAGGTGTCGCAGTTCACCTATTTCCAGCAGGTCGGCGGGTTCGACTGCCGCCCGGTCTCCGGTGAGCTGACCTACGGGCTCGAGCGGCTGGCCATGTACGTGCAGGGCATCGAGAACGTTTTCGATCTCGATTTCAACGGCGCCGGAATGACATACGGCGAGGTCTTCCGGCAGGCCGAGAAGGAGTGGTCGGCCTACAACTTCGAGCTGGCGGACGTCGAGCTGCTGTTTCGCCACTTCGCCGACGCCGAGGCGGAGTGCCGCCGGATTCTCGAGCGACGCCTGCCGCTGCCGGCCTACGACCAGTGTCTCAAGGCCTCGCACCTGTTCAACCTGCTCGACGCCCGCGGTGCGATCAGCGCGACCGAGCGGCAGGCCTTCATCGGCCGGGTCCGCGCGCTCGCGAAGGGCTGTGCCGAGGCCTGGCTGGCGTCACGCGGCAACCTTCGCGCCGATGGCTGAACTGCTGCTCGAGCTGCGCTCGGAGGAGATCCCGGCGCGGATGCAGGCCGAGGCGTGCCGTAACCTCGCCACCGGCCTGCGGCAGCTCCTGGCCGAGCACGGGCTGCCCGAGCCGGAGATCGAGACCTTCGCCACCCCTCGCCGGCTGGCCCTGGTCGCTCGCGGGCTGGCGGCGGCGCAGCCCAGCCGGACGATCGAGCGGCGCGGCCCGCGGGTCGGCGCCCCCGAGGCCGCGCTCGACGGTTTTCGCCGCTCCCTCGGCGCGGAGGAGTACGAGATCGGTCGGCGTGCCGAGGGCAAGGCCGAGTACTGGTATGCCACGCTGCACGAGCCGGGACGGCCGACCGGCGAGCTGCTCGCGGAAGGGCTGCCAACCCTGCTCGCGCGTTTTCCTTGGCCCAAGTCGATGCGCTGGGGAGCGGGGGACGTTCTCTGGGTGCGGCCATTGCACGCGATCGTCTGCCTGCTCGACGGCGCGGTCGTGCCGTTCGGTTTCGGACCGGTCGAGAGCGGCAACGTCACCGCCGGCCATCGGTTCCTCGCGCCGGCGCCGATCGAGGTCCGCGACTTCGCCGACTATCGCGCCAAGCTGGTCGCGGCCAAGGTGATCCTCGATCCGGCCGAGCGGCGCCGCCGCATCGAGGAGGGCGCACGCGCGCTCGGCACGACCGCGGGCCTGCGGCTGCGCCACGATCCGGCGCTGCTCGACGAGGTCGCCGGGCTGGTCGAGTGGCCGGTACCGTTGCTCGGCCGGATCGACCCAGCGTTCATGGACATCCCGGCCGAAGTGCTGGTCCTCACCATGCGCCAGAACCAGAAGTACCTCGCGCTTGAGACCGACGACGGTCGGCTCACCGACCGCTTCGTTGTCGTCGCCAATATCGAGGCGCCGGACGGCGGCGCGGCGATCGTCGCCGGCAACGAGCGGGTCCTGCGCGCGCGGTTCTGGGACGCACGCCATTTCTGGGAGCTGGATCGCCGGACCGCACTCGAGTCGCTGCTCCCGAGACTCGATCGGATGGTGTTCCACGCCGAGCTGGGCAGCCAGGGACAGCGCGTGCAGCGACTGGTGGCACTGACCGGCGCGCTCGTGCCGTACGTGCCTGGTGCCGACCGAGTGCTGGCGGAACGCGCCGCGCTGCTCGCCAAGGCCGATCTGGTCTCCGGCATGGTCGGCGAGTTTCCCGAGCTGCAAGGGGTGATGGGCGGACACTACGCCCGTGCCCAGGGTGAGCCCGAGCCGGTCGCCAATGCGATCGCCGAGCATTATAGCCCCAAGGGTCCGGACGACTGGTGCCCGCGCGCGCCGGAGAGCGTGGCTCTGGCGCTCGCCGACCGGGTCGACGTGCTGGTCGGGTTCTTCGCCAGAGGCATCCGGCCGACCGGCTCGAAGGATCCTTTCGCACTGCGCCGCGCGGCCCTGGGCCTGATCCGGCTGGTCCTGGACAATCGCCTGCGCCTCCCGTTGCGCCGCGTCATCGACGCAGCCGCGCAGGGTCATGGCGTGACGCCACCGACCGTGGACCTTCTGGCCTTTCTCGGCGACCGGCTGAAGGTTCATTTGCGCGAGCGGGGCGTGCGGCACGATCTGGTCGGCGCCGTCTTCGCCCTGGGCGACGATGACCTAGTCCGTCTTCTGGCGCGCGTCGACGCCTTGGACCGGCTGATGGGAACCGCCGACGGGCGCAACCTGCTGGTCGGCTATCGCCGCGCCAGCAACATCGTCGGCATCGAGGAAAAGCGCGACGGACGGTCCTACGCCGCGAGCCCGGAACCGCGGCTGCTCCGCGAGCCGGCGGAGCGGGAGCTGCACGACCGCCTGAACAAGGCGGTGCCGCAGATCCGGGCGGCGCTTGCACGCGAGGATTTCGACGCGGCGATGCGCCTCCTCGCCGGCTTGCGTGGACCGATCGATGCGTTCTTCGACCAGATCCTCGTTAACGCTATGGAACCGGAGCTGCGCGTAAACCGTCTTGCCCTGCTGAGCGGGATCCGTGCGGCATTGGATCAGGTGGCGGACTTCTCGCTGATCGAGGAGGTTGCCGCCTGAGCTCGCGCGGCGGTTGGGGGTCCGATGACGAAGTGGGTATACCGGTTCGGGGCCGGCGTCGCCGAGGGCGACGCGACGATGAAGGCGCTGCTCGGCGGGAAGGGCGCCAACCTCGCCGAGATGTCCGCGATCGGCCTGAACGTGCCACCGGGCTTCGTCATCACGACCGAGGTGTGCACGCACTACTACGCGCGGGAGCGGACCTATCCGGCAGACCTCACGAGCCAGCTCGACGAGGCGCTCGCCTGGGTCGAGCAGGCGGTGGGCGCGCGCTTCGGCGATCCGAAGCGGCCACTGCTCGTGTCGGTGCGCTCCGGCGCGCCGGTGTCGATGCCCGGCATGATGGACACCGTGCTCAACCTCGGCCTCAACGATGCGACGGTCGAGGGGCTGGCCGTGGCCAGCGGCAACCCGCGCTTCGCCTATGACAGCTACCGGCGCTTCATCCAGATGTACGGCGACGTCGTCCTCGGCGTCGATCACTATCTGTTCGAGGAGGCGCTGAACGAGCTCAAGGAGCAGAACGGCGCCCGCTTCGACACGGACCTCAACACCGCGGCGCTGCGCGCGCTGGTCGACCAGTACAAGGTGATCGTCGCGCGCGATACCGGCGCGCCATTCCCCCAGGACGTGCGGGTCCAGCTCTGGGGCGCCATCGGTGCGGTGTTCGGGTCGTGGATGACGCCGCGCGCGGTCACCTACCGCCGCCTGCACGACATTCCCTCAAGCATGGGTACCGCGGTCAACGTCCAGGCCATGGTGTTCGGCAACATGGGCGACGACTGCGCCACCGGCGTGGCCTTCACCCGCAACCCGGCCACCGGCGAGAAGGCCGTCTACGGGGAGTACCTGATCAACGCCCAGGGCGAGGACGTGGTTGCGGGAATTCGCACGCCGGAGGCGCTGAGCGAGGCGATGGCGGCCGCCGGGGGACGGCCAGGACGCTCGATGGAAGTGCGCATGCCCGAGGCCTATGCCGAGCTGTGCCGGGTGTTCGACCAGCTCGAGCGCCACTACCGGGACATGCAGGACATCGAGTTCACCATCCAGGGCGGCCGGCTGTGGATCCTGCAGACCCGTACCGGCAAGCGCACCGCGTCGGCGGCCTTCAAGGTCGCGGTCGACATGGCTGCGGAAGGGCTGATCAGCCGTGACGAGGCGATCCTCCGTGTCGACCCGGCGTCGCTCGACCAGCTGCTCCACCCGACGCTCGATCCGGCCGCCGAGAAGCAGGTCATCGCCAAGGGGCTGCCGGCCTCCCCGGGGGCGGTCAGCGGCAAGGTCGTGTTCAGCGCGGATGCGGCCGAGCGGGCCGGTGCGGCCGGGGAGAAGGTGATCCTGGTGCGGCTGGAGACCTCGCCCGACGACATCCACGGCATGCACGCCGCGCTCGGCATCCTCACCGTCCACGGCGGGATGACCAGCCATGCCGCGGTGGTCGCCCGCGGGATGGGCAAGGCCTGCGTCTGCGGAGCCAACGAGATCGCGATCAACTACGAGGAACGGCAGTTCACGACGCGCGGCCACCGGATCGCCGAGGGCGACGTGATCACCATCGACGGCGCCGCTGGCACGGTGATGCTCGGCGAGATCGCCACGGTCGACCCGCAGCTCTCCGGCGACTTCGCGACGCTCATGGAGTGGGCCGACGCGGCGCGGCGGCTGCGGGTGCGGGCCAATGCCGAGACGCCGCTCGACGCGCGAACGGCGGTCCGCTTCGGTGCCGAGGGCATCGGCCTGTGCCGGACGGAGCACATGTTCTTCCAGCCCGACCGCATCCTCGCCATGCGCGAGATGATCCTCGCCGAGGACGCCGAAGGGCGGCGCCGGGCGCTGGCCAAGATCCTCCCGATGCAGCGCGCCGACTTCGTGGAGCTGTTCGAGATCATGGCCGGGCGGCCGGTGACGATCCGGCTCCTCGACCCGCCCCTGCACGAGTTCCTGCCGCACGCGCCCGAGGACCTCGAGGAGGTGGCGCTCGCTGCCGGGGTCGAGGTCCGCGTCGTGCGCCGCCGCCTCGCCGAGCTGCGCGAGGCCAACCCGATGCTCGGGCTGCGCGGCTGCCGGCTCGGCATCCTCTACCCCGAAATCTACGAGATGCAGGCGCGGGCGATCTTCGAGGCGGCCGTAGCCGTCCACGCACGGAGCGGTGCGACGGTGGTGCCCGAAGTGATGATCCCGCTCGTGGCGATGGCGGGCGAGCTGGCGCTGCTGAAGGCGCGGATCGACGCGGTCGCCGCCGAGGTCGCCAAGGAAAGCGGTCGCACTCTCGACTATCTGGTCGGCACGATGATCGAGTTGCCGCGCGCCGCGTTGCGCGCCGCCGACGTCGCCCGTCACGCCGCCTTCTTCAGCTTCGGTACCAATGATCTGACCCAGATGACGCTCGGCCTGTCCCGCGACGACTCGGGCAAGTTCATGGAGCCTTACCTCAAACAGGAGCTGTTCGCCGGCGATCCGTTCCAGACCCTGGACCAAGACGGCGTCGGCGAGCTGATCCGCATCGCCGCCGATCGGGGCCGAGCGACGCGGGCGGATCTCAAGCTCGGCATCTGCGGCGAGCATGGCGGCGATCCTGCCTCGGTCCGCTTCTGCCACCGCGTCGGGCTCGACTACGTCTCCTGCTCGCCCTACCGCGTACCGATTGCGCGCCTCGCCGCGGCGCAGGCGGCGCTCGCCGGTGGCGACGACCGGCCGGACGATTGAGCGGATCGAGCGACGCGCTGGACGCGCTGCGCACCGGCGGCAAACCGGCGCTGGCTCGCGCGCTTGCGGCCCTCGAGGCGCAGATCGACGCGCCGGCCACGCTGGCGCTGCTCGATGCGGCCTGGGCCGCGCCCCGCGCGCATGTGATCGGCATCACCGGTCCGCCGGGGGTGGGGAAGTCCACCCTTCTGAGCGCGCTGGCGCGGTACTGGCGGCAGGCGGCGCGGAGCGTCGGCATCGTCGCGGTCGATCCCTCGTCGCGGCGCTCCGGCGGTGCGCTCCTCGGCGACCGCACCCGCCTCGAGCTCGACCCTGAGGACAAGGGGCTGTTCTTCCGCTCGATGGCGGCGCGCGACCGGCTCGGCGGAATCGCGTCCCTCACCGCCGGCGCGGTCGCCCTGATGCGCGCGCTTTACGACATCGTGGTCGTCGAGACGGTCGGCGTCGGCCAGTCGGAGACGGAGGTCGCGGACGTGGTCGACACGGTCCTGCTCGCCGTCCAACCGGGCAGCGGTGACAGCCTGCAATACATCAAGGCCGGCATCATCGAGATCCCCGACGTGGCGGTGGTGACCAAGGCCGACCTCGGCCTGCTCGCGAGCCGGGCACGGCGCGAGCTGGAGGCGGCGCTGAGCCTGCAGACGGGCGGCCAAGGCGGCTGGCGGCCGCCGATCCTCGCCGCGGCCGCGGCCACGGGGCAGGGCATCGCCGAGCTTGTGGACGCGCTCGACCGGCACCGGGCGCAGCTCGAGACGACCGGCGGCTTCGCCGCGCATCGGGCGGCCCGAGCCGAGCGCTGGCTCGCCGCCACGCTGCGCCACGAGCACGGCCGGCACGGCCTGGAGTGGGCGCGACGCTGCCGGCCCGATCTGCTCGGCGATGCCCGCCGCTCGCCGTTCCGTCGCCTTGCCGAGCTGGAGGCCGCGCTCGGCGCCGCCTGCTGATCGCTCAAGGTATGGCGGCGTCCGGCACGAGACGCGGGAGCCATGACGGCCACTCGGGGCTGACGCGGCTCTCGCCGGCGATCAGCGAGGGCAGGCCATCGCGCAGGACCTCGAGCCGGATCAGCGCGATGCCGCGATCGCCCTGACCCGAGCGCATTTCCCCGGCCTCGCGACCGTCGAGGACCAGGGGCGTGCCGGGCGCGGGCAGGGGTCCTTCGATCCGCACCGGCAGGAGCCGCTTGCGGACCAGCGCGCGATGCTTGGTACGTGCGGTCAGTTCCTGGCCGACATAGCAGCCCTTCGTGAACGAGACGCCGTGCAGCTCCTCGAAGTTGCTCTCGAGCAGGAGCGAGCGTTGCACGACGAGGTCGTACGGCGGCGCCGGCACGCCGAGCTCGAGGCGCAGGCGCTCGTAGCGCGCCGGGTCGGCCTCGACCAGGCCGCGCCCCGCCATGTTCGCCGTCACCGCGTCGCGCGGCAGGATCGCCCGCTGGCCCAAGGCGGTGAGCCGTGGATCGACCAGCAAGGCGCCGCCGTCCAGAGGCTCGCACGATGCCGGCGCCGCAAGGTCGCTCGGCGATCCCGGCGGGCCGATCGCGACAACGGCGAGCTCGGCACTCAGGTCGGCGAGTGTGACCTTGGCGCGCAGGCGGTACATGGCGAGCCGCTGGAGGAGCTCGGCGCGGCGCGCCGCCTCCACGTCGAGCCAGATCGCCGCGTCGCGCTCGACCAGGAACAGATCGAACAGGTACTTCCCCTGAGGGGTAAGCAGCGCGGCGTAGAGTGGCCGCTCGGGGCTCAGGCGATCGACGTCGTTGGACAGCAGACCCTGGAGGAACGGGCGTGCGTCGGCACCGCCGACGCTGAGGACGCCACGGTCCGGGAGTCGTGCGAACCAGCGCTCGATCATGATATCTCCGGTCGCGAGCCGACGCGGCGAGATGTCGGCGCCGTCAGGCGGCCGCTCAAGAGGGGGTGGGCATGGATCTCGTCGAGGTGGTCGATGCGCTGGCCGCGGACGCGGCCTGCGGCGCGCCACCGGCCCTGTTCCTCGACTTCGACGGCACGCTGGTCGAGCTCGCGGCGCATCCGCAGGCGGTGCGGCCGACACCGGATCTCGTGCCGCTGCTGGCTTCGCTCACCCGCCAGCTCGGCGGAGCGCTGGCAATCGTGACCGGCCGGCCGATCGACGAAGTCGACCGCTTCCTCGCCCCGCTGCGCCTGCCGATCGCCGGACTGCATGGGAACGAGGTGCGTTCGGTTCCCGACGGCACGCCGGATGCCCATGCCGGCGTCGAACTCGGCCGGGTCCGCGCGCGACTGTCGCGCCTGGCAGCGGAGCAACCGGGTGTGACCATCGAGGACAAGGGCATCGCGATCGCGGTGCATTATCGGGCGGCACCCGACGCGGCCAACGAGGTCCGCCGCGTCGCGGCCGAGCTGCAAGGCGAGAGTGCCGACGCGCTGCTGGTGCTCGACGGGAAGATGGTCGTCGAGCTGGTGCCTGCGGGGCGGGACAAGGGCAGCGCGATCCGCGAGCTGCTGCGGGCCGCGCCGTTCGCCGGTCGGCGCCCGGTGTTCCTGGGCGACGACGTGACCGATGAGGCCGGTTTCCGTACGGTCAACGAGATGGGCGGCATCAGCGTCCAGGTCAGCGGACAGGAACGGCCGACCGCGGCCCGCTACCGGCTCGACAATGTCGGCCGGGTTCTGCAGCTCCTGGCGGAGCTGGACCGTGCGCTGGCTGCGGCTCCCGTCCCCGGAGGATGACATGACCGCCAGCCTCGAGCTCGGCCTGATCGGCAACTGCGCGATCAACGCGCTGATCGATCGCGACGGGACGATCGTCTGGTCGTGCTTCCCGCGCTTCGACGGCGATCCGGTCTTCTCGCTGCTCCTCGACACCGGCGGCGAGCGGGGGTTCTTCGCCGTGGAGATGAAGGGGGTGACGCGGCGCGAGCAGGCCTATGCAAGCAACACCGCGGTGCTCGTCACGCGGCTCTGGAACGACGCCGGGCAGGGGATCGAGGTCACCGACTTCGCTCCCCGGTTCGAGAACCTCGGCCGGATGTTCCGCCCGCAGCAGCTCGTGCGGATCGTCCGGCCGCTCGGGGAATCGCCCGAGGTCACGATCCGCGTGCGGCCGCACTTCGACTACGGCGCGGAGGCGCCGACGGTCTCGCGCGGCAGCCATCACGCCCGCTACAGCGGCGGCGGTCAGACGCTGCGCCTGACCACCGACGCGCCGCTGCTCTACGTGCTCGAGGAGACGCCGTTCCATCTCGACCGGACGCTGACCTTCTTTCTCGGCCCCGACGAGCGGATGGCCACCCCGGTGGCCGAGACGGGCCAGGACTTCCTCCGCCGCACGATCGACTACTGGCTGCACCTGTCGGGTCGTCTGCACATCCCGTTCGAATGGCAGGACGCGGTGATCCGCTCGGCCATCACCCTCAAGCTGTGCAGCTTCGAGGAGACCGGCGCGATCATCGCCGCGCCGACCACTTCGATCCCCGAAGCCGACGGCGAGGGCCGCAACTGGGACTACCGCTACAACTGGGTGCGGGATTCCTACTTCGTCGTGCGCGCCCTGAACCGCCTGGGCTACATCGAGACGATGGCGGACTATCTCGTCTACCTCGACAATCTCGTCGCGCGCAGCCCGGACGGCTGGCTGCAGCCGGTGTTCGGCATCGGCACCGAGACCCGCCTGGTGGAACGGCAGATCACGACGCTGCGCGGCTATCGCGGCAACCAACCGGTTCGGATCGGCAACCAAGCCTACGAGCACCATCAGCACGACGGCTACGGTTCGGTGATCCTGGCGGCGACCCAGGCATTTTTCGACCGCCGGCTGCGCCAGCCGGCCGGGCCGGCCGCCTTCCACCGCCTCGAGCGGCTGGGCGAGAAGGCCTGGGAGCTGCACGATGTGCCCGATGCGGGCCTGTGGGAGCTGCGCGGGCGCGCCCACGTGCACACCCACTCGGCCTTCATGTGCTGGGCCGCCTGCGACCGCCTCGCGCGCATCGCCGCGCATCTCGGGCTCGCCGACGCGGTGCCGCGCTGGCGCGAGCGCGCCGCGGTCATCCGCGACAAGATCGAGCGCGAGGCATGGAACGCCGAGCGCGGCTGCTTCGTCGCGACCTTCGGCGGCAAGGAGCTCGACGCCGCGCTGCTGTTGATGCACGAGGTCGGGTTCGTGCGCGCCGATGATCCCCGCTTCGTCGCCACGGTCGCGGCGATCGAACGGGAACTTTCCGACGGGCCCTTCGTCTACCGTTACAAGGCCGAGGACGACTTCGGGACCCCGGCGCATCCGTTCCTGATCTGCTCGTTCTGGCTGATCGACGCGCTGGCGGCGATCGGGCGCAAGGAGCGGGCCCGCGAGCTGTTCGAGCGCGTGCTCGCCTGCCGCAACCATCTGGGGCTGCTCTCCGAGCATCTCGATCGAACCACGGGGGAGCTGTGGGGGAACTTTCCGCAGACCTACAGCCACGTGGGCCTGATCAACGGGGCGATGCGGCTGAGCCGGCCCTGGGACGACGTGGTCTAGGGGAAGTGCGCCGGCTCGTCATCGTCTCCAACCGCGTCGCGCCGCTCACCCCGCGCAAGGTGGCGAGCGCCGGCGGGCTCGCTGTCGGGGTGCACGCCGCACTCGCCGAGAGCGGCGGGATCTGGTTCGGCTGGAGCGGGCAGGTGGTCGCGGCACCGGGGCCGGTCCGCCATCAACGCGCCGGCTCGATCAGCTACCTCCTGGCCGACCTGAGCGAGAGCGAGCATGCCGGCTACTATGGCGGCTTCAGCAATCGCGCGCTGTGGCCGACCTTCCACTACCGGCTCGACCTCGCGACCTTCGAGCGAGCCCACTACGAGACCTATCGCGCGGTCAACCGCCGGCTCGCCGGGGAGCTGGCGCGCATCCTCCGCCCGACCGACCATGTCTGGGTCCACGATTACCATCTGATCCCGTTCGGGCGCGAGCTGCGGCGGCTGGGCGTCGCCAACCGGATCGGGTTCTTCCTCCACATCCCGTTCCCGGCGCCGGAGGTCTACATCGTGCTGCCATGGCACCGGAGCCTCGCCGAGGATCTCTGCGCCTACGACGTGACCGGCTTCCAGACGGCCTCGCACACCCGTCAGTTCGTCGACTACGCCATCGAGGAGCTCGGCGGTGAGCTGGCCCCCAACGGCGACCTTGTGGTCGGCGAGCGGCGGCTGACCGTCGGCGCGTTCCCGATCGGGATCGATGTGGAGGACGTGCAGCGGATGGCCGCCTCCGACGAGGCGCGGCGCAACGCCCAGGTCCTCAGCGCGACCCTGCAGCGTCGCCAGCTCGTCATCGGCGTCGACCGGCTCGACTACAGCAAGGGCATCCCGGAGCGCCTGCTGTCGTTCGAGACGCTGCTCAAGGAGCATCCGGACTGGCGGGGAAGCGTGACGCTGGTGCAGATCTCCGCGCCGAGCCGCGAGGACGTGCCAGAGTACCAGCAGCTCCGCACGACGGTGGAGGGCCTCGCCGGGCGGATCAACGGCCGGCTCGGGGCCGCCGAGTGGACCCCGGTCCGCTACGTCAACCGCACCTACTCGCGGCGCGCGCTCGCCGGCTTCTACCGGATCGCCGCGGTCGGGCTCGTGACCCCGCTGCGGGACGGGATGAATCTTGTCGCCGGCGAGTACGTCGCCGCTCAGGACCCGGAGCGGCCGGGCGTGCTCGTGCTGTCCCGCTTCGCCGGCGCCGCCGAGGTGCTGGAGGGTGCCGTGATCGTGAACCCCTACGACACCGACAAGACGGCGACCGCGCTGCACCACGCGCTGGCCATGCCGATCGAGGAGCGGCGCGAACGGCATGCGCGCCTTTTGAGCAGCCAGCGCGCCCACGACGTGCACAACTGGCGGGATCGGTTCCTCAGAGCGCTGGCGGGGCTGCGCGACGGGCAGGACTGAGGCGTCTCCCGCTCAAGACGCACGGAAGGCCATCCAGCATAAGGAACATTATGGAAGATACGGCCGGCTGCGTTGCGAGCTGACCGCGTGCTAAGAGCCGCGCGGATCGGACATCGAGGCGCGAATGTGGGTTTTCTGGCTCGTGCTGGCGCTGTGCTTCGGCCTGCTCGCGGTCTGGCCGTTCCTCGGCTACCCGCTGACGCTCGAATGGTTGGCGCGCCGCCGCTCACGACCGGTGCGCGCGAGCGAGGCGCCGAAGGACTGGCCGCGCGCCGTCGACCTCGTGTTCTGTGCCTACAACGAAGCGGCCGGCATCGGGCGCAAGATCGAGAACTGCCTGGCGATCGATCCGGCTGGCCGCGAGCTGCGGATTCACGTCTATTCCGATGGCTCGACCGATGGCACCGAGACAGCGGCGCGCGCCTACGCCGACCGTATCGATCTCGTCGTGTCCCCGGAGCGCACGGGCAAAAGCGTCGGCATGAACCGTCTGCTCGAGCGCTGCGCGGGCGACGTCGTCGTCTTCACCGACGCCAATGTCGAGCTGCCGCCGGATTGCCTGCGGCAGCTCCTGCCGCTGTTCGCCGACCCGGAAGTCGGCTGCGTCGTCGGCCATCTCGTCTACGTCAACGCCGACGACGGCTCCACGGCCGAGGTCAGCTCGCTCTACTGGCGGCTGGAGGAGCGGATCAAGGCGCTGGAAGCACGGATCGGATCGACGATGGGCGCCGACGGCTCGATCTTCGCCATCCGTCGCCGGCTGTTCCGTCCGGTGCCGCCGGACATCATCGACGACATGTTCACCTCCCTGTCGATCCTGTGCGACGGCTATCGCATCGCCCGTGCGGACCATCTCGTCGCCTTCGAGCGATCGGCGGGCGATCGCGGCGACGAGATCCGCCGCAAGATCCGCATCGCCTGTCGCAGCTTCAACTGCCATCGCCTCCTCTGGCCGCGGCTGCGGCGCCTGCCGCCGCTCGAGCTCTACATGTACGTTTGCCACAAGCTCCTGCGCTGGTTCACCTTCGTCTGGCTGCTCCTAGCGGCCGTCTTCTACCTGCTGTTCGCACTGGCGAGCCCGGCCCCGGCGCTGTGGCTCGGACTGCCGCTCGCCGGGATCGCCTTGTTCGCGATCGCCTGGGCGGCGCGGCTGCGCTTGGCGCAGCAGCTCGTCGACGTGCTGTTGGCCTTTGCAGCGACCGCCCGCGGCGTCCTCGAATCGCTCCAAGGCCGGCGCTACCAGACCTGGCAGCCCCCGGCGAGCAGTCGGTAGCTACCGAACCGGGTCTGTCGCGGGCCACCCGTCGCCTGACCAGCCGGCCCACGGGCCGGCATGGCCGCGCCTCACCCGGCGCCGCGGCCGCCATGGGCGGCGGACCAGGTGGCGGGGTCGGCGAGGAAACGCTCGATCTCGGCCAGGATCAGCGCCGGGAAGGCGCCTTGCTCGCGCGCCACCGGCAAGACGTCGTGCCAAGTGGCGAGCGCGTGGAGCCGGATGCCAAGCTCGCGCAAGGTCGCCTCGGCCTGAGGGAAAACGCCGTAGTAGAACACGACGAAGGCGTGCTCGACCACGGTGCCGGCGGCGCGCAACGCCGCGACGAAGCGCGCCTTGCTGGCGCCGTCCGTGGCGAGATCCTCGACCAGCAGGACGCGCTGCCCATCGGTCAGATGACCCTCGATCTGCGCGTTGCGGCCGAAGCCCTTGGCCTGCTTGCGGACGTAGAGCATCGGCAGCATCAGGCGCTCGCTCAGCCACGCCGCGTAAGGGATGCCCGCGGTCTCGCCGCCGGCGACCGCGTCGAAGCGCTCGACGCCCGCGTCGCGCTCGAGCTTGGCCACGGCCATGTCCATGAGCGCGCGGCGCGCCCGCGGAAAGGAGATCAGCCGGCGGCAGTCGGTATAGACCGGGCTCGCCCAGCCCGAGGTGAAGATGAAGGGCTTGTCGGCCATGCAGCCGACCGCGCCGGTCTCGAGCAGGATCCGCGCAGCGCGCACGCCCGTATCGTCGCCGCCACTCACTCCTTCACGGCACCGGTCAGGCTGGACACGTAGTACTCGACAAAGAACGAGTAGAAGATCGCCACCGGGATCGAGCCGAGCAGCGCGCCGGCCATCAGCGAGCCCCAGTGGTAGACGTCGCCTTCGACGAGCTGCGTCAAGATCGCCACCGGCACCGTCTTGTTCTCGGCCGACTGGATGAACGCCAGGGCGTAGATGAACTCGTTCCAGGACAGCGTGAAGGCGAAGATGCCGGCCGAAATCAGCCCGGGCACGGCGAGCGGCAGGGTGATCCGCCAAAGGATCTGCAGCCGCGTGGCGCCGTCGATCAGCGCGCATTCCTCGAGCTCGTACGGGATCGACTTGAAGTATCCGATCAGGAGCCAGGTGCAGAACGGGATGAGGAAGGTCGGGTAGGTGAGGATCAGCGCCAGCGGGCTGTCGAAGATGCCGAGCTGGAAGACCATCGTCGCCAGCGGGATGAAGAGGATCGAGGGCGGGACGAGATAGGCCAGATAGATCGCCAGGCCGACATAGGGGCTGCCCTTGAACTTCAGCCGCTGGATGGCGTAGGCGGCGAGCACGCTGGCGAAGATCGAGAGCAGGGTGGAGACGACGGCGACGGTCATCGTGACCGTGAGCCAACGTGGGTAGTCGGTCTCGAACAGAAGCTTGTTGATATTCGCCAGGGTCGGCGAGCTGACCCAGAACGGGTTGAAGTTCTTGTAGTCGTAGAGCTCCTCGTTCGACTTCACGGCGGTGATCGCCATCCAGTAGAACGGAAAGAGCAGGACGATCAGGAAGCAGGCGAGCGGCAGGTAGACGGTGACCAGCCGCCGTGGCAGCGACTCCCAGGCGATGACGCCGGTGCGCTCGGGCGTGGTCGGCGCCGGCGGATGATCGTCGTCGAGGATACGGCGGGCGACCGCGGCGTCAGTCATCGCGCCCTCCCTGCTGCCACTTGCGGTTGGCCAGGGCGAAGTAGCTGAACACCGTGGCGGCGACCAGGAAGGGAATCATCGCCACCGCGATCGCCGCCCCCTCCCCGAGCTGCCCACCGGGAATCGCGCGCTGGAAGGCGAGCGTCGCCATGAGGTGGGTCGAGTTGACGGGGCCGCCACGGGTGATCGCGTAGACGAGCTGGAAATCGGTGAAGGTGAAGATCACCGAGAAGGTCAGCACCACGGCGAGGATCGGCAGGAGCATCGGCAAGGTGATGTGCCAGAAGCGCTGCCACGCCGTGGCGCCGTCGATCATCGCCGCCTCGTAGAGCGAGGGCGAGATGGTCTGCAGGCCGGCGAGCAGGCAGATCGCGACGAACGGGATGCCGCGCCAGATATTGGCGGCGATCAGCGAGAAGCGCGCGTTCCACGGCGTGCCGAGGAAGTCGATGTAGGTATCCCGCCAGCCGAGCACATCGACCAGCACATAGGAGATGATCGAGAACTGCGGGTCGTAGATCCACCAGAAGGCGATCGCCGACAGCACGGTGGGCACGATCCACGGGATCAGTACGATCGCACGGACGAACGACTTGAAGGGAATGTAGTTGTTGAGGATCAGGGCGAGCCACAGGCCGAGCGCGAACTTGCCGACGGTCGCGACGAAGGTGTAGAGCAGCGTGTTGGTCACCGACATCCAGAAGATGCGGTCGTGCCAGAGCGACTCGTAGTTCCAGAGGCCGACGAACTCGCCGCTGCGGCCGATCTGCGTGTCGGTGAAGGCGAGCCACACCCCGAGGCCGAGCGGGTAGGTCAGGAACAGCAGCAGTAGCCCGAGCGCGGGCAGCATGCACATGAAGATCAGGAACGGCTTCCAGTCGAACAGCCGGACGAGCCAGATCGGCTCGCTGCGGCCCGCTCCGAAGCTCGTCGCCGAGACTGCCACTGTGCCCTCGCCTTCGCGGCCGAGGCGCGGTCGCCACCAAGACGTGGCGACCGCGGACCCGTCGCCTCAGCTCCTGTAATAGCGCCGGATGCGCCGATCGGCCTCCGCGGCCGCCTCCTCCGGGCTCGCCTGCCCGGCGCATACCGAGGCGACCATCTGCACGATCACGAAATCGGCCAGGACCGCAGCCGACTCCGGGCGGATCGTGCCGCGGTAGCTGTCCCACAGCGCGTCCTTGAGGACGTGCTTGAACGGCTCATGCTTCGGGTCGGCGCTCCACACCGCGCTTGCATCGTAGGCCTGGAGCGGATGGTTCCAGTAGCCGATGCAGGCGTTGAGGTACGGATCGTACTGCTCGTGCTCCATCATGAAGCGGAGGAACTCTTTCGCCGCGTTCGGATATTTCGAGTAGGCGAAGACCATCTGGTTGAGCACGAGAGCCCGCTCGGTGGGCCGGCCGACCGGCCCGATCGGCATCTTCGCGTGGTAGATGTCCTCGGCCAACGCCCGGACGTTCGCGTCCTCGCTGTTCTTGGCCGCGTAGTAGATCGAGATGCCGTTCTGGGTCAGCCCGATCTCGCCGGCGAGGAAGGCCTTGTTGTTCGCCGGATCGAGCCAGGAGAGCGTGCCGGGAATGAAGGTCTCATAGAGAGCCTTGGCGTATTTCAGCGCCTCGATGGTCTCCGGGCTGTTGATGATCACCTGGTCGTTCTCGTCGACCATTGCCCCGCCGTGGGCCCACACCACCCAGTTGCACCAGGCGTTGCCGTCGCCGACCGCGTTACCGAGCGCCAGACCCGCCGGATGACCGATCGCCTTGAGCTTCGTGCACAGCTGGAGGAACCCGTCGAGGTCGGTCGGAACGGCGTCGTAGCCCGCCTCGTTCAACCAGGACTTGCGGTAGACGACGCGCCCGCCGGCGGCGCCGATCGGCATCGCGATCCACTTGCCGTCGCGGGTACCGTACTTCTCGGCCATCGGCCACCAGCCGCCATAGCGCTCGCCGAGATAGGTCGCGAGGTCGGTGAGATCGACGACCTTGTCGACGTATTTGTGCGGCTCGTCCGACCATGCCAGCACGACGTCGGGCCCGTCACCGACGTTGGCAGCGACGGCGATCTTCGGCCGGAGATCCTCCCAGCCCTCGAAGTCGACCTGCACCGGAACCCCGGTCATCGCGGTGAACTTCTTGGCGTTCTCCAGATAGACCGTCTCGTCGCCCTGGACGAACTTGCTGGGCCGCAGAACGCGCAGGCTGGCGCCGGACTCGATCGTCAGGACGGGCGGCGCCACGTCCTTGGCGACGATGTCGGCGCGCCCCTGGCGCGCGACGAGTGCCGCACCGGCAAGCGCCGCGCCGGCCTGAAGCGTTTGACGACGGGTGAAGGCTTGCATGGCGCCGAGATCTCCCCCTGATGTTCTGCACGCTGCGAGCAGCATCCGCACCACCCATGGAGGCGCGGGCGACATCGTGCCCCATGGACCCCAGCGCCGCAACCCGCCGTCCACGGGAAGAGGCCGCCGGCGAGACCGGCGGCCCCTTCCCTCCTCGGCGGTCCGTCGGCGACGGCTACTGCACGGTCTCGCCGTGCAGCGCCAAGTCGAGCCCCTCACGTTCGACGTCACGGTCGACGCGCAGGCCGACGACCAGGTCGACGATCTTGAGCAGCACGAACGAGGCCACCGCGCACCAGACGATGGTCGCGACGATCCCCCAGAGCTGGGTGATCACCTGGCCCGGATTGCCCTCGAGCAGGCCCGGCGTGCCGCCGACGGCCTCGACGGCGAACACACCCGTCAACAGCGCGCCGACGATGCCACCGATCCCGTGCACGCCGAAAACGTCGAGCGAGTCGTCGTAACCCGCCGCATTCTTGAGCCAAGTGGCACCCCAGTAGCAGAGGATCCCGGCCGCGAGGCCGATCACCAGCGCGCCGCTCGGCAGGACGAAGCCCGAGGCGGGCGTGATCGCGACGAGGCCGCCGACCGCGCCCGAGGCGATACCGAGGACCGAGGGCTTGCCGCGCGCGATCCACTCGACCAGCATCCAGGCGACGGCCGCGGCGGCCGTGGCGATCTGCGTCACCAGCATCGCCATCCCGGCGCGCCCGTCCGCGGCCAGCGCCGAGCCGGCGTTGAACCCGAACCAGCCGACCCACAGCAGCGACGCGCCGATCATCGTCAGGGTCAGGTTGTGCGGCGCCATGAACTCCTCGCCGTAGCCCATCCGCCGGCCGAGCACGAGCGCGCAGACGAGGCCGGCCACGCCCGCGTTGATGTGCACCACGGTGCCACCGGCGTAGTCGAGCACGCCGTCGTCCCCGAGGAAGCCACCGCCCCATACCCAGTGGGTGATCGGCGCGTAGACGACCAGCGACCAGAGGATCATGAACACCAGCATCGCGCTGAACTTCATGCGGTCGACGAAGGCGCCGACGATCAGCGCCGGCGTGATGATCGCAAAGGTCATCTGGAAGGTGACGAAGACCGACTCGGGTATGGTCCCGCTGAGGTCGTCGACGCCGACGCCGGCGAGGAAGATCTTGTCGAGGCCGCCGACATAGGCATTGCCCTCGCTGAAGGCGAGGCTGTACCCGGCGATCATCCAGACGATCGACATCACGCAGCAGATGGCGAAGCACTGCATCAGCGTGTTCAGCACGTTCTTCTTGCGGACCATGCCGCCGTAGAACAGCGCCAAGCCCGGTATCGTCATCAGCAGCACGAGCGCGGTCGCGGTCAGCATCCACGCCGTGTCGCCCGCGCTGAGTGTCGGCGTCTCCTCGATGGCGGCGGCGACCGCCTCGACGGCCCCGGCCGCCGCCTCGGCGGCCGGGGCCGCCTCCTGTGCGGAGGCCCGACCGGCGAGCGCCACCAATGGCAGGCTCGCGAGGCCCAGCAATTGCACCTTCTTCATGGACGCTCCTCGATCGTTCTTGGCGCCAGGCCGCGCGTTGGCTCGACCAAAGCGGCGACGGCGCGGCGGCCGCGCCCGGCTTCGGCACGCCGGAAACAAGAACCGTGCCGCAGCGCAGCGCGCGCATGGAACTCGGCATCGGGCGATGCGATTGCATAGAGATTAGGCAGAGTGACTGCCTGCGAATCAGGCAGGCCGATGGTGCGCGAGCGCGCGGGCTCCTGTCAGCCGACCTTCGGTTCGGCCAGCAAGCTCCCGAGGTCGAGGCGACGCGTGGTCATGGCGAGCGCGCCGTCGGCGTCGCGCGGCCAGTCGGCGGGTGGCCGATCGACGTAGAGCTCGAGCCCGTTGCCGTCGGGGTCGCGGAGATAGAGCGCCTCGCTGACCCCGTGGTCGCTGGCGCCGTCGAGGGGGATGCCGGCCGCCGCCAGCCGCCGCGCCGCGTCGGCGAGCGCCGCCCGGGTCGGGTAGAGGATCGCCACGTGATAGAGGCCGGTGGTCCCCGGCGGCGGCGCACCACCGCGGCTCTCCCAGGTGTTGAGGCCGATGTGGTGGTGGTAGCCGCCGGCGGAGACGAACGCGGCCTGCTCTCCGTAACGCTGGGTCAGCTCGAAGCCGAGCACGCCACAGTAGAAGGCCAAGGCGCGATCGAGGTCCGCGACCTTGAGATGAACGTGGCCGATGCGCACGGCGGGGTCGATCGGGCGCCCAGTACCGGCCGCGTTCATCACGCGCTCTTCGGAACCGGCCCCCGCAGATCTCGCGCGCTCGGTTGCGCCTGTTCCAGATCCGGGGCCTGCCCGTAGGACATGCGGCGCATCTGCTCGGAGACACGGGCCATCTCCGCCTCGGAGAGGCAGGAGGGCTCGCCGATCGCCAGGGCGTGGACGTACATCTTCGCCAGCGTTTCGACCTCGATCGCGAGCCACAGCGCCTTGTCCAGCGTCTTCGCGCCGACCACGAGGCCGTGGTGCGCCATCAGGCAGGCGGTGCGGCCCTCCATCGCCTCGAGGACGGCGTCGGACAGCGCCTGGGTGCCGAAGGTGGCGTAGCGCGCGCAGCGGATGTCCGGCCCGCCGGCGACCGCGGTCATATAGTGAAAGGGCGGGATGCCCCGTTCGTGGACCGCCAGGGTCGTGGCGTAGGTCGCATGGCAGTGCAGCACCGCGTCGATGTCGTCGCGGCGCGCGAGGATGTCGCGATGAAAGCGCCATTCCGAGGAGGGACGATGCCGGCCGACGTGCCCGCCCGCCATGTCCATCGCAACGATGTCCTCGGGCTCCATGACGTCGTAGGGCAGGCTGGTCGGGGTGATCAGCAGGCCGTCGGGCACGCGCACGGACAGGTTGCCCGAGCTGCCCTGGTTGATCCCGCAGGCATTCATCGCCCGGGCGGTCGCGACGAGCTGCTTGCGCAGCGCTTTGTGCTCGAGCCTGCCCACCTGGTCCTCCGGTGTGTCGCGCCGCCGATAGCATCGGGCGACCGTTCGGTCATCCTGGCGGCACCGCCATCGCGCGGCGCGCGGCTAGGAGCTGTGCCTCCATGAACGCCTTGGCGTGACGTGCGAGGTCGTGGCTGTCGGTCCACAGGTTGCGCCACACGCCCAGCATGTTGGAGAGCTTCGGGTCGACGACGGCCGAGGAGAACGATTCGAAGGCGATCGGGCCGGCATAGCCGATGCGCGCGAGGCTGCGGAACACGGCCGTGAAATCGACCGTGCCGGTACCGAGATAGCCGCGATGGCTTTCGCCGACGTGGAAGTAGCCGAGCCGCTCGCCGGTCCGCTCGATGGCAAGGCCGACGAAGCCCTCCTCGATGTTCATGTGGTAGGTATCGAGATGGGCGTAAACATTTGGGCGGTCGATCCTCTCGATCAGCGAGACTACCTCCGCTGCGGTGTTGACGACGTTCGTCTCGTAGCGGTTGACCACCTCGACACCGACGGTGATCCCCGCTGCCGCCGCCCGCTCGGCGACGCGACGCAGCACCGCCACGACGTTGGCCATGCCGCGCTCGGTCCGCGGCTGCATGTACTTCATGAGTGCCGAGTGGATCACGCCGCAGAGATGCGTGGCCCCGAGGTCGCGGACGACGTTCACGGCCGTGTTCAGCAGGTCCTCGCCGCGCGCCACCGCCGCCGGATCCTCGCTCGAGATGTCGGTCTCGGGTGACAGCCCCAACGACGCGGTGGCTCCGAGGCCGGCGCGCTCCAGCCGGCGGCAGGTCATCTCGACCGGGAAGCCGTACGGATCGAGCAGCGGGATCTCGATGAAGTCGTAGCCCAGGGCGGCCGTGCTCGTGACCGCGCGGTCGCACTCCGCCTCGCTCCACCCGCCGACCCAGACCAGCGCGTGCACACCCAGCCGGTTCATTGCCGCCTCCCGAGATCGTGCGCTGACGGGCTTCGTCGCTGCGCCAGCGGGTGCGACGAGTCAAGCGAGCCGCTGTCCGGGCACGGACGGGCGCCGCGGTCAGTGCCGATGAGCGTGGTGCGCGTCCGGAAAGTGCGGGTGGCGATGCCGCAGCGGCATGTGGACGTGCCAGTGCGCATGCGGCTCGCCCGGCGGATCTCCGGGACCGTGGAGGTGGTGGTGATGCTCGTCGTGCGTGTGGGCGTGAGCGTGCGCAAGCGGCTCATGCACATGCCAGTGATCGTGTCGCTCGGTGAGGTGCAGCCAGACCCCGAGGGCCATGAGGGCGCCACCCACGAGGAGCTGCAGCGTCAACGGATCCGCGAGGAGAGGTACGGCCAAGGCCGCGCCAATGAATGGCGCGGTCGAGAAGTACGCGCCCGTGCGCGCCGCGCCGAGATGGCGAAGCGCCAGCACGAAGAGGATCAAGCTCAGTCCGTACCCGACGAGGCCTAGCAGCGCGGCGCCGCCAGCGAGGCCGGCGGCTGGCCACGGCGCGCCCTGCGCCAGGGCGAAGCTCGTGTTGACGGCGCCGGCGACCAGGCCCTTGAGCATGGCGATCTGGACGGGATCGCTCAGGCTCACCTTGCGGGTCAGATTGTTGTCGAGCGCCCAGGCGAGACAGGCGAGCGCGATCAGCAGCGGCCCGAGCAGGCCGTCCCAGCCGAGCGAGCCCTGCCACGCGAGTGCGGCGGCACCGGCGGCGATCGCTGCCATGCCGACTGCAATGCGCCGATCGAAGCCCTCGTGGAACACGAACCACGCGACCAGCGCGGTGAGCACAGCTTCGAGGGTCAGTAGCAGCGAGGCGGTGGTGCCGGGGGTTGTGCGCAGGCCGAAAAACAGAAGCACCGGGCCGACGATGCCGCCGGCGAGGATCGCGCCGGCGAGCCAGCCCAGGTCACCACGGGGCAGCCGTGTTTCCCGGGCGAGGCCGGCGCTCTGCAGGGCCGGCCGCAGGGCGAGCAGTCCCAGTCCCGATCCGAGATAGAGCAGGCCGGCAAGCAGCCAGGGGTCGATGTTGCCGACCAGCAGCTTCGCCAGCGGCACGCTCGCGCCGAAGAGGAGCGCCGAGACGAGGGCGAACACCGCGCCGCGGTGATGCTGCATCGATGCTCAGGCCGCGGCCGCCGCAGCGCGCAGCTCGGCGGCGGCTTGGCTGATGATCTTCACCGAGGAGGTGAGAAACAGGCCGGCCATCGCCGCGGCCACAACGAGATCCGGCCAAGCCCTCGCCGTGACCCAGACGCCGCCCGCGGCCGCGATCACCGCGACATTGCCGATCGCGTCGTTGCGTGAGCAGAGCCAGACCGAGCGGACATTAGCATCCCCGTCCTTCCAGCGGACCAGGATCAGGACCGAGGCGAGGTTCGCGGCGAGGGCGAGCAGGCCGATGACGCCCATCACCTCAGCCCGCGGCATGCCCTGCACGACGACCTGCCATGCCGTGGTGGCAAGCACCCAGAGGGCCATGAGCGCAAGGCTCAGGCCCTTGAGCAGCGCCGCCGTGGCGCGGGTCCGCAGCGGCCGGCCGATCGCCCACAGGGTGATCGTGTAGGTCGCAGCGTCGCCAGCGAAATCGAGCGCATCGGCGAGGAGGGCGCGCGAGCTCGCGCCGAGGCCGGCTGCGACCTCGGTGGCGAACATGGTGGCGTTGATCGCGATGACGGCGAGCAACGCGCGGCGGTAGGCGGGCGAGGCGCCGTCGAACGGCGCACAGGTGTCGTCGCAGCAGGCCATGGCGTCAGGATGGCAAGCCGCCCGCGCGGATACTATTGCGTCCCGTGCCTATCCGGTCCGTGTCGCGGCGTCCTCGCGGATCATCGCGGCCGCCTTCTCACCGATCATGATCGCCGGGGCGTTGGTGTTGCCGGAGACGACCGTCGGCATGATGGCGCAGTCGGCGACCCGCAGACCGCCGAGGCCGCGCACGCGCAGTCGCGCGTCGGTAACGGCGAGCCGGTCGCCGTCCGGTCCCATGCGACAGGTACTCGTGGGGTGAAAGATCGTGCCGCCGGTGGCGCGGATGTAGGCGAGCAGATCGTCGTCCGAGCGGACCGCGTCACCCGGCGTCACCTCCGCCTCGAGATAGGGCACCATCGCCGGCTGGCGCATGACGTGGCGGACCAGCCGAAATCCTGCAACCATGGTCCTGCGGTCGGTCTCGGTGGCCAGGTAGGACGGATCGATGAGCGGCGGGCTGGTCGGGTCGGGATCGCGCAGGGCGATCCGCCCGCGGCTTTCCGGGCGGAGCTGGCAGACCGAGATCGTATAGCCGGAGAACCGGTGCAGCGGCTGGCCCGGACGATCCGCCGAGAACGGAATGACGTGGAACTGCACGTCCGGCGTCGCGATCTCCGGGCGGGTGCGGGCGAACAGCGTCACCACGCCCGCCCCGACCGTGAGCGGTCCGTCCCGGTGCATGATCCAGCGCAGCCCCATGCGGGCCTTGCCCCAGAGCGAGCCGGCGGCGTCGTTGAGGGTGACCGGCCGCGGTGCACGGTAGATCGCGCGGGCCTGAAAATGGTCCTGGAGGCCCTCCCCGACGCCGGGCAGATCGTGGACGGGGGTGACCCCGGCCCGCTGAAGCGCCCGCGCCGGGCCGATCCCGGAGAGGAGTAGGATGTGGGGCGAGCCGATCGCTCCGCCGGCGAGGATCACCTCCCTTCCGGCGCGTGCCTCGACCTCGCGACCGTGGCGGCGGTAGGCGACGCCGGTCACGCGCCGTCCGTCGAGCAATAGCCGCAAGGTGAGCGCGTCGGTCTCGACGCGCAGGTTCGGCCGCCGCCGCGCAGGGTGGAGATAGGCGACCGCTGCGCTGCAACGCCGGCCATGGCGGATGGTGCGCTGGAAGTAGCCGCAACCCTCCTGCTCGGCACCATTGTAGTCGTGGTTCTCGGGGATGCCGGCCTGTACCGCGGCGCGCACGAAGGCATCGCACAGCTCCATGCGATGCGGCTCGGTGGCGATGCCGAGCGGCCCGCCGTGCAGGCTCTCGGCCTTCTCGAAGTACGGGCGGACGTCGTCCCAGCCCCAGCCGGCGTTACCGAGCTGCCGCCAGTGGTCGTAATCGGCGGGCTGCCCGCGGACATAGACCAGTCCGTTGATCGAGGAGGAGCCGCCCAGCACCTTGCCGCGCGGCCAGACCACCCGGCGGCCATCGAGCTCGGCCTGCGGCTCGGTCTCGAATCGCCAGGCGACACGGCTGTCGAACATCGTGCGGTAGTAGCCGATCGGCAGATGGATCCACGGATTGCGGTCTTCGGGACCGGCCTCGAGAACCAAAACGCGGACACGCGGATCCTCGCTCAAACGCGCCGCGACGACGCAGCCGGCCGAGCCGGCACCGACGACGATGTAGTCCCAGGGCTGGTCGGCCATGGCGCTTCCTCCCCGGGCCGGTAGAGCACGGGCGCCGCGTGGCCGCCACGGTCTGGCGGGGAGCGGGCGCCCCTCAGGCCCGGAGATGGAACGGCCAGAGCGGACGCCGCCCGCCCGGCGTCACACCTCCGCGGACAGACCGGCCTTGGCCAGCCCCGCCAGCACGGATTCCGGATCCGAAGCCCGCGCAAATCTCAGCCTCGCGAGCCGCGGCACGAAGCGGAAGCCCGGCTTGAGCGACATGAGCTCGGCCCAGACGGCGCGCGCCTCGGCGACCTCACCCAGGTGGCCCAGCGTGGCAGCAAGCCAGGCGCGGCCGATGTCGGTGTCCCGGACCAGGTAGAGCCGCTCGCGAAAGATCAGCGCCGCCGTCTCGAAGTTCCCCAGAAGGAAATGCGCCATGCCGAGAAACTGAAGATGCTGATGGGAATAGCCGGGATCGAGGCGGATCGCACGCTCGAGAAGGGGGATGGCGTCGCGGTGTCGCCCGGCGCCGATCGCGACGTCGGCGCAGGCGAGCAGCGCAAGCCCCAGATCGGGGCTTCGCGCCAGCGCCTTGTCGACCGCGCGTGCCGCCAGATCATAGGCACCCCGCCAGCGGGCCGCGACGCAGGCGGCGATGTTGGCGAGCGGCTCTTCCGGATCGATCGACACGGCCCGGTCGGCCAACGCGTTCGCCCGCGCCGCCACGACGTCGGGCGCGTCGCCTGACCAGCCGTTGTGGAAGTCGAGCCACTGGAAGAGGGATAGCAGCCCGAGCGCCTGCGCGTAGTCCGGATCGAGGTCGATCGCGCGGTGGCCATGCTCCAGCGCGCGCGCATAGGTCGACGGGTCGAGGCCCGGCGAGAGCAGCAGATCGCGCATCCGCATGAAGCAGTCATGCGCCTTCGGATTCGCGGTACCCGTGGCGGTGATCCTGGCCCGCTCCGCCGCGCTCAGCTTGATCTTCAACGCCTCCACGATTCTCAGCGTGACCGCGTCCTGCACGGCGAACACGTCCGCCAGCTCGCCGTCGTACCGATCCGCCCAGAGATGCCCGCCGGTGGCGGCATCGATGAGCTGCGCCGTGACACGCACCCGCTGGCCGGCGCGTCGGACACTCCCCTCCAGCACATAGGCCACGCCCAGCTCGCGGCCGACGTCGCGCAGATCGACCGATCGGCCCTTGTAGGCGAAGCTGGAGTTGCGCGCGACCACCGTCAGCCCAGAGACCTTGGAAAGATCCGTGATGATGTCCTCGGCGAGACCATCGGAGAAGTATTCCTGCTCCGGGTCACCGGACATGTTGGCGAAGGCGAGCACCGCGATCGACGGCCCGTCGCGCCTGCGCGCCGCGGCAGACCTGGCCGCTGGCGTCGGTCCGTCTGAGCTTCCCGGATCGGTCGGATGCCAGTGCCAGACCTTAACGGGGCGCGCGATATTCTTGACCGCGACCTCGCCGCCGTCGTTGAAGCTCGCCTCGATCCGGTCGCGAATGCTTTCGCGCACGACCGACGACACGCACACGCCGCCGGGCGCGGCCAGCGGCTCCAGCCGCGCGGCGACGTTCACGCCATCGCCGTAGATGTCCTCACCCTGGATGATGATGTCGCCGAGGTTCACGCCGATCCGCAACGTGAGCTGCGGACGCCCGCCGGCCGCCGCCTCCTGAATGGCCAGCGCGCACTCCACGGCGTCCACGATGCTGGCGAACTCGACCAGCGTTCCGTCGCCCATCAGCTTGACGATGCGGCCGTTGTGCCGCGCCACGAACGGGTCGAACTCCACCTCCCGGTGGCGGTTCAGGGCCGCCAATGCGCCGGCCTCGTCCGCCGCCATCAGGCGCGCATAGCCGACGACATCGGCTACGAGGATTGCGGCGAGGCGGCGGATCGCGCGTTCAGGCTTCACGCGTTCACGTTAGCCCGTCGCGGCCGGACACGCCATCGCGCCGCCCGCTCCACTCCGCCCGCCCGCTGCCACCCCCAGGGTCTGGTGGACAGCCAGGCGCTCGGCCATCATCGTGCCTGCGGGTGCCGGTCGGACGACCCGCGACAGCTTCCTCCGGAGTGGTGTGTGCGATGCGGGAGACGGTCGTCCTGCTGGTGGTCGGGCTGACGCCACGATTGCTCGGCCCGCACACGCCGAAGCTCGCGGCGCTCGCCGCGCGCGGCGCGATGCGGCCGCTGACGACGGTGCTGCCGGCCGTCACCTGCACCGTCCAGTCGACCCTGCTCACCGGGCTCCTGCCACGCGACCACGGCGCTGTCGCCAACGGCTGGTATTTCCGCGATCTCGCCGAGGTCTGGCTGTGGCGCCAGTCGAACCGCCTGATCGCCGGGGAGAAGCTCTGGGAGGCGGCGCGCCGCCGCGATCCCCGCTCCACCACGGCGAACATGTTCTGGTGGTACAACATGTACGGCACGCCGGACGTGAGCGCCACTCCGCGACCGATGTATCCGGCCGACGGGCGCAAGATCCCGGATCATTACGCCGAGCCCCCGGACCTCCACGACGAACTCGACCGCGCGCTCGGGCCGTTTCCGCTGTTCAAGTTCTGGGGCCCGGCGGCAGACATCGACTCGTCGCGCTGGATCGCCCGCGCGACGCAGCATGTCCGTAGGACCCGCCGACCGACGTTGACCCTCTGCTACCTGCCGCACCTCGACTACGGCCTGCAGAAATACGGACCCGATCCCACCGACCCACGGGTCGCGGCCGATCTCGCCCAGATCGATACGCTGTGCGGGGAACTCATCGACGAGGCGGAACGCGACGGAGCGGCGGTGATCGTTGTGTCCGAGTACGGCATCGTCCCGGTCCGTGACGCCGTGCCCATCAACCGCGTGCTGCGCGAGGCGGGGCTCTTGCGGCTGCGGGTCGAAATGGGCCGCGAGCTGCTCGATCCTGGGGCGTCGCGTGCGTTCGCGCTGGCCGACCACCAGCTCGCCCATGTCTACCTGCAGCACGGCACGGATCCCGGGACCGTGCGTCGGCTGCTCGAGGGCGTCGACGGGATCGGGGCGGTGCTCGACGAGGCGGGCAAGCGCGAGGTGGGGCTCGATCATCCGCGCTCGGGCGAGCTCGTGGCGCTGGCGCGGCCGGATCGCTGGTTCAGCTACTATTGGTGGCTGGACGATGCGCGCGCGCCCGACTACGCGCCGACCGTGGACATCCATCGCAAGCCCGGCTACGACCCGATGGAGCTGTTCGTCGACCCGGCGATCCGCTGGCCGAAGCTGGCGATCGGCTGGCGACTCGCCAAGCGCAAGCTGGGCTTCCGCACCCTGCTCGACGTCATCCCGATCCGCGACACGACGCTGGTCAAGGGCTCGCACGGGCTGCCGACGACCGACGCCGCGGACGGCCCGCTGGTGATCTCCAGCGAGGCCGCGCTGCTGCCGGAAGGCGCGGTGCCGGCCACCGCCTTCAAGCAGCTCGTTCTCGATCACCTGTTCACTGGGTGACGCGGCTTGTGCGGAGGGCGCCTTTGGGCGATCCTCGGGTAGTATCGGTGGGGAGGCGAAGGATGAACTGGCTGACCGGTCTGTTCCTGCTGATCATGCTGCTGTTCGCGGCCCTTCAGTACAACGATCCCGACGCGCTGTTGTGGATCGCGATCTACGGCCTCGTCGCCGTGTGGTGCGCCCTCACCCTGTGGCGCCCGGGACTGCTGCGCGCGACGCCCGCCTTGCGCTGGGCCGCGCTCGCCAGCCTCGCCGCCTACGGCATGGGCTTCCTCTGGCTGATCCCCACCTACAGCGGGCAATTCTTGAGCAACAGCATGATGGCGCCGGGCGTGGAGACGACCCGCGAGGCCTTCGGGCTGCTGATCTGCGTGATCGTCACGGGCTATGTGCTGTGGGCCGACGGGCGCGCCAGCGGGTTCCGCGCCGGGCCGGCTCGGGCCTAGCGGATCCGCAACTCGTCGCTGCGTGGCGCGCGGTCGGCGATTCGCGGCTCCTGGCCGCCGCGGAGGATCGAGTTGCCCATGTAGAGCGTGCGCTGGTCGATCGGCGGCGGGTCGAGCCAGTCGGCCTCGTTGATCTGCCCGCTCTGGCCGTAGGCTGCGAGCGGGTTCTCGTAGGTGACCTTGCGGATCTGCGTCTCCGGGATGCCGCCGCGGCGCATCAGCTCGGCGGTCTTGGGTACCGCCAGCGGATCGGAGATGCCCCAGTCGCAGGCCGAATCGCAGAAGATCCGCTCGGCCCCGTAGGCGCGGACGATCTCCACCATCCGCTCGTTGCCCATCTTGGTGAAGGGGTAGATCGAGAAGGCCGCCCAGAAGCCGCGGTCGAGCACCTCGCGCACGGTCTCCTCGTTGTTGTGGTCGATGACCACGCGCGAGGGTGCCAGCCCGTGCTCCTCGACCACGTCCATCGAGCGCGTCGTGCCACGCTTTTTGTCGCGGTGCGGGGTGTGCACCATGACCGGCAGGTCGAGCTCCTTGGCCAGCTCGATCTGGAGGCGGAAATACTTGTCCTCGAGATCGGTCTGCTCGTCGTAGCCGATCTCGCCGATGGCGACGACGCCCTCCTTGAGCGCGAAGCGCGGCAAGATCTCCATCACCGCTTCCGCCAGCTCCTCGTTGTTCGCCTCCTTGCTGTTCAGCCCGACCGTGCAGTAGTGGCGCAGTCCGAACTGCCCGGCGCGGAACCGCTCGAAGCCGCAGATCATCGACAGGTAGTCGATGTAGGTGCCGACATGGGTGCGCGGCTGACCGAGCCAGAACGCGGGCTCGATGCAGGCGACGACGCCAGCCGCCGCCATCCGCTCGTAGTCGTCGGTCGTCCGCGAAATCATATGGGTGTGGGAATCGATGTACATGCGATCCTCCCCTGCCCCGCCGCTGTCAGCCTTCGGCGAGAACCCGCCAGCTCAGCCGGCCGGCGGCGAGCGCCGCGGACAGCTCCGGCTCACCGGCGAGCATCGCCCGTGCCTCGGCCCGCGGGCAAGCGGCGAGTGCCAGCGCCGCCGCCTCCCGCTCGCGGCCGCCGCCGGTCGCGAGCACGCGGCGCAGGTCCTCGAGAGCGGCGTCGTCCGCATGCGGCCCGACGCAGCGCCAGAGCTCGGGGCTGACCGGGCGGCCGGCCGCCCAGCGCTCGTGCGCGTAGTCGCAGAGCATCCGCATCAGAGCGGGATTGGCACGGGCGTCGAGACCGCGGATCGGATCCAGTGTCGTATCGATGAACAGGGCCTTCAGGACGAGGTGGTTCCACGCCAACTCGTCGAACTGTTCGGCCGGATAGGGGTTGTGGTGCGCCACGGCCTCGAAGATCGGCCGCATGCCGCTGCGTGCCCCTTCCCGGGCTCGCGCCACGTGCCGCGGCGGGTCCGGGTACAGCGGCAGGCCGCGATAGAAGGTGATCGTCTCGCCGATGTCGGCGGTGACGAAGAGCTGGCGCAGGCGCTGCGCGAAGGCGTCGCCGGTGCCGCCGCCGGCGAGCAGGAGCACGATCCGCGCCGCCTGATCGACGCTCCAGTCGCTCGGGTCCCAGCCCGGCCGTGCCGCCTCGGCGGCGGCGAGGTCGCTCGTGCTGAGCGCCAGGTCCGCCTTGCCGAGCTTGCGCGGGACGTAGCTGATAGCGAGGTAGAAGTCGCGATCGGAGCAGCCGGACGCGAGACGCACGCGCTGCTCCTGCAGCCAAGCACGACGCGGCTCGTCCAGCTGCCGGTCGAGCCAGCGGACGAGCAGCTCGGCCGCCGTGGTCACGGTCGCGAGCCTGGGCTCACGGTGAGAACTCCTTGCTCTTCACGTAGGCGACGATGCCGATCAGCTCGTCTTCGGAGTACAGCTCGCCCCAGGCCGGCATGCCCCTGAAGCCGTTGGCGACGCGGTGAAAGACGAACTCCGGCTTGTAGCGCGCCGGGCGCAGCTTCGGCGCCTTGCCCGGATAGGCCTTGGCACCGTGGCAGTGCGCACATTGTTCGTGCCAGATGACCTGACCG
>CALKJU010000105.1 GCA_937995535.1 uncultured Alphaproteobacteria bacterium
TGGCGGCGACGGCAACGACCGCCTGCTTGCCGGCGCCGGCGACGACCGCGCCTCCGGCGGCGTTGGGGACGACAGCCTTCTGGGCGGTCTCGGCGACGACACGCTGTCGGGCGGTGACGGCAACGACGTGCTCGGCGGTGGTAACGGCGACGACCGGATCTTCGGCGGCGCTGGCGACGACCTGATCGTCGACGGTGGGGGGACGGACACGATCAACGGAGATGCGGGCAACGACCGGATCACGGTCAGCGGCAACGACAGCCCCGACCTCGTCTATGGAGGCGACGGCGACGACGTGATCCTGGTGCGGGGGGACCCAGGGGACGATTCCGTCCCCGATGATAGATTGGTCAGTGGCGTTCTCCATGGTGATTCTGGTGATGATGTAATCAACCTCTATCTCGCGGACGGAACGGCTTTCGGAGAGACTGGGGACGACAGGATATATCACTATGGGTATTACTGTGTGATATTTGGTGGGGATGGAGATGATACGTTAGTATCTGTATATTCAGGCCCGTCCGCCAGTTACGGTAACAGTTCGAGCTCGACCCTCTATGGTGGCTTAGGCAACGATACCGTTGGCGGGAGTACCGTTTTCGGCGAGGAAGGGAACGACCGTTTGTATGGCGACTTCGCCTATGGCGGCGTAGGGAATGACACTATCGAGATTGTCTATGACGGCTCGATCTACGGTGGAGAAGGTAACGACAGTATCACCGGACGTGACTATGCGCGTCGAATCTATTTTGGCGGCGATCTATACGGTGACGATGGTGACGACGTCATTCTCGGCGGCAACGTGGATACCACCTTTGGTGGCGCCGGCGATGACACTGTACGCGGGACCCAGGTTTGGGGTGGTGCCGGAAACGACGTCTTCGTGTTCCGCGGCGTGAGCCGCGACGGCTACGGCGACACGTCTGGTTCTACCTCCACCATCTACGACTACGAGGACCTGGAGAATATCTCCCTTGCCGGCGCACGCCGGTTGGTCCGCGATCCCGATACGGGCAGTGTATCATATGTGGCGATAAGCCGGGACGACCTGGACTTGGTCCGCTCAGGTGACGACCTCATCCTCCAGGGACAGGCCAACGGTGGCTACTACGGCCTCGGCCCCGACCGTTCGTCGGTGGTCCTGTCCGGCTTCTTCGCCCGTGGCCTGACTCGCGTCACGATCGACGGGGTGACCGAGTACGTCAGCTTATGACGGGCGCGGCGCGGCCCGGCGGCTCGGCCGGCGGGCCCAGCCATTTCGCCCGCGTGGTGATCCGGAAGGCCCGCGTGCCGCGCGGGTCCTCCCAGAACGACATCGCGTTGTAGCGCTCGAACAGGTCGGGCGGGAGCACGGTCGGGCGCGGAACGTGCTCGACCTTGCGCTTGACGGTATGCAGGCCGGGCGTGCCGACCTGGGCGTCGAATGCCGGTTCCTCGTACTCGACTGCCTCGAAGTCGTGCTCGAACCACGGCTCGCCCAGGAAGTCGTAAAGTACCCGGAGGCTCTCGCGCGGCCGGCGGGTCAGCAGGTCGTAATCGACGAGCAGCAGCGCCTCGGAATGCTCGCCGTAATAGGCCTCCTTGAGCGCCGCATGGGCGAAGCCCACCACCCGGTCGCGATGCGCCAGCGCCTCGACCCGGCTGTAGACCGTCTGCCGCTCCTCGGCATTGGCGAACAGCCGCGACGGTGACAGGGCGTTCTTGCGGATCAGCCGCTCGAAGCTGTCGAGCACCCAGGCGACGCTGCGCACGCAGCAGATCACCTTGGCGTCGGGAAACAGCGTGCGCAGCAGCGGCAGCCGCGCGCACCAGCCGCGGTTGGTGTCGAAGATCGTCGTCGCCTGCTCGACCGGCTCGTAGTAGGCGGCGAACACGGCCCGCAGGATCGCCGCGCGGCGTGCGTCGTCGAGGAGGAAGGCGGCATCGCTCGGCGGCGCCATGGCGTTGAGCAGCACCGTCACGAGACTGCCGACCGGCGCCGACATCGCCGCGTGGAAGCGCGGGTTCTGCCGCAGGATCCCGGCCAGCAGCGTCGAGCCCGAGCGGGGCAGGCCGGAGATGAAATGCAGTTTCGCCTTCATCGATCGGATACAATCGTTGGGACGCGCTTGCTCGTCGCTGCCTCTACCAGGAACAACAACCGGCGACGGCAAGCCCGAAAGGCGCTGCGCCGCACCATGGCTCAGGCTGCGCGCCCCGCGCCGAGGTCGATCGGCTCGCCCGTGACCCGCGAGTACAGCACGTCCGGGTCGAGGTCGGCGCCGTTGGGCCAGACGATCGTCCCCGCCTCCGGGTCGACCCGCACCTCGCGAAAGAAGGCCGGGTCCTTGAGCGGCTCGAACACCCCGTCCAACTGGACAAACGACGCGATGTCGACCTCGCCGGTCGCCCCGTCGGCGAACCGCAACCAAAGGCGATGACCTGCCGTTGGCCTCACCTCCACGACGTCGATCAGCATGCTCACTCCAAGGGCTGGATCGGCAACAGATTGGCGTGCGCGCGGGCGCGCTGCCAGTTCTCCCGCAACTCCTGCTGATGCGCGCTCGCCCATTCGGTGACAAGACCCAGCACCCGGGGCGACAAGCAACCACGCAGCACCGCGAGCGTCGCGATGTCGATGACGGCTACCTGCCGCCCGTAGCGCGCATGGAAGTGCGCGGGCGGATGATCGTCGAAATAGATGTAGATCACGATGCCGAGGAAGCGGGCGATCTCCGGCATCGTTCAGACGGCCGTCGGCTCGCGCTGGCCGACCTTGAGGTTTGGCTTGGCGGGCAACGGTCGGATCGGCCCCCGAGGGCAGTGCTTGCTCGTCGCGCTCTCTACCAGCAACATCCGGCGGAGACGGCAAGCCCGAAAGGAGCGCGACGCCGCCCCATGCCGTCACCGGCCGACCTCGCCACCGCCGAAGCCACCCTCGCGCGCGCGCTTGCCGCGGACGCCGCGCTGCTCCTCGCCTCCGGCGGTGCCGGGCTGGTCGCCGGGCTGCGCGCGCTCGCCTCCGGCGGCACGGTCGTCCTGCAGCGCGGCCAGGCGGTCGATGTCGGCGGCTCGCCGCTGCGCCTCGCGGCGCTCGCGGGCTGCGCGGTCCGCGAGATCGGCCTCGCCGATCGCTGCGCGGCAGGGGAGCTGGCCGAGGCTCTGCTCGGCACGGCGGCGGGTCTGTTCGTGGTCGCCGACGGGCCACCCGGCCTGCTCGACCTGCCGCACTTCCTCTGGGGCTGTCACGAGCGGGGCCGGCCGGTGCTGGTCCACACCCGCGAGCCGCCGCCCTGGATCCGGCGGATCGACGCCGGCGCCGACCTGCTCTCGGTCGATCTCGCGCCGCTGCTCGGCGAGCCGGGCGGGCTGCTCGCCGGGCGGGCGGAGCTCGTCGCCCGGGCGCGTGCCGAGCGGGACGCGCTGCCGGCGCTCCTCGATCCGGCCCCGGCCCTCGGCGCGCGGCTGCTCGAGCGACTGGGCGCGACCGGCTGAGGTCAGCGGCGCGGGACGAGCGCGCGCAGGGCGACAGCGCCCAGGAGCGGGCCGAGGCCGAGGCTGGCGATCGCCGCGGCCCAGCCGGCCGGCCGGTCGGCGCCGAGAAGGTCGAGGCAGAGGCCGGCGACGACCGGGGCGACGAAGGCAGCGCTGGTACCGGCGAGCTGCTGCACGCCGATGGTGAGCCCGCGCCGCGCCGCCGGCGTCACGCCGACCAGGCCCACCGTCAGCGCGGCGCTGTCGGCCATCATCACCGCGGCATAGAGTGCCACGAGCAGCACCAGCGGCCAGAAGGGCAGGGCGATGGCGAGGCCGACCCCCAGTGCGAGCAGCGCCGCGGCCGGCATGAGCAGCAGCAGCGCGCGGCGGCGGCCGAGGCGCTGGGCGAGCTCGTTGCCGGCGAGGCTGGCGGGCAGGCCGAGCAGCAGCGCCGCGGTGGCGATCGCCGCGAGCGCGCTGGCCGAAATGGCGTCGCCCTGGCGCGCCGCAGCGAAGGTCAGGAGTGCCACGAGCCAGGTGCGGAAGCCGAACAGTTCGTAGCAATGACCCGCATATCCCAGGATGTAGCCGAGCGCCGGCCGGTCGCGCAGGACGGGGCGCGGGTCGAAGGTGGCGAGCCGCGAGGCCGCGGTGACGGCCGGGTCGACGCGCCGGGTGTTCGCCAGAAGCACGAGCAGGCCCACACCCGGCAGCAGACCGCTGAGGAGAAAGGCGGCGCGCCAGCCGAGGCGCTCGACGACGATCCCGGCAGCGAGCAGTGACAGCGCGGTGCCGAGCGAGTAGGCGGCGGTATAGAGCGCTTGCAATCGGCCGGGCTCCGGGCCGTCGAGCCGGTCGGTGAGCGCCTTGAGCCCCGGCATGTAGGTCGCGGCCGTCGCCACCCCGGCGACGATCTTCCACAGGAGCGCGGACCAGAACCCGGCGGCGAGCGTCGCCAGTCCGAGCCCCGCCGCGCTGTTCCCGACCAGCCCAAGCAGGACCACGCGGCGCGCGTCGACGCGGTCGGTCACGGCGACGACGACGGGTGCGACCAGGGCATAGGCAAGGTACGACGAGCCCGAGAGCCAGCCGGCCTCGACCGCGCTCAGCCGCCACACCGGGAGGAGGACCGGAATCAGCGTCTGCCAGGTCATCAGCCCGGCGAGGCCGAGCACGAGGACGAGGCAGAAGGCGAGCGCGGTGCGCCGGTCGGCGCTCACACCGCGCCGAGCCGCCGCTTCAGGTCGGCGATGTCGGCATCGTGATGATCGGTCGGCGGCACGATCTCGCGGGCGCGCAGCTCGGCCACGATCTCGGCCAGCTCGCGCGCCGCGGCGTCGAGCAGGAGCCGCCCCTTCTCGGCCGTGGCCCTGGTCGGATCGCCGCGCACGCCGGAGATCGAGCCGGTCGAGAAATGCTCGAACATGACCAGCGGCGCCTTGCTGTCGGGCGCGGGCCGGCGGCCGGCGAGATCGCCCCAGACATGCGGGCTGCGCCGGAAGCTCAGGTCGGCCACGGCCTGGCTCATGTCGACCGCGTCCGGGTCGATGGCCAGATAGGCCGAGGTCTCGAGCTCGCAGGCGTGGCTGGCGAGATCGCTCTCGCGGACCTCGTTGAAGACGCGCATCACCTCGCCGAGGTGGAACCAGGACTGCCCGGCGCAGAGCACCTCGGGGTGCTTGATGACGGTGAGCCGGGTGATCAGGTCGAGCAGCGGCCGGTTGGAGCCATGGCCGTTGACGATCAGGATGCGCCGGAAGCCGTGCCGGGCGAGCGAGGCGCAGACGCAGACGCCGTACTTGACGAGCACGTCCCAATCGACGTCGATCGTGCCCGGCCAGTCCATGTGATGGGTCTCGAAGCCGAACACCAGCGGCGCCATGACCAGCGCATGCGGGGTCAGCCGGGCGGTGCGGGCGCAGATCTCCTGGACGATTCGCAGGTCCACGTCGACCGGCAGGTGGAAGCCGTGCTGCTCGATGGACCCGAACGGCACGAGCACGACCATCTCCGCGCGCGCCGCCTCGCGGAGCTGTGGCCAGGTCATCCGCTCGTAGCGGAACTCACGCTCGGCCATGGGGCGCGGCGTCCTCTTGATGCGGTCGGCCGAGCCTAGCAGCGCACCCTGGCGGCGACTACGCTGCGGTCACCGGGGATCACCGCAACCGAGGCCTCATGCCCAAGCAGCGCCTGCACCTCGTCTTCGGTGGCGAGCTCAAGGATCCGCGCGGGGTCGAGTTCGTCGACCCCGGCAAGCTCGACATCGTCGGCATCTATCCCAACTACGCCGAGGCTCTGAAGGCATGGCGGGCCAAGGCGCAGA
>CALKJU010000106.1 GCA_937995535.1 uncultured Alphaproteobacteria bacterium
CGGCCGCTGGACGACGCGGCCGGCGGCGGCGACCCGGTTCTCGAGCGGCCGGCCCTGTTCGAACGCGGTGATGTTGGCCAGCGTCGTCGCGGCGATACCGGCCAGCGCCTCGCGTGTGAAGAACGCCTGGTGTCCCGTCACCAGCACGTTGGGGAAGGTCAGCAGGCGCTGGAACACATCGTCCTGGATGATCTCGTTGGAGAGGTCCTCGAAGAACAGGTCGGCCTCCTGCTCGTAGACGTCGATCGCAAGGTAGCCGACCCGGCCCGACTTCAGCGCCTTGATCACGGCCGCGGAATCGATCAGCGCGCCGCGGCTGGTGTTGACGATCATCACCCCCGGCCGCATCAGGCTGAGCAGGTGCGCCCCGATGAGGTGCCGCGTCGCCGGGGTCAGCGGGCAGTGCAGGGTGACGATGTCGGCGGCCGCCGCCAGATCGGGAAGGGTCGTATAGCGCACCCCGATCGCGGTCAGCGACGCATCGGGCGCGATGTCGTTGGCCAGGACCTCGCAGCCGAAGCCGAGGCGCAACGCCCGGGCGACCAGCGCCCCGATCTTGCCGGTGCCGATCACGCCCACGGTCTTGCCGAACAGATCGAAGCCGAGCAGCCCGTCGAGGGCGAAATTGTTCTCCCGCACCCGGTTCCAGGCCCGATGGATCTGCCGGTTGAGCGTCAGCATCATGCCGATCGTGAACTCGGCCACGGCATGGGGCGAGTAGGCCGGGACGCGCGCGACGGCGATGCCCAGCCGCTCCGCGGCGGCGAGGTCGACATTGTTGAAACCGGCGCAGCGCAGCGCGACCAGCCGCGTGCCGCCGTCGTGCAGCGTCGCCAGCGTTCGCGCATCGGCGCTGTCGTTGACGAAGATGCAGACCGCCGGGAAGCCCCGCGCGAGGCTCGCTGTGTCCGGCCCGAGGCGTGGCTCGAGATAGGCGATCTCGTGGCCCAGGCCGGCGTTCTGCTCGTTGAAGGAGCGCCGGTCGTAGGGCTTGCTGCTGAACATCGCCACGCGCATCGCCCGGCCTCCGCTGGCTGTACCCACGAATCGAAGCTAGCGGCCCCGGAGCCACAGCCAAGGCGTGACACAACCCCGTGCGGTTGAAGCCACTTGCCGGGCGATGCTAACCTTGCGTTTGCGCTCGGGGCGGCCCGCGCGCCGAGGCGGAACCGGATGACCAACGAGCTGCTTGCCCGGCTCAACGAGTTCCCGTTCCGTCGGCTGACGGCGCGCCTCGCGGGGATCGCGCCGCCGGCCGGCGTGACGCCACTCGATCTTGCGATCGGCGAGCCGCAGCATGCGCCCCCAGCGCTGCTGGCCGAGACCGTGGCCGCCAACGCTCACCTGTGGAACCGCTACCCGCCGGTCCCGGGCACGCCCGAGCTGCGCGAGGCCTGCGCGACTTGGCTGATGCGCCGCTACGACCTGCCCGCAAGCGCGGTCGATCCCGAGCGCCACGTGCTGACCCTCGCCGGAACCAAGGAGGGCCTGTTCATGGTCGCGCAGCTCGTCGCTTCGGCGGCGAGTGGGCCACCGACGGTGCTGATGCCGAGCCCTGTCTACGCGGTCTATTATGGTGCCGCGGTCATGGCCGGTGCCGAGCCGGTCCTCCTGGAGACGAGCGCTGCCACGGGCTTTCTCCCCGATCTCGATGCGCTGTCCCCCGCCCTGCTGGCGCGTACCGCGCTGTTCTACCTGTGCAGCCCGGCCAACCCGCAGGGCGTCACGGCCGATCTAGGCTATCTGCGCCGCGCCGTGCGCCTTGCGCGGCAGTACGGCTTCGTCCTCGCCGTCGACGAATGCTACGCCGAGATCTGGGACAGGCAGGCGCCGCCCGGCGCGCTCACCGCGGCGTGGCTCGAGGACCGGTCCTTCGCGCAGGTGCTCGCCTTCCACTCCCTGTCGAAGCGCTCCAGCGCCGCGGGCCTGCGCTCTGGCTTCGTTGCCGGCGACCCCGGCCTGCTCGCCGACTTCCTCAAGCTGCGTGCCTACTCGGCGGCAACCCAGCCGATGCCGCTGATGGCCGCGGCGACCGCGCTGTGGCGCGACGAGAGCCATGTCGAGGCGAACCGCGCCCTCTACCGCGCCAAGCTCGACCTCGCCGAGCGGCGCCTGTCCAATCGGCTGGGCTTCTACCGGCCACCGGGCGGGTTCTTCCTCTGGCTCGAGGTCGGCGACGGCGAGGAGGCGGCGGTGCGCCTGTGGAGCGAGGCGGGCCTGCGCGCACTGCCGGGGCGCTATCTCGCCGCCACCGACCGCCCGACCGGCGCCGACGCCTATCTGCGCCTCGCGCTGGTCCACGACGAGGCGACCGTCGCGGACGCGATCGACCGCGTCGCCACGGTGCTCGCCGGATGACAGCCGCTGCGCTCCGCCGTCCCGGGCCGCTCCGCCCGCCGCGCCGCCACGAGCCGGACGAGGAGGGCCCACCGCGCTTCGCGCGCGCCGCCGTGATCGCCCTCCTGGGGAGCCTCGTCCGCCGGCTGGTCGGCGTCGCGCTGCTTGCGCTCGGCCTGTTCCTGGCGCTGGCCCTGTGGGGGTTCTCGGCGACCGATCCGTCCTTCAACCAGGTGACGGCGGCACCGGTCGCCAATCCGGCCGGCCTCGCCGGTGCGCGCGCGGCGGACCTGCTGCTGCAGATGTTCGGTGTGGCGGCGTTGCTGCTGGTGCTCACGGCGCTCGCCTGGGGCCTGCGCCTCGCCCTGGACCGCCGCCTCGCCTGGCCGTGGCTGCCGGTCCTGGCGCTGCCCACAGCACTGCTCGCGGCCTGCGCTTTTCTCGCCTCGCGCGCCGTGCCGGAGCATGAGGTGTGGCCGTTCCGCGTCGGTCTCGGCGGCTTCGTCGGCGACTACCTGTTCCTCGCCCTCCAGCCGGAGCTCGGTCCAGCGGCCTTTACGACGGCCAGCGCCGCGCTCGCCCTGGTCCTCGGGGTCGCCGCGCTCGGCCTGCGCTGGCGCGAGTCGGTCTGGTTCGCCGGGCATGTCGCGACGGGCTCGCGCTGGGTCGGACGGCAGGTCGGGCAGGCCGCCGTGCTCGCCGGCGCCCGCGGCGGCGCGGCGATGGCCCGCGGCTGGCGCGACCTGCGCGGCGCCAGCGACGGCGCCAACGACAACAGCGTGCCGCGCGAGCCTGACGAGGACCGCCCCGGCCTGTGGCGGCGCCTTCTCGCCCGCCTGCCGCGACGCTCGCGCGAGGAGGACGATCACCCTCCACGACCGCTCCCCGCGCGGCGGCCGCTCCGGGCGGTCGAGGCCGAGCCCGCGGCGGCCGACCCGCCCCCGGTGCGGCGACCGCGGCCGACCCGCACCGTGGCGGAGCCAGCCGCCGTCCCGCCGGCGCCGCGGCCGCTCGAGCCACCCCAGGACAGCTCGACATCGTTCGAGCTCCCCGCGCTCGACCTGCTGGCGCGCCCCAAGGGCAACAACGGCATCGCGATGACCAAGCCGCAGCTCGACGCGGTCTCGCGGCAGCTCGAGACGGTGCTCGACGACTTCGGCGTGCGCGGCGAGATCGTCGACGCCAAGCCGGGCCCAGTGGTGACCCTGTTCGAACTCGCCCCGGCACCCGGCACGCGCGCCGCCCGGGTCATCAGCCTGGCCGACGACATCGCCCGCTCGCTGTGCGCGCTCTCGGTTCGCGTCGCGGTCGTGCCCGGGCGCAACGTGATCGGCATCGAGCTGCCCAACGAGCAACGCGCCACGGTTTACCTGCGCGAGATCTTCGAGGGCGAGCTGTTCCGCTCCAGCGCCGCCCGGCTTTGCCTGGCGCTGGGCAAGGACATCAGCGGCCAGCCGATCACGGTCGATCTCGCGCGGATGCCGCACCTGCTGATCGCCGGCACCACCGGCTCGGGCAAGTCGGTGGCGATCAACGCCATGATCCTCTCGCTCCTGTACCGCCTGACGCCGGAGCAGTGCCGGATCATCATGATCGACCCCAAGGTCATCGAGCTGTCGGTGTACGAGGGCGTCCCGCATCTCCTAGCCCCGGTCGTCACCGAGCCGCACAAGGCCGTGGTCGCGCTGAAATGGGTCGTGCGCCAGATGGACGAGCGCTACCGGCTCATGTCGCATCTCGGCGTGCGCGACATCTTCGCCTTCAACAACCGCATCCGGCACGCGCTGGAGGAGGGCGAGGAGCTCAAGCGCCGCGTGCGGACCGGCTTCGAGCCGGGCACCGGGGCGCCGATCTTCGAGGAGGTGCCGATCGAGATGCGGCCACTGCCGCTGATCGTCGTCATCGTCGACGAGGTGGCGGACCTTATGCTGACCGCCGGCAAGGAGATCGAGCACGCGATCCAGCGCCTGTCGCAGAAGGCGCGCGCCGCTGGCATCCACCTGATCGTCGCCACCCAGCGCCCCTCGGTCGACGTCCTGACCGGCGTGATCAAGGCCAACCTGCCCTCGCGGATCAGCTTCCGGGTCAGCTCCAAGATCGACAGCCGGACCATCCTCGGCGAGCCCGGCGCCGAGCAGCTCTTGGGTCAAGGCGACATGCTCTACCTCATGCCCGGCGACCGGATCGCCCGCATCCACGGCGCACTCGTCACCGACGCCGAGGTCGAGCGCGTCGTGCGCCACCTGCGCACCCAAGGCGAGCCGGACTACGAGGACAGCGTCACCCGCGAGGACAGTGACGACGGACCGGGTCCTGACGGGCCGCTGTTCGAGGGTGCGGCCGCCGGCGCCGGCGACGCGCTCTACCAGCAGGCCATCCAGGTCGTCGCCAAGGACGGCAAGGCCTCGACCTCCTACCTCCAGCGCAAGCTGCAGATCGGCTATAACAGCGCTGCCAAATTGATCGAGCGGATGGAGGCCGACGGCCTGATCAGCGAGGCCGACCATGTCGGACGCCGCCAGGTCCTCATGGGCCGCGGCGGCCTCGACGGCACGGAGCCGACGGCGCCGTACTGAACGCCGCCGGTCGACGAACCGGCCGGAGCGCCCCACGTCTCTCACCGGGACGCGCTTCCCAGGCCCGACGCGACGAGGGAGTCCGCCATGCCCTTGACGACCCGGCGCGCGCTGTTGCGCGGTGCTCTGACGGCGGCCGCCGTGCACGCCTCCAGCACGGACGCGCTCGGCTCGACACTGCTCACCCGCCAGATCCCGTCCACCGGCGAGCCGGTCCCCGCGGTCGGCCTCGGCAGTTGGATCACCTTCAACGTCGGTGACGATCCGCTGCTGCGCGAGGAGTGCACCGCGGTGATGGCGGCCTTTTTCGCGGACGGCGGGGCGATGATCGATTCCTCGCCGATGTACGGCTCCTCGCAGGCGGTGATCGGCCATGGGCTCGCCCGCCTCGGCTACCCCGCCGGCCTGTTCTCAGCCGAGAAGGTCTGGACGGGCGCGGCCGCCGATGGCCCGGCGCAGGTCGAACGCTCCAGGCGGCTGTGGGGCGTGCCCCGCCTCGATCTCGTCCAGGTGCACAACCTGCTCGCCTGGGAGGCTCATCTTCCACGGCTCTTCGAGATGAAGGCGGCCGGCAGGCTGCGCTATGTCGGGATCACCACCTCCGAGGGCCGCCGCCACGACCTGTTCGAGCGCATCATGCGCGAGCAGCCGCTCGATTTCGTCCAGTTCACCTACAATCCCGTCGATCGCGAGGCGGAGGACCGCCTCCTGCCGCTCGCTCGCGACCGCGGCCAGGCGGTGATCGTCAACCGCCCCTTCCAGCAGGGCGCGCTGACGCGCCGGCTGCAGCCTCACCCGTTGCCCGGCTGGGCCGGCGAGCTCGGCGCCGCCACCTGGGCCCAGGCGATCCTCAGGTTCATCCTCGCCCACCCGGCGGTCACGGTCGTCATCCCGGCCACCAGCCGAGCCGACCATGTCCGCGAGAACCTCGCGGCCGCGACGCGGTCCCTGCCCGACGAGGCCCTGCGCCGGCGGATCGCCGCCGACGTCGCCGCACGCCTATGAGCCAATGGTCGACCTACCGTCCGGAAGACTTCCTCCTGTTCGCGCCACGCACCTACTGGCGCCTGTTCGAGTTGCACAACGAGGCGTGGTGGCCGCTGCCGCTGCTGATGCCGCCCCTCGTCCTCCTGCTGCTCGTCCTGGCGCTGCGCGGCCGGGTGCTGCCCGTGCTCCTGGCGCTGGCACTCGTCTGGGCCTTCGTCGGCTGGGCCTTCGTCTCCGGCCGCTACGCGGCGATCAACTGGGCGGCCGGCTACGCGGTACCGCTCTTCGCGCTTCAGGCCGCGGGGCTCGCCTACGCCGCCTTCCGAGCCCCGCACATCGCGATCGGCCGCATGAGCCCGGCGCACTGGACCGCCGGTGTGCTCATCATCGTGGCGCTCGTCGTCTATCCGCTGCTCGCGCCACTCCAAGGCCGTCCCTGGCTCGCAGCCGAGATCGTGGGTCTGGCACCGGATCCGACCGCGATCGCCTCTATCGGCCTGCTGATGCTCTTGCGCAGCCCACTGGCCGCGTGGTTGCGAGTCGTCCCGTCGCTGTGGTGCATGCTCGCCGCCCTGACGCTGTGGACGATGGGTTCGATGCAGGGCTGGCTGCCGCTCGGCGCCCTTGCGATCGCCCTCTACGCCGGGCGGCCCACGCGCTGAGCCTTGGCGCACCGCACGGGCCTCCCCACATCCGCGCCATGCTTTCGCGCCGCCACGCCCTCGCCCTCGTTGGGATCGCGCTCACGCTGGCCGGGCGGGCCGGTGCGGCGCTACCGCCCGCCGACGCCGACACGGTCGAGCGGATCCAGCGCTACCTCTCCTCGATCACGACCCTGCAGGCACGATTCGAGCAATTCAACCCGGACGGCAGCACCTCCTCGGGCAGGCTGCACATCCAGCGCCCGGGCAAGATGCGCTTCGACTACGACCCGCCTTCGCAGATCCTGCTGATCGCCACGGACTGGCGGCTGATCTTCTGGGATGGCAGCATCCAGCAGCAGAACGTCATCCCGATCGCCCAGACCCCGCTCGGCTTTCTCCTCGGACGCAGCGCCGAACTCGACGCGGCCTACGAGGTGATCGGCGTGTCGCGCCGCTATGGCGAGATCGACGTGACGCTGGTGCTGGCGGAGAATCCGGACGCCGGCAGTGCCACCGTCACCTTCGCCGACGAGCCGCTGGAGCTGCGCCGCTGGTCGGTGCTCGACGCGCAAGGCCTCGTCACACGGGTCCTCCTCGAGGACATCCGCATCGACCAGCCGGTCGATCCCAAGCTGTTCGTCTGGCGCGACCCGCAGGTGTTCGGCCCACCGCAGGATTGAGACTGCGGGCCGGACCGTGATCGGCTAGACTTGGCACATGTCCGCCACCGCCCTTGTCGCACCCTCCACCATCGACGCCTTCCTCGCCTGGGAGCAGGCGCAGGAGCTGCGCTACGAGCTGGTCGGCGGTGTGGTGCGCGTGATGGCTGGCGGCTCCGAGGGGCATGATCGTATCGGCATGTACTTCGGGGCCGCGCTCATCTCCCGCCTGCGCGGCTCGCCTTGCT
This sequence comes from uncultured Alphaproteobacteria bacterium, assembly GCA_937995535.1. GTDB lineage: Bacteria > Pseudomonadota > Alphaproteobacteria > Geminicoccales > Geminicoccaceae > CALKJU01. The sequence goes on from CALKJU010000106.1 coordinate 7,452, forward strand.
CGGTGCACGGCTCCAACCTCAAAGTCGTGAGCCGCGCCGCCGGCGCCGTCATGTATCCCGACCTGCTCGTCCGCTGTGGCCCGCGCGACGACCGCCGCACCAGCGTCGACGATCCGGGCCTCGTCGTCGAGGTGCTCTTTGAGGGCACCGCGCGCCACGACCTGATCCGCAAGCGGATCGCCTACGAGGCGATGCCGGGCCTCGCCCGGATCGTCTACGTCGCGGTCGACGAGGCGCGGATCGACATGCGCGTCCGTGGGCCGGACGGCCACTGGCGCGACGAGACGGTGACCGGCCTCGAAGCCTCCGTTGATCTGCCCGAGATCGGCGTGACCGTGCCGCTCGCCGAGATCTACGCCGACAGCGAGGTCGCCGCCTCGGCCTGACGCGACATCGGCCGGCAACAAACGGCGTCTATGGCGCGGGCGAGGCGCGCAGCCCAGCCATGCGCCACCCGGCTTTGACCGGTCGGAGCGCCGCAGCTAGGTTCGCAGGCTCTTGTTCAGCTCCAGGCTCGGGCCTTCTCGATGTCGACGACGCTCGCCGCATCGGCGCCGGCGCTCGCGCGCCGCTCGTCGCTGGGCGCGGAGATCCGCGCCACGGCGTGGCTCGCCCTGCCGCTGGCCGCGACCCAGCTCGGCCAGATCGCGATCAACGTCACCGACGTGCTCGTTCTCGGCCGGCTCGGCGCCGACGCGCTCGCCGCGGCCAGCCTCGGCATCGCGCTGTTCCACGTCGTGCTGGTGAGCTGCTTCGGCGTCGTCATGGCGACGGCACCGCTGGTCGCGCAGGCGCTGGGGGCGCGCCGGCCGCGCCGGCTGCGCCGCGTCGTCCGCCAGGGCCTGTGGGTCGCAGCGGCGATCACCGCACCCTGCCTCGTGCTGCTCTGGCACACCGAGACGATCCTGCTCGCCATCGGCCAGGATCCGACGCTGGCCGCCGGCGCCGTGCGCTTCATGCGGGCGCTGATGTGGGCGCTGCCCTCGGCCGTGGCCTTCGTCGCGCTGCGCAACTTCGTCACCGCCTTCGAGCGGACCCGGCCGATCCTGCTCATCATGTTCAGCGGCGTGGTCGTGAACGCGCTGCTCAACTGGCTGCTCGTCTTCGGCCATCTCGGCTTTCCGCGGCTCGAGCTGGTCGGCTCCGGGCTCGCCTCGACGATCGTCAACGCGGCCATGTTCGCGGCGCTGGCGCTTTACGCCAGCCGCGCCCGGCCCTACCGGCGCTACGCCGTGCTCGCCCGCTTCGGGCGGCCGGACTGGGCGATCTTCCGCGAGGTCCTGCGCATGGGCCTGCCGATCGGCGCGATGCTGCTGATGGAGGTGGGGCTGTTCGCCGGTGCCGCGTTCCTGATGGGCTGGATCGGGGCGCGCGAGGTCGCCGCGCACCAGATCGCGATCCAGATCGCCAGCACCTCGTTCATGGTGCCGCTCGGCGTGTCGATGGCGGCGACGGTGCGCGTCGGCCTCGCCGTCGGCCGTGGCGACCTCGCCGGGGCCCGCCGCGCAGGCTTCGTCGCCGCCGCCATGGGCGGCGCCTTCATGGCCGGCTGCGGCCTCTTTTTCTGGCTCTTCCCGGAAGAGCTCGCGGGGCTCTTCCTGCGCGCGGACGACCCGGCGGCACCGGTGGTCCTGGCGCTCGCCGCGGCGTTCCTGCGCATCGCCGCCATCTTCCAGCTCGTCGACGGACTGCAGGTGATCGGCGCCGGCGCCCTGCGCGGCCTCGGCGACACGCGCACCCCGATGCTGATCGCCGGCCTCGGCTACTGGGCGGTCGGCTTCGTCGCCTGCCTCGTCCTGGGCTTCCCGATGGGCCTCGGCGGGGCCGGCATCTGGCTCGGCCTCGCGCTGGCGCTGGCGGTCGTCGCGGCCCTGCTCGTCACCCGCTTCGACCGTCTGACGCGCCGACCGGTCGCCGCCTAGGCGGCGACCGGCTCCGCCGTGGCCGGGCCGGCGAACTGCAGGGTAAAGCCGTTGTCCACCAGCCAGCGCTCGAGACGCTCGACGCTCTCCGCCTCGACCGCGAGCTTGCCCATCCGTCCACCGGTCGGCGAGGTCCGGAAGAACACGTCGCCCGCCGCGTTGCGGTAGACTTCCACCGTCCGTACCATGCGCTCCTCCACTCCCATGAGTTAACGGGAGCTTAACGCGAAGGGCGGGGGCCGCGGGCGGCGACCGAGCGGACGGCGTAGCGTGTTATGCCGACCGGACCTCCGCCTTGACAGCGCCCGGCCTGGAGATAGGTTGCGGCTCACGTGGTGATTTGGCCGACCGGCTTGCGGCCACGTTAAATAAGCAGCTAAAAGGTCGAGTGGGTTGCTTGGCTCGACCTGAGGCCGGTCATCTCGTCGGAGACCGGCCGGTGCCCATCAAGATCCCCAACGACCTGCCCGCCGCGGCCAAGCTGCGCGAGGAGGGCGTGCGCGTCATCGGCGAGGCCGAGGCGCTCCGCCAGGACATCCGCCCGCTGCAGATCGCACTCCTCAACCTCATGCCGGAGAAGCCCAAGACCGAGACGCAGCTCGCGCGGCTGCTCGGGGCCACGCCACTCCAGGTCGAGCTGACCCTGCTCACGACCAGCAGCTACCGCAGCAAGACCACACCGCCATCGCATCTGCAGGCGTTCTACAAGACCTGGGATGACGTCCGGGGAAGCAAGTTCGACGGGCTGATCATCACCGGTGCGCCGGTCGAGATGCTGCCCTTCGAGGAGGTCGACTACTGGCCGGAGCTGACGGCGATCCTTGATTGGACGCAGACGCACGTGCACTCGACCTTCGACATCTGTTGGGGTGCGCAGGCGGCACTTTATCATTTCCATCGCGTGCCGAAGCACATCCTGTCGACCAAGCGGTTCGGCGTCTACCCGCACCGCGTGACCGAGCGCCACGACGTCGCCCGACCGGCGCTGGTGCGTGGCTTCGACGACGTGTTCTACGTTCCGGTGTCGCGGCATACCGAGACGCGCGAGGAGGATCTGCCCAAGGGCGTCGGCGTCGAGGTCCTCGCCACCTCGCCGCAGGCCGGCCTGTGCCTGGTCCAGGACGTGCCGCACCGGCACGTGCTGATGTTCAACCATCTTGAGTACGACACGCTGACCCTGCAGGACGAGTTTCGCCGCGACCTGGGCAGGCGCTCGGACGTCGCCCTGCCCGAGAACTACTATCCCTACGACGATCCCGACCAGCGCCCGCGCAACCGCTGGCGCGCCTACGCCCACCTCCTGTTCGGCAATTGGATCAACGAGATCTACCAGACCGTGCCGTACGAGCTGGCGCGCATCGGCATGGCTTGACCGAGCGGCGAGCGCGCTCCCTCTTGGTGGGCCCGGCAGGATTCGAACCTGCGACCAGACCGTTATGAGCGGCCCGCTCTGACCGCTGAGCTACAGGCCCACACCTCGCGTGCTAGCCGCCGGCAAGGCCCTGGGCAAGCGGCGCCGGCCGCGCGGAAGCCCCGTTCGCGCCGCTGCCTTGCCCGTCACTTGGCGCCGTCAGCCGCGCCGAGCTTGCGCCGGCGGCGGAGCACCACCGGCGCGATCACGAGCAGGGCCGCGATCGTCAGCAGCAGCAGGGAGATGGGGTGGGTGAAGAACACCGTAGGATCGCCCTGGCTGATGGCCAGCGCGCGGCGGAGCTGCTGCTCGGCGAGCGGACCGAGGATCAGCCCGACCACGCAGGGGGCCACCGGCACGCCGAGCATGCGCATGACGAAGCCGAGGAGCCCGATCACCCACAGGATCACGAGGTCGACGACGTTGTTGTTGAGCGTGTAGGCGCCCATCGTCGCGAACAGGAGAATGCCGCCATAGAGCCACGGGCGCGGGATCTTCAGCACCTTCACCCAGACCGGGGCGAGCGGGAGATTCAGCACCAGCAGCAGCACGTTACCGACATAGAGGCTGGCGATCAGGCCCCAGACCAGCTCCGGGTCGCTGTCGAACAGGAGCGGGCCGGGCTGCAGCCCGTACTGTTGGAACGCCGCGAGCATGATGGCGGCGGTGGCCGAGGTCGGGAGCCCCAGCGCCAGGAGCGGCGCCAGCACGCCGGCGGCGGCGGCGTTGTTGGCCGCCTCCGGGCCGGCCACCGCCTCGATCGCCCCCTTGCCGAACTCCTCGGGATGCGGCGACAGCCGCTTCTCGACCAGGTAGGAGAGGAAGGTCGGGATCTCGCTGCCGCCGGCCGGGAGCGCGCCGATCGGGAAGCCGAGCGCGGTGCCGCGCAGCCAGGGCTTCCACGAGCGCGCCCAGTCCTGCGCGCTCATCCAGACCGAGCCCTTGATGGCGTAGATCTCCTCGGTCTCGAAGCGGAACCGCGCGGCGGCGTAGAGGGTCTCGCCGACGGCGAACAGGCCGACCGCGACGATCACGATGTCGATGCCGTCGAGCAGCTCACGCACGCCCAGCGTGAAACGCGCCTGGCCGGTCTGCAGGTCGATCCCGACAAGGCCGAGGGCGAGACCGATGAACAGGCTGGCGAGACCGCGCGGCAGGCTGTCGCCGAGCACCGCGGTCACGGTGACCAACGCCACCACCATCAGCGCGAAATACTCCGCCGGGCCGAACAGCAGGGCCAGATCGACCATCAGCGGTGCGGCGAAGGTGAGGCCGACCGTGGCGATCGAGCCGGCGACGAACGAGCCGATCGCGGCCGTCGCCAGGGCCTGCGCGCCGCGGCCCTTGCGGGCCATCATGTTGCCGTCGATGGCGGTGACGATCGAGCCGGACTCACCCGGCGTGTTGAGCAGGATCGAGGTCGTCGAGCCGCCGTACATGGCGCCATAATAGATGCCGGCGAACATGATGAAGGCGGCGGTCGGCTCGAGATTGTAGGTGATCGGCAGGAGCAGTGCGACCGTCAGCGCCGGCCCGATCCCGGGCAGGACGCCGACCGCCGTCCCGACGGTCACGCCGAGCAGGCAGAACAGCAGGTTGAGCGGGGTGAGGGCGACCGCGAACCCGCTCGCCAGCGCGGCCAGGGTCTCCATCGCCGCGGCCCTCCTAGGGCGCCTCGCGCGGCGCCGGTGCCAGCAGCCACTCGACGATCTCGCCCGTCGGCAGCTCCAGCCCGAGGCCATAGTTGAAGCTGACGAAGGCCAGCGCGCCGAGGCCGAGGCCGAGTGCCGCGTCGACGGCGAGCCGGCGGCTGCCGAACCCGGCCGTGGCGCACACGAACAGGACCGTGGCGCCGATCATCCAGCCGGCCCGCTCGATGAGCAGGACCTGGAGGATCAGGCCGCCGGCGACGAGCGCGATGGCACGCCCGTCGAGCTCCATCCCGCCCTCGGGCGCGATCGCCCCCCGCACGGCCTCGCGCAGCAGGGCGAAGCCGACCAGCACGAGACCGATCGCGACGAGGATCGGGAAGAGGCGCGGGCCGACCATGGCGTGGGCCGGCCCGACGGTCATCCGCGCCGTCTCGACGGTGATGAACAGTCCGAGCGCGATGATGCCCGCGGCGAACAGCGTCTCGCCGAGCCGCAGCCGCCTGCCCGTGGTCATTCCCCGCCCTCCTCCGCCCGTCGGCGCGTTGCGGGCGGCCGGCCGCTACTGGACGAGGCCGATGTCCTTGAGCGTCTGCGCGACCTTGGCCTGGTCCTCGGCGAGGAACGCCGCGAACGCGTCGGCCGGCAGGTAGAGATTGAGCCAGTCGCGGGTCTTGAGCGTGTCTTGCCACGCGGGGCTCTCGACCATCTTCGCGATGGCCTCGGACAAGGTCGCCTTGTCGGCGTCGCGGATCTGCGGCGGCGCGAACAGCCCGCGCCAGTTGACCAGGGTGACGTCGATGCCCTGCTCCCTGAGCGTCGGAATGTCGACCCCGGCGAGGCGCTCCTCGGACGACAGCGCGAGGCCGCGCAGCTTGCCGGCGGCGATCTGCGGCGCGAATTCCTGATAGCCGCTGATGCCGGCGGTCACGTGGCCGCCGAGGATCGCCGCCAGCGCCTCGCCGCCGCCGGAATGCGCGATGTAGTTGATCTTGGTCGGATCGACCCCGACCGCCTTGGCGACCAGACCGGCGAGGATGTGGTCGGTGCCGCCCGCTGAACCGCCGGCCCAGGACACGGCGCCCGGATCCTCCTTCAGCTTGGCGACGAGGTCCGCCATGCTCTGGATCGGCGACTCGGCCGGCACGACGATGAGCTGATACTCGCCGGTCAGCCGCGCCAGCGGCGTGACGTCGTCCAGGGTCACGGGCGCGTTGTTGGTCAAGATGGCGCCGACCATGACCAGGCCGCCGACCAGGATGGCATCGCCGCTGCGCTTCTTGCTGGTCACGAACTGGGCGAGACCGATCGTCCCGCCGGCGCCGGGAATGTTCGACACCTGGACGCCCGAGGCGAGCCCGGCATCCTGCAGCGCCGCCTGCATCGCGCGTGCGGTCTGGTCCCACCCGCCGCCGGGGTTGGCCGGAGCGATGATCTCGAGGCCGCGCAGCTCCGCGCTCACTGGCGTCGCGGCGAGCAGCCCGGCGACGAGCAACGGCGCCGCCAGAGCACGGCGCGAGAATCGTGCGAACGAGCCTTCGGACCATGATGGCACCGGCGATCTCCCTGACCTTGACCGGTCTGCGGCAGCCCTCCGAGGCTGCCGTAGCCGGCCGGTTCGTCTTGCGCCCGCTCTCACTACTCTGTCACGCGGGATCGCGCGAGATGGTCGTCACCGGCGCGCCACGAGCCCGAACCGACCGCCGTCACAGCTCCTTGTAGAAGAAGCTGCACAACCGGCGGCACGCGCCGTCGGCGCGCAGCGCGGGGATCGGTTAGCCGGTAAAACCCGCCGTCAGGTGTCGAGGAAGCTGCGCAGCTTGCGCGAGCGGCTCGGGTGCTTGAGCTTGCGGAGCGCCTTGGCCTCGATCTGGCGGATCCGCTCGCGGGTCACGCTGAACTGCTGGCCGACCTCTTCCAGGGTGTGGTCGGTGTTCATGCCGATGCCGAAACGCATCCGCAGCACGCGCTCCTCGCGCGCGGTGAGCGTCGCCAGCACGCGGGTGGTCGCCTCGCGCAGGTTCGACAGGGTCGCCGCCTCGAGCGGCTGGACCGCGTTCTTGTCCTCGATGAAGTCGCCGAGGTGCGAATCCTCCTCGTCGCCGATCGGGGTCTCGAGCGAGATCGGCTCCTTGGCGATCTTCAGGACCTTGCGGACCTTGTCGAGCGGCATGTTGAGCTTGTGGGCGAGTTCCTCGGGGGTCGGCTCGCGGCCGTACTCGTGCAGCATCTGCCGCGAGGCGCGCACCAGCTTGTTGATCGTCTCGATCATGTGCACCGGGATGCGGATGGTCCGCGCCTGATCGGCGATCGAGCGGGTGATCGCCTGGCGGATCCACCAGGTGGCATAGGTCGAGAACTTGTAGCCGCGCCGGTACTCGAACTTGTCCACGGCCTTCATCAGGCCGATGTTGCCCTCCTGGATGAGGTCGAGGAACTGCAGGCCGCGGTTGGTGTATTTCTTGGCGATCGAGATCACGAGGCGAAGATTGGCCTCGACCATCTCGGTCTTGGCCTGGCGCGCGTCGCGCTCGCCTTTCTGGACCATCGCCACAATGCGCTTGAACTCGCCGATCTGGAGCCCGGTCTCCTCGGCGATCGAGGCGATGTCCTCGCGCAGGTTCTTAATCTCCTCGTAGTGCCGGGAGACGAACTCGGCCCAGCCGCGCTCCTTGAGCCGGGCGACGCGGTCGAGCCAGTCGGGGTCGAGCTCGTGGTCGCGATACTCGCGCAGAAACGACTCGTGCGGCACGCGGCAGGTCTTGGCCAGGCGCAGCAGCTTGCCCTCGAGCCCCATGAGCAGCTTGTTCATGTCGAAGAGCTGCTCGACCAGAGCCTCGACCCGGTTCTGGTTGAGCGAGACCTGCTGCATCAGCTCGACGACCGCGCGGCGCGCCTCCTGGTAGCGGCGGTCGAGCGCGGCGCCGACCGGCTTGTTGGCCTGGATCAGCGCGAGCCGCTCCTCCTGCAGGGCGCGCAGGGTGCCGTACGCGTCGGCGATCTGATCGAAGGTCGCCAGTACGCCGTCCTTGAGCTTGCTCTCCAGCGCCGCGAGCGACAGCGTGTCCTCGTCGAAGTCCTCCTCCTCGACCGGCTCCGCCGGGGCAGCCGCCTCGCCGACGACCTCCCCGCCCTCCTCGGTCACGGTGGCGCCGCTCGCCGCCGCGGCCGCCTCCGCCGCCACCGCGGCGGCGTCCGGCCCGCCCGGCGTCGGCGGAGCGCCCGGGACCTGGCCGTGGGTCGCGTCGAGGTCGATGATATCCCGCAGCAGCGCGCGCCCCGCGCGGATGCTGTCGCGCCAGCCGATCACCGCGCGCATCGTCAGCGGGCTCTCGCACAGCGCCTCGAGGACCATGTTGCGACCGGCCTCGATGCGCTTGGCGATCTCGATCTCGCCCTCGCGCGAGAGCAGCTCGATCGTGCCCATCTCGCGCAGGTACATGCGGACCGGATCGTCGGTGCGGCCGAGATCCTCCTCCTCGCCGCCGCTGGCGGCCGGCTCCTCGTCCTCCTCACTGGCCCGCTCGGTGGCCGCCTCGGGCTCGCGCTCGTCGAGAGTCTCGCCCTCGCCCGACGGCTGCTCGGCCAGCGGATCGTCGCGGACCACGCCGATACCGCGCTGCTCGAGGAGCTGCATCACCTCGTCGGCCTGCTCGGGGGGAAAGTCCGATGGCAGCGCGGCGTTGATCTGGTCGACCGTGATCGAGCCCTTCTCACGGGCCTGAATCAGGGCGCGCCGCAGCTGCGGCGCCTGCGCCAGCAGGGCCTCGAGCCCGTCATCGGCAACCGCCGGTTTGGCCGCCGGCTTGTTTTTGGCCGTCGGCACTGCCTTCGTCGCAACCGTCTTGACCGCCATCTCGCCCACTTCCCGCCCGCTACCGACCGCGGTGGCGCACGCCCGCGATCGTCGCCGTCACGCCCCGTCGTCCGCGGCGGGAGCACCCAGTACCCCGCGCACGGACTCCGTTTCGCCCGCCGCCGGACCGACCCGCGCCTGGTCGGCCCGATCGAGCCAACGATTGAGCATGCCGATGCGCGCGATCACCTCGGCCTGTCGCTCGTCTGCTCGATCCTCGTCCGATGTTGGCCCACCGGACATTCTCGCAACCGACCGACTGTGACGCGCAGCCGCGGAGCGCCAAGCTCCCACCACATCCTCGTCCGCGTCTCCCCGGGACACCGCCCGTGCTCGCTCTCGGAGGCGCAGGATGTGCTCGATCAGCGGCCCAAAACCGTGGCTGGAGAGATGGGTGCGCAGCGCTGCCGCGTCAAGGGTCGGCGCGGCCGAGTACCAGGCGAGGATCTCGGCGCGCATGCGGTCGTGCTCGGGCCGCAGCAGCGGGACCGCGGCGAGCTCCTCCTCGAGCTCGACGAGCAGCGGCGGGGCGAGCAGGAAGGTCTCGAGCAGCGCCGCCTCGGCGCGGTCGGCGGCCGCTGAGAGGCCAAGCGCCATGGCCGCGCCGCCCGGTGCGGCGATCACCGGCCGCGCCGTTCCCGCGCGACGGCCGGGTGCCCACAGCGCGCGCAGGCGTTCGCGCAGCTCCTGGCGATAGTGGGCGCGCACCGCGCCGTCGCCGATCGTCTGCACGCGCGCCAGCAGCTCGCGCTCGGCCGCCGCGCGCCGCTCGGGCGTATCCAGCGCTCGCCCGACGACGCCTTGCCGCCACAGGAAATCGACCAGCGACAACGGGCGCTCCAGCGCGGCACGCATCGCTTCGGCACCGTGGCGCTGCACGAGGCTGTCGGGATCCTCGCCCTCGGGCAGGAGCACGAAGCGCAGCGAGCGGCCGCCGCCGAGCAGCGGCAGCGCCAGCTCGGCGGCCCGCGCCGCAGCGCGCTGGCCCGCCGCGTCACCGTCGAGGCACAGCACCGGTTCAGCGGCCAGCCGCCAGAGCTGTTCGAGCTGCTCGCTGGTGATCGCGGTGCCGAGCGGCGCCACGACGTGGTCGATCCCGGCCCGGGCGAGGCCGATCACGTCCATGTAGCCCTCGACGGCGATCACCGCGCCGGCGGCCCGCGCGGCGACCGCGCCACGGGGCAGGTTGTAGAGCAACCGGCCCTTGTGGAAGAGCTCGGTCTCGGCGGTGTTGAGGTACTTGGCCTTGGCCGGGCCGAGGGCGCGGCCGCCGAAGCCGACGATCCGCCCGCGCCCGTCCTCGATCGGGAACATCAGCCGATCCCGGAACGGGCTGTAGGGGCCGCGTCCGTCCGTTCCCGGCCGCAGCAACCCGGCCGCGACCAGCAGCGGCTCGGCGAAACCTGCGGCGCCCAGCGCCTGCTTCAGCGCCTCGCCATGGTCGGGGTGGTAACCAATACGGAAGCGCCGGGCGAGCTCGGGCGAGACGCCGCGCTGCTCGAGGTAGGCACGCGCCGCGCGGCCCGGCGCCTCGGCGAGCTGTCGCTCGAGCCACGTCGCTGCGGCGGCGTTGACCTCGTAGAGACCTGGCGCTGGCCCCGGCGGCGTCGTGCCTTCGCGCCGGGCGAGGACGAGCCCATAGCGCTCGCCCAGGCGGGCGACGGCCTCGGCGAAGTCGACGCTCTCCGTCGCCATGACGAAGTCGATCGGCCCGCCATGCGCGCCGCAGCCGAAGCAGTGGTAGTAGCCCTTCGTCTCGACGACGTGGAACGAAGGGGTCTTCTCGTTGTGGAACGGGCAGCAGCCCCACCAGTCGTCGCGGCCGCGCGGCTTCAGCGCGACCACCCGGCGGACCACATCGAGGACCGACAGCCGGGCCTTGAACTCGTCGAGGGTGAGGCCGCTGCTCAACGGCGCCGGCCGCCGCTCAGTGCAGGCGCTCGCAGAGGAGCTGTTTGGCGACGGCGAAGTCCATCTGGCCGTTGTAGCGCTCCTTGAGCGCGGTGATGACCCGGCCGCAGTCCTTGAGGCGGGTGGCGCCGAGGTCGCGGATCGCCTGGTCGACCGCCTGCGCGATCTCGGCGCGACCCATCCGCGGCGGCAGGAACTGCTCGATGATCGCGATCTCCTCGGCCTCCTGCTGGGCGAGGTCGAGGCGGGCCGCCTCCTCGCAGCGTGGAATGTCGTCGCGCCGCTGCTCGATCATGTCGCGCAGCATGGCGACGATCTCCGCATCGTCGAGGCCGGTCTGGCCGGCGTCGCGGGCGCAATGATCGCGCTCCTTCAGGGCCGCCTGGATCAGGCGCAGCGTTCCCGCCGCGCGCTGGTCGCCGCTGTCGATGGCGTCCTTCAGGGCGCCCGCCAAGCGTTCACGAAGCAAGGACGACGCTCCCCATCCCATTGCGACCGCCGGCACCACCGGCCCCGGAACGAGCGCGCCGGGCGCGGGTGGTCAGCTTGACGGCGGAGGGCACGCTGTTACAACCGCGCCTCGGTTGCCCGGCCCAGTGGGCGCAGTGTCGCGCGGCCGCGACGTTCTGCCAATCGGATTGTTCCACCCATGCAGTCTCCTGGACCGTCCCGGCCCACCGCGGCGCTCGCGCTGAAGGACGGCACGGTCTTCGTGGGGCGAGGCTTGGGCGCCGCCGGCGTCACCGTCGGCGAACTGGTCTTCAACACGGCGATGACCGGTTACGAGGAGATTCTCACCGATCCGTCCTATGCCGGCCAGATTGTCACCTTCACCTTCCCGCATGTCGGGAATGTGGGGACCAACCTCGAGGACGTCGAGTCCGCGACGCCCGTTGCGCGTGGCGCCGTCCTGCGTGCCGAGGTCACCTCGCCGTCAAGCTGGCGCAACTTGCGGCCGCTGGGCGCGTGGCTCGAGGCGCACGGGATTCCGGCCATCGTCGGCGTCGATACGCGACGCATCACCCGCCTCCTGCGCGACGGCGGGGCACAGAACGCCGCACTCGTCCACGCCCCGGACGGCATCCTCGATATCGACCGGGTGCGGCGCGAAGCCGCGTCGTGGCCGGGCCTCCTGGGCATGGACCTCGTTCCCGAGGTGACGACCCGCCAGCGTTACGCCTGGCGTGAGGGTGGCTGGACCGGGACCGTCGGCTGGCGCAGCGGCGGCGCGGCCGGCCCGCACGTCGTGGCTCTCGACTACGGGATCAAGCGCAACATCCTGCGCTGCCTGATCGATGTCGGGTTCCGGGTGACCGCGGTGCCGGCGACGACGTCGGCGGAGGAGGTGCTGGCGCTCCGCCCGGACGGGATCTTCCTCTCCAACGGGCCGGGCGACCCGGCGGCCACCGGCACTTACGCCGTGCCGCAGATCCGGGCGCTGGTCGCCAGCGGCAAGCCGGTGTTCGGCATCTGCCTCGGGCACCAGATGCTGGGCCTCGCCTTGGGCGCGCGGACGGAGAAGATGCGCTTCGGCCATCATGGCGCGAACCACCCGGTGCACGATCTGACCACCGGCAAGGTCGAGATCACCAGCCAGAATCACGGCTTCGCCATCGCCGATGCGGACCTGCCCGCGGCGGTCGAGGTGACCCACCGCTCGTTGTTCGACGGCACGATCCAGGGCATCCGCCTGCGCGGTCGGCCGGTGTTCTCGGTACAGTACCACCCCGAGGCTTCGCCCGGGCCCCACGACAGCCACTACCTGTTCCGGCGCTTCATGGATCACGTTCGCGCCGGCGCGGCCTGAGACCGTGCCGAGACGGACCGACATCACCTCGATCCTGGTGATCGGCGCCGGGCCGATCGTGATCGGCCAAGCGTGCGAGTTCGACTATTCCGGGACCCAGGCGTGCAAGGCGCTGCGCGCCGAGGGCTACCGGGTCGTCCTGGTCAACTCGAACCCGGCGACGATCATGACCGACCCGGAGACGGCCGACGCCACCTACGTCGAGCCGATCACGCCGGCGATGGTCCGCAAGATCATCGAGAAGGAGCGCCCCGACGCGCTGCTGCCGACGATGGGCGGGCAGACCGCGCTCAACACCGCGAAGGCGCTGGCTGAGGACGGCACGCTCGATGCACTCGGCTGCCGGCTGATCGGCGCCGACCTCGCCGCGATCAACAAGGCCGAGGATCGCGAGCTGTTCCGCCAGGCGATGACGCGGATCGGCCTCGAGATGCCGCGCTCGCGCACCGCACGTTCGCTCGACGAAGCGCTCGCCGCGCTCACCGAGACCGGGCTGCCGGCGGTGGTCCGTCCGTCCTTCACGCTGGGTGGCACGGGCGGCGGCATCGCCCACACCGAAGCCGAGTTCACCCAGATCGTGGCGAGCGGGCTCGACGCCTCGCCGATCCACGAGGTGCTCATCGACGAATCGATCGTCGGCTGGAAGGAGTACGAGATGGAGGTGGTCCGCGACCGCGCGGACAACTGCATCATCGTCTGTTCGATCGAGAACGTCGACCCGATGGGGGTCCACACCGGCGACAGCATCACCGTGGCGCCGGCGCTCACCTTGACCGACAAAGAATATCAGCGGATGCGCAGCGCGGCGATCGCGGTGCTGCGCGAGATCGGCGTCGAGACTGGCGGCTCCAACGTGCAGTTCGCCGTCAACCCGGCAGACGGGCGGATGGTCGTGATCGAGATGAACCCACGCGTCAGCCGCTCCTCGGCACTGGCATCGAAGGCCACCGGCTTTCCGATCGCCAAGGTCGCGGCGCGGCTCGCGGTCGGCTACACGCTGGACGAGATCCAGAACGACATCACCGGGGTGACACCGGCTTCCTTCGAGCCGACGATCGACTACGTCGTCACCAAGATCCCGCGCTTCACCTTCGAGAAGTTCCCCGAGACCAAGCCGCTGCTCGGGACCGCCATGAAGTCCGTCGGCGAGGCCATGGCGATCGGCCGGACCTTCAAGGAGTCCCTGCAGAAGGCGCTGCGCTCGCTGGAGACCGGCCTGAGCGGGCTCGACGAGATCGAGGTGCCGGGTGGTGGGGGTCGGGACGCTCTGCTCGCGGCCCTGGCCGAGCCGCGGCCGGATCGCCTGCGGCTGATCGCGCAGGCCTTTCGCGCCGGGCTGGGGCGCGCCGAGATCCACCGCGCCTGCCGCTACGATCCGTGGTTCCTCGAGCAGATCGAGGAGCTCGTCGCGGTCGAGGCGCAGCTCCGCCGGACCGGCCTGCCGGACGATCCGGTCGCGCTGCTGACGCTCAAGGCGCAGGGCTTTTCCGACGCGCGACTGGCCCACCTCACCGGGCGCAGCGAGGCCGAGGTGCGGGCGCGGCGCGAGCGGCTGAAGGTCCGCCCGGTGTTCAAGCGGATCGACACCTGCGCGGCCGAGTTCGAGGCCCGCACGCCCTACATGTACAGCGCCTACGAGACCGGCATCCTGGGCGACGAGGTTGGCGAGTGCGAGAGCCGGCCGAGCGACCGGCGCAAGGTGATCATCCTCGGCGGCGGCCCCAATCGGATCGGTCAGGGGATCGAGTTCGACTATTGCTGCGTCCATGCCGTGTTCGGCCTCGCCGCCGCCGGCATCGAGACCATCATGGTCAACTGCAATCCCGAGACGGTCTCGACCGATCCCGACACCTCCGACCGGCTCTACTTCGAGCCGCTGACGCTGGAAGACGTTCTGGAGATCGTCCGGGTCGAGCGGAGCCGCGGCGAGCTGCTCGGGGTCGTCGTCCAGCTCGGTGGGCAAACGCCGCTCAAGCTGGCGCTCGGGCTCGAGGCCGCCGGCGTTCCGATCCTCGGCACCTCGCCGGACGCGATCGACCTCGCCGAGGACCGCGAACGCTTCCAGCAGCTCCTGGCCCGGCTCGGCCTGCGGCAGCCGGCCAACGCGACCTGCCTCGGGGTCGACGACGCCCTCGCGCGCGCCGCCGAGCTCGGCTTCCCGCTGGTCGTTCGGCCGTCCTACGTCCTCGGCGGGCGCGCCATGCGGATCGTCCACGACCTCGACGAACTGCGCGGCTACATGGACGACCATGTGGGGATGGCAGGCGCGGGCCCGATCCTGCTCGACCGCTATCTCGAGGACGCGATCGAGGTCGACGTTGACGTGGTCGCCGACGGTGGCGAGGTGTTCGTCGCCGGGATCATGGAGCATATCGAGGAGGCGGGCATCCACTCCGGGGACAGCGCCTGCTCCCTGCCGCCCTACTCGCTGTCGCGGCGGCTGCAGGACGAGATCGGCGAGATCGCGACGCGGCTGGCGCGCGCGCTCGAGGTCCGCGGGCTGATGAACCTGCAGCTCGCGATCAAGGGCGATGTCATCTACGTGCTCGAGGTCAACCCGCGGGCGAGCCGCACGGTGCCGTTCGTCGCCAAGGCGGTTGGCCTGCCGATCGCCAAGATCGCGGCGCGGGTGATGGCCGGCGAGCCGCTCGCCGGGTTCGCCTTGCGGCCGCCGGCGATGGCCCATGTCGCCGTCAAGGAGGCGGTGTTCCCGTTCGCGCGCTTCCCGGGCGTCGACCTCCTCCTCGGGCCGGAGATGAAGTCGACCGGGGAGGTGATGGGGCTCGACCGCGATTTCGGGGCAGCCTTCGCCAAGTCACAGCTCGCCGCCGGCAACGACCTGCCGTCCCGGGGCGTCGTCTTCCTGTCGGTGCGCGACCGTGACAAGCTGGGGCTGGTCGCGGTTGCACGCGACCTCGACGAGCTGGGCTACACGCTCGTCGCGACGCGTGGCACCGCCGCGGCCCTGGCCGAAGCAGGCCTTGTGGTCACGCCCGTGCGCAAGGCACATGAGGGCGGGCAGACGATCGTCGACTTGATACGCGGCGGCGAGATCGCGTTGATGATCAACACGACCGAGGGGCGGAAGGCGATCCAGGACAGCTTCTCGTTGCGCCGTGCCGCCCTCGCCGCGCGAATTCCCTACTATACAACGTTGGCCGGTGGGCGCGCCGTGGTGCAGGCATTGCGCCGCCTGGCCGCCGACGATCTTGAAGTAGCCCCGCTGCAATCGTATGTCTTTTAGGCTCCAGAACGCCGGTGGCCGCAGCCAGCCGGCGCGCTTTTTCTTGAGTTTGTAACGAGCGACGGGAAGCCGGACGCGCATGTCGAACAGGATTCCGATGACCCCGGAGGGCTTCGCGCGACTGACCGCGGAGCTGAAGCGTCTCAAGACGGTGGAGCGTCCCGCCATCATCAAGGCCATCGCCGACGCCCGCTCGCACGGCGATCTGTCGGAGAACGCCGAATATCATGCGGCGCGCGAGCGGCAGGGCTTCATCGAGGGCCGCGTCCTCGAGTTGGAGGACAAACTGAGCCGCGCGGAGGTGATCGACATCAAGGCGCAGAGCGGCTCGCGGGTGATGTTCGGGGCCAAGGTCGAGCTGGTCGACGAAGAGACCGACGAGAAGGCGCGCTACCAGATCGTCGGCCCCGAAGAGGCCGAGATCCAGAACGGGCTGCTCTCGATCCAGTCGCCGCTGGCGCGCGCCATCCTGGGTAAGGAGGCGGGCGAGAGCGTCGAGGTGACGACCCCGCGCGGCACGCGCTATTTCGAGATCCTGGCTGTCAACTACGACTGAGTACGGTGCGCCGGAGCCGGTCATGACCACGCGCCATACCCGCGTCCTGATCATCGGCTCCGGCCCGGCCGGCTACACCGCAGCCATCTACGCGGCGCGCGCCAACCTCGCGCCCGTGCTGGTCCAGGGGCTGCAGCCCGGCGGACAGCTCTCGATCACCACCGACGTCGAGAACTATCCGGGCTTCGCCGAGGTCATCCAGGGACCTTGGCTGATGGAGCAGATGGCCGCGCAGGCGACGCACTGCGGGGCCGAGCTGGTCTTCGATGCGGTCGCCGAGGTCGACCTCGCCGGGCCGCCCTTCACCGCCACCCTCGACGGCGGCGACGTGTTGACCTGCGACGCGCTGATCGTCGCGACCGGCGCCCAGGCACGCTGGCTGGGCCTCGAGGGCGAGCGTCGTTTCGCCGGTGCGGGCGTGTCCGCCTGCGCCACCTGCGACGGGTTCTTCTTCCGCGGCAAGCGCGTGGCAGTGGTCGGCGGCGGCAACACCGCCGTCGAGGAGGCGCTCTACCTGGCGCAGCTCTGCGAGAAGGTCACGCTCGTGCACCGCCGCGACGCGCTGCGCGCCGAGAAGGTCCTGCAGGAGCGTCTGTTCCGCAACCCGCGCGTCGAGATCCTCTGGAGCCACGTGGTCGCCGACATCGTCGGCAACGACCAGCCGAAGGCGGTCACCGGGCTGGTACTGCGCAGCACGGTCGACGGCAGCGAGCGGCTGCTGGCGGTCGACGGGCTGTTCGTGGCGATCGGGCACGATCCGGCGACGGCGCTGTTCCGCGGCAAGCTTGCCATGGACGGCGAGGGCTATATCGTCACCGCGCCCGACAGCACGAGAACGAGCGTGGCCGGGGTCTTCGCCGCCGGCGACGTGCAGGACAAGGTCTTCCGCCAAGCGGTCACCGCGGCCGGCACCGGCTGCATGGCTGCGCTGGAGGCCGAGCGCTGGCTGTCGGAGCACGGGCAGGGCTGAGGCCGGGACAACGGCCGGCGGCACCGGCGGCTTGCGGTGGAAGCGATGCTGGATTGGGACCGGGTTCGGATCTTCCACGCCGTGGCCGAGGCCGGCAGCTTCACCCGCGCCGCCGACCGTCTCGGCCTCAGCCAGTCCGCGATCAGCCGGCAGATCGGCGCCCTCGAGGAGCATCTCGGCGTGCCGCTGTTCCATCGCCATGCGCGCGGCCTCGTGCTGACCGAGCAGGGCGAGATCCTGCTCGAGGCGGCGACCGAGGTGGCGCGGCGCATGGCCGTGGCGGAGTCGGCGCTCGGCGAGAGCCGCGACCAGCCCACGGGACACCTCCGCGTCAGCACGACGGTCGGCGTGGGCACCATCTGGCTCACCGGTCACCTGACGGAGTTCGCGGACCTCTACCCGGACATCACCATGTCGCTGGTGGTCAGCGACGTCGACGTCGACCTCAGCATGCGCGAGGCCGACGTCGCCATCCGCCTCCAGCGTCCGACCCAGTCGGATCTGATCCAGCGGCGGCTGATGACGGTGCACACCCATCTCTACGCCGCGCACGCCTATCTCGAACGTCACGGCGAGCCGCAGGCGCCGCGTGACCTCGACCGGCATCGCCTCGTCATCTACGGCGACGCCGCCTCGCTGCCGGTGCCGACCCTCAACTGGAGCGTGATCGCCGGCCTGGAGGACGAGGAAGGCGCCGGCCACCGCCGGCCGGTGTTGCAGATCAACAACGTCTATGGGATGCTGCGCGCCGTCGAGAGCGGCCTCGGCATCGCCTCGCTGCCGGACTACATCGGCGCGCAGCGGGCATCGCTGCGCCGCGTCCTGCCCGCGCTCGAGGGCCCGAGTTTCACCGCCTATTTCGTCTACCCCGAGGAGCTGCGCGCGTCCAAGCGGGTCGCTGTGTTCCGCGATTTCCTGCTGCGCAAGGTCGCCGAACAGCCCGTCTGGTAGGCTGGCGACGGCGAATCGGCATTGGAGCCATGAAAATTGGCTCTAGCCAAACCGCTTGGCGGTTCCTAGATTGTGCATTGCAGCACGGCAGTTGCTCCGGGCGGTCGTGCTGCCCGCGTGAGGGTGATCTTCACCAGCACTCGGAGGCTTCGGGCGCGATGCCCGAGGTCGGGAAGATCCCTCGGATCGTCCCAGCCCGGACGTTTAGCCTCCCTGATCTACTTGGCCGGGTCCTCGGACCCGGCCCCTTTTTTGTCAGGTCACGATGGCCTGGGGTTGCGTAGGGCAGGCACCGGGGCGCGTCAAGTCTTGACGACGCTCGTGACGACGAATCGGCCCTTCGGTCAAGAATTTACCGCCCGTTTCATGTTGCGGCGCAAGAAAAGTCAAGGCCCCGCCGCCGGGCGGCTGCTCACATGAACAGGCTCTCGCCGTCCAGCCCTTCGTACAGGCTCGCGACTTCGGCAGCGTAACCGTTATACAGCAGCGTCGGAACGACATCGCCGCTGCCCAGCACCTTCTCGGTGGCTTGGCTCCACCGCGGATGGGGCACCTCGGGGTTCACGTTGGCCCAGAACCCGTACTCGCCGCCCTGGATGATCTCCCAGAAGCTCTTCGGCCGCTCTACGGCGAGCTCGAAACGGACGATCGACTTGATCGACTTGAAGCCGTACTTCCACGGCACGGCAAGGCGCAGCGGGGCCCCGTTCTGGCGCGGCAGCGGCTTGCCGTAGATCCCGGTGGCGATGAAGGCCAGATCGTGCCTCGCCTCGGCCAGCGTCAGCCCCTCGACATAGGGCCACGGATACCAGGGCTGCTTCTGGCCGAACGCGACGTCCGGCGCCATGAAGGTCGTCATCTTGAGGTATTTGGCATCGCCCAAAGGACGCGCGAGGTCGATCAGCGCGCGCAGCGGGAAGCCGCTCCACGGCACGGTCATCGACCAAGCCTCGACGCAGCGCAGCCGGTAGACCCGCTCCTCGATCGGCATTTTGCGGATCAGCTCCTCGGCGTCGAGCGTCATCGGCTGCTCGACTAGGCCGTCGATGGTCACCGCCCACGGCCGCAGCCGCAGCGCCTGCGCGTCCTTCCAGATCTGCTTGTGCGAGCCGAACTCGTAGAAATTGTTGTAGGTGGTCGCGTCCTTCTCCGCGGTCGGCGGCCGGTCGACCTGGTAGGTGTCGTTGCGCGGCGCCGGATAGAGTTCGGGCGCGATCGGCTCCTCCTCGACGGCGGAGGCGGGCCCGCAGGCGGCGGCGAGCAGCGCCGGGCCTGCGGCAAGCCCCGCAAGCAGCTCGCGCCGGCGCAGATAGACGCCTTCCGGGGTGACCTCGCTCTCGGGCAGCTCCCAAGCGCGGCGTGAGCGGACGAGCATCGGCGGTCCCCGGCGGTACGGAAGTCGGTCTG
>CALKJU010000107.1 GCA_937995535.1 uncultured Alphaproteobacteria bacterium
TTTGCCGCTCACCGCCCAGATGTTGGAACCGAGCCCGGGCGGTGGCGGCGCGGGCAAGGCCGCGGCGAGCCGCTCCAGATCGGGCCCGCGCCACAGGTCGGGCTCGTACACGACCGTCGCCGGGGCGTCCGGCGGCGGCGGGAACAGGTCACGGAGCTGGTCTGGTGTGACCACCCGGGCGAGCCGCGCGCGGAGCAGCTCGCGGCGCCAGTTCTCGGCCAGATCCAGCGCCATCAGACGGGTCAGGACGAGGCTGTCGGCGACCGTCCACGGCTCCGGGGTGTGCCACAGGAGCAGGAACTCCGGGGGCAGCGTCCAGCGGCGCCCGGCGAGGTAGGCGTTCACGCCGGCGGCGTAGGCCTCAAGGTACCGCCGCTCCTCGTCGGCAAGGCCCGGCACCGCGGCCTGAGCGCCTCGGTAGAGGCCGAGCGTGCGCAACAGGCGATCCACCGGCAGGGCGCTGCGGCCGAGGATCTCGCTCAGCCGCCCCTGGGCGACCCGCCGGCGCAGCTCCATCTGCCACAGCCGGTCCTGAGCGTGGACGTAGCCGAGCGCGAAATAGGCGTCGGCGGGGGACGCCGCCCGGATGTGCGGCACGCCCCAGCGGTCGCGAAGGACCTCGACCGGGGCGGTCACGCCGGGTGCGGTCACCTGCCCGTCGAGGGCCGGCAAGGACGCCCACAGCAACGCGAGCACGGCCAGCATGGCCGCGGCCAGGGTGCCAAGCGGAACGCCGAGCAGCCAGCCGGCCAGCCGGCCGGCTCGGCCGGGCCTCAAGACAGCAGGCCGAGGCGTCGCAGCTCGGACGCCAGCGCCGCCGCGCCGGTGAAGTGGTGCGTCCGCATGCCGAGCCGCGCCGCCGTGGCGATATTGGCGGGGTTGTCGTCGATGAAGAGGCAGGCAGCCGGCGGTGCCCCGATCCGCTCCGCCGCATGCACAAAGATCGCTTCGCCCGGCTTCGCCGTGCGCAGCGCGCCGGACACGAACACCTCACGGAACCGCCCGAGGAAGTCGTAAGCCGGGTCGTCGCGCACCACCGGGAACGTCTCCGCCGACCAGTTGGTGATGGCCCACATGGGAACGCCGGACGCGTCGAGCGCCTCAAGCAGCGCCACTGTCGGTCCGATGGGACCGCCGAGCATCTCCGGCCAGCGCGCGCGGTAGGCGCGGATCAGGTCCGCCTGCTCCGGGTGCCGGGCGACGAGCTCGGCGATCGCCTCGGCGAACGGGCGGCCCTCGTCCAGCCGGTGGTTCCAGGACGGACTGCAGACCTCGGTCAGGAAGCGCTCCATGCCGGCGGCGTCGCCGTCGAAGAGCCGGCGGTAGAGATGGCGCGGATCCCAATCGATCAGGACGCCGCCAAGGTCGAAGATCACGATCTCGGGTTTGCCCAAGGCAGGCTCGCAAGCTGGTCCGGATCGCGCGGCAGCCTAGGGCGCGTACCGCGCCGCGCAATCCCTTGCGCGGGAGCCGGACGGGCGCCAAGCCTGCCGCTCGGAGCGGCCGCGGAGGATCCGATTTGCTGCCTTGCCAGCGGGCGTTGTTCGACATCCCACGCGACCTCGCCTACCTCAACGCCGCCTATATGACGCCCCTGCCGAAGGCCGCGCTCGCCGCGGGCGAGGCCGGGTTGCGCCGCAAGGCGCGCCCGTGGGCGCTCCGGCCCGACGACTTCTTCGCGCTGAGCGAGCAGGCCCGCGCATTGTTCGCCGCGCTCATCGGCGCGACGGCGGATGCGGTGGCGCTCGTCCCGGCCGTGAGCTACGGCGTCGCCATCGCCGCGGCCAATCTGCGCTTGGGATCCGGCCGGCGCGTCGTCGTCCTGGCCGATCAGTTCCCCTCGAACGTCTATGCGTGGCGGCGCCTGGCGGCGGAGCAGGGCGGCGAGGTACTCGCGGTCGACGGCGTCGACCTCACCGAGGCGGTCGTCGCGGCGCTGGACGAGCGCTGCGCGATCGCGGCGCTGCCGCAGGTCCGTTGGACCGATGGTCGGCTGCTCGACCTGCCGCGGATCGGCGCGCGCTGTCGGGAAATCGGTGCCGCACTCGTCTTGGATCTCACCCAGTCGCTCGGCGCGATGCCTTTCGATGTCGCCGCCGTGCAACCGGACTTCCTCGTCTGCGCGGCGTACAAATGGCTGCTTGGCCCGTACAGCGTCGGCTGGCTCTACGTGGCGCCCCCGCACCAGGACGGCCGGCCGCTCGAGGAGGGTTGGATCACCCGGGCCGGGGCCGAGGACTTCACCCGCCTGATCGATTACACCGATCGCTACGCCACCGGGGCGCGTCGCTATGATGTCGGGGAGCGGTCGAACTTCGCCCTGCTGCCGGCCGCCGTCGCCTCGCTCGAGCTCCTGCTCGATTGGGGCGCGCCTGCGATCGCCGCGCGTTTGGCCGCGCTCACCGAGGCAATCGCGGCGCGTGTGGCGCTCTTTGGGCTGGAGGCCGAGCCGGCCGCGCGGCGTGGGCCGCATTATCTCGGCCTGTCGCTGCCCGCCGGCACCGCACCCGATCTCGTTCGACGTCTCGCCGGCGAGCAGGTCTATGTGAGCCAGCGTGGCCAGCGGCTAAGGGTGACCCCGCACGTCTACAATGACGAGGCGGATGTCGATCGGCTCGTCACCGCGCTCGCTCGGGTGTCGGCGGCGTGACGCTGGCCGACGGGTCGCGGTTGGCATTTTCATCGAGGAACAGCTCGAGATCCCGGGCGGCGACGCGCCACTCGCGGCCGAACTTGATCGCGCGCAGCTTGCGCGCCCCGATCAGGCTGCGGACGGTGCTCTCCTTGAGCTTCAGCATCTCGGCGACTTCGTGCACGGTCAGGAGCGGGCGGCTGAGCATGATCGATCGTCTACGGCCGGTCGGCCCGACGATCCCGGTGATCGTCGGTTTGTGACGATATAGGGACGTGCGCCTGCGTTTGTCATGCCCTGTGCGGTTGTGCAGCAACCCCATGCGTGGCGGCGCTGCAACGCGGCACAGGGTCCGAACGGCTGATCGAAGCCTGCCGATCATGAAAAATTTGTCACGCCGTCCGAACCGTGCTCTTGGAGGCTTTGGCACCGTGCGCGGCATTCTTCCCCAATGGTGGGTCGCGGCGTGCCAACAAGAAGAGCTTCTAAGTGAGCCCGACCTCAGCACATGGTACAGCTCGCCCGCAGCGATCTCGAACGGCTTTTCGCCGAGCAGGTCTGGCGCAAGGCCGAAGACCTCGTGGCCAACGGCGCGGTGCTCGACGTCTCGATCGAGCGTGACGGCAAATCGGTCAGCGGACGGGTGCGCGGCGACCGTCGCACGCCCTATCTGACCCGGGTCCGGATCGCCAACGGCCGCGGCGGCCGCATCCGCATCGCCTCGACCTGTACCTGCATCGTCTACTCCGAATGCGAGCACGCCGCCGCGACCCTGCTCGGCGTGATCGAGAAGAACGCCACGGCCGATCCCGAGGACGCCAATGTCGCGGTCGATCCCGAGCTCGAGGCGTGGATCAACCAGGTCAATGCGGCGATCCGCGCCGCGCCGCAGCAGGCGCAGGCGGACGGCGCCGACTGCGTGCTCTACCTGCTCGAGCCGACGCAGCGCTCCTGGCGGGATTCGTCGGTGGCGCAGCCCGTCGCGGTCAGTGCGGTGCGGGCGCGCCGGCTGCGCCCCGGCGTCTACGGCCGGGAGCATCCGCTCGCGGTCGGCACGCTCCTCGCCGAGGACCCGCCGCCCTTCGTCACGATCAAGGACCACCTCATCGGGCGGCTGCTCGGCCCGTTCAACGGCAGCGGCAAGCGGCTGTCCGGCGTGGCTGACGCCGAGGCACTGCTGACCATGCTGGAGACCGGTCGCTGCCACTGGCGCAACAGCCAGAACAAGGCGCTGACGCTCGGCGAGCCACGGCCGGGCCGTTTCGCCTGGCGCTTCGACGGCGAGGGCCAGCAGCATGTCGTCTGCGCTCTGGAGGAGGCGGCGCAGGACGTGGTCATCGTCGCGCTCGGCCAGCCCTGGTACATCGATCTGGCCAAGATGATCTGCGGTCGGGTCGACACGGGTGTGCCCGACCGCGTCGCGCATTTCATGCTGCAGGCGCCGGCGATCGCGCCGGCGGCGGCGAGTGTCGCCCGGCAGCGCCTCGTCCCGAGCGGCAGCGTCGTGCCATTGCCCGAGCCGCTGCGCCGGCGCGAGCGGCTCGAGGTCAAGCCGATCCCGGTCCTGCATCTCCACTGCCCGCGGGTGACCGCGAGCCGCGGCCTCGGCTGGAAACGCGAGGAGGAGGAGGTCGACCTGCCGCTGGCGCGGCTGACCTTCGACTATGCCGGCGCCGAGGTCGGCTGGCAGGACAGCCGCACCGCGCTCAACCACGTCAAGGACAACCGTCTGCTGGTGCTGCCGCGCGACGCGCTGCAGGAGGTGCAGGCCTACGAGCGTCTCCAGCGGGTCGGCCTGCAGCCGCTGGGGCCGACCGGGCTCGGCCGCTTCGCGCCGGAGATCTGCCGCCAGGACCTCACCTTCGAGGAGGACGAGGACGACGACGTCTCGATGCGCTGGGTCGAGTTCAACCACCGCGTCCTGCCGCAGCTCGCCGCGGAGGGCTGGCGGATCACCTTCGCCGACGACTACCCCTATCAGGTCGTGCCGCCCGACGGGACCTGGAGCGCCGACATCACCGACACCGGCGTCGACTGGTTCGAGCTCGACCTCGGCATCGAGGTCGAGGGCCGGCGCGTCCCGCTGCTCCCACTTCTACTCGACCTGTTCAAGCGCGCCCCCGAGGAGATGACACCGGCGGCGCTCGAGGCGTTCGGTGACGAGCCGGTCTACGGCACACTCCCGGACGGTCGCCTGCTGCCGATCCCGGCCTCGCGGCTGCGCGGCATCCTCGAGGCGCTCTACGACCTGTTCGCCGCCAACCGGGTGGATCCGGAGCGGCCGCTGCGGCTCAGCCGCGCGGAGGCCCTGCGCCTCGCGAGCCTCGAGCGGGCCCTGCCCAACGGCGCGCTGGTCTGGAGCGGCGGCAGCGAGCTGCGCAGCATGGCCCGGCGCTTGGCCGACAATGTCGGCACGTTGCCGGACATCACCCCGCCGCGCCACCTCAAGGCGACCCTGCGCGGATATCAGCGCGACGGCCTGCGCTGGCTCCAGTTCCTGGCCCAGACCGGTCTGTCGGGCGTGCTCGCGGACGATATGGGCCTCGGCAAGACGCTGCAGACCCTCGCCCACATCCTCGTCGAGAAGGAGACCGGTCGGCTGACGCGACCCTGCCTCGTCGTGGCGCCGACCAGCCTGATCCCGACCTGGCGCAACGAGGTCCGGAAGTTCGCCCCGCACCTGCGCCTGCTCGTCCTCCACGGTAACGACCGGCACGACTATTTCGCCGGGGTCGACGTCCAGGAGGTGGTGCTGACCAGCTACGCCCTGCTGCTGCGCGACGCCGACCAGCTCCTGCTGCGCGAGTGGCACATGGTCGTCCTCGACGAGGCGCAGGCGATCAAGAACCCTTCGACCAAGCTCGCGCGGACCGCGACGCAGCTGCGCGCCGCGCATCGCTTGGCGCTGACCGGCACGCCTATGGAGAATCACTTGGGCGAGCTGTGGTCGGTGTTCAACTTCCTGCTCCCCGGGTTCCTCGGCGAGCGCGAGGAGTTCCGCCGTATCTTCCGCAATCAGATCGAGAAGGAAGGCGACGAGGAGCGCCGCGCGCTGCTCGCCGCACGGGTTCGCCCGTTCATGCTGCGGCGGCGCAAGGAGCAGGTGGCCGCGGAGCTGCCGCCCAAGACCGAAATGATCCGCGAGATCGAGCTCGCCGACCAGCAGCGCGACCTCTACGAGCTGGTTCGGGTCGCGATGCACGAGCGCTTGCGCGAGGAGATCGCGACGCGTGGCCTCGCGCGCAGCAACATCGCCATCCTCGAGGCGCTGCTCAAGCTGCGCCAGGTCTGCTGCGATCCGCGCCTGCTGAAGAACCGCGAGGCCAGCGCGGCCCCCTCGGCGAAATTCGAGCTGCTCATGGACATGCTCCCGGCGATGGTCGAGAATGATCGGCGGATCATCGTCTTCTCGCAATTCGTCGAGATGCTCGAGCTGATCGAGGAGGCGCTCGGCGAGGCGGGCCTGGACTATGTCAAGCTGACCGGTCAGACGCGCGACCGCGAGACGCCGGTGCAGCGCTTCCAGGCCGGAGAGGTCCCGATCTTCCTCATCAGCCTCAAGGCCGGCGGGGTCGGCATCACGCTGACCCGAGCGGACACCGTGATCCATTACGATCCGTGGTGGAACCCCGCCGTCGAGGCCCAGGCCACCGATCGCGCGCATCGGATCGGCCAGGACAAGACGGTGTTCGTCTACAAGCTGATCGCGGCCGGCACGGTCGAGGAGAAGATGGTCGAGCTCCAGGCGCGCAAGCGGGCGCTGATCGAGGGTGTGCTCTCGGGCAGCAGCAGCGGGCTGACCTTCACCGAGGAGGACATCGCCAACCTGTTCGCGCCGCTGCCCAGCACCTGAGCGCTGACCGGCTCAGGAGTCGGGCCGCTTCCGCTCGCCTTCCGCCGCGCTGCCGGCCGCCCAAGGCGCCAGGACGCGTGCATCCGCCGCCTCGGCGTCGGCCGGGTCGTGCGTCGCCATCAGCACTGGCAGGCGTGCGGCACGGGCATGCTCGAACACGAACGCGCGGAAGCTCTGCCGCAGCGCCGTGTCGAGCGCGGCGAAGGCCTCGTCGAGGAGCAGCGCCTTCGGCTCGGCGAGAAGCGCGCGCATCATGGCGACGCGGGCACGTTGCCCACCGGACAGCGTCGCCGGGTCCCGCTCCGCGAAGCCGGCGAGGCCAGCCTCGACCAGCGCGGCCTCGACGCGCCGGCGCCGGTCCTCGCGCCGCGCGACGGTCCGCGGTAGCGCGAAGGCGAGGTTCTCGCCGACGGACAGGTGCGGAAACAGCAGATCGTCCTGGAACAGGATCCCGATCCGCCGCTTCTCGGCCGGGAGACCGTCGACCCGCGTGCCGTTCAGCCAGACCTCACCCGACGCGGTGATGCCCGGAGCGAGGCTGCCACCGATCAGCGCCAGCAGGCTGGACTTGCCACACCCGGACGGACCCATCAGTGCCGCGACCTCGCCCGGCTCGACCAGGAGGTCGAGACCGCTGACGAGCGGGCGACCGGCAGCCGCCAGACGCACGTCGACGAGGCGCAGGCCGCTCACGGCAGTCCCTGTCGCCGTCGTGCCCGCAGCCGCGGCCAGGCGGTGGCGAGAGCGATCGCCACCAAAGGCAGCAACGCCAGGACCAACCCGCCAACGGCGGCGCTCCGGCGGTCACCGGCGCTGGCCATGGCGAGGGTCTCGGTCGCCAGTGTGGGCACACGGCCGCCGCCGGCGAACAGCGTCGTCAGAAACTGAGCCGTGCTGACCGAGACGCCGATGGCCGCGGCGATCAGCACCGGCCGCAGCAGGATGGGCAGCTTGACGCGCACGAGCACGGTCAGCTCGCCCTTCCCCAGGGCGTGGGCCGTGCGCGCGAAGCGCGGATCGAGGGCCAGCCACGGCTCGCGGAGCAGCAGGAGCGTGTAGGGCAGCACGAAGACGAGATGTGCCCAGACGACGGCGAGCGCGGTCCCGTCGAGGCGCAGATAGGCGAGCAGGACCGCGAACCCGAACAGAAAGGCGAGCTGCGGCACGAGCAGCGGCAGATAGGCCAGCGCCAGAACGCGGTGGGTCGGGCGGCGCCCGCCGAGCGCCTCGTGCTCGACGCAGGCGATGACGAGTACCAGCGCGACGACGGCGCACAGCGCGGCGATCCAGACCGTGGTCCACAGTGGCCCACCGAGCAGCGGCAGCGCGCGTGACCACGACCGGGTGGACCACGCCTCGGGCAGGAGCGCCGGGAACTCCCATCGGCCGGCGAACGACCACAGCGACAACGCAAGCATCCCCAAGAGGCCGAGGCCGACGACCGAAACGGCGGAGAGCGCGCCACCGACGCGCAGCAAGGGCTCGCAGCGTGGCGCCGCGCCCCGCCCCAGCGACGGCCTCAGCCACCGGGCAAGCGCTCGCTCGAGGCCGCGCCACCCGCCGAGCGAAACCGCCAGGAGGACGACCAGGAGCAGCGCGGCGGCAGCGGCCGGAAAGCGCAAGGACAGATCGGGGTCGTTGAGCCAGCGCAGGATCAGGGGGGCCAGCGGCGGCGGGGTCGCCGGGCCGAGGACGATCGCCACGTCGACCACGGACAGGCTGTAGGCGAACACGGCGAAAAGCGGCAACCGCAGCTGCGGATAGAGCTGCGGCAGCAGCACTTTGAGCCATGCCTCGCCGGGTCCGTAGCCGAGCGAGCGCGCCACGGCGAGCTGCCGCGGCGCCTCGACCTGGCCGGCCGCGGCGAGCAGCATGAGCGCCAGGAACGGCGCTTCCTTCAATGCCAGTCCGAGCGCCAGGGCGAGCCCGGCCGGATCGTTGACGGTGGCGAGGTCGGGTGGACGGTCCCAGCCCAACGGCAGCGCCACCAGCCGGGCGACCCAGCCCGACGGTGCCAGCAGAAAGGCGAGGCCGATCGCGAGCGCGAGATGCGGGATCGCCAGCAGCGGCAGCAGGCACGGCCGGAGCCAGGCGAACACCGGCCGCGCGTGCAGGCCCGCCACGAAGATCACGGCGAGGGCCAGCGCGCCCAGCGTGCCGAGCACGCCGCTGGTCAGTGTCACGCGCACCGCGCCGGCCAGCTCTGGCATCGCGAGGAGCCGCTGCCACGGTGCGACGCCGAACGCCGCGCCGCCGAGGGCCGGCAACCAGCCGAACGCGGGCAGCAGCGTTCCGGCGAGCCCGGTTCCCAGCGGTGCCGCGAACAGCGCGATGGCGAGCCAGGGTGCGGCGAGGAACGGGTCGCGGCCGCCCCGCGTCAGCGCGCGTAGCGGTCGCGCCACGCCGTCTCCAGGGCGGTCATCCAGGACGCGTCCGGCTCGAGCAGCACCGGGCGGAGCTGCTCCGGTGCGAGGGTCGCCGGACCGCGCGGCAGCGCATCGAAACCCTCGCGATCGGCCTCCGGCAGCCGGTCCACCGCGAGAACGGTGAGGTCGCCCCAGCCCGTCGGGTCCTGCTTCTTCGCCTGTGCCTCGGGCGAGAGCAGGAAGTCGGCGACGATCTGGGCCGCCTCCGGCGCGCTGGCGTTGAACGGGATGGCCACGAAATGGGTGTTGCCGATGGTCCCCTGCTCGAGGATGAAGGTCCGCGTGGTCGGCGGGAAGCGGCCCTCGTTGACCAGTGTCGACGCTTCCGCCGGGTTGAAGGCCATCGAGAAGTCGACCTCGCCGTCCTCGAAGAGCTGATGCAGGGCGGGGCCGGACGCGGGCCAGGTACGTCCCTGCCGCCAGAGATGCGGACGGACGGTGTCGAGCGCCGTCCACAGGGGCGCGGTGTCCGCCTCGAACGTGGCGGGGTCCGCCGGCTGTCGCAGGCGCGTCGGATCGCCGATCGTCTCGTAGAGCACATGCTTGAGAAAGGTCGAGCCGATGAAGTCCGGTGGGGCAGGCCAGGTGAGCCGGCCGGGGTGCGCGGCCGCCCAGCGGAACAGGCCCGCGATCGAGCGCGGCGGATCCGGGACCCGTGCCAGATCGTGGATGAAGACGAACTGGGCCATGCCCCAGGGAGCCTCGAGCCCGTCGGTCGGCTCCGTGAAGTCCATCAACACCGTGGGCTTGCCGGCGACGTCGACATGGGCCCAGTTCGGCAGGTTCTCGACGAACGGTCCGAAGAGCAGGTTCTGCTCCTTCATCGCCTTGAAGTTCTCACCGTTGATCCAGATCAGGTCGATGCTGCCGCCCTCCTCGCGCCCGGCGGTCTTCTCGGCGAGGACGCGGGCGACGGCCTCGGCGGTGTCGGTCAGCTTGACATGGACCAGGGTGATGCCGAAGCGCTCGGCGACCTGCCGCCCGACCCAGGCGATGTACCCGTTGATCGCATCGGATCCGCCCCAGGCGTTGAAGTAGACCGTCTGCCCGCGCGCGCTCGCCAGCAGCTCGGAAAACGGCGCGGCGCGCAGGGCGCCGGGCAGGGTGACGCAGGCGAGCCCTGCACCGAGCAACCACCGTCGGGTCAGCATCCGTCCACCGTCCACGTGCGAACGTACCCAGGCCTACTTGCCGGCGTCGCCGCTGCCGAACAAGCCGAGCCGCCGGTCAACACCGCGTGAGCGGCTCAGGCGTTCCGGCGCGCGAGCAGCCGTGTCACGGCGGAGGTTCCCCGGTGGCCGCTGCCCTCGGCGAGTTCGGTGACCGTCTCCTCGAGGTGGAGGATCTCGGCGCCGGCGAAATCCTGCTGCACACGGTAGGCGGTGTAGAGCAGGTCGAGATCCGCCGGACCGCCGGTCTGGTAGATGCGCTGGTAGGGCGAATAGGCTTCGAGGATCACGAGGCCGCCGGGGCGCAGCGCGCGCAGCAGGCGGCGATGGATCTGCCGTCGCGGCTCGGGTGGAAAATGCGCGAAGATCGCCACGCCCACGTCGTAGCGGGCTTCGGGCCACGCCCATGTCCGCAGATCGGCCTCGACCAGTTCCACGGCGACCGCGCGTTCGCGCGCCAGCGCGGCGGCCTTGGCCAAGGCCCGTGGCGACACGTCGACCGCGGTCACGGTGAGGCCCCGCTCGGCGAGCCAGACGCTGTTGCGCCCTTCGCCATCGGCGATCGCCAGGGCCGACATGCCGGGGGCGAGCCGCGACGCCTGGGTGCGCAGCCAGGCGTTCGCCTCCTTGCCGTAGAAGTACGCCGCGCCCGCATACTTCGCGTCCCAGAAAGCGCTGGGCTCGTCGATCGGGGAGGGCCCGGGATTGTCGGTCGACGGCATCGGTACGGCCTCGTAGGTTCGCCGCAACGGTAGCCCGGTAGGCTCGGCTCCAACAGGAGGAACGCGATATGGCAGTCGGACGGAACCTGGTGCGGCTCGCAGGTGGCGTCGCCCTGGCCCTCGTCCTGCTCGGATCGCCGCGGGAGGCCGCCGCCACCGAGCCCAACGGGATCGTCGTCTACGAGACGGATTTCGGCCTCAAGGACGGGGCGGTGTCGGCGATGCGCGGTGTCGCGCGGAGCGTCTCGCGCGATCTGATCCTCGAGGACCTGACCCACGAGATCCCCGCATTCAACATCTGGGAGGGGGCCTACCGGCTGAACCAGACCGCCGCCTACTGGCCCGCGGGCACCGTCTTCGTCGCGGTCGTCGA
This sequence comes from uncultured Alphaproteobacteria bacterium, assembly GCA_937995535.1. Lineage (GTDB taxonomy): Bacteria > Pseudomonadota > Alphaproteobacteria > Geminicoccales > Geminicoccaceae > CALKJU01. The sequence goes on from CALKJU010000107.1 coordinate 11,176, forward strand.
TCCCGGCGTCGGCACCGAGCGGAAGAACATCGTCCTCCAGACCAGTTCCGGGCACTATTTCGTGGCGCCCGACAACGGCCTGCTGACACTCGTCGCGGAGAGCCTCGGCGTCGCCGAGGTGCGCGAGATCGACCTCGCCACCAACCGCCTGCCGGGCTCGGAGACCTCGTACACCTTCTTCGGTCGTGACCTGTTCTCGCACACCGCGGCCCGGCTCGCCGCCGGGCGTGTCGCCTTCGCCGATGTCGGACCGAAGCTCGACGGCGACATCCTCCGCATTCCCTACCAGCGGGCGATCGTGGAGAACGGCAAGGTGATCGGCAACATCCCCGTCCTCGACATCCAGTACGGCAATGTCTGGACCAACATCGACCGCAAGACCTTCGAGGCCCTTGGGCTGGCGAAGGGCGACAAGGTGAAGGTCCGGATCAAGGACAGTGTCGAGGAGGTCTGGGAGGGCGAGGTTCCCTACGTCGACACCTTCGGCGACGTGCCCGAGGGCGAGACCCTGCTCTACGTGAACAGCCTGGAGAACGTCTCGCTGGCCATCAACTACGGTGACTTCGCCAGCACGTTCGGTGTCTCCTCGGGTCCCGACTGGGTGATCGAGATCTCCCGCTGAGCGCAGCCGGCCGCCAAGTCCCGGCGGCTCTCAACGCTCCTGCTCGGCGAACGCGTGCAGGATGCCGGCGTCGGCGGCGAGGTCGAGGATGCCGTAGCGATCGCGCAGCTCGCGACCGTGGCGGACCGCGTCGCGGTAGAGCTCGCGCGGGACGCCCAGCGCTTCCGCCGTCATCGGCAAGCCCGCCGCCTGCATCGCCCGCTCGATCCGTGTCGGCGGAAGCATCGCGGCGCGCAGTCGGGCGCGCAGCCGCGGCCAGTCCATCGCCAGCTTGCTGCTGATCTGCTCCGCGCCCCTGCCGTCGATCGCTTTGCGTTTGAGCGCCTTGATGCATTCCTGGGCGAGCGGGCCGAACCGCTGGCGCATCGTTTCCTCGTCGATCCACGTGGCGCCGATCGCCGGCGGCTCGTCGCGCGCCAGGATCGAGGCCTGCAGCCGGGCCACCGTCCAGACCGCCACCCCGATCTGCTCGCCGTGCAGGCTGCCCGGATGCGGCGACGCCATCAGGTCGATGTAGTCGCTGATCAGGCTCTCGCCCATCGCCAGCGGATGGGTCGAGCCGGCCAGCGCCGTGCCGAGCCCGGCGAGCACGAGCAGCCGTACCAGCGCCGCGACGATCGAGCGGTCGCCGGCGACCGCGCCGTCGGCGTGCTCGAGCACCAGGTCCTCGTCCTCGGCCAGGAGCTCGAAGGGCGTATCGGTGTAGGCGTGCCCCCAGAGATGGTGGGCGAGGAGCCAGTCGACCTGCGCCGTGCTCCGCGCGAGGCACTGGCCGATGCCGGCCCGGATCATCCGCTGCGGCGCTCGGGCCAGCACCGCGAGGTCGAAGAACGCGGCGCAGGGGGCGCGCACGGCCATCGCATGCGGCACGCCGCGGAGCATGATCGTCGCCACGCTGGTGAGATAGCCGTTCATCGACGGCGCCGTGGCGAACAGAGCGTAGCGCCGCTGATCGCGGAACGCGGCAACCTTGCAGACGTCGTTGATCGTGCCGGCACCGACGGCGATCAGGGCGTCGACCCGGCCGGCCGCGCGCCGCACCTCCTCGACCGTCTCGGTGTCGGCGCGCGGCTGGCGGAGGATCACGGCGTGCGCATCCGGGATGCCGGCGGCGACGCGGCGACCGAGCACCTCCCAGGTGATCGGATCGGCCACGATCGCGAGCCGGCGGCCGAGCCGCAGCCCGCCCACGAGATCGCCGTAGGCGCCGTCGAGGTCGTCGGCGATCCGCAGGGTCCCGACCGGACTGGCGAAGCGGGTGCCGGTGGCGGGATCGACGAATCGGCCGCGCAGCAGCGCGTCGAGCACGTCGTCGGCTCCGCCGTCGGTCATCGGGCGGCGATCAGGGGCGCGCCGCGCCGCACTCGGGGCCCCACACCAGCCGTGCGAACTCCGGCCGGTCGATGAAGGGGTTGCGACTGCCCTGGCGCTTCGCGATCCACTCGTTGCGCCGCCGCTCGGCGGCGTCGACGGGATCGGTCTCGTTCCACCGCAGCAGCGTGCACAGATCGCCCAAGGACGGCTTGCCATCACTGCCGTGGCCGGCCACCAGACGCAGGTCGGGCCGCCCATCCGAGCCATCGTAATGCAGGTCCATGTAGAACAGCGTCCGCGCGACGTCGCCCTTGAGCATGTCGGCGGGCTCGAGCCCGACGGGGTCGGGCCCGAAGTCCCGACCGGCGCGGATCGCTTCGAGTCCCGGCTCGGCGGCGTAGCGGTTGTGCAGGTCGGCGAGGCCGCCGGTGAGACCCGGTGCGAGACCGCGGCTTGCGGGCCAGAGGCGGCCCTCGCCCCAGCCGTCGGGTGCACCGGCGCGGTCCTTGGCGACCGACCGGGCCGTGGGAACCAGCCGCAGGCGACCATTGTCCTGCGGATCCTCGTCGAGATCGTAGAGCAGCGCCGCCGCCCGGGCTTCGGGCAGTTCGACCGGCGGCCCGATCTGCGTGCGCAACCATTCCCGGACCGCCGCCGGCTCGTCGTCGCCGGCGAGGCGCAGGGCGGTCACGCCGGCCGCCCGTCCCAGGGGTTTGTCGCTCGGGGCGACGATGGTCCGCTCGGCCGTGGTGTCGATCATGCCGTAGCGGGCCAGCGTCAGCAGCAGCAGCGCCGTGGCCGCGACGGCCATGAGAAGTCTCGCACGGTCCGCCATGCGGCGGGCTTCCTCCCCGTCGTTCCCGGGAGCCACCAGCTAAGCGGTGACGGCCGGCCCTGGCAATGGCCCGTCCGGCGTGGCGCGGCATGCTATCGGAAGTTTCGTCCCTCCGGCAGGGCGTCGCGCAGGTCGCGGCCCTCGCGGCGGACCTCGTCGGCGCGGGCGAGCGCGCCGTCGAGCGCTGCGGGATCGAGCGCGCCGTCGCGCAGCAGGCGGAGCCGGCCGGTCCAGTCCACCAGCCGCTCGGCGACGACGTGGATGACCTTGCCCTCGCGCTGCAGCCGGCCGCGCACCGCCAGCAGCCGGGCCGTCATCACGATCGCCCGGTGCGCCTCGAACACCGCCGGCCAGACGATGCAGTTGGCGAACCCGGTCTCGTCCTCGAGGGTCGTGAAGATGACCCCCTTGGCGCTGCCCGGACGCTGCCGGACCAGCACCAGCCCGGCCACGGTGACGCGCCGGCCGGGCGCGATCGACCACAGCCCGCGTGCGGTCGTCACCCCCTCGGGCAGGTGCTCGCGCAGCAGCGCCAGCGGGTGCGCCTTCAAGGACAGACGCAGGCTGGCGTAGTCCTCGATCACCTCGGCGCCGAGCGGCATGGCCGGCAGCTCGAGCCATGGCTCGACGCCCTCGACCGGCGGCTGGTTGCTGCCCGCGGCCGGATCGCCCTCGGCCTGGTCGAACAGCGGCAGGCGAGGCTCCTTCAGCGCGTGGACGGCCCACAGCCCCTGGCGGCGGTCGAGGCCGAGGCCGCGCAGCGCATCGGCCCCGGCGAGGCGCAGGAGCGTCGTGCGGGCGAGCCCGCAGCGCCGCTGCAGATCGGCGAGATCGCGATAGGGCGGCGGTCGCCCGGCGGCGATGCGTTCCGCCTCGTCCTGGCGGAAGCCCTTGATCTCGCGGAAGCCCAGCCGGACCGCGGTCTTGAGCGGCCCGCGTCGCCGCGGCAGGGGCTCGAGCGTGCTGTCCCAGGAGCTGTGCTGGACGTCCGGCGGGCGGACCTCGACGCCGTGATCGCGTGCGTCGCGGACGAGCTGGGCGTTGGCGTAGAAGCCCATCGGCTGGCTGTTGAGGATGGCGGCGCAGAAGACGTCGGGGTAGTGGCATTTGAGCCAGGCCGAGACGTAGACCAGGAGTGCGAAGCTCGCGGCGTGGCTCTCCGGGAAGCCGTAATAGCCGAAGCCCTCGATCTGGCGGAAGCAGCGCTCGGCGAAGTCGCGCTCGTAGCCGCGCGCGACCATCCCCTCGATCAGCATCCGCTGGTAGCGCTCGATGTGGCCGTGGCGGCGGAAGGCGGCCATGGCGCGCCGCAGCCCGTCCGCCTGGGCCGGGGTGAAGCCGGCGGCGACGATGGCGATCTTCATCGCCTGCTCCTGGAACAGCGGCACGCCCAGGGTCTTGCCGAGCACGGCCTCGAGCTCGGGCGAGGGGTAGACGACCGGCTCCTTGCCCTCGCGGCGGCGCAGGTAAGGGTGGACCATGTCGCCCTGGATCGGCCCCGGGCGGACGATCGCCACCTCGATGACCAGATCGTAGAACGTCCTCGGCTTGAGCCGCGGCAGCATCGACATCTGGGCCCGGCTCTCGACCTGGAAGACACCGATCGAGTCGGCGTCCTGGAGCATCTCGTAGACCGCCGGGTCCTCGGCCGGGACGCGCGCGAGGTCGAGATCGACGCCGTAATGCGCGCGCAGCAGGGCGAACGCCTTGCGGATGCAGGTCAGCATGCCCAGCGCCAGGACGTCGATCTTCAGCATCCTGAGCGCCTCGAGGTCGTCCTTGTCCCACTCGACGACGGTCCGCTCGGGCATCGCCGCGTTCTCGATCGGGACCAGCTCGCGCAAGGGGCTGCGCGCGATCACAAAGCCGCCGACATGCTGGCTGAGATGGCGCGGGAAGCCGATCAGCTCGCGGGCGAGGGTCAAGGTCAGCCCGAGGGTGCGGTCCTCCGGGTCGAGGCCCGCCTCGCGCAGCCGCTCCGCGGTGATCCCCTCGCGCCCCCAGCCCCAGACGGTCCGGCTCATCCGGTCGAGGACGTCCGCGCCCAGGCCCAGCACCTTGCCGACCTCGCGCAAGGCGCTCTTGGCGCGGTAGCGGATCACGGTGGCCGCGAGCGCGGCATGGTCGCGGCCATAAGTGGCGTAGATGTGCTGGATCACCTCCTCGCGGCGCTCGTGCTCGAAGTCGACGTCGATGTCCGGCGGCTCGTCGCGCTCGGCCGAGACGAAGCGCTCGAACAGCAGGTCGCCCCGGGCCGGGTCGACTGCGGTGATGCCGAGCACGTAGCAGACCGCCGAGTTGGCGGCCGAGCCGCGCCCCTGGCAGAGGATGCCGCGGCCGCGGGCGAAGCCCACGATGTCGTGGACGGTGAGGAAGTAGGGCGCATAAGCCAGCTCGCCGATCAGGTCGAGCTCGTGGCGCAGCGTCTTGCGGACCTTGTCGGGGAGGTGGTCGGGGTAGCGCTCGGCGGCGCCGCGCCAGGTCCGCCGCTCCAGCTCCTCCTGCGGGGTGCGGCCGTCATAGCTCTCCCGGACGGGATAGTCGTAGGCCAGCTCGTCGAGGGAGAAGCGGCAGTGCCGGGCGATCTCGAGCGAGGCTTCCAGCGCCTCCGGCCAGCGGGCGAACAGCCGCGCCATCTCCACGGGCGACTTCAGGTGCCGCTCGGCGTTGGCGAACAGCCGCCCGCCGGCCGCGGCCAGCGTGGTGCGCTCGCGGATGCAGGTGACGACGTCGTGCAGCGGGCGGCGGGCCGGGTCGTGGTAGTGGACGTCGTTGGTCGCGAGCAGCGGCACCCGCGCCGCCGCGGCGACCGCGGCCAGATGCTCGAGCCGGGCCGCGTCGTCGCCGGAGAAGCCATGGCTCACGGCGAGCCACAGCCGCCCCGGCCAGCGCTCGCGCAGGCCGGCGAGCCCGTGCGCGTCGGTCGTGCGGTCGGCGACGAGGGCGAAAAGCAGGCCCTCGCCATGCGCCGTCACGTCGTCGAGGGTCAGCCGGCACTGCGCCTTGGCGGCGCGCCGCTTGCCCTGGGTCAGCAGCGTGGCGAGCCGGGCATAGGCCGGCCGGTCGGTGGGCCAGCAGAGCAGCGACAGGCCCTCGACGAGGTCGAGGCGGCAGCCGACCAGAAACCGAAAGCCCAGCTCCTTCGCCTTGACATGCGCGCGGACGACGCCGGCCAGCGTGTTGCGGTCGGTCAGGGCGAGCGCGGCGAGCCCCAGCTCCTGGGCGCGCGCGACCAGCTCCTCGGGGTGCGAGGCGCCGCGCAGGAAGGCGAAGTTCGAGGTGACCTGGAGCTCGGCGTAGGCGGGCATGGGTGACCGCGATGCTCACGGGCGACGCGCCCACACCGGCCG
>CALKJU010000108.1 GCA_937995535.1 uncultured Alphaproteobacteria bacterium
GCCGCGGATCGGCGCGTGTCGCTGTCGCTGATGATCGCGCAGATGATCGAGCGCCGCGCCATGACCACGGCCGAGGTCGACCTCATGCGTGGCATCGTCCGCGACCTCGCTGGTGCCCGGCGGGTGAGGGAGCGTGCCTAGGCGGAGCCGACCCGTAGGCGCAGCGCCACCTCCTCGGCGATCGCCAGGCTGGCGGTGAGCCCGGGGCTCTCGATCCCGAACAGGTTGACGAGTCCCGGCACGCCGTGTCGCTCCGGACCGTCGATCCGGAAGTCGGGAGCGGGCTCCCTCGGTCCCGCGATCTTCGGTCGGATGCCGGCATAGCCCGGGAGCAGGGCGCCGTCTGGCAGATCCGGCCAATAGGCGCGAACAGCCGCATAGAACAGCTCCGCGCGTGCCGGGTCGACCTCGTAGTCGAGGCGTTCGACCCATTCGACGTCCGGCCCGAAGCGGCAGGCGCCGGCGAGGTCGACGGTCACATGGACGCCCAGCCCGTCCTTGTGCGGCACCGGATAGATCAGCCGCGCGAAGGGTGAGCGGCCGGCCAGGGTGTAGTAGCTGCCCTTGCACAGCCAGGCGCCCGGCACCGTGCTCGGATCGAGCCCGCGCAGGCGCCGGGCGAGAGCCGGTGCGTGCAGGCCCGCGCTGTTGACCACGATCCGCGCGAGCAGGCGCATCGACTCGGTTCCGCCGACTTCGAGGAGCACGCCGTCCTCGCGGACCTCACCGCCGACGACGGGACTGCCGAAGGCGATCATCGCGCCGGCGTCTTCGGCGTCGCCCTGGAAAGCGAGCATCAGGCTGTGGCTGTCGACGATGCCGGTCGACGGGGACCAGAGGGCCGCCGCGCAGTGCAGCGCGGGCTCGAGCGCGGTGGCTCGCTCGGCCGGCCACAGCTCGAGATCGGTGACGCCGTTCTCGGCCGCCTTGCGCTGGATCGCGCTCAGCGTCTGAAGCTGTGCCTCGGTGGTCGCGACGATCAGCTTGCCGCAGCGCGCATGGGGCACGGCGTGCTCGTCGCAGTAGACGTAAAGGAGCTGCTTGCCGGCGACGCACAGGCGCGCTTTCAGGCTCCCCGTCGGATAGTAGATCCCGGCATGGATCACCTCGCTGTTGCGCGAGCTGGTCTCGGTGCCGATCGTCTCCTCCTTCTCCAGCACGACGACCTCGCGGCCGGTGATCGCCAAGTGCCGCGCCACGGCCAGCCCGACCACGCCGGCCCCGATCACGACGCAGTCGACGCGCTCCATCAGGGCGCGCCGCCGATCAGCTCGACCAGCGCCGCCCGCGCCAGACCCAGCGTCTCGCCGGCGGCGACGATGTCGGCCAGCGTCCTGGGATCGAGTGGCACGCCCTCGGCCGAGCGCCGGGCAAGGCTCCGCCGCTCCGGTTCGCCGGGGAGCAGCACCTCGGCGAAGCCGGGTGCTGGCGGAGAGCCCTTGATCCAGGCTTTCAGCGCTTCGGCTTCGGCAGCGATGGTCCGCCGGTCGCCCAGCCGAGCGAGGTCGACGATGATCGACAGCATGTTGTTCTTGATGCTGTCGCGCTTGGTGTGGTGCGGGGCGATGGTCTGGCCGCCGCTCAGAGCCCCAGCCAGCAGCTCGCAGAGGACCGCGAGCCCGGAACCCTTGTGCAGCCCGAAGGCGAGGAGCGCCCCCTCATGCCGGTCGACCAGGCCGGTCGGGTCGGTGGTCGGCCGCCCCGCGCCGTCGATCACCGTGCCCTCGGGCACCGGCAGGCCCTTGTTGCGCGCGACCCGCGCCTTGCCGAAGGCAATCGCGCTCGTTGCCATGTCGAGCAGCACGGCCGGCCCGTCCTCGCCGGGCAGGGCTGCGCAGAACGGGTTGGTCCCGAGGCGTGCGTCGCTGCAGCCGTAGGGGGCCTGCAGGGCGTCGTGATCGGCGACGCTGACGAAATGCACCGAGGCCATGCCCTCGGCGGCGCACTGCTCCGCCCAATGCCCGATCCGCCCGACATGGCAGCTGTCGCGCAGCGCCACGATGGCTGCGCCCGTCTCGCGCGCGCGGGCGCAGCCGCGCCGCATCGCCTCGGCCGCCATGGCCTGCCCGAAGCCGCGGCGCGCGTCGAGGACCAGCACCGCCTGATGGTCGACGATCGTGGCGAGGGTTTGGTTAGGAACGAGCAGGCCCGCGCGCGCCATGCGCACATAGTCCGGCAGCATCCCCACTCCATGAGAGTCGTGGCCACACAGATTCGCGCGCACAAGGTGGTCCGCGACCTCGGCTGCCTCGCGCTCCGCCGATCCCAGCGCCCGCACGATGGTGGTCGCAAGGCGGTGCAGCCGCTCGGCCGAGATGAGACGCATGGCAGCCGCCGGATCCTGATGTGGTAGAAGGTGATGAGGGGTTTACCAGCATGAGGAAGGCGGAGCGATGCAGCACGGAGGCGCGGACGCGCTGGCGAGCGAGCACGGCCTTCAGGCCGATCTTGCCGGCCGGCTCGACTATGGCAGCTACCTCGCCATTCCCGAGCTGCTCGCCTGCCAGCGGCCGATCTCCGACAGCCACGACGAGATGCTGTTCATCGTCATCCACCAAGCGACCGAGCTGTGGATCAAGCTGATGCTGCACGAGCTCGACGCCGCGCGGCTGCAGATCGCCGCGGACCGGCTGGGGCCATGCTTCAAGATGACCGCGCGCGTCTCGCGCATCCAGCAGCAGCTCGTGCAGGCCTGGGACGTCCTGTCGACGCTGACACCTTCCGACTACCTCGTCTTCCGCCACCGGCTGGGCCCGGCCTCGGGCTTCCAGTCGCACCAGTACCGCCGGCTGGAGTTCCTCCTCGGCAACCGCGACACGCGCAAGCTCGCCGTGTTCCGCCACCAGCCCGCGCTCTTGGGTGAGCTCGAGGCGGAGTGCGCTCGGCCCACCCTCTACGACGAGGCCCTGCGGCTGCTCGCCCGCCGCGGGCTGCCAATCGACCCCGGGGTACTGAGCCGCGACGTCAGCCGCCCCTATGCCGCGCAGCCCTCGGTGCTGGCCGCCTGGGAGCGGGTCTACCGCCGCAGCGCGGAGCTGTTCGACCTGTATGAGCTGGCCGAGGAGCTGGTCGACCTCGAGGATGCCTTCCGCCAGTGGCGGTTTCGGCACCTCACCACGGTCGAGCGGGTGATCGGCATGAAGACCGGTACCGGTGGCACCTCGGGTGTCGGCTATCTCCGCCGCGCGCTCGACTATGTCCTGTTCCCTGAGCTTTGGCAGGTCCGGACCGTGCTCTAGCGTCGGGCGATCCCGGCGATGCTGGCGCAAAGCTGCGGATGTAGGTCGGCGGGTGCGGCGACGAGCCCGCGTCGCCATGGCTCCGGTTGCTGGTAGGAGACCGGACTACCCAGGGCATCGCTGACCATGCCGCCCGCCTCGGTCAGGATCAGCTCCGCCGCGGCGAGATCCCAGTCGTGAGCGCGGCGGAGGGAGACATAGCCGTCGAGCCGACCCGCGGCGGTGAGCGCAAGCTTGTAGGCCAGCGAACCGATCGTCAGCGGCTGCGCATCCGGCAGGGCCGCGAGCAGCTCAGCGCGGCAGCGCTCGGTACGGCTGACACCAATCCGCGCGCCCGCCACGCGATCCCGCGGCGATACGGCGATCGGAGCATCGTTCAGTCGTGCACCGCCGCCCGCCAGCGCGTCGAAGAGCTCGTCCGTCGCCGGATTGAACACCACCCCGAGCGCCGGCCGTCCGCCGACCAGGAGGCCCATGCAGACCGTGAACTCCGGATCGCCAGCGGCGAAGGCCCGGGTCCCGTCGATCGGGTCGACCACCCAGACCTCCGCCCGCGTCAGCCGAGTCCCATCGTCGACGGTTTCCTCTGACAGCCACCCGGCCCCCGGCCGCAGCGCCAGCAGCTGGCGGCGGAGATAGGCGTCGATGGCGAGGTCGGCCTCGGTGACGATCTGCCCCGGGCTCTTCTCCCAATGTTGATGGCCGCGACGAAAGTGGCGCAGCGCGATCCTTCCGGCCTCGCGTGCAGCGCTGCGCATGGCGGCGAGAACTGTCTCCTCCACGTCGGCGGCGGACGGCGCGACCTGCGCTTGGCTGGGCATGCTCGGGGTCTCCCGCGGCGGCACCCGAAGCAGGCGCCACACACCGGTTGCATGTAGGCTGGCGCCTCGGGCATTGCATGGCGGTCGGTGGCCGGCGGCGTGGTGCCACGTCCGATGCAGGGCCGACGGTGCCCCGTCAGGACGAACGATGAGCGAGCTGCCCACCTCTGTCCGGGTCGTGATCATCGGCGGAGGGATCGTCGGCTGCTCGGTCGCCTACCATCTCGCGCGCCTGGGCTGGACCGACGTGATCCTGCTCGAGCGGAAAAAGCTGACATCCGGGACGACGTTTCACGCCGCCGGGCTCGTCGGCCAGCTCCGCAGCAGCGCGAACATCACCCAGCTCCTCGGCTACTCGGTGCAGCTCTACGAGCGGTTGGAGGCCGAGACGGGCCAGGCGACCGGCTGGAAGCGCAACGGTGGGCTGCGGCTCGCCTGCAACGCGGAGCGTTGGACGGAGGTCCGCCGTCAGGCGACGACCGCGCACAGCTTCGGGCTCGAGATGCACCTTCTGAGCTCACGCGAAGCCCTCGAGCTGTGGCCTGCGATGACCGTGGCGGACGTCGTCGGCGCGGCCTTCCTTCCGACCGACGGGCAGGCCAATCCTTCCGACATCGCGAGCGCGCTCGCCAAGGGCGCCCGGGCCGGTGGTGTCACGATCGTCGAGGACCTGCCCGTCATCGGATTCCGCATCGAGTCGGGTCGAGTGCGCGGCGTGGTCACGACGCAGGGCAGCATCGCGTGCGAGTCGGTCGTCAACTGTGCGGGGCAGTGGGCACGCGATCTGGGCCGGCTGGCCGGCGTCAACGTGCCGCTCGTCTCCTTCCAGCATCAATACCTCATCACCGAGCGGATTGACGGGCTGCCATCCAGCCTGCCGACCCTGCGCGACCCCGACCGGCTCACCTACTACAAGGAGGAGGTCGGCGGGCTGGTGATGGGCGGCTACGAGCCCGACCCGCTGCCCTGGGCCGAGAACGGGATCCCCGAGGGCTTCCATTGGGCGCTCCTCGATGCCGATTGGGATCACTTCCAGCCGCTGATGGAGCTGGCGCTCGGCCGGGTCCCGGCGCTGGAGCACGCGGGAATCAAGCAGCTCGTCAACGGCCCGGAGAGCTTCACGCCGGACGGTAACTTCATCCTCGGCGAGGCGCCGGAGTGCCGCGGGTTCTTCGTCGGGGCCGGGTTCAACGCTTACGGCATCGCGGCGGGCGGTGGCGCGGGTATGGCGCTGGCCGAATGGGTCGCGCGTGGCGAGCCGCCGATGGATCTGTGGCCGGTCGACATCCGCCGCTTCGGCCGCCCCCATGCCGACATCGACTGGATTCGCCGCCGCACCCGCGAGGCCTATGCCCGGCACTACACCATGGCGTGGCCGCACGAGGAGGCCGAGGCCGGTCGCCCGTTGCGCCGCTCCCCGCTCTACGACCGCCTCGCCGCGCGCGGGGCGGTCTTCGGTGAGAAGCTCGGCTGGGAGCGCCCGAACTGGTTCGCCGCGCCCGGCGAGGAGCCGCGCGACCGCTACACCTACGGCAGGCCCAATTGGTTCGCGGCCGTCGCTCGCGAGCATCGCCGCGTGCGCGAGGCCGTGGGTCTCTTCGACCAGACCTCGTTCGCCAAGTTCCTGGTGGTCGGTCGTGACGCCGAGGCGGCGCTGTCGTGGCTCTGCGCCAACGAGGTCGCGCGGCCGCCGGGCAGCGTCGTCTACACCCAGATGCTTAACGCGCGCGGCGGGATCGAGTGCGATCTGACCGTGGCCCGGGTCGCCGCGGACGAGTTCTACCTCGTCACCGGCACCGGCTTCGCCACCCACGATCTCGACTGGATCCGCCGCAACCTGCCGCGCGACGCGGCGGCGAGCGTGGTCGACGTGACGTCGGCATGGGCGGTCCTGTCGCTGATGGGGCCGCGCGCCCGAGAGGTCCTGGCCGCGGTAACCCGTGACGACGTCTCGAACGCCGCCTTCCCGTTCGCCAGATGCCGGCGGCTGATCGTCGCCGGCACGCCGCTGCTCGCCCTGCGCATCACCTATGTCGGCGAGCTCGGCTGGGAACTGCACATACCAACGGAGGCGGCGGTCGCCGTCTACGAGGCATTGCTGGCCGCCGGGGCGGAGCACGGGATCGCCGACTGCGGTTATCGCGCGATCGAATCGCTGCGTCTGGAGAAGGGCTACCGCGCCTGGGGGGCGGACATCGGACCCGATCATACGCCGTTCATGGCGGGCCTCGGCTGGGCAGTGAAGCTGCGCTCCGGACGGCCGTTTCTCGGCCGCGAGGCGCTGCTCGCGCAGCAGGCCGAGCCGCTGCCGCGCCTGCTCGTAGGCTTCACCGTCGAGGATCCCGAGGTTGTCCTGCTCGGCCGCGAGACGATCTATCGCGACGGGAAACGTGTCGGCTGGCTGACCAGTGGTGGCTTCGGCCACACCATCCAGAAGGCGATCGGCTACGGCTACGTCCGCGATCCCGCCGGTATCGACCGGGAGCAGGCGCTGCGCGGCACCTACCAGCTCGAGGTCGCCGGGGCGCTGGTGGCGGCGACGCCGTTTCTGCGTCCGCCGTACGATCCCGACCAGACGCGGGTCCGTGCGTGACCGATCAGGCGCGGATCGTCATCATCGGCGGCGGCGTGATCGGATGCGCGGTCGCCTACCATCTGGCGCGCGCCGGCGAGCGCGACGTGCTGGTAGTGGAGAAGGAGCAACTCACCCACGGCAGCACCTGGCACGCCGCGGGACTGGTCGGCCAGCTGCGCAGCAAGCGCAACCTGACGAGGCTGATGCAGGCGAGCGTCGCGGTGCTGGACCGCTTGGCCGACGAGGCAGGGCGGCCAATCGACTGGCGCAAGGTCGGCTCGCTGCGGCTCGCCTCGTCGCGCGAGCGGCTCGACGAGATCAAGCGGGCGCTCACCCAGGCGCGGGCCTTTGGCGTTGAGGCGGAGTTGCTCGACGCCGAGGCGGCGCACCGCCGCTTTCCCTTCCTCGACAGGCGCGGGATCGAGGGGGCCGCGTGGATCGCGGGCGACGGCTATGTCGATCCGGCCTCGCTGACCCAGGCCTATGCCACCGTTGCACGGCGTGGCGGGGCGCGGTTCCGTGAGCACTGCCTGGTCACGGGTTTCGAGCGTCGGGGCCGGCGGATCACTGCCGTGCTCACCGAGGCCGGTGCCATTGCCTGTGAGCAGGTCGTCAACTGCGCCGGTATCTGGGCCCGTGCGGTCGGTGCGCTGGCCGGGGTGGGGATCGCTGCGGGCGCGGTCGAGCATCAGTACATGGTGACTGAGCGCCGTCTGACCCTGCCCGAGGGCCTGCCGACGCTGCGCGATCCGGACCGGTTGTTCTACCTCAAGCCGGATGGCAACGCCTTCGCGGTTGGCGGATGGGAGCGCGACGCCCCCGCTTTGTGGCGGACGGGCGTGCCCTTCTCGTTCGCCCGTGAGCTTCTCCCTCCTTCGCTGGAGCGGTTCGAGCAGATCGCGCTGCCGGCCGCCGAGCGCGTGCCGATCCTCAACGAGGTCGGCATCCAGACGCTGATCAACGGACCGATCCCGGTCTCGGTCGACGGCGAACCGATCCTCGGGCCCGCCCCAGAGCTCGACAACATGATGCTCGCCTGTGGCTTCACGGCCGGGATCGCGGCCTCCGGCGGTGCCGGCGAGGTCGTCGCCAACTGGCTGCTCCACGGTGATCCCGGCATGGACCTGTGGGCGCTCGACGCGCGACGCTTCGGCGAGATCCATAGCAACGCGCGCGTCCTCGAAGCACGCATGGTCGAGGCCTATGGGCGGTACTACGCCGTGCATTGGCCCTATGCGGAGCCCGCCTCGGCGCGGCCTGCGCGCCACAGCCCACTCTACGCCACCCTGCAGCTCCGCGGCGCGGTGAACGGGAGCCGCTTCGGCTGGGAGCGGCCGAACTGGTTCGGCGATCCGATCGCCGATCATGCGACCTTCACCGAGCCTCCGGGCTGGTTCGCCGCGGTCGGTCGCGAGCACCGCGCGGTCCGCGAGACCGTGGCGCTGATCGACCAGAGCTCCTTCGCCAAGCTCGAGGTCGAAGGGGCTCAGGCACTAGGCGCCCTCCAGCGCATCGCCAGCAACGATCTCGACGTCGGCGAAGGCCGCTGTGTCTACACCCAGCTCTGCAACGAGTGCGGCGGGATCGAGGCCGACCTCGTCGTTGTCCGCCTAGCGGAAGATCGCTTCTACATCGTCACCGGCTCCGGCTTCGGCGTGCGCGACTTCGGCTGGATCCGCCGCCATCTGCCGCCCGGCGTGCGCACGCACGAGGTCACCGACGCGCTCGGGGTGATCAACGTGGTGGGCCCCGGCTCGCGCGCGCTGCTTGCCCAGGTGACCGATGCCGACCTGTCGAGTACGGCTTTTCCCCACCTCGCGGCGCGGCGGATCGAGGTCGGTCTCGCCAGCGTCCTGGCCCTGCGCATCGGCTATGTCGGCGAACTGGGCTGGGAGCTGCATGTGCCGACGAGCTACGCGCGACACGTGATGGAAGCCCTGCGCGCCGCCGGCGACTGCAGGCTGCCCGTCGACGTCGGCTATCGAGCGATCGATTCGCTGCGCCTCGAGAAGGGTCATGTCTATTGGGGCGCCGACGTCGGGCCGGAGTGCAACCCCTACGAGGCCGGTCTCGGTTTCGCGGTCGCGCTGGACAAGGGCGACTTCATCGGTCGTCCGGCACTGGCGAAGATCGCCGAGCGCGGTCCGGCGCGGCGGCTCTGCACCTTGAGTGTCGATGGCTGGGCTCCGCTAACGGGTGGTGAGGCCGTGTTGCACCGCGGCAGGATTGTCGCGACAACGACCAGCGCCGGCTATGGCTACACGCTCGGGCGCACCATCGCGCTCGCCTACCTCCCGGCCGAGCTGGCGGCAGAGGAAGCCGACTTCGAGATCGAGGCGTTTCTCGAGCGCCGCCCCGCCCGCCGCGGACCGCGCGCACTCTACGACCCGAAGGGGCTCAGGGTGCGGGCATGACCGACGAGACGGGCGAGGTGCGTGCCGCAATCGCGCGCCTGTTGGGTGATCCGGAGCTGGCTGAGCGGAGCGTGATCCGCCGCCTCGGCGGGCTCACCAACCGGGTATTCGAGGCCGTTCATGGCAGCGTTGCTGTCGTCGTGCGCCTCCCGGGTAGAGGTACGGAGGCCTACATCGATCGCGCCGTCGAGCGACACAACGCACGGGCGGCTGCCGCTTCCGGTGTCTCGCCGAGCGTGCTCGCTTTCGCCGACGACGGCCTGATGATCACCGAGCGCATCCAGGCGTTGACGATGAACGCGGACTTGTTCCGCGATCTCGACCGGGTCGGTCGCGCCGCCCTGGCCTTCCGCTCGCTGCACCAGCGCGGACCGGTCTTCGCCGGTCGCTTCGAGCTGTTCGCCAAGATGGACGAGTACCTGGGCTATCTGGAGCGCCGCGCGGCGGCGATACCGGCCGGCTTCGCCACCGCGCGGGCGGCGATGGCCCGGGCTCGCGAGGTGCTGGACCGTGTGGCCGCGCCGCCGGTCGCCTGCCACTGCGACCCACTGGCCGAGAACTTCCTCGACGACGGCGCGCGCATGTGGATCGTCGACTGGGAGTACTCGGGCAACAACGATCCGATGTGGGACCTCGGCGACCTCTCGGTCGAGGCTGGCTTCGATCCTGAGCAGGACGAGGTGTTGCTCCGTGCCTATTTCGCCGGGGAGCCGCCGCCGGCAGCGCGCGGGCGAATGGTCCTCTACAAGGCTGCCTGCGACCTGCTGTGGACCCTCTGGGGCGTGATCCAGCATGTCGACGGGAACCCGGCCGAGGACTTCTGGGCCTATGCGGTAGGCCGCCTCGACCGGTGCTCGAAGCTGGTTGACAGCGACGCGTTCGCGGAGGCGCTGCGGTCTGCCGGCCGCGCGTGAAATGGCGCCCGCGCTGCTCGTTACACCGCCAGGTGTTGCGATGCCCCGGGCGTAACGACGAGGCCGTCCAGGTCGGTGACGGTCGCAGTCGGCGCCGGCGGTGGCGCTTTGTCGGCCGGTGTGAACCCCGCAGCTCCACGCAGGTATTCACCGGCGGCCGCCGGATCGAGGGGCCGGGCGAAGAGAAAGCCTTGCGCGAAGTCGCAGCCGTTGAGGCGCAGGAAGTCGAGCTGTGCCGTCCCCTCGATGCCCTCCGCGACGACGGCCATGCCGAGGCTGTGCGCGAGGTTGACGATGGTTCGTGCGATCACCGCATCCTCCGTCTCCTTGCCGATGTTCGCGACGAAGGAGCGGTCGATCTTCAGCACGTCGAGCGGGAAGCGATGCAGGTAGCTGAGCGACGAGTAACCTGTTCCGAAGTCGTCCAGGTGCAGCTGGATATTAAGATCGCGAATTTTCGAAAGCATAGTCTTCAGGCTTTCGCTATCCTGGAGGAAAGTCCCTTCAGTAATCTCGAGCTTGAGTTTTTGAGGATCAAGACCCGTCTCCAGCAGGGCATTCTCAAGAATCCCGGTCAGGTCAGCCTGGTGATATTGCCGAGCCGAAAAATTCACGCTGAGTTCGAGCTTGGCA
>CALKJU010000109.1 GCA_937995535.1 uncultured Alphaproteobacteria bacterium
GGCGCTGGTGCACACGGCGGAACGGGTTGGCGAGCCGGCGGAACTGATGCGCGCCGCCGAGCGGGTGAACGCGCGGCAGCGGCGCATCCTGTTCGACAAGATGAACGGGTTCTTCGAGGGCCGGCTCGCCGGCAAGCGCATCGCGCTGTGGGGACTGGCCTTCAAGGCCAACACCGACGACATGCGCGAGGCCTCGAGCCTGGCGCTGATCGAGGCGCTGACGGCGGCCGGCGCGACGGTGGTCGCCTACGACCCGGTGGCGATGGACAACGCGCGCCGTCTGTGCGCCGGCAACCCGACGGTGAAGTTCGCCGCCTCCGCACGCGCCGCCTGCGAGGGCGCTGATGCACTCGCCGTGGTCACTGAGTGGCTGGAGTTCCGCAGCCCGGACTTCGACTGGCTGGCCGGCGCGCTCGCCTCGCGCGCGGTGTTCGACGGCCGCAATCTCTACGACCCGGCGCAGGTGCGGGCGGCGGGGTTGCGGTACTTTGGCATCGGGCGGGGCGGGGCCTGAGCCATTGTCGCCCAAGCGTCCCAGGCAACTGCCGGCGATCGGGTGCGTTTTGGGGGGAGGCGCCTCAGTCTGTTAGCGAGCGGGCAAGGAGTGGCAATGGAAGCACTGGATCGAATCACACGCGACCCGCGGGTCATGGGCGGCAAGCCGTGCATCCGGGGCATGCGCGTTACGGTCGGCATGATCGTCGGCCAGATCGGCGCGGGGCGCAGCGTGGACGAGCTTCTCGCCGACTACCCCTACTTGGAACTTGAGGACGTCCTGCAGGCGTTGCGTTATGCGGCGTGGCTGGCCGAAGAGCGCGAGATGCCGCTCGCGGTCGAATGAAGGTGCTGCTCGACATGAATCTCTCGCCCCGCTGGGTCGATCATTTGGGGTCAGCGCAGATTCATGCGGTGCACTGGTCCATGGTGGGCTCGGTAACGGCGTCCGACGCCGAGATCATGTCGTTCGCGGCAGAGGGCGAGTACACGATGATTACCCACGATCTTGACTTCAGTGCGATCCTGGCGGCGAACCAGGGGAGGAAGCCCAGTGTCGTTCAGCTCCGCAGCCACGACTTAAGCCCGGAATGGCTTGGGAAGCGATTGGCCAGCGCCTTGCATCAGTGTCGCGCCGAGCTGGCGCGAGGTGCGGTGCTGGTCGTTGACACGCATCGCGTGCGGCTGCGGCTGCTGCCGCTAGACGCCAGCGACTGACCCCACGACGGTCATGGATCCCATCCTCGTCACCGGCGCCGCCGGCTTCATCGGTTCCAACCTGGTGCGCGCGCTCAACGCGAGCGGCGTCTCAAGCGTCATCGCGGTGGACAACCTGACCCGCGCCGACAAGTTCGCGAACCTCGTCGGTTGCGAGATCGCCGACTACCTCGACAAGCGCGAGTTTCTCGAGCGCCTCGCCGCCGGCGATTTCGACGGCGCGGTCGACGCGGTCCTGCATCAGGGCGCCTGCTCCGACACGATGGAGACCGACGGGCGCTACATGATGGACAACAACTACCGGTACTCGGTGCAGCTGCTCGATTTCTGCGCCGACGAGGAGATCCCGTTTCTGTACGCCTCGTCCGCGGCGGTGTATGGCGCCGGCCGCGCCTTCCGCGAGACGCCGGACTGCGAGGCGCCGATCAACGTGTACGGCTACTCGAAGTACCTGTTCGACCAGGTGGTGCGGCGCCGGCTGGCCGACGCTCCCGCGCAAGTCGCGGGATTGCGCTACTTCAACGTCTACGGGCCGCACGAGGCCCACAAGGGGCGCATGGCCTCGGTCGCATGGCACTTCTTCAACCAGTACCGCGCCGAAGGGCGCGTGAAGCTGTTCGCCGGATCGGGCGGCTACGCCGACGGCGAGCAGCGCCGCGATTTCGTCTCGGTGGAGGACGTGGTCCGCGTCAACCTGCACTTCCTGCAGCGCCCGCACCTCTCGGGCATCTTCAACGTCGGCAGCGGACGCGCGCAGTCGTTCAACGAGATGGCCGAGAGCGTGATCAACGCCTGCCGGCGTCGCGCCGGCGAGCCGCCGCTCGGGCGCGCGGAGCTGCTCGCGCGCGGCGCCCTCGAGTACATCCCGTTTCCGCCGGCGCTCGTGGGCAAGTACCAGAACTTCACCGAGGCCGACCTGACCGCCCTCCGGGAGGCCGGCTACGAGGAGGCTTTCCTGCCGGTCCAGGACGGCGTGGACCGGTACGTCGCCGCGCTGCTCGAGCGCGAGCGTGGCGGCTGAGAGGGCGTGGGCGACCATGTGGAAGACGCTCGACGACACCGTCGGCAACACGCCCCTCGTGCGACTGAAGCGGCTGCCGGGGGAGACGACGAACATCGTGCTTTGCAAGCTCGAGGGCAACAATCCCGCGGGCTCGGTGAAGGACCGGCCGGCGCTTTGGATGATCCGCAAGGCCGAGGAGCGGGGGCGGATCAGGCCCGGCGACACGCTGATCGAGGCCACCAGCGGCAACACCGGCATCGCGCTCGCGATGGTGGCGGCGATGCGCGGCTACCGGATGATCCTGATCATGCCCGATGACCTTTCCGCCGAACGCCGCGCGAGCATGACCGCATACGGGGCCGAGCTCATCCTGACGCCGGCTGCCCGCGGCGGGATGGAGTACGCCCGTGACCTCGCCGAGCAGATGCGTGCCGAAGGCAAGGGAATCGTCCTCGACCAGTTCGCCAATCCCGACAACCCGCTCGCTCACTACGAGACGACCGGCCCCGAAATCTGGCGCGACACCGGGGGCACCGTGACCCATTTCGTGTCCAGCATGGGCACCACCGGCACGATCATGGGCGTCTCGCGGTTCCTGAAGGAGAAGAACCCGCGCATCCAGATCATTGGCTGCCAGCCCGAGGAAGGCTCCAAGATCCCCGGCATCCGCAAGTGGCCGGAGGCATATCTGCCAAAGATCTATGACGCCTCGCGGGTGGACCGGATCGAGCCGGTGAGCCAGGCCCAGGCCGAGGCAATGGCACGCCGGATGGCTGCCGAGGAGGGGATCTTTGCGGGCATTTCTTCGGGCGGCGCGCTTGCGGTGGCGCTACGTATCTCGCGCGAGGTCGCGAACGCGGTGATCGTCTGCATCACCTGCGATCGCGGCGACCGTTACCTCTCTACCGGCGTGTTCCCGGCCTGAACGCGTCGCGCCGGCGCTTCCAGTGGCTGCCACGCTCGTCTTCGACATCGAAACGGTTCCCGACGTCGCGGGCTACCGGCGGCTGTTCGATCTGGAC
>CALKJU010000110.1 GCA_937995535.1 uncultured Alphaproteobacteria bacterium
AGGTTGCCCAGCGGCAGCACGGCAAGCGGGAAGGCCCCGTCGACGAGGTGCGGGTCCTCCTCGGGAGGCCCCCAGCGCTCGTGGACGCGCTGGCGCGCGCTCGCCGGCATCTGGGCGAGATGGGTGAGGTAGTCGCGCAGGGGCAGGCGGGCGCGGACGAGGCGTCCAGCGCGGCGGGCCAGATCGTTAGTGATGCCTGCTCCGAGCAGGTCCAGCAGGGCGCGGCCGTCGTGCGGCAGATGCTCGACACGGTAGCCGGCGTCGCTCAGCGCCCGCAGCAGGAGCGCGCAGCTCGCCGGCGTATCGAGGCCGACGCCGTTGGCGAGGCGGCCGTCGCGGATCGGGTAGTTGGCGAGCACGATGGCCAGCCGGCGATCCGCCGTGCGCCGGCCGCGCAGGCGAGCCCAGGAGGCGGCCAGCTCGGCCGTGAAGGCGATCCGGTCGGGCAGCGGCTCGTGGCGGGCGAGCGGGCATTCGGTGAGCGGATCGGGCGCGTCGCTGGTCTTGCAGCTGACCGCACGGGCCAGCACCCGGCCGTCGATCTCCGGGAGCGCCACCTGCATCGCAAGGTCGCGCGGGTCGAGGCCCCGCTCGCCCGCGTCGCCGCCCGCCAGCGCCACCTGCAGGACGGTGCAGTCGGCGGCGGCCAAGGGATCGCCGTCGCCGACCGCGAACGCTGTCAGGTTGAGGATCACGTCCGGGCGCCAGGTCGCGATCGCGGTCGCGGCGACCTCGGCGGCGGCCGGCTCCTTCAGGCTCGCGACGAACAGGCCGAGGGCTTCGAGTCCGGCCGTTTCGAGTTGCGCGAGCAGCGCATCGACCGGCGCCAGATCGCCGGCGAGGTAGAGGGCGCGGTAGAAGACGACGAGGGCCCCGGGACGCTGGCCCGAGCGCTCGGGCATCGCGGCGCGCGGGCCATAGAGCCCGGCCCGCGGTACCGGCTCCGGCGCGAGCGGCGCCATATCGTAACCGAGCAGCCGCGCCGCCTCGGCGAGGAAGGCACGGGCGTTGCCGACACCGCCCTCGCGCAGGCAGCGCCAGAGGCGCTCGGCGGCCGGTCCGGCCAGGGCCGAGGCCGCGGCGAGGTCCGGATCGGGCCGGTCGTCCCCCGGCAGAAACAGGACCGGGATCGCGCCCTCCCTGCAGGTCGCGGCGATGCGCTCGACGCCGTAGCTCCAGTAGCTCCGCCCGCCGAGGATCCGCACCACCACGAGGCGCGCGTGGGCGACGGTGCGTTCGCAGTAGAGGTCGACCGAGAGCGGGTGACCGAGGCGGAGCAGGTTGGCGAGGCGCAGGGACGGGAACCCGTCACCCAGCGTCCCGCGCGCCGTCGCCAAGCAGGCGAGGTCGCTGTCGGCCGCCGACAGCACGACGATGTCGCCGGGGCTCTGCGCGAGGTCGACGGCCGTGGCACCGCCGTCGGCGACGGGTGTCGTGGCGAGGAGGTGCACGGGCCTAGGCGGGCCCGAGTTCGAGCGGCCGGCCCGCGACCATGAGCACGACGCGGTCGGCGATTGCGGCCACGGCCTGGTGCAGGAGGCCGGCCTCGTCGACGAAGCGCCGGCTCAGCTCGCCCAGCGGCACGATGCCCAGCCCGACCTCGTTGGAGACCAGCGCCACGGCGCCGCGACGGCCCTCCAGGGCGGCGAGGAGCTGGTCGCGGGCGGCCGGCAGATCCTGGCCCTGGGTCAGGATGTTGGTGAGCCACAAGGTCAGGCAGTCGACGACGACGAACCGATCGGGGGTTGCCCAGGTAGCGAGCGCACCGGCGAGATCACGAGGTGCGTCGATGGTCAGCCAGTGCGCGCCGCGCTCGCGGCGATGCCGTGCGATGCGGCTTGCCATCTCGGTGTCGAGTGCCTCGGCGGTGGCGACGTAGACCGGCACCAGCCCGCTCGCCACTGCCAGCCGCGCGGCGAAGGCGCTCTTGCCGGACCGGGCGCCGCCGAGGACGAGGGTCAGGAGCGGTCGGGCGGGCGACATCGTCCGGCGCTATGCGGTCGCGGCGGGGGACGGGTCAATGCGGCCGTTGCGCAGTGCGCCCGGCTCGCCTAAGGCGCGCGCGACGCCTCGCGCCGCCAGCCCGGAACCGCTACCCCGATGGACCCCGTCCTCCTCTCGCAGCTGACGGCGCTGGTCTCGGTCGTCCTGATCGACATCGTGCTCGCCGGGGACAATGCGGTGGTGGTCGGCACCGCCGCCGCCGGCCTGCCGCCGCGCCAGCAGCGTCAGGTGATCGTCCTCGGCGCCAGCCTCGCGCTGCTCGCCCGGGTCGCGTTCGCGCTGATCGCCACCCAGCTCCTGGCGATCGTCGGTCTGCTGCTCGCCGGCGGCCTGCTGCTCCTCTGGGTCGCGTGGAAGATGTGGCGCGAGCTGCGCGCCGGGCATCATGGCGAAGCGGGACATGGGCCGGCGCGTCTGGGTTCCGTCGCCCCGGCGAAAAAGACCTTCGGCTCCGCGGTCCTGCAGGTGGCCGTGGCCGACATCTCGATGTCGCTCGACAATGTCCTGGCGGTCGCCGGCGCCGCCCGGGACCATCCCTATATCATGATCTTCGGCCTGGTCCTGTCGATCGCGCTGATGGCGGTCGCGGCCGGCTTCATCGCCCGCTTCATCGACCGCCACCCATGGCTCGCCTATATCGGCCTCGCGATCATCGTGGTCGTCGCCTTGCGCATGATGTGGGACGGCGCGCACGACATCGTGCTGGTGGTGTAGCCGGCGGCTCACGCGGCCATCTGCCGGGCCTGTCGCACCAGCCGGACCAGCTCCGCCCGGCAGGCCTCGGCATCGGCGACGGGCGCCGCGAACCACAACCGCGCCGTCTCACCCGATCGGACGAGATCGGCACCCTCGGGATCGATGCCGCACATCCGCCAGTCGCCGCCGCTCCGGCCCAGCAGCCGCTGCGCGTAGAGCTGCACCGCGTCGCTGTGGTCCTCGTTCATGTGGGTGACGATCCCGGGCTCGGCGGCGGCGAGTTGTGCCACTGCCTCCGGTGGCAGCAGCACGTCGGTGGCCGGGACCCAGTGGATGCGGCCGAAGCCGGCCACCAGGTGGGCGCGCTCGACGCTCACGCGGTAGAGATTGAAGTCCTTGAACCCAAAGTACATCTCGCTGTCCGGATGGCGCGCCAGGTAGCGCGCCCGGTCCTCCGCCCTGTCACTGCGCGCGATGCGACCCTGGACCGTCGCGCGCGCGCCGGCGAGCGGCGTGCTCATCTTGAGGGTCCCGTCGACGAGCAGCGAGACGCGCGGGTCGGCCTTGAGATTGCGTGTGTGGTCGGCGAGGTCGGAGAGCAGCAGGAGCGGCGCGCCGACGGGGTCCGTCGCAAGCATCGCGAGCGAGACGTAGGGCCCGCCACCTTCGACCTCGAGCGTGCCGAGGCCAGCGCGGGTCGCCTCGCGCAGGAGCCGGCGGATCGTCGTGCCGGGTGTCTCGTCGGTGCTCATCGTCGCCACCTCGCCGTCGATGACGGCTCGCTCGTCGTGGGCATGGGCGAAACGGGGAGCGCCGCGTTCGCCGCGGCGTTCAGCAGATGCGGCGGGCGCGGATTCGGTCAAGCCTACGAGTGGCCGCGGTGACGGGTTCGCCCTCCGAGATGGTGCTCTTGTCGCAGGCCGGGGATCGGCTAGCCTGCGCCGGCCATGCGACGCGGCCGGCCGCCCTGAGCGATCTCGACTTCCCCTTCACGGTTCCCGCCGACGGCGAGCCGGTCGAGATCCTGCCGGGCCTGTTCTGGCTGCGCCTGCCGCTGCCCTTCGCCCTCGACCACGTCAATGTCTGGCTGCTCGACGACGGGGCGGGCTGGACAGTGATCGACACCGGCTATGGCGACGAGCGGACGCGCGCGATCTGGGACCGGGTGCTCGCCGGGTGGCCGCTGAGGCGGCTGCTCGTCACCCATTTTCACCCGGACCATGCCGGTCTCGCCGGCTGGCTCGCGGCCAAGGTGGAGACGCCTTTGGCGATGGCGCGGACCGAGTGGCTGACCGCACGCTGGCTCGCCCAGGACACGAGCGACCAGCTCCTGGACAGCGCCGACGCGCATTACGCAACCGCGGGCCTCTCGGAGGAGCTGCGCCGACGGCTGCGCGCGCGCGGCAATGCCTACCGGCGCGGCGTCGCGCTGCCGCCGGCGAGCTTCGCCCGGCTCGCCGCGGGTGACGACGTGACGATCGGCGGAACCGGCTGGCGGGTGATCGTCGGCGAGGGGCACGCGCCCGAACAGGTCACGCTCTGGTCGGCCGAGCGCAACCTGCTGATCGCCGCCGATCAGCTCCTGCCGCGGATCACGCCGGTGGTCGGGGTCTGGCCGATGCAGCCGGAGGCCGATCCGCTCGGGGACTTCCAGCGCTCGCTGGAGGGCTACGCGGGGCTTCCCGCGGACGCGCTGGTACTCCCCTCGCACGATCGGCCCTATCGCGGGCTGCACCTGCGGCGCCGGCAGCTCGTCGACCATCACGCCGAGCGGCTCGACCGGGTGATCGGCCTGTGCCGCGCCGCGCCGACGACGGCGGAGGTCATGGACGGGCTGTTCCCGGCGAGCCTCGACCTGCACCAGCGCGGCTTCGCGCTCGCCGAGACGCTGGCGCACCTCAACCGCTTGCGCGCCGAGCGGCGGGTCGAGCGGTGGCGCGAAGCGGGCGTGTGGCGATGGCAGGCGGTCTAGATGTCGCTGCCGCGTGGGCGCGGCGTCGCCTGCCGGGCCGACCGCGCCATCGTCCACAGCCGCAGGCGCCGCAGGGGCGAGAGTCGGTCGATGAACAGTTTGCCGGCGAGATGATCGACCTCGTGCTGCAGGCAGACGGCGTCCATGTCGGCGAGGTCCTGCTCGAAGCCCGCGCCCGTGGCGTCACGGGCGCGCACGCGCAGCCGCGTCGAGCGCAGCACCTTGCCGACCACACCCGGCACCGACAGACAGCTCTCCTCGACGATCGCCGGCCGCGAGCGGGTAACGATCTCCGGGTTGACGTAGACGCGCGGTGCCGAGCGGGTGCCGGAGAGGTCGGCGACCGCGACCTGCCGCAACTCGCCCACCTGCGGCGCACTCAGGCCGATGCCGCCCTTGGCGTAGAGCGTCTCGAGCAGATCCTCGATGAGCTGGCGCAGCGCGGCGTCGAAGGTGGCGACGGGGAGCGAGCGCTGGCGCAGGCGTGGATCAGGATATTCGAGGATCAACCGCACGGTCATCGGCGGATCGCGTCATGAGGTGACGGCGCCGCGCACGCCGCCGGTCGCCGCGGCGGCGCGACGGACGAGCGGCACCAGCGCGGCGACCGTCACCAGCAGCAGCGCGATCTCGAGCGCGTAAACCGTCATGTAGCCGCCGGCGATCGCGGTCAGGCCGAGCATCCCCCCGCTGCCCTCGAGCGCGGCCGTCACCGTGTCGCGGATCGTGCCGCTGAGGGCCAGGGCGACGCCGGCCGCGGTCGCCTGGACGGCGCCCCACGCACCCAGCGCAAGGCCGGCCTGGTCCTTGGGCGCCCGGTTCATCGTCGCGGTCAGCGTACCGTGCCCGAACAACGCCGCGCCGAAGCCGATCAGGGCGTTGCCGATGAGGAACAGGCCGGTCAGCGATGCGGGGCCGGCGACGATCACCAAGGCGAACGCCGGCACCCCGACCAGGGCACCTTGCAGCGCGACCCGGTAGGGATCGCCGCCACCGCCCAGCACATGCGAGGCGACGGTGAAGCCGAGGAGGCCACCGAGGGCCAGCAGTGCGGTCAGCTTGGTCGTCGCCGCGACCGAGAGCTCGAGCACCTGACCGCCGAACGGCTCGAGCAGGATATCGGCCATGCCGAACGCCAACGTGCCGATGCCGACCACGACCAGCCGCCGGACGCCGTGCTCCCCGGCGCAGAACCGCGCCCAGGACTCGCGGAAGCTCGGGTCGGGCGCGCGCCGCGCCCCGCGCGGTGGCCGGCGCGTCTCCTGCTTCCACATCGCAGCCGTGTTGAGGATCAGTGTCACGACCGCGGCCCCCTGGATCACCTGGACCAGCCGGCCAGGCGAGAAGTTCCACAGCGCCGCCCCGAACAACAGCGCGCTGCCGATCATCCCGACGAGCAGCATGACATACATGAGGCCGACCACGCGGGCATGCGACTCGGGCGGGGTGAGATCGGTCGCCAGCGCGAGGCCGGCCGTCTGAACCATGTGGACACCCGCGCCGACGAGAAGGAAGGCCAGCGCGGCACCGGCGAGACCGAGCCAGGCCGGCGCCTCGGCCGCGTGTCCCTTGCCGGCCAGAACGAGCAGGGCGAACGGCATGATGGCGAAGCCGCCGAACTGCCAGAGCGTGCCCTTCCAGATGAAGGGCACGCGCCGCCAGCCGAGCTCACAGCGATGGGTGTCGGACTTGTAACCGATGAGCGCGCGGGCCGGTGCGAACAGCACCGGCAGCGCCACCATGATCCCGACGAGCGAGGCGGGAACGCCGAGTTCGACGATCATGACGCGGTTCAAGGTGCCGACCAGCAGCACCAGCGCCATGCCGACCGAGACCTGGAACAAGGACAGGCGCAGCAGCCGAGCGAGCGGCAGGTCCGGCGTCGCGACGTCGGCGAAGGGGAGGTAGCGTGGGCCGAGCGCGACCCACGCCGCCATCACGCGCTGCCCGAGACGGTTCACCTCGACACCGAGCCCTCGTCAGGCGCGGGGCCGTGCACCCTGACCGCCCGCGTCGCCCCGCCGACGCGGCTGCGCCCACTGCAGCGGTGATCCGCCTAGCCGCCCCAGAACGCCGCGAACCACGTGGTGTTGCTGAGCACGGCGAAGTGGATGATGAGCGAGATCGCCGTCACCGCGCCGAGGAACAGGGGCAAGCCGACGGTCGGGCTGACCACGCACCAGATTCGCCCTTGGTTCATGATCGCCTCCCTATCCGAGCCATGGCGTATACGCGGCGGCGAGAATATGCGCCACCAGTGCGATGAGGAAGAACACCCGCGCGCCGTCGATGACGTGCTTGTGGAGCTCTTCCGACTCCCTGATCGTCAGCCCGGTCGGCCACACCCGATCGGGATCGTCGAGGTCAGTTGCCATGCTGTCTCCTCCTGGGACCCGCAGGGCCCCCGCTTGGGCCGGATGACCGGCCGGGCGCGACGCTTGGCCTCCTCCGAACGCCGGCTGCGGACATGTCCATCCGTACCCTCCTCCCCCATCGCTCGGATACACCGCCGATGTCCGGAGTGTCAAGCAAGATAGACGTAGCTGACCGTCAAGCTGGACGGACAATATCAGCAACAAGCAGGCTCACCCGAGCGGCGATCGCCGCTCGGGTGAGACGCGAACTGCTGGGGCGAGGCGCCGCCGCCGCAAGCGGCGGCGGCCGCCTCAGGCCGGCGTGGTGAGCGTGGGCAGGCCGATCGCCGACGACAGCGGTGCCGGGTTGTGCGACAGCACCCGGAGGCCCAGCCGGGACGACAGCGGCGCCGGCTCGTCCGTCAGCGTCTTCATGCCGGCGCGTGCCGACAGTGGCGCGGCCTCGTCGATCAGCAGCGGCAGACCCAGGCTGTGGGTCCACGGCCGCTTCGGCTCGGAGAGGACCTTGAGGCGCAGCCAGGAAGACAGCGGCGCTGCGCTGTTGGTCAAGAGTCCGAGGCCGAGCCGCTCCGACAAGGCGAAATGCGGGCTCACCAGCTCGCGGAACAGGCCCGAGAGCGTCCGCGGCCGACGCGCCCCGATCGACAGACCGAGATAGTCGGACAAGGGCGACGGCCGGCCACGCAGCAGCACCGGGATCCCCAGCCCGGCGGAGAACGGCGCACCCTTGCCCCACTCCGCCTGGATCGCCGACGCCACGAGCTCGGCGTCCACCGGCCCGCAGCTCTGCAGGATCTCGGTCGCCAGCTTGCCCTGGCCGACCGGCGCGTCGACGAGGACGAGCGAGCGGCCCTCACGCACGCGCTCGGCATAGAAGCCGGCCTGCCGGCCCATCTGCTGCCCGGCCAGAACGGCGTTCGCCAGAGCCCCGAACGCGCCGGCCTTCTTGCCGGCCGCCGGTGTCACGAGGAGTGTGCGAGCCTCACCGAATCCCGCCTCGCGAAGCTTGTCGAGCGCCTCGCGCGCGGTGGTCTCGCTCTCGAAGATGCCGACGATGGGTTGCCTCATGCTGGATCTCCCGGAGCGCCTTCCCCGGAGCGGCTGGTGGCGGCACCCCGGTTCGGCGTCGTCGCCCTTCCCCCAAGCCCAAGATAACGCTCATGGCGCGCCCGCGATAGTCGGTTGGGCGCGGATCGGCTGCGCTCG
>CALKJU010000111.1 GCA_937995535.1 uncultured Alphaproteobacteria bacterium
GTGTTGTGCATCACCGTGTCGGGGAAGACGCTGGTGTCGGCGACGAACAGGCCGTCGATGCCGTGGACGCGCAAGCTCGGGTCGACGACGCCTTCGCGCGGGTCGGGGTGGATCCGGCAGGTGCCGCTCTGGTGGTGCGCCGGGGCCAAGTTCCGCAGGAGATGCGCCTCGAGCTCGAGGTCCGGCTCGAGCCACGCGGCGCCGGCGGCGCGCAAGGGGGCCGTGGCGAGCAGCGCGCGGTTGGCTTCCCAGGCATCCGCGAAGTGGGCGAGGTCGCGCGGATCGGCCAAGTAGTCGTGGTCGATCATTGGCGCGACGCGCGGGTCCGGGCTCTCGATCGCGACCGTGCCGCGCGAGTGCTGGCGGCAGAGATAGGTCCACAGCCCGCACACGCCCTCCTCCTCGTCGACCGGGAAGGGATGGGTCTGCCACCAGGGCTCCGGGCCGTCCTGCGCCGGCCCGCGCCAGTTGGCGGCGAACAGCCGCCCGGTCAGCCGGGCCACCTCGCGATCGGCGCGGAAGAAGAAGGCGACGCCCGGATGGTCGGTGAGGTGCCGGCCGACCGGCAGGTCGGCGACCACGCGGATGCCGAGCCGGCGCAACAGGTCGGCGGGGCCGACGCCGGAGCGCTGGAGGATCGCCGGGCTGTGGTAGACGCCGGCGGCGAGGATCACGCGCGGTGCCCGCGCCTCGGCGACGCTCCCGTCGGCCCCGAGATGGCGCACGCCGGTCGCGGTCGTGCCGTCGAGCAGCACCCGGTCGACGGTGCGGCCGGCGGCGATCGTCAGGTTGGGCCGACCGCGCGCGGCGCGCAGATAGGTCACGAGCGTGCCCTGGCGGACCTCCTTGAAGCGGTTGTGCGGCAGCGCCCCCCAGCAGCCGGCTGAGCCGGTGAGCCCGTTGAGGTCGCGCTCATGACGGATGCCGAGCGCCGCGCAGCCCTCGGCGAACACCAGGTTGACCGGCGCCCAGGCGACCTGCGGGTAGCGCTGGACGACGATCGGCCCGTCGCTCCCGTGCAGCGGATCGTGGGGAAAGTCGCGATCGGTCTCGATGCGCCGCAGCACGGGCAGGAGATCGTCCCAGCCCCAGCCGGTAGCACCCAGGGAAGCCCAGCGGTCGAGATCGAAGGGCGCCGGCCGTGCGGCGATGGTCGAGTTGACCATCGACGAGCCGCCGACCAGCCGCCCGCGCGGCAGGCGGATCGGTCGCCCGCCACGCCGCCCGGCGCGGTCGCGGTCGACGAGGTCCCAGTCGAGCTCGGGAACGCCCGAGACGCTCCAGTGATGCTCGCCGCTGACGACGAACAGCGGCGGGCGCACGGCCTCGTCCGGGAAGTCGGGGCCGGCCTCGAGCAGCAGCACGCGGCGGCCCGGATCCTCCGACAGTCGTGCGGCCGCGATCCCGCCGGCCGAGCCGGCACCGACCACGATCACGTCCCACTGGCAGCCCATGCGCTCGCCTCCGACGTGGCTTGCTGCACGCTTGCGCCGACGTGGTTGACCGGTGCGTGCGTTTCTGATGTCCTGTGATTGGTTGTGACGGTTTCCTACGCGGCGAGCAAGAACAGCGCGGCTGGCCATCGCAAAGGCCGAGCCCGCGGATCGGGGAGGAGCACATGGAGGCGAGCGGCGTCCCGCCGGACGCGCCCCCGCTGCTCAGCATCGTCGGGCTGAGCAAGAGCTATGGTGGCCTGCGTGCGGTCGACAATGTCACGCTCGAAATCCGCCGCGCCGAGGTCCTGGCGGTGGTCGGCGACAACGGCGCCGGCAAGTCGACGCTCGTCAAGGCGCTCGCCGGCGCGCAGCCGCCCGACGAGGGCGAGGTCCGGATCGACGGCAAGGTTGTCGAGCTGCGCACGCCGCGCGATGCCGAGGCGGCCGGCATCGGCTGCCTGCATCAGGGTCTGGGCCTGGTCGACGCGCTCGATGTGCCGGAGAACGTGTTCCTCGGCCGCGAGCCGCAGATCCGCGTCCTGGGACTGATCCCGCAGCTCGACCACCGCACGATGCGCGAGCGCACGATCGAGCTGCTCGATCGCTTCGGCATCCACCTGCCGCGCCTCAACGACCCGGTGTCGCGCCTGTCGGGTGGCCAACGGCAGACCGTGGCGATCAGCCGTCTGCTGCTCCAGGACGTCCGCGTCGTCATCATGGACGAGCCCATGGCGGCCTTGGGTGTCGCCGAGGGGCACCGGGTCCTCGACCTGGTGCGCAGCATGCGCCAGCAGGGCATCACGGTGCTCGTCATCAGCCACAATCTCGAGCACGTGTTCCAGCTCGCCGACCGGATCGCGGTGATGAAGAACGGCCGCCTGATCGGGGTCGTGGCGACCGCGGAGACCACGCGCGAGGCGATCGTGCGGATGATCACCTTCGGCCAGACGCACTGACGGGGCTAGCCGGATGCCGAGCTCGCAAGCCATTGTCGCCAGCTCCGCGATCGGCCACGCCGATCGGCGCTGGATCTTCGAAGGCCTCGGCCTGACCCTCGTGGTCATCGCGCTGGCGCTGATCTTCACCTGGATCAACCCGCGCTTCGCGACCGCCACCAACCTGATCAACATCCTGACCCAGGCGTCCTATTACATCGTGATCGCGATCGGGATGACGTTCGTCATCACCAGCGCCGGCATCGACCTGTCGGTCGGCTCGTTGCTGGCGCTGATCACCGTCGTCGGGTTCGAGCTGATCAAGGAAGGACTGCACCCCGCGCTCGGCGTGGCGCTGATGTTCGCCATGGGCGGGCTGATCGGCGCCTTCACCGGCTCGTTGATCGCCTTCGTCAAGATCCCGCCGTTCATCGCCACGCTCGGGATGATGGCCGTGCTGCGCGGGCTGGCCCTCGTCCACTCGGCCGGCAACATGCATTACGGCCTGCCGCCCTCGCTGACCTGGATCGGCCAGGGCAGCCTCGCCGGTGCACCGGTCCCGGTCGTCATCGCGCTGCTGTTCGCGCTGTTCGGCGCCTGGCTGTTCAACCATACCCGGTTCGGCCTGCACGTCCGGGCGATCGGTGGCAATCGCGAGGCGGCGCGCCTCGCCGGGGTGCGCGTCAACCTCGTCGAGGTGCTCGTCTACACCATGATGGGCCTGACCACGGCGCTGGGCGGCCTGATCATGATCGCGCGCATCGACTCGACCCAGGCGACGATCGGCACGGCGATGGAGATCCACGTGATCTCGGCGGTGATCATCGGCGGGACCAGCCTGTTCGGCGGTCGCGGCACGATCTACGGCACGGTGCTGGGTGCCATTCTGCTGTCGATGATGACCAACGCGCTGGTCATCGCCGGTGTCGATTTCTTCTGGCAGCTCGTGGTCATGGGGGTGATCGTCCTGCTCGCGGTCGCGATCAGCAATCTGCGCGAACGGCGCATCTCCGTGCTGGCGTTCCTGCTCCGCCGCCCGGGTGGTGCAGCCGCCTCTCAGGGAGGAGTCTAGGCATGCAACGTCGTCCCCTTGCTCTGGCCGCGGCCGTCGCGGCGGCACTGGCGCTCGCCGGCGCGCCGGCCGCGGCGGAGAAGATCAAGATCGGTTTCGTCTCCCCCTCGTTCGACGTGTCCGACGTTTACGAGCGGGCCTACTGGTCGCTGAGCGCGCGGCTCGACGAGCCCGGCATCGAGCACGAACTGCAGGCGCTGGCGGTCGCCTCGCATGTCGACCACGCGGGCCAACTCGCCCAGGTCGAGTCGGTGATCGCCGCCGGTGCGGACTACATCGTCCTGTCGCCCACCGACTATGATGGTGCCATTCCGTCCGTTCGCGCCGCCAAGCGCGCCGGGGTGCCGGTGATCGTCTACAACTACGCGGTCCCGCACGAGGACGAGAGCGGCCGGGCGATGACCTATGTCGGCTTCGCGCACGACGAGGGCGGCCGGCTCTCCGGGGCATGGGCCGCCACCCATCTCAACGGCAAGGGCAAGATCGCGATCATCCAGGGCGCACCGGGACTCGGCAACGACCAGCGCCGGGACGGGTTTCTGAGCGTCGTCTCGCTGTTCCCGAACATCGAGGTGATCTTGGGCACCTACACCGAGTTCGATCGCTCCAAGGCCTACGACGCGGCGCAGAACCTGCTGACCGCGCACGAGGACCTCGACCTGATCTACGGCGTGTCGACGTCGATCGGCCTCGGCGCGGCGCAGGCCGTGCGCCAGGCCGGCAAGTCCGACCGGATCGCGACCATGGGCTTCGGCGGCACCATGGACGAGATCGTCGCCATGCGGGAAGGGTGGTTCACGGCCTCGGTGCTGCGTCCGGTCGACGATTCCGGTGTCGCCGTCGCCGAGACGATCGCCGCGCATCTCAAGGGCGAGGCGGTGCCGCAGGTGTGGTCCGGGCCGTTCATCATGGTCGACAAGGACTCGGACGCCGATGCCATCGTCGAGTACTCGAACCGCTACTCGAAGGCGAAGATGGGACGCTGACGCCCGACCGGCAGACCTCCTGCCACCGCGATCGAAAGGCCGGCCCACAGGCGGGCCGGCCGCGCAACCTGAGGGAGCCTGGCACATGACATCACGGCGATCGTTCCTCGGCGCGGCTGTCGCCGGCTTGGCGGTGCTGGCCGGCACTGCCACCGCGACCGCCCAGGACAAGATCCGCATCGCCTACCTGTCGCCGTCGTTCGACGTCTCGGACGCCTGGGAGCGGGTCTTCTGGGCGATGCAGGGCCGTCTCGACGAGCTCGGCGTGCCTTACGAGGTCCAGGCGCTCGCGGTCGCGACCCATGTCGACCACGCCGGGCAGCTCGCCCAGGTCGAGGCGGTGATCGCCGGCGGCGTCGACTACGTCTTTCTCGGGCCGACCGAGTACGAGGCGGCGATCCCGGCCCTGCGCAAGCTCAAGCAGGCCGGCGTCCCGACGGTGGTCTACAACTATCTCGATCCGCACGAGGACGAGACCGCCCGGGCGATGAGCTACGTTGCCTTCGCCCATGAGGAGGGCGGCCGGCTGTCCGGCGAGTGGGCGGTCAAGCACATCGGCGGCAAGGGCAAAGTGGCGGTGATCCAGGGTGCGCCCGGGGTCGCCAGCGACCGGCGCCGCGACGGCTTCCTCGAGGTGGTCGGCAAATATCCCGAGATCGAGGTGGTGATCGGCCCCTACACCGACTTCGACCGCAGCAAGGCGTTCGACGCGGCGCAGAACCTGATCACCGCGCATGACGACCTCGTGCTGATCTACGGCGTCTCGACGGCGATCGGTCTGGGCGCGGCGCAGGCGGTCCGCCAGGCCGGCAAGACCGAGCAGATCGCGACCATGGGGTTCGGCGGCACGGGCGACGAGATCGTCGCCATGAAGGAGGGTTGGCTGACCGCCTCGGTGCTGCGCTCGATCGACGACAGCGGGGTCGCCGTGGCTGATGCCTTCGTCGCGCACATGAAGGGCGAGCCGGTGCCGCAGGTGTGGTCCGGCCCGTTCGTCATGGTCGACAAGGACTCCAACGCCGACGAGATCGTCGCCCACGCCACCCGCTACTCGAAGCCGAAGATGGGGCGCTGAGCGATCCATCGCGGCCGGGCGCCGGCGCGTCGGCGCCCGAGCCACGACGGACGGTCGGACGCGGTCGCGCGAGCGCACGGATCGCCAATCGCCGCGGCGGCGAGATCGGCTTGGCGGCAACCTCGGGGTTCCGCCGTCGCCGCGACCCGGGAGACACGATGCCCGATCCGACCCCGTTCTACGCCGCCGAGTGGCTGAACACCGAGCGTCCGCTGACGCTCGCCGACTTTCGCGGCCGGGTCCTGGCCGTCGAGGTCTTCCAGATGCTCTGCCCGGGCTGCGTGCTGCACGGCCTGCCCCAGGCGCAGCGGATCGCCGCGGCCTTCGATCCCGCGGACCTGGCGGTGATCGGTCTGCATTCGGTCTTCGAGCATCATCCGGCCAACGGCCGCGCGACGCTCGCGGCGTTCCTGCACGAATGGCGGATCCGCTTTCCCGTCGCGATCGACGCCCCGGGCGAGGGAGCCCTGCCGCGCACCATGGCGGCCTGGGGGCTGGAGGGCACGCCGACGCTGGTGCTCCTCGACCGTCAGGGGCGGATCCGGGCGCGGCATCTCGGCCAGGTCGCCGACCTCGTGCTCGGGGCGGAGATCATGCGCTTGGTGCTCGAGCCGCCCACGTAACCGGCGCGCGCCTGCCACGGTGGCGAGGACCGCGCTTCTGAACGGCCGCTGACGATCACCGCGGCCTCGCTCGTCGCCCGCCCGGGATGGCCGAGCGGCCCGCCGCCGAAGCCGAGCCGGGTGACGGCGAAGCCTGAGCCACCGAGAGGGCGACGCTCGATCATGGGGCCAAGCGGTGATCTCCGCGCGTTTTTGACAGGATCTGACGTGAATTGCTATTAGCGATCCACGCCGTCGCCGGAAGGATCTCCACCGCTTGCTCCGCCTGCTCGCCGACGACCTCACCGGAGCGCTCGACAGCGCCGCGCCGTTCGCCGCCGTGCGCGGCCCGGTGCGCGTCACCTGGCGGGCCCCGGCCGACGACGAGCCGGGCGACCTCGCGCTCGACAGCGAGACGCGCGACGCGGACGCCGGCACGGCGGCGCGCCGGGTGGCGCGACTGGCACCGTGGCTCGCCGGCGCGTCCCTCGCCTTCAAGAAGATCGACAGCCGCCTGCGCGGCCAGCCGGCGGCCGAGATCGCCGCCACGGTCACGGCCGGCCGGTTCCGTACCGCCGTCGTGGCACCGGCCTTCCCGGCGCAGGGGCGCGTGACCCGCGGCGCCCGCCAGCTGGTGCGGCGCGCGGACGGCGGCTGGGAGGACACCGGCGTCGATCTGCGCGGCGGCCTCGGTCGGCTGGGCCTCGCCGTGGCGGCCGCGCCGCCCCGTCCGGGCGGCGGCCTGTTCCTGTGCGACGCCGAGGCTGAGGCCGACCTCGCCGCGATCGCCGCGCGGCGCCCGGTTCTCGCCCGCCCCGTCCTGTGGTGCGGGACGGCCGGTCTCGCACGCGCCCTGGCCGGCCCCGCCGCCGACCCGGCGCCGATCGCGTTGCCGCCGCCCGTTCTCGTGCTGTGCGGCAGCGCGCACCCGGCAAGCCGCGCGCAGCTCGCCTCGTTGCCGAGCGGACTTTCGGCGATCCAGTTGCACACCCTGCAGCTTCCGGCCGCAAGCCCGGCCGGGGTCGCGGCGGATGCCCTGCAGGCCCTGGTCGCGCGGGTCGCCGCCGGTCCGCCGCCCGGCAGCGCCATCGTCACCGGCGGCGAGACCCTGCTGCGGCTGTGCCGCGCGCTCGGGACGAATGCGCTGACCGTCGCGGGTGAGGTCGAGCCGGGCATCGCCGCGGCGCGCTTCATCGACGGTCGCTGGGCCGGCATCCCGCTGGTGGCGAAATCCGGCGGGTTCGGCGACCGCACCCTGCTGTGCCGCCTCCTCGGCCTCCCGGCGACCGGCCATGGCTAGACGGCGCCTCGCGCTGACGATGGGCGACCCGGCCGGGATCGGCCCGGAGATCGTCGTCAAGGCGGCGCGCGCGGTGGCGGCCCGGAACGGGGTTGCGCCCGAGCTGCTCGCCGTCGGCAGCCGGGCCCTGTTCCTCGCCGAGCTGCGCCGCGCCGGTCTGCCCGAGGACACGCTCGAGCGGGCCGGGATCCGGGTGATCGAGGCGGCCGCCGTCGAGACGCCGATCCGCCCCGCCACCGACAGCGCCGAGGGCGGCCGCCTCGCCTATGCCGCCGTCGCCCGGGCGGTGACGATGGCGCTGGCCGGCGAGGTCGACGCGATCGTCACCGCCCCCTTGAGCAAGGCTGCGCTCAACCTCGCCGGCTACCCCTTTCCCGGCCACACCGAGCTCCTGGCCCAGCTCACCGGGACCAGCGGCACGGTGCTGATGCTGGCCCACGGCGCCTTCCGTGTGACCCATGTCACGACCCATGTCGCACTCGACCGCGTCCCGGCGCTGGTCACGGCGGAGCGGGTCGGCCGGGTGCTGGAGCTGACCCTCGCGGCGCTGCGCCGACTCGACATTGCCAAACCGCGGGTGGCGGTCGCGGCGCTCAACCCGCATGCCGGGGAGGGCGGTATCTTCGGCCGCCAGGATATCGAGGTGACGGCCCCGGTCGTCGCCGCCTTCGCGGCGCGCGGCGAGGCGGTCGAGGGGCCGATCCCCGGCGACACGGTGTTCGTCAAGATGCGCGCCGGCCAGTACGACGCGGTCGTCGCCATGTACCACGACCAGGGGCATATCCCGGTCAAGCTGCTGGGCTTCGACGTCGATCCGGCGACCGGTCGCTGGCTCGCGCTCTCGGGCGTGAACATCACCCTCGGCCTGCCGATCATCCGCACCTCGGTCGACCACGGCACCGCCTACGACATCGCCGGGCGCGGCGTCGCCGACCCGACCAGCATGATCGAGGCGATCGACTACGCCGACCGGCTGGCCGCCGGCGGGGCCGGGATCCGATGAGCGGGTCGCGGGTCGCGGCGAGCGCGCTCGAGAAGCTCACCGCCGCGATCCTCGCTGCTGCCGGTTGCCCCGACGACGAGGCGCGCACCGTCGCGGCGCATCTCGTCCTCGCCAACCTCGTCGGCCACGACTCCCACGGCGTCATCCGCCTGCGCGAGTACCTGCCGTGGATCGAGCGTGGGATGGTCGTGCCCGGCGCCGGGTTCCGCGTCGTCCACGAGACGCCGGTGGCGCTCACCGTCGATGGCGGGCTGGGCTTCGGGCAGTCCGTCGGGGAGGAGGCGATCCGTCTGGCCGCCACGAAGGCCGAGGCCGCCGGCCTCGCCGCGCTCGCCATCCGCAACACCGGCCATCTCGGCCGCATCGGCCATTGGGCCGAGCGCTGCGCCGAAGCCGGCCTGGCCTCGCTGCACCTCGTCAACACCTCGGGCTTCGGCGTGCTGGTGGCGCCGTTCGGCTCGCGCGAGGCGCGGCTCTCGGCCAACCCGCTCGCGATCGGCGTGCCCGTACCCGGCGGCGCGCCGATCATCATGGACATTTCCACGGCGAGCATCGCCGAGGGCAAGATCAAGGTGGCGCGGAACGCCGGCAAGCCGCTGCCCGAGGGCTGCGTGGTCGACCATCAGGGCCGTCCGACGACCGATCCGGCGGCCTTCTACGGCCCGCCGCGCGGTGCCATCCTGCCGTTCGGCGGCCACAAGGGCTACGCGCTGTCGGTGATGATCGAGCTGCTCGCCGGGGCGCTGACCGGCGGCGGCTGCACCGCGCCCGGCAGCGACAGCGCTGCCGCATTGCGCAACAACATGCTCTCGTTGCTGATCCGCCCCGACCTGCTCGGGGCCGGGGACGGTCTCGCCGCCGAGATCGACCGCTTCCTCGCCTGGGTCCGCTCGGCCGCGCCGGCGCGCGACGGCGACGAGGTCCTCCTGCCCGGCGAGGTCGAGCGCCGCACACGCGCGGAGCGCGTCGCCCAGGGCATCCCGCTCGACGCCACGACCTGCGCCGAGATCGACGCGCATGCGCGCCGGCTCGGCCTCGCGCCGCTGGCGACCCTGCCGTGAGCACGGCCTCGGTCCGCGCCCGGCTGCTGGCCGGCGATCGCCTCTACGGCACGATGGCGTTCGAGCTGTTCACGCCCGGGCTGACCGCCATCCTCGCCCGCTGCGGCTACGACTTCGTCATCCTCGACATGGAGCACAGCGGCGCCGGCATCGAGACGATCAAGCAGCAGGTGGCATACGCCCGCGGCCTCGACCTCGCCGTCTGGGTGCGCGTGCCGGAGAAGAGCTACGCCGCGGTGGCGACGGTGCTCGACGCCGGGGCGCAGGGCATCATGCTGCCGATGGTCGAGACCGCCCAGGAAGCCCGCGCGCTCGTGGAGTGGGCGCGCTACCGCCCGGAAGGCAGGCGCGGCCTCGCCTTCGGCATCGCGCATGACGGTTACGGCACGGCCGATCCGCTCGCGACCATGGCCGCGGCCAACGCGCGCAACGTGCTGATCGCGCTGATCGAGAGTCGCCGCGGCATCGACAACGCGGCGGAGATCCTGGCCGTGCCGGGGATCGATCTCGGCTGGCTGGGCCATTTCGACCTGACCGCCGATCTCGGCATCCCGGCCGGCTTCGACGCACCCGCGTTCACCTCGGCCGTGGCGCAACTCGCCGCCGCCGCGCGGAGCGCAGGCAAGCCGCTCGGCATCCTCGATACCCGCCCCGAGCTGCTGCGGCGCATGGTCGAGGCAGGCTTCACGATCCTCGGCTACGGCAGCGACCTCGCCGCGCTGCGCGCCGGCTACACCGCCGGCCTCGCCGAACTCCGCGCACTCGCGGGCTGACGCGAACGACACACGCTGGGCGTGTCGGATCGCCGCAGGACGTGGCGTCCGCGGTCATCAGCCTGCCATAATGACAGAGCAAGGATCGAGGTGCGCGCCGTGTCGCGCGCCACCATTCCTCCTGTTGCGAAAGCTGTCCGATGCCCGAGCGCAATACCCATCACGAGCGCGCCACGACCGCGGCGACCCCGATCCCGTCTGACCCGCTCAGCGCCTACCTGGTCGACGCGGCGCAGCGCACGGTGCTGTTCTGGGACGTCATGCGCCAGCGCGGCAACCAGTACCTCGAGCACATCTCGCAGGAGGTCCCGCACGTCCTGCAGTTCGCGGCCGAACTGGTCGTGGACGGGCGGACCCTGCCGCGGCCCGTGAACTATGGGCTGGTGGCGATCGTGTCGCCGGAGGGCGTGACGGTCGACCCGCGCAAGCGCCCCTTCGTGATCGTCGATCCACGTGCCGGGCACGGGCCCGGCATCGGCGGTTTCAAGGCCGACAGCGAGATCGGCGTCGCCATGGCCGCCGGTCACCCCTGCTACTTCATCGGCTTCAGCCCCACGCCGATGCCCGGCCAGACGATCGAGGACGTGATGAACGCCGAGGCGGTGTTCCTCGCCAAGGTGATCGAGCGGCACCCGGAGGCCGAGGGTCGGCCGGTGGTCATCGGCAACTGCCAGGGTGGCTGGGCGGTGATGATGCTGGCGGCGGCCCATCCCGAGCGGTGCGGGCCGATCATCGCCGCCGGCGCGCCGCTCGCCTACTGGGCCGGGGTGCGCGGGGTGAACCCGCTGCGCTACCTCGGCGGCTCGCTGGGCGGCTCGTGGCTGACGGCGCTCGCCGGCGACCTCGGCAACGGCACCTTCGACGGCGCCGCCCTCGTCGCCAACTTCGAGAACATGAACCCGTCCAACACGCTGTGGACGAAACAGTACAACCTCTACGCCAAGGTCGACACGGAGGCACCGCGCTATCTCGGCTTCGAGCGCTGGTGGGGCGGGCACGTCCTGCTCAACGCCGAAGAGATGCAGTGGATCGCCGACAATCTGTTCATCGGCAACAAGCTGGCCACGGCGGAGATCGTCACGCGCGACGGGGTGCGCATCGATCTGCGCAACATCACCTCGCCGATCATCGTCTTCTGCTCGTGGGGCGACGACATCACGCCGCCGCAGCAGGCGCTGGGCTGGATCCCCGACCTCTACGACAGTGTCGAGGACATCCGCGCCAACGGCCAGACCATCGTCTACTGCATCCACGAGAGCATCGGCCATCTCGGGATCTTCGTCTCGGCCGGCGTCGCCAAGCGCGAGCATAACGAGTTCGCGAGCAACATCGACTTCATCGACTGCCTGCCGCCCGGTCTCTACGAGGCGGTGATCACTCCGGTCGCCGAGGCCGGCGACATCGATCCCGGCCTCGCCGTCGACGGCTATCTGATCCGCTTCGAGCACCGCTCGGTCGACGCGATCCGCGCGCTGGGTGGGAACGACCTCGACGACGAGCGCAAGTTCGCGGCGGTGAAGCGGCTGTCCGAGGCGAACCTCGGCCTCTACCGGACCTTCGTGCAGCCCTGGCTGCGCCCGCTGGTCAGCGAGGGCACGGCCGAGACGCTGCGCCGCCTGCATCCGGCGCGGCTACCCTTCGAGCTGCTGTCCGACCGCAATCCGTGGCTCGCGATGCTGGCGCCGCTCGCCGAGCGGGTCCGCGAGGAGCGTCGCCCGGCCGCGCCCGACAACCCGTTCCTGGCGCTCCAGGAGCTGTTCTCGAAGCAGGTGGTCGCGGCCCTCGACGGGTGGCGCGACCTGCGCGACCGGACGGTCGAGATGTCGTTCCACGCCTTCTACGGCTCGCCCTTCGTCCAGGCGGTCCTGGGGCTGCGCCACGACGACTCGCCGCCGCGCCGCCGCCCGGGGCGCGACCCGGAGGAGATCGCGTTCGTCGCCCGCCAG
>CALKJU010000112.1 GCA_937995535.1 uncultured Alphaproteobacteria bacterium
GGGCGCCATCGGCAGCCTGATCGCCTTCGCCACCCAGCCGGGCAACGTCGCCCTCGACGGCGATGGTCGGCACAGCCCGTTCACGGCGGCGCTCCTCGAGCATCTGCCGACGCCGGACCTGGAGGTGCGGCAGATCCTGACCCGGGTTCGCTCGAGCGTGATCGACACGACCGGCGGCCGGCAGGTGCCGTGGGACCACTCCTCGCTGACGGCGGACGTCTATCTGGCGCGCAGCGTGGCGAGCGAGGCGCCGCAGGTGACCGAGTTCGACGCACGTCAGCTCGAGCTCGCTTTCTGGGAGAGCATCAAGGACAGTAGGCAAGAGGCTGATTTCCAAGCCTATCTCGACCGTTTCGGTGACGAAGGAGTGTTCGCGCCGCTGGCGCGCGGCCGTCTCGCGGCACTGCGGCCTGCCACGTCCGCCGAGCCACCGCCCACGCTTCGCGAGGCCGCGCCGACGCCGACTGCGGAGCTAGAGACCAAGTCGGCGCCGGCCGTCGATCCGGCGCCGTCCGCGGTGGCTGTGCCCGCGACCGATCGTGCGGCTTGGCGTCAGATCCAGCGTGAGCTGACCGCGCTCGGCCATGATCCCGGCGCTGCGGACGGTGTGCCGGGTGCACGAACGCGCGAGGCGGTGGCGCGGTGGCAGGCATCGGTGGGCGAGGCGGCGACGGGCGACCTCACCGAGGCGCAACGCCCCAAGCTCGCCGACGAGGCGGCGCCGCGGCTCGCCGCACTGGTCGAAGAGGCGCCCGCACGAGCAAGCGGTGGCCGATCGCTGCGCGATTGCGCCGACTGCCCGGAGCTCGTGATCCTCCCCGCCGGCGAGGTCCAGGTCGGCTCGCCCCCGGGGGAGGCCGGCCGCATGGCGGAGGAGGGCCCGATCGTCCGGATCGCCCGGCTGCCGCCTTTCGCCCTTGGTCGCTACGAGGTCACCGTCGGGGAATGGAACGCCTGCGTCAGCGCAGGGGCCTGCACACGCCTGCCCTCCGCGGGTGCTGGGCGCCGCACCCCGGCGAGCGGGATCAGCTTCGAGGAGGCGTCGCGCTACGTCGCGTGGCTGTCGCGGCGGACCGGGCGCACCTACCGGCTGCCGAGCGAGGTCGAGTGGGAGTACGCCGCGCGCGGCGGGCGGGGGACGTTGCTCGCCAGCGCCGGCCGCGCGGTTTGCGACGGTTGCGGCTCGGCCTATGACAATCGCGGCCCGGCACCCGTCGGCAGCTTCGCCGCCAATCCGTTCTCGCTGCACGACATGTTGGGTAATGTCTGGGAGTGGACCGCGGACTGCTGGAACCCGCGGCACGACGGGCTGCGGGGCGCGAGCGCGCGGCGAGACGGCGATTGTGGGCGGCGAGTCGTCAAGGGTGGCTCCTGGGCGAGCCGTCCACACCGCCTGCGGCCGGCCGCGCGTGAGGCCGCCTTCATTGGCGACGACGGCGCCACGCGCGGTCTGCGCGTAGCGCGGGACGTGGACTGACGTCAGCCGGAGCCGGCCAGTGCCGCCGCCCGCTCGCGGCTCGGCGCATGCCCCTCGCGCGCGCCGATGGCGTACCATCGGCGCGCCGCCGCCGGGTCGGGCTCGACGCCACGGCCGAACTCGTACATCAGGCCGAGCTCGTAGGCGGCGAGGGGCGAGCCCTGCTCGGCGGCCGCCGTGAGCCACAGGCGTGCCTCGACCAGGTCCCGCTCGACCCCGATCCCGTGGGTGTAGCGGTTGCCGAGATCAAGCTGGGCGTCGACGTCGCCGCCCTCGGCGCGCCGGCGTAGCGCGGCGAGCTTCTCCGGCGCGAGCCGCGCGCCCGTGGCTACCGTGCCGGACGGCGCGCTGCCGGCAGCGAGCGGAGTGAGAAAGCGCGACGCCACCCAACCCTCGCGACCGTCGGGAAGCGTGACGCCGGTCCAGGTCCCTGAACGCTCGCGCGGCTCGACCTCGGAGCCGGCAGCGAGGCTGGCGATGACCGCGTGGCTCGTCCCCGGACCCCGTCGGACGTTGACCGTGGACGTCGTGCGGGCCAGGGACCGCGCCGGCTCCGTCACCATAGTGGTGCCGCGCCACACGATGTCGTTGTCGATCGCGAACAGCTCGCACGGATTGCCTAGCGCCTCGCAGCCGCTCAGCGCCACCTGCTGCGTCTCGGCGGCGGTGGGATAGCCCCAGGCGTGCCAGCTCTGCCCCGTGGCCGGGGCGACCGCGAACGCCTTCGGCAGCGGGCGGCTCAGATAACTGCGAAAATCCTGGCGCGATGCGGCGGTCAGGTTCGCCTCGGCGAGGCGCGGGTCGTCGCCGCCGGGTGGCGCCGTGCACGCCGTGAGAAGACCCAGCACCGTCGCGACCCCGGCAGCTCGGATGCCCCTCGTCATGTCTAGCCCTCCCGCCATCGCGGCGGCGAAGCCTGCGGACCCCGTCTCCAGCACGACACGCCCCGCGCTGTCGACAGCCACCGGCCGCGTGCTATATGCCAGCGCCGCGTCGGGCGGGCGTGGTGGAATTGGTAGACACGCGAGATTTAGGTTCTCGTGGCCTCGGCCGTGGGGGTTCGAGTCCCTCCGCCCGCACCACCCGACCCCTTCCGATCAGCCCCGCCGCGGACCATCTCCAGGCCCAGACGAGCACAGCAGGACGATGCAGGTAACCCAGACAGCGGCCGACGGCCTCAAGCGCGAGTTCAAGGTCGTCGTGCCCGCCGACGAGATCGAGAGCCGGGTCAAGAGCCGCCTCGAGCGGCTGAGCAAGACCGTGCGCGTGCCCGGTTTCCGGCCGGGCAAGGCGCCGCTCGGCCTGCTGCGGCGCCAGTACGGCCGGGCGGTGATGGGCGAGGTGCTCGAAGAGGCGGTCGACCAAGGCTCGCGCCAAGCCATCGACGACAACAGCCTGCGTCCGGCCTTGCGCCCGAAGATCGAGGTGACGGCGTTCGATGAGGGTAAAGACCTGGAGTTCAGCCTCGGGGTCGAAGTCCTGCCCGACGTTCCCGAGGTCGACTTGGCCGGGCTCGCCCTGACCCGGCTCGTCGCCGAGCCCGACGAGGAACGGGTCGACCAAGCCGTGGCCAATCTCGTCCGGGCTCGGACCACGTACACGCCGATCGCCGCGCAGCGCGGGGCCATGACCGGTGATCAGCTGGTCATCGACTTCGAGGGCACCGTCGACGGCGTTCCGTTCGAAGGCGGTCGAGGCGAGGGCATGACCGTGGTGCTCGGCAGTGGAACGATGGTTCCCGGCTTCGAGGATGGTCTGGTCGGCGCGGAGGTCGGCGTCGAGCGCGAGGTCGTGGTCCGATTCCCGGAGAGCTACGGACGCGCCGAAGTCGCCGGGAAAGAGGCGCGGTTCAAGGTCAAGGTCAGCGAGATCCGCGCGGCGGAGCCGATCACGGTCGACGACGCCTGGGCAGAGTCGCTCGGGTTCGAGAACCTGGCCGATCTTCGCCGCATGTTCCGCGACCGGATCGGCAACGACCTGAAGGCTATGGCGCGCAATCGGCTGAAGCGCGAGCTGCTCGACCAGCTGGCCGCGGCGCATCGTTTCGAGGTGCCGCCGGGCATGGTGGAGATCGAGTTCGAGTCGATCTGGAAGCAGCTCACCGAGGAGATGCGGCGCAGCGGGGAGAGCTTCGGCGAAGGCGCGCAGAGCGAGGAGGCGCTGCGCGCCGAGTATCGCGCCATCGCCGAGCGGCGCGTCCGCCTCGGACTCCTTCTTGCCGACATCGGCGGCAAGAACGACGTGCAGGTACAGGCCCAGGAGCTGCAGCAGGCGATGATCGCCCACGCGCAGCGTTTTCCCGGTCAGGAGCGCCAGGTGTTCGAGTTCCTGCAAAAAACGCCGGCGGCGCTGGAGCAGCTCCGGGCGCCGATCTACGAGGACAAGGTGGTCGACCTGATTCTCAGCCGGGCCAACGTGACGGAGCGGTCGGTCAGCGTCGAGGAGCTGCTTCGGGATCCCGACGAGCCGGCACCTGCCGCTGGCGGGGGGGCCGGAGCGTGAGCGTGCACGGCCAGCTGATCCCGATGGTCGTCGAGCAGACGAGCCGCGGGGAGCGCGCATACGACATCTATTCAAGGCTCCTCAAGGAGAGGATCGTGTTCCTGACCGGCCCGGTCGAGGATCACATGGCGAGCCTGATCACCGCGCAGATGCTCTTCCTTGAGGCCGAGAACCCCGACAAGGACATCCAACTCTACATCAACAGCCCCGGGGGCGTGGTGACCGCCGGTCTGTCGATCTACGACACGATGCA
This sequence comes from uncultured Alphaproteobacteria bacterium, assembly GCA_937995535.1. Lineage (GTDB taxonomy): Bacteria > Pseudomonadota > Alphaproteobacteria > Geminicoccales > Geminicoccaceae > CALKJU01. The sequence goes on from CALKJU010000112.1 coordinate 4,233, forward strand.
GTACATCCGCTGCGACGTGGCGACGCTGTGCATCGGGCAAGCCGCGAGCATGGGCTCGCTCCTGCTCGCCGCAGGTGCGCCCGGCAAGCGGTTCGCCTTGCCCCATGCGCGCATCATGACCCACCAGCCGTCCGGCGGCTATCAGGGTCAGGCCACCGACATCGAGATCCATGCCCGGGAGATCCTTGCCGTTCGGCAGCGGCTCAACGAGATATACGTCAAGCACACGGGGCGGACCTTGGCCGAGGTCGAGGCGCGGATGGAGCGCGACACCTTCATGAGTCCCGAGCAGGCCAAGGAGTTCGGGCTGATCGACGAGGTCGTGGTCAAGCGTGAGCCGGCGCCGGTGAAGGCGGCGTGATCTGGCGCGTGCGGAACTCGCGCGTTCGTGGAGCGGCGCCGCTGGTGTGTCCCAGAGCGGTTGCGTTGGCGGTTGTCTCGTTAACCAGTGGCCGTTACGATGGCCGATGTCTCGGCAGCGGGATTCGTTGATCGATGAGCAAGTCGGCAGGCGACTCGAAGAACACGCTGTACTGCTCGTTCTGCGGTAAGAGCCAGCACGAGGTCCGCAAGCTCATCGCTGGCCCGACGGTGTTCATCTGCGATGAATGCGTCGAGCTGTGCATGGACATCATTCGCGAGGAGAACAAGAGCGCGGTCGCGAAGAGCCGGGCGGGCGTGCCCACACCCGCGGAGATCTGTGCGGTCCTCAACGACTACGTGATCGGTCAGGACCATGCCAAGCGGGTCCTCTCGGTCGCGGTGCACAACCACTACAAGCGGCTCGCGCACAGCACCAAGGGCGGCGACGTCGAGCTCGCGAAGTCGAACATCCTGCTGATCGGGCCGACCGGCTGCGGCAAGACCCTGCTCGCCCAGACGCTCGCCCGAACGCTCGATGTCCCGTTCACGATGGCCGACGCGACGACCCTCACCGAAGCCGGCTATGTCGGTGAGGACGTGGAGAACATCATCCTCAAACTGCTGCAGGCGGCGGACTACAACGTCGAGCGCGCCCAGCGCGGCATTGTCTACATCGACGAGGTCGATAAGATCAGTCGTAAGTCCGAGAACCCGTCGATCACACGCGACGTCTCCGGCGAGGGCGTCCAGCAGGCGCTGCTGAAGATCATCGAGGGGACCGTGGCGAGCGTGCCGCCGCAGGGCGGTCGCAAGCATCCGCAGCAGGAGTTCCTGCAGGTCGACACGACCAACATCCTGTTCATCTGCGGCGGGGCCTTCGCCGGCCTCGAGCGGATCATCAGCGCGCGCGGCCGTCCGCGCTCGATGGGCTTCGGCGCGGAGGTCCGCTCCCCCGACGACCGCCAGACGGGCGAGCTGCTCAAGGAGGTGGAGCCCGACGACCTGCTCAAGTTCGGCCTGATCCCCGAATTCGTCGGCCGCCTGCCGGTGGTGGCGACGCTGAGCGACCTTGATGTCGGCGCGCTGATCAAGATTCTCAAGGAGCCGAAGAACGCTCTGGTCAAGCAGTACCAGAAGCTGTTCGACATGGAGGATGTACGGCTGACCTTCACCGAAGACGCGCTGCGCGCGATCGCGGAGCGGGCCATCCAGCGCAAGACCGGCGCGCGTGGCCTGCGCTCGATCATGGAGAGCATCCTGCTGGAGACGATGTTCGAGCTGCCGTCGATGAGCGGGGTGGCCGAGGTGGTGATCAACCGTGATGTTGCCGAAGGTCGGGCCAGGCCGCTCCTCATCTACGCCGATCGCAAGAGCGACGCGGGCGTGGCATCCTGAACGGCAGCCCACTGCGGCGGTGGCGCCGCGCGGTCCGCTAGGGCCGGCTTGAAAGGTCCGCGGGCCGGCGCCACCTCAGCGGTGGTTCTTGATGCGACCAGCCAAAGTGGCTGCGGTCGCCGCGAGGTGAGATGAGCCAGTCCGGATCGCTAGTGTTTCCTGTCCTGCCGCTGCGGGACATCGTCGTCTTCCCGCACATGATCGTACCGCTCTTCGTCGGGCGCGAGAAGTCGATCCGCGCCCTCGAGGAGGTGATGAAGGACGACAAGCAGATCCTGCTCGTGGCACAGCGCAACGCGAGCCAGGACGACCCCGGCGTCGACGACATCTATCGGGTCGGGACGGTGTCGAGCGTCCTGCAGCTTCTCAAGCTGCCGGACGGGACGGTCAAGGTCCTGGTCGAGGGGAACGGACGCGCGGCGATCACCGGATTCGTCGACAACCCGCGCTTCTTCCAGGCCCAGGCGACGCTGCTGCCGGATCTCGACAGCAACCCCCGCGAGGTCGAGGCGATGGCGCGCGCCGTCGTCGGGCAGTTCGAACAGTACGTTAAGCTCAACAAGAAGGTGCCGCCGGAAGTTCTCGTCTCGCTGAGCCAGATCGAGGATCCGAGCAAGCTCGCAGACACGGTAGCGGCCCATCTCGCGCTCAAGATCGCGGAGAAGCAGGAGCTTCTCGAGACCAATTCGCTGGCCGAACGGCTGGAGCGCCTTTACGGCTTCATGGAGGGCGAGATCTCCGTCCTCCAGGTGGAGAAGCGGATCCGCAGCCGCGTCAAGCGGCAGATGGAGAAGACGCAGCGCGAATACTACCTGAACGAGCAGATGAAGGCCATCCAGAAGGAGCTGGGCGAGCTCGAGGATGGCAAGGACGAGGCCTCGGAGATCGAGGAGCGGATCAAGCGCACCAAGCTCTCCAAGGAGGCGCGTGAGAAGGCTCTGGCCGAGCTGAAGAAGCTGCGAACCATGTCGCCGATGTCGGCGGAGGCCACGGTCGTCCGCAACTATCTCGACTGGCTTCTGTCGATCCCCTGGAAGAAGCGGACGAAGATCAGTAAGGACATCGCCAAGGCCAAGGCGATCCTCGATGCCGATCACTATGGCCTGGACAAGGTCAAGGAGCGGATCATCGAGTACTTGGCCGTGCAGCAGCGTGTCGACAAGATGAAGGGGCCGATCCTCTGCCTCGTCGGGCCGCCGGGCGTCGGCAAGACCTCGCTCGGGCGGTCGCTGGCCAAGGCCACAGGTCGCAACTTCGTCCGCTTCTCGCTCGGCGGCGTGCGGGACGAGGCCGAGATCCGCGGGCATCGCCGGACCTACATCGGCTCGCTGCCCGGCAAGATCATCCAGAGCATGAAGAAGGCGAAGAGCAGCAATCCGCTGTTCATGCTCGACGAGATCGACAAGATGGGAGCGGATTTCCGCGGCGACCCGTCGAGTGCGCTGCTCGAGGTGCTCGACCCCGAGCAGAACGTGAACTTCAACGACCACTATCTGGAGGTCGACTACGACCTGTCGGATGTGATGTTCGTTTGCACGGCCAACACACTGCGCATGCCGCAGCCTTTGCTCGACCGGATGGAGATCATCCGCATCCCCGGTTACACGGAGGACGAGAAGCTAGAGATCGCGAAGCGGCACCTGATTCCCAAGCAGCGCAAGGAGAACGGGCTCGCCGAGCACGA
>CALKJU010000113.1 GCA_937995535.1 uncultured Alphaproteobacteria bacterium
TCATGGGCTTCTGCATGGCCGGGCTCGGCTTCACCCTGTGCCACGACGCGCTGCACGGCGCCTTCTCGGAGCGCCCGGTGGTCAATCGCTGGCTGGGCTACAGCTTCGACGCCATCGGCGCCAACGGCTACATGTGGCGGATCACGCACAACCGGCTGCACCATTTCTACACCAACGTGCGCGGCTATGACGACGATGTCGACGTCTCGCCGCTGATCCGCCTCAGCCCGCAGGCGCCGCTACGGCCGATCCATCGCTACCAGCACCTCTACGCGTTCGCGGCCTATGCGCTCTCGACCGTCTTCTGGGTCTTCGCCAAGGACTACGGATACTTCCTGCGGCGCCAGCTCGGACCCTACCGCGACATGCGCCACCCGCCCGCCGCCTGGGCCGGCCTGCTGGTCGGCAAGCTCGCCTATTACGCAATGATGATCGCGCTGCCACTGCTCCTGCTGGATATCACTTGGTGGCAGTTCCTGATCGGGTTCCTGACCGTGCATCTGGTCGCCGGGCTGATCCTGGGGGTGGTCTTTCAGCTCGCCCACGTGGTGGAACCGACGGAGCACCCCGTCGACGCGCCCGCCGATCCATCGCCGGCGTCATGGATGGCGGCGCAGCTGCGCTCCACGCACAACTTCGCCCGCGGCAACCGCTTTCTCGACTGGTATCTCGGCGGCCTCAACTTCCAGATCGAGCACCACCTCTTCCCACGCGTCGCGCATGTCCACTACCGGGCGCTGAGCCCGATCGTCGAGGCGGCAGCCGCGCGGCACGGGCTGCCCTACCACGCCTCGCCGTCCCTCCTCGCGGCCATCGCGTCCCATTACCGGACGCTCAAGCGCCTCGGTGCGCCGGCGCCGGCACTCGTGCCCGTGGCCGCTGCCCCTTGCCCGGCCGCCACGCCGTGACGATGCTGCGCGCCTGAGGCGACGTCGACCGTGGGGGAAGCGACCGATGCGGACGATCGCGGCTGCGGCATTGCTGATCATGTGGGCGTTGCCGGCATCGGCGGCCGGCATGGTGCGCACGATCAATCCGGACAGCTTCTATCCCGAGGGTCCGCTCTGGCATGACGGGCGTCTGCTGTACGTCGAGTACTCGGCGAACACCGTGATGGCCTGGGACGGGACGGCCAACACGGAGGTCTGGAAGCAGGATGGCTGTGGACCGGCCGCGGTCATCCCCTGGCAGGGTGACCTGCTCGTCACCTGCTACGATGCCAATACGCTGGTGCGCATCACCGCCGACGGGACGACGGTGGCGCACATCGACGCCGACGCCGACGGCAAGCCGTTCCTGGGACCGAACGACGCGACGGAGGACGGCCGGGGCGGGTTGTGGCTGTCGATGTCGGGAGTGTACGACGCCGCGGCACCCATCCAGGGCATGGTCTATCACCTGTCGGCGGACGGCGCCCTGCGCCCGCTTGCGGACAAGATCCACTACAGCAACGGGCTGGCGGTCACCGACGACGGCCGGACGCTGCTCGTCGCCGAGATGCTCGCCGCGCGCATCCTCGCCTTCACCATCTTGCCCGACGGTACGCTCGGCGAGCGGCGCGTGTTCGCGCGCATGGCCGACATCGTGCCGACGCCGGCCGATGCCGACGCCTATTACGGCCCCGACGGGATCAAGGTCGGTGGCGATGGACGGCTGTACATCGCCACCAACGGTGCCGGCGCAGTGCTGGTCACCGACGCCGACGGCAAGCTGCTCGCCCGTCACGACGTTCCGGCGCGTTATGTCACCAATGTCGGCTTCGGCGCTGATGCGGGCACATTGTTCGTCACGGCCGCGATCGACGCCTGGAACGCGCCTTACCCCGGGGCCGTCTACGAGATCGACCTCCGCTGAGCCGGCGCTCGCGCTACTGCACGAGGCCGCGCGCGGCGACCTTGAAGGCGCGCTCGACCCGGTCGCCACGGACGCCGTAGACAGTGTCGAACAGATTGCTCACCACGCAGGCATGATTGGGAATCACCGTGACCCGCTCGCCGACGGCCGGCCGGGCATTGCTCGCGCTGCAGTCGACGTGACCGTGCTCCTCGCTGAATTTCTCCAGCACGAGCTGCGGATACTCGACGAAGTATCCGTAGTCCGGCAGGCCCAGCGTATCGGAGGAGAAGGTCTTGCTGCCGGCGTCGAGGATGGCGCGCCCATCGGTCGGGCGTGACACCACCGTGGTCAGAACACGCAGGGCACAGTCCTCGAAGGTGCCGAACCCGCCGGCGACCAGCGAGCGATCGCTGTAGATGTAGGTGCCCGGGCGGTGCTCGGTGGCGACAGCGACCTGGTGCGCGCTGTAGAGATCGGGGGTGCCGCCATTGCTGACCGTGCGGCACTCGATCCCGGCCGCCTCGACCGCCGCCTTCGCCTCGCTCAGCCAGGCGTTGACCTGGAGCGTGCGGTGTTTCGGCGGGTAGGTCATCAGACCGTCGAAGCGCAGGCCGGGCAGCGCGGCCACGATCCGGGCCAGGGCCGTGGCCTCCTCGGCCGACTGCACCCCGCAGCGCTCCGCGCCCGTGTCGCATTCGACCAGCACCGGCAGCTCGAGCCCGACCCCGGCCATGGCGTCGGACAGGCCGCGGGCGACGATCTCGTTGTCGATGGCGACGCCGAGCCGCACGCGGCGGGCGAGCGCGACGAGGCGCGTCAGCTTGGCCCGACCGATCAGGTTGAAGGTCAGCAGGATGTCGTCCAGCCCGGCGTCGGCCATGACCTCAGCCTCGCCGATCTTCTGGCAGGTGATGCCGACGGCCCCCAGCTCGACCTGCAGCCGCGCGAGTTCCGGCAGCTTGTGCGTCTTGATGTGCGGGCGCAGCCGCAGACCGTGGGCATCGGCATAGGCCTGGGCGCGGCCGAGATTGGCCTCGACCCGGTCGAGGTCGATCAGCACCGCGGGCGTGTCGAGATCGTCGACGGTCCAGGGCATCGGGTACCTCCGGCGGACGCGCGATGCTTGCACCCTCGCCCGCCAGCGACAAGGTCACCGCCATGCCCCTAAGGACACTGGCGACCGCTCTCCTCGCCGCCCTCGCCGCATTGGCGGCCTGCCGGACCCCACCGCCCGGCGACGGCTCGCTCGCGCGCGCGGCTCCGGCGCCGCGTGCCGGCGTCGTCCTGGTCCACGGCTTCGCCCGCAACCCGTCCCATCATGCCGACCATGTCGCGGCCCTCGGCGGCGTCCGCGTGGCGGTCGTCGCGCCGGCGATGCCCTCGCTCCTGGGTGGGGAGACAGCGCGTGACGTGGCGGTCGGTGAGACAGTGGCCGCCACGGCCCGACTGCGCCGCTCGGTCGGACCCGATGTGCCGGTGACGCTCGTCGGCTTCTCTGCAGGCGGCGCGATCGTCACCGAGGCCGCGGCGCGGCTCGCCGCCGATGGCCATAAGCCCGATGGCCTCGTCCTGCTCGATCCGGTGCCGTGGTCCCGGACGCTGACCGCGGCCGCCAGCCTGCCGCGTGAGCTGCCGGGGCTGGTGCTCCTCGCCCCGCCCGGCGGCTGCAACGCCGGCGGGCGGGGCGAGCTCCTGGCCGCGGCCCTGCCAGGACCGACCCTCGTCGAGACCGTCCCGGGTGCCTCGCATTGCGACTTCGAGGCCCCGACCGACACCCTCTGCCGGCTCGCCTGCGGGCCGGACCACCCGGACCGGCGTTCGGCGATCATCACCGAACTCGTCCGCTTCGCGATCGAGCCGCCGGCGGCCGTCACCGGCCATTGACGGGCCGATGCGGCCGCCCGAGTCTCCGCGCGTCGGCGACAGGGAGGGCCGCGCCATGGCGATCCGCTTCGGCATCAACCCGATCGGCTGGTCGAACGACGACCTGCCGGAGCTGGGCGGCGACATCCCGCTCGAGACCTGCCTCGCCGAGACCCGGCAGGCCGGCTACAGCGGCATCGAGAAGGGCGGCAAGTTCCCGAACGAGGCCAACGCGCTCCGGCTGGTGCTCGCGAGACACGGGCTGCAGCTCGTCTCAGGCTGGTTCTCCGGCGAGCTGCGCTCGCGTTCGATCGAGGACGAGAAGAAGCGCATCGACGAGCACATGCGCCTGCTGATGGCCGCCGGTGCCGAGGTGCTGGTCTACGCCGAAACCACCGGCACGGTGCAGGCGGATCTCGACACGCCGGTGGCCGACCGTCCGCGAATGCCGGAGGCGGAGTTCCCGGCGTACGCCGCCAAGCTCACCGCCTTCGCCGAGTGGATGAAGGCCGAGGGCATCGCGATGACCTTCCATCACCATATGGGCACGGTCATCGAGACCGAGCGCGAGGTCGACCTGCTCATGGAGCACAGCGGCGAGGCGGTGGGGCTGCTGCTCGATACCGGGCACCTCACCTTCGCCGGCGGCAACGTCGCCGCCACCACGCGGCGCTGGGGCAAGCGCATCAACCACGTTCACTGCAAGAACATCCGCCCGCTGGTCCTGGCCGAGGTGCACCGCAATCGCTGGAGCTTCCTCAAGGGCGTGCTCGAAGGGGTGTTCACCGTCCCGGGCGACCCCGAAGGCTGCATCGACTTCCGCAGCTTCGCCAGGGTCCTGAAGGAGGTCGGCTACAGCGGCTGGGCGGTGGTCGAGGCCGAGCAGGATCCCGAGAAGGCCAATCCCCTGAAATATGCGACGATGGGCATCACGGAGCTGCGCGCCGCCTTCGGCGAGGCGGGCTTCGAGATCCGCGGCTGACGGGAACCCCTCGCACGTCACTCCGTTGGTCGCTCAGATCGCGACCGGGCTCGGCCCGACAGCGGTCGTTCATCGGACCTGCGGAGACATCCTATGCCCATGACCACGCTTCACGAGATGTTCGTGCACGGCCTGCGCGACATGTACCACGCGGAGAAGCAGCTCACGAAGGCGCTGCCGAGGATGGCCCGTGCGGCGAACGATGCCGAGCTCCGGGCGGCGTTCGAGAGCCATCTCGAGGAGACCAACGGGCAGATCGAGACGCTCGAGCAGGTCTTCGAGAGCCTCAATGTCGCGGCGCGCGGCGTCCGCTGCGAGGCGATCGAGGGCCTGGTCGCGGAGAGCCGCGAGATCATCGAGGGGATCGAGGACGAGCGCGTCCGCGACGCCGGCCTGGTCCTCGCCGCGCGCAAGGTCGAGCACTACGAGATCGCCAGCTACAGCGCGTTGGCCGAGGTGGCCCGCGAGCTGGGCAAGACCGAGGCGGCCAAGCTGCTGAGCGACATCCTGCAGCAGGAGAGCGCCGCCGACAGCAAGCTCGGCAAGCTCGCCGCCTCGGGGATCAACAAGGCCGCCGCCAGGGACGGCCGCGGCAGCAGCGGAGCGGCGCGCGCCGCCTGAGGCGCTCCACGGGCGCGGCGGCACCCCGCCGCCGTGCCCCGGCTCAGCCTGCCGGCACTGCCGCCGCGAGGCGCAGGAAGGTTCGGAACGAGCGGTCGAGCAGGGCGCCGTCGAGGCTGCGGGCGATCACCACGAGCCGCGTGCCGGGCGCAAGGCCGGGCGGCCAGCTGGCGAGGTGCTGCGGCTCGTGGATCAGGTGCTGGACGCCCTGCACGACGATCGGCTGGTCGATGCCAACGACGCGCAGCAGGCCCTTGACGCGCAGGATCCGGTCGCCGTGCCGATTGAGCAGCATCGCGAGCCACAGCCCGAACGCCGCCCAGTCGACCGGCTCGTCCATGGTCAGCAGGTGCGCCCGTACCTCCGGCCGGTGCGGCGTGTGGCCGGCGTCGTCCGGCGGGGCGGCAGCGAGCCAGTGGCCCACCTCGGCCGGCCGCGCATCGGGGTCGTGGAGGTCCATGACGACCAGCTCCGCTAACGCGTCGTCGGCAATGGCCGACGGCGTGAGCGTGGCGGTCGGATTGATCGCCCGCAGCCGAGCCGACAAGGCCGCGACCTGCGCGGGCTCGACGAGGTCGGTCTTGGACAGCACGAGGCGGTCGGCGACCGCCACCTGATGCATCGCCTCGACGAACCGGTTGAGCGTGTCGTCGCCGTTCACCGCGTCGACGACGGTGACGATGGCGCCCAAGCGGAACTGCCAGCGCAGCATCGGATCGGCGGTCAGCGTGGCGACCAACGGCGCGGGCTCGGCGAGCCCGGTGGTCTCGATCACGACCCGCGAGAACGGTGGCACGCCACCGCGTCGGCGGCGCTCCAGCAGGCGCAGAAGAGCTTCCTTGAGCTCGCCGCGGATCGTGCAGCACAAGCAGCCGCTTCGCAGCAGCACGACCTCCTCGTCGACCGCCTCGACCAGCAGATGGTCGAGCCCGACCTCGCCCAGCTCGTTGATCAGCACGGCGCTGTCGGCGAGGCGCGGCGAGCGCAGCAAACGGCGCAGCAGCGTGGTCTTGCCGCTACCGAGAAACCCGGTCAGCAGGTTGGCGGTGAGCGGTGGCGCCGCGGCGTCGCTCACCACCGCTCGAGCTCGCCGAGCAGCGCCGGGTCGAGCGGATCGCATGGCCGACCCGCGAGGCGCTCGGCAGTCGGCCACAGGGTACCGACATGATCGACCACCGCAGCGCGACCGGTGCGCCCGGTCAGGGTGTAGCGGCCAGCCCAGCTCGCCAGCCGCAGCCCGAACGGCTGCAGCATGCGGTTGGCGACCTCGACACGGTGGCGACGCTCGGCCTCCGGCGTGCGGCCGCGCTCGCCCGGCGCGTCGCTCCAGTGCCGCGCGCCGCCGAACAGCCCGCAGAGACCGCACATCGTCCGTTACGAGACGGGTCGTGCCGCCCCGCCGCGGGGATAGCGCCGGGCGAAGTCGTCGGCGATCTCCTCCATCGTCACGAACCGCACCCCCGGATGGTCCTTCATGTGGTTGAACAGCCGCTCGTGCATGGCCAGCACATGCGGCTTGCCCGAGACGTCGGGATGGATGGTCAGCGGGAACACGGCGTAGTCGTACTCGCGGTAGACCCAGTCGAACTGGTCGCGCCACATCTGCTCGATGTCGCGCGGGTTGACGAAGCCGTGGCTGTTCGGGGCCGCCTTGATGAACATCATCGGCGGCAGATCGTCGAGGTACCAGGAGGCCGGGATCTCGATGAGATCGGTCTCCGAGCCGCGCTCGAGCGGCGTCATCCAGGCGCTCGGATGCTTGCTGTAGTCGATCTTCGTCCAGCGGTCGCCGACCCGGACGTAGTAGGGGTGGTGGTCGTTGTGCATCAGCGAGTGGTCGTACTTGATACCCTTCTTGAGCAGCAGCTCGTTGGTCTTGGCGCCGAACTCCCACCACGGTGCCACGTAGCCGCGCGGGCTCTGGCCGGAGACCTTGGTGATCACCTCGATGCACTTGTCGAAGATCGCCTCTTCCTGCTCGGGCGTCATGGCGATCGGGTTCTCGTGGCTGTAGCCGTGCATCCCGATCTCGTGCCCGGCGTCCGCCACGGCCTTGATCTGCGGGAAGAAGGTCTCGATCGAGTGGCCGGGCACGAACCAGGTCGTGCGGATCCCCCAGCGCTCGAACAGGCGCAGCAGCCGTGGCGTGCCGACCTCGCCGGCGAACATGCCACGGCTGATGTCACACGGGCTGTCCTCGCCGCCATAGGAGCCGAGCCAGCCCGCCACCGCGTCGACATCGATCCCGTAGCTGACGAAGATCTCCTTGGGCATCCGTCTCTCCCCCACTCCCTCGGCCGCCCGTCCTGCGGCCTCCGCGACCGCCTAGGAGTGCCAGCGCCGACGCGACACGTCGAGAGGGAGGGGCCGGTCAGACGCCGTCGGCGGCGTGTTCGCGGAACCAGGCGTAGGTCGCGCGCAGGCCCTCTTCCAGCGGGACCCGCGGCCGCCAGCCGAGCGCCCGCAGGCGCGACACGTCGAGCAGCTTGCGCGGGGTCCCGTCGGGCTTGCTCGGGTCGAAGACCAGTTCGCCGGCGAAGCCGACGGCGGCGCGAACCAGCGCCGCCAGCTCGGCGATCGTAAGGTCCTCGCCGCAGCCGACATTGACCGGCAATTCGTCGTCGTAACGCTGCAGCAGGAGCACGCAGGCATCGGCAAGGTCGTCGACATGGAGCAGCTCGCGACGCGGGCGTCCGGTGCCCCAGATGGCGACGGCCGCGTCGCCGCGCAGCTTCGCCTCGTGCATCCGGCGCAGCAGGCCGGGCACGACATGGCTCCCCGCGGGATCGAAATTGTCGAACGGTCCGTAGAGGTTGGTCGGCATCGCGGTGACGTAGGCGAGACCGTGCTGGCGGCGATAGGCCTGGCAGAGCTTGAGCCCGGCGATCTTGGCGATCGCGTACCACTGGTTGGTGGGCTCGAGCGGCCCGCTGAGCAGTGCATCCTCGCGGATCGGCTGCGGGCAGTCGCGCGGATAGATGCAGGAGGAGCCGAGGAACAGCAGCCGGCGCACGCCGGTTTCGGCGGCGGCGCGGATCAGGTTGATCTCGATCAGCAGGTTCCGCTCGAGGAAGTCCACCGGGCGGCTGGCGTTGGCGAGGATCCCGCCGACCTCGGCGGCGGCGATCACTACGAGGTCCGGCCGTTCCGCGCGCATCCATGCCTCGACCGCGGCCTGCCGGGTGAGATCCAGCTCCGCACGCGTCGCGGTCAGGAGCGTACAGGGCTCGCGCTCCAGCCGCCGGACCAGCGCACGCCCGACCATGCCCCGATGCCCGGCGACGTAGACGCGGCGACCGGCGAGGGGGAACGAGCTCATGCCACCCTGGTCCGCCGCCCGCGGACCTGGCTCGCCATGCGGCCGCTCGCGGCAGGCGATCGCCCGGGCGGGGACGCGACACGCAAGCCTACGGCCCAATTCGGGCAGCCACCGTAGCCACGGTCGTCGAGGGTCACGTCGTGCCAGCCCAGGATCGCTCGTCCATCCGCGTCTGTCCTCGCCATCCAGCACAGGCGCCACGTCGCGCGATCATAGTGATCGCCTGCTAAACCAGCCACCTTCGCAACGGGCCGCCACTTTCGCAGCGCGAGCGGCGGCCGCATCGCCGGTCGTCCATCGACCGTTCACCGTTGCACGTGTAGGTTGAGGCCATGCCCTGCCATGTCCTGCGCGCCGTCCTCCTCATGCTGGCCCTCACTAGCGGGGCCGCGCACGCCACCACCGCCGATCCGGGCGCGGTACCGGCCAAGGAGCTGTTCGGTGCGTTCGCGGCGCCGGCGCGGGCGCCGCGGCCACGGGTGATCGGTGGCTACTCCAAGGGCTGCCTCGCCGGTGCTGTCGCCCTGCCGACCGACGGGCCGGGCTGGCAGGCGATGCGCCTGTCGCGCAACCGCACCTGGGGCCATCCGAGCCTGATCGCGTTCGTCGAGCGGCTGGCGCGCGAGGCCCGGGCCGAGGGCTGGCCGGGGCTGCTCGTGGGCGACCTCGCCCAGCCGCGCGGCGGCCCGATGCGGACCGGCCACGCCTCGCATCAGATCGGCCTCGACGTCGACCTTTGGCTGACGCCGATGCCCGAGCGCCGCCTCACCGCCGAGGAGCGCGAGACGCTGGGCGCGGTCTCGATGCTCCGCGAGGGCACGCGCGAGGTCGACCCGGCCCGGTTCGGGCCGCTCCAGGTGGCCGTGATCCGCCGCGCCGCGCGCGACCCCGAGGTCGCCCGGATCTTCGTCCACCCCGGCATCAAGCAGGCCTTGTGCGCATCCGCCGGCACCGATCGCGCGTGGCTGCAGAAGGTGCGGCCGTGGTGGGGCCATGACGCGCATTTCCACGTCCGCCTCGCCTGCCCCGCCGATCAGCCGCTCTGCCGCGACCAGGACTCGCCGCCGGACGGCGACGGCTGTGGCGCCGAGCTCGTCTGGTGGCTCTCCGAGGAGCCCTGGCTGCCCAAGCCGCCGGGTCCGCCGCCCAAGCCGCTGCTGCTCGCCGACCTGCCCGAAGAATGCCGCGCCGTCGTCACGGAGCCCTGAGCGGGCGGCCGTGTCGGATTCAGGCCGCGGCGCGCCCGCTCCGGGCGTGCCGGGCGCGGAACACGGAGAGTGCCGGCGGGCCGGCGCTCTCGGCGTAGCCGAGCTGGTAGGTCAGCGACATGCGCACCTGGGCGGCGCGCCAGCGCGGCAGATCGGCATCGTCCACCTCGATCGTGGTGAACCCGCACTGGCGCAGGAACTGCGCCTGATCCGGGATCAGGCGGCCGACGGCGCGGATCTCGCCGCCGAACCGGTAGCGCGCCCGCAGGATCCGCGCGCTGCTGAACGGCCGCCCGTCGGTGAACGCCGGAAAGCGCAGTGCCACGAGATCCAGACGGTCCAGCCAGTCCTCGAGCGCCTCGACCGGCTGCGCCGGCAGCAGCTCGACTCCGACCCCGTCCGGACGGTGCCAGAGGTGTTCGGCCTCCGCCGTCAGCCGTGCGAGGTCGAGGAGCAACGGCCCAGCGGCCGGTACCGGCGCGTCGACCGGCACGCGGACGCGCTCGTCGGCGACGACCTGGTCACCCCGGAGCAGCGGCATAGAGCGCCTCCTTGAACGGCTTGAGGCCGGCGCGGTGGGTGAAGGCGAGGAAGGTCTCGCCGTCCTGGCGCTGGTCGAGATAGGTCGCGACGATCGTCTCGATCGCGTCGACCACCGCATCCGCCGAGAAACCGGGGCCGACGATGCTGCCCAGCGAGGCGTCCTCGGCCGCCGAGCCACCGAGCGTCACCTGGTAGAGCTCGCGGCCCTGCTTGTCGACGCCGAGGATCCCGATGTGGCCGACATGATGGTGCCCGCAGGCGTTGATGCACCCAGAGATCTTGATCTCGAGCGGGCCGATCTCGCGCTGCCGGTCGAGGTCCTGGAAGCGCCGTGAGATCGCCTGCGCGATCGGGATCGAGCGCGCCGTGGCGAGGCTGCAGTAATCCATGCCGGGGCAGGCGATGATGTCACCGAGGAGGCCGACATTGGGCGTCCCCAGCCCGGCCGGCTCCAGCTCTTCCCAGAGCGCGAACAGGTCGCCCAGCCGAACGTCCGGCAGGACCAGGTTCTGGTGGTGCGTGACGCGGATCTCGCCATGGCTGTAGCGCTCGGCGAGGTCGGCGAGGAGCCGCATCTGGGCGGCGTCGGCATCGCCCGGAATGCCCCCTGTCGGCTTCAGCGAGACATTGACGATCGCGTAGCCCTGGACCTTGTGCCGCGCGGTGTTGCTGCGCACCCAGCGGGCGAAGTCCTGGCTGGCGAAGACCCGCGCGTCGTGGCGCGGGTGGCGCTCCGCCAGCCGTTCGTAGGGCGGCGGCGCGAAGTGCCGGGCGATGCGGGAGATCTCGGCCTCGGTGAGCGCGTACACCTCGTCGGTGCCGGGATCGCGGGCGAACTCGGCCTCGACCTCGCGGGTGAACTCGCCCTGGCCCAGCTCGTGGACCAGGATCTTGATCCGCGCCTTGTACTTGTTGTCGCGCCGACCATGGCGATTGTAGACGCGCATGATCGCGGAGAGATAGGGCAGGAGCTGATGCAGCGGCAGGAACCCGCGGATGGTCTTGCCGATCATCGGCGTCCGGCCCTGCCCGCCACCGACGATCACCTCGAAACCGGCCTCACCCGTCGCCGGGTCGCGGTGCATCCGCAGGCCGATGTCGTGCACCTTGACCGCGGCGCGGTCGTGCGGCGAGCCGGTCACCGCGATCTTGAACTTCCGCGGCAGGAACGAGAACTCAGGGTGCAGGCTCGACCACTGCCGGAGCAGTTCGCACCAGGGCCGCGGATCCGCGACCTCGTCAGCCGCCACGCCCGCCCACTGGTCGGTGGTGACGTTGCGGATGCAGTTGCCGCTGGTCTGGATCGCGTGCATCTCGACGTCGGCGAGCGCGTCGAGGATGTCCGGCACGTCCTTGAGTGCCGGCCAGTTGAACTGGATGTTCTGGCGCGTGGTGAAGTGGCCGTAGCCCTTGTCCCAGCGCTCGGCGATCATCGCGAGCTGGCGCATCTGCCGCGCGGACAGCACGCCATAGGGGATCGCCACCCGCAGCATGTAGGCGTGGAGCTGCAGGTAGAGGCCGTTCATCAGCCGTAGCGGACGGAACTCCTCCTCGCTGAGCTCGCCGCGCAGCCGCCGCGCCACCTGATTGCGGAACTGTCTCGTGCGCTCGCGAACGAAGGCTTCGTCGAATTCGTCGTAGCGGTACATCAGCGGCTCGCCTGCTTGCCGAGGTCGGGACGGACGGAGGGGCCCGACCCGCGCAGCAGCTCGCGATAGTGGACCGGACGCGGCCCCGCCGCTGTCTCCTCGACGGCGACGAGGTAGCCGTCGACGATCTCGTTGACCGCCTCGGCCTGACGCAGGAGCGCCTGGAGTGCTCGGACCTCGCTGTCGCTGCGCGCGACGGTGGCCCGCTCGATGCGCGTGACCCAACCGGCGGGGCCGAGGAACACGACCTCGCCGTCGGTCAGGCGGTTGGCGGTGGCGATCTGGGAGCTCATGCGGCCTCCGCGAATTCGGGTTGGGCGGCCGCCGGGCGCGGCGCGGCTCCGGGCAGCGCCACGGGTCGGCGCAGAGGGTGGGCACCGATGAAGATGATCGCCGGCCCCTTGATGCCGCCGTCGATCAACGTTTCGACGAGGTTGCCGACGGCACCGGTGGCGAGCCGCTGCTCGGGGAGGCTGCCGTTCTCGACGACCGTCACGGGCGTCAGCCGGTCGATCCCGGCACCGAGCAGCCGCTCCTGCAGGTGCGCCGCCTTGCCCACAGCCATGTAGACGGCGAGGGTCTGGCCCGGACGCGCCAGCGCCGCCCAGTCGTGTTCGGCCGGCCCGTCGCGCGTGTGGCCGGTCAGCAGTGTCAGGCCGCGCCGCATGCCGCGCTCGGTCAGCGGCAGCCCCACCGCCGCGGCGCAGCCGAGCGCGGCCGTGATGCCGGGGACGATCTCCCACGCGATGCCGGCTGCGCTCAGTGCCGCGATCTCCTCCGCCACGCGGCCGAAGACGAGCGGGTCGCCGCCCTTCAGCCGCACCACCCGATTGCCGGCGAGCGCCTCGCGGACCAGCAGCGCGTCGATCTCGGCCTGCGGCGTGCTCCGCCCGCCCGGCGCCTTACCGACCTCGATCCGCCGCGCGTCGCGGCGAGCCCGATCGAGGATCGCCTTCGGCACGAGGCGGTCGACGACGATCACGTCGGCCTCTTGCAGCCGCCGCAGCGCCTTGAAGGTGAGCAGATCCGGATCGCCCGGTCCGGCACCGACGAGCGCCACGTGACCCGTCGGCAAGGCCGGCGCGCCCTGCAACGCCTGCTCGGCCGCGTCCTGCGCGGCGCCGAGATCGCCGGTCAGCACCTGCTCCGCGATCGGCCCAGCCAGGAGGCGCTCCCAGAAGGCGCGGCGCGCGCGGCCATCGGGCAGCCGCCGCGCCACCGCCGCGCGCCAGCCGCCGGCGAAGCGCGCGAGCCGGCCGAGGCCCGCCGGCAGCAGCGGCTCCAGCAGAGCCTTGATGTTGCGGGCGAGCACCGGAGCGGTGCCCTCGGTGCCGATCGCCACCACCACCGGATCGCGGTCGACGATCGACGGCACGATGAAGCTCGACAGGTCAGGCCGGTCGACGACGTTGAGCGGGACGTTGAGCCCACGCGCGGCTGTGACCAGGGTCGCCAGTTCCGGGTCGGCGAGCCCGGCGGCGATCGCGAGGCGCGCGCCGTCGAGGTCGCGCGGCCGGAACGGCCGGCGCGCCAGCTCGACCCGCCCGCGGCGCGCCAGCTCCGCGACCTCGGCGCAGACCTTTTCGGCCACGACGCGGATCGTCGCCGGCGTGCGCACGAGCAGCCGCAGCTTCTGCGCCGCCGCCTCGCCGCCACCGACGACCAGGACGACCGCACCATCGAGGTCGAGGAACGCCGGAAAGTACCGCATATAAACTACCAACTCAGATTGTGCTTTTTGGATAAGCACACGGCCAGCAGGATAAAAATTCACAATGCGGAGTCAACAAATTTGCATAATCACACTTTGTATGGTGGATAAATGCCGGAAGCACCCCGTGGCGGCGGCGTGGGCCGCCACGCCTCATCGGCATTTCGTGCGCGCCCGGTGTGCGATAGGTGACGCCAGGCCGCGTGCCACGGCGCCGATCGCCACCCCCAGCATCCCGCTCCTGCGCGCTACGGAATCAAGCATGCCCGACCTGACGCCCTTCGCGATCGTCCCCGTGATCCTCGCCGGCGGCTCTGGGACCCGGCTGTGGCCGGTCAGCCGTGCCGCCTTCCCCAAGCATCTTGTCGAGCTCGTGGGCGACGAATCGCTGCTGCAGACCACCGCGCGCCGGGTGCTGCGGGTCGCCCCGGCCGGACGGGTCATCACCGTGGCCGCCGCTGGCCAGGCAGTCCTCGTGCGGCGGCAGCTCGGCGCGCTGTCACCGGCGCTGCTCGACCACCTCCTGCTCGAGCCGGTGGCGCGCAACACCGCGGCGGCGGTCGGCCTGGCCGCGCTCGAGGCGCGCGCGGCATTCGGCCCGGAAGCACTGCTGTGGGTGTGCCCGTCCGACCACCTGATCCTCGATGTCGACCGGCTGCTCGGCGCCGTCGAAGCCGGCTGCCCGGCCGCGCGCGGCGGTCACCTCGTCACCTTCGGCATCGAGCCGTCCCGGCCGGAGACCGGCTTCGGCTGGATCGAGACCGGCGACGCGCTGCCCGACGCGCCCGCCGCCCACGCGGTCCGGCGGTTCGTCGAGAAGCCGCCGCGCGAGATCGCCGAGGCCATGCTCGCCGCCGGCGGCCACCTCTGGAACAGTGGCATGTTCCTGATGCGCGCCGACGTCGTGCTGGCCGAGCTCGCCCGTCACGAGGCCGTCCTCGCGGCGGGACTGGCGGCGGCACACAAGGCCGCCGGCGCGCATGCCGGTAGCGTGCCCGAATCCCTGTTCGCCGACCTGCCCGCGCTGCCGATCGACAAGGCGGTGATGGAGCGCTCGGACCGCGTGGCCGTGGTGCCCTGCGATCCGCGCTGGTCGGATGTCGGCTCCTGGCGCGCGCTCTGGGAGCTGCTGGCGAAGGACGGCGCCGACAATGCCTTGCAGGGTGACGTCGTTCTCGAGGCGGCAAGTGGCAACCTGGTCAAGGCCGAGCATCGCCTGGTCGCCCTCGCCGGCGTCCGCGATCTCGCCGTGATCGAGACCGCCGATGCCGTGCTGGTGGCCGACAAGGGGAATGCCGACGCGGTCAAGAACCTGGTCGGGGCGCTCGTCCGAGCGAGCCGACCGGAGGCGGTGCGTCATGCCCGCGAGGTACGCCCCTGGGGATGGTTCACGGTCCTCCACGAGCGGCCCGGCTACCGCGTCGCCGAGGTCGTGCTCGATCCGGGCGGCCGGCTCTCGCTCCAGCGCCATGCCGGGCGCGACGAGCACTGGCTGGTGATCGAAGGTCGAGCCGCGGTGACGATCGAGGATACCGCGCAGGTACTCGATCCCGGTCAATCCGTGATCGTTCGTCGTGGCGACGTGCATCGGCTGGCCAATCCGGGCACCGCCCCGCTCCGCCTGATCGAGGTGCAGCTCGGCTCGTCGGCGGGGACCGAGGACACCGAGCGCCTAGCGCCCTGAGCGTCAGAACGCGCGAACGCGCACGTAGGAGCCGGGCGCGTCCTCGAGTGCCGGCAACCCGCCGCCACCCGGCTCGCGCGCCGGCACCAACGGTCCGGACTGGGCCGCGTTCCAGCGCGCCCAGTCCTCCCACCAGGAGCCGTCGTGCTGCTCGGCCCCGGCCAGCCACTCGTCCGGATCGGGCGGCAGGGCGTCGTTGGTCCAGTAGCCGTACTTGCCCGACGCGGGCGGGTTGACGATCCCGGCGATGTGGCCGGAGCCGGCCAGCACGAAGCGCTTCTTGCCCTGATAGAGCTGCGTCGCGGCGTACGTGCTCTTCCAGGGCGCGATGTGGTCCTCGCGGGTCGAGACGAAGTATGTCGGCAGCTTGATGCGCCGCAGGTCGATCGGCACGCCGGCGAGGCTGATCCCGCCCGGCTCGACGAGCTTGTTCTCATGGTAGAACTTGCGCAGGTAGAAGCCGTGCATGGCCGCCGGCATGCGCGTGCTGTCGGAGTTCCAGTACAGCAGGTCGAATGGGAACGGGTCCTTGCCCATCAGGTAGTTGTTGATCACGAACGACCAGATCAGATCGTTCGCGCGCAGCATGTTGAAGGTGGTGGCCATCTCCGCACCGTCGAGATAGCCACGCTTGGCCATCATCGTCTCGATGCAGGCGAGCTGCTCCTCGTCGATGAACACGCCGAGTTCGCCCGGATCGCGGAAGTCGACGAGGCTGGTGAAGAAGGTCGCGGCCTTGATCCGCGTGTCGCGCTTGGCCGCCATGTAGGCCAGCGTGCAGGCGAGCAGCGTGCCGCCGAGGCAGTAGCCGATCACGGTCGCGTCCCGCTCGCCGGTCGCCTCACGCATCGCGTCGAGCGCGGCCAGCGGTCCCTCCAGCATGTAGTCCTCGAACGACTTGTGGGCGAGGCGCTCGTCCGGGTTGACCCAGGACAGGACGAATACGGTGAAGCCCTGCTCGACGGCGAAGCGGATGAAGCTGTTCCGCGGCTGGAGATCGAGGATGTAGAACTTGTTGATCCAAGGCGGAATGATCATCAGTGGCCGCTTGTAGACCTGTTCGGTACGCGGCGCATATTGCAGGAGCTGCATCAGCTCGTTCTGGTAGACGACCTTGCCCGGGGAGGTCGCGATGTTGCGACCGACCTCGAACGCATCGAGGTCGGTCATGCGGATCGCGAGCCGGCCCTTGCCGCGGTCGAGGTCGTCGAGCATGTTCTTGAGGCCGCGCAGCAGGTTTTCGCCGCGCGTCTCGAGCGTCAGCCGCAGCACCTCCGGGTTGGTCATGACGAAGTTCGAGGGTGCCAGCGCGTCGACGAACTGGCGCGTGTAGAACTCGATCTTCTGGCTCTGCTTGAGATCGGCGTCGCCGGCCTTCTGCGCCCGCTCGACGAGGAACCGCGCCGCCAGGAGATAGGACTGCTTGATGTAGTCGAAGAGCACATTCTCGTGCCAGGCGGCATCCTTGAAGCGGCGGTCGGTCCGGTCGGGCACGATCACCGGCTCCGCCTCCTGCCCGAGCATCCGCTGCGTCGTCGCCTGCCACAGGCGGACGTAGTTCTGCCAGAGATCGAACTGGGCCTGGACGAGGTCGAGCGGGTTGGCGACCAGCCGACGGGTCAGTTCGAGGAACGTCTGCCCGAGCTGGACCGCGTCGGCGTGCTGTGCGTCGCCATTCGTGAGCTGCTGGCGGGCTAGGAAGTCCTCGATCAGCCCGCGGCTGCGCTCGGCGATGCCGCTGACGATCTGGGCGACCTCGCTCTCGCTCGCCGTCAGCTCCTGTTGCTGCGCCATCCATCGACCCCTTAAGATCACGCGGTAAGCACGGCGGCCCGCACGCTCCGGACCGGCCCGTGCCGAGTGCGCCACTGGCCCGTTGTTGTTCCGGTGCAATCGCCATCGTGCTCTTAATGGATCGCCGACCCCACGCCAACGGTTGCGAGCGCGGCGCGATGTCCACCTGTCTGTGCCGCGGGCTTCACGCCACACTTCTCCTCGGATGTCTGGCGACGAGCGGGTGCGTCGGCGACGTCACGCCGGAGGTGGCCCAGGCGCCCTACCCTGACCTGCACGACGTCCCGACGCGCCCGATCGCCGACTTCACGCTCGCGCAGCGGCAGCAGATCCTGCGTGCCCTGGAGAGTGAACGGGCCGTGGCGGCCTGGGATCGACAAGCCGTGCGCGCGGATCTCGACCGTGGCGAGCCACCGGCGGGCCCGCGGCCGGAGCCGCTCGCGCAGCCGCAGGTGATCCCCGAGGGCGTCGCGGCGCTGCCGCCGCCGCCGGTGCCGGAGCCGCTGCCACCGGGTGGTGGCTATGTCGCCGATCTCGTCGTGCGCCGTCAGGTCACGGTCGAGCGCAACACCGGGCGGCTGACCAACTTCCTGCGCATCCTCGAAGAGCAATCGCAGCTCAACCGGCAGCTCGAGCAGGCCGGCCTCGGCACGCTCCCCGACCCGATCGTCGGCGGTCCCGGCGCGCCGGACGCGGACCCGATCGCCCGGGTCGCGTTCGCCCGCGACAGCAGCGAGCCGCCGACCGACGTCGATCCGCTGCTCCGTGGGGTGATCGCCACCGCGACACGGGAACGCGCCCGGCTCGTCGTCGTCGGCGAGGGGACGCCGTCGCTGCTGGCGCTCAATCGCGCTCGGGCCGTGGCCGCGCGGCTGATGCGGCTCGGCGCGCCGACCGGTATGCTGAGCATGCGGTTGGGCGGGAGCGGCGACGAGGTGACGCTGCACCTGCTCGGCGCGGGCACGTTCCGGCCGGTCGCAGGCTGAGATTGCCGCGGAGCCGCCCGGCGCACCGGATCGTAAATGGCTTGCACAGAGGCCGTCCTCGATGAAGGAACCCGAGTTCCACCGGATCCGGCGCCTGCCGCCCTACGTCTTCGCCGAGGTCAACCGGATGAAGGCGGCGGCGCGCGCAGCCGGGCGCGACATCATCGATCTCGGCATGGGCAATCCCGATCAGCCGACGCCGCAGCACATCGTCGACAAGCTCACGGAGGCCGTGCGCGATCCCAAGGCGCACCGCTATTCGGTGTCGCGCGGCATTCCCGGCCTGCGCCGCGCGCTGGCCGGCTATTATGCGCGCCGCTTCGGCGTCCGGCTCGACCCCGAGAGCGAGGTCTGCGTGACGCTGGGCTCCAAGGAGGGGCTCGCCAACTTGGCGCAGGCGATCACCGCGCCCGGCGACACGATCCTCGTCCCAAACCCGAGCTATCCGATCCACCCCTACGGCTTCATCATCGCCGGCGCGTCGATCCGCCACGTGCCGTTCGGGCCCGGGATCGACCTGATGGCGGAGCTGGCACGCGCCACCGAGCACTCGGTGCCGGCGCCGACCGCGATGATCCTCAACTTCCCTTCGAATCCGACAGCACTGACCTGCGACCGCGACTTCTACCGCGAGGCCGTGGCGTTCGCCCGGCGCCGCGAGATGTTCATCCTGTCCGACATCGCCTACGCCGAGATCTATTTCGACGAGCCGCCACCCTCGATCCTCGAGGTCGAGGGCGCCTTCGAGGTCGCGGTCGAGTTCAGCTCACTGAGCAAGACCTACTCGATGCCGGGCTGGCGGATCGGCTTCGCCGCCGGCAACCGGCGCCTCGTCTCGGCGCTGACCCGGATCAAGTCCTATCTCGACTACGGCGCGTTCACGCCGATCCAGGTCGCCGCGACGGCGGCGCTCAACGGCCCGCAGGACTGCGTCGAGCAGGTGCGACGTCTCTACCGCGAGCGGCGCGACGTCCTGGTCGACGGCCTCGCCAAGGCCGGCTGGGCGATCCCCGCCCCGCCGGCGACGATGTTCTGCTGGGCACCGCTGCCGCCCAAGCTCGCCCATCTGGGCTCGCTCGGCTTCGCCAAGCTGCTGCTCGAGGAGGCCGAGGTCGCGGTGTCGCCGGGGATCGGCTTCGGCGAGTACGGCGAGGGCCATGTGCGGATGGCGCTGGTCGAGAACCGCCATCGGCTGCGTCAGGCAGTGCGCAACATCCGCGCCTTCCTCGCCCGGCGCGGCAACGCCGCGCCGGCTGACCTCGCTGCGCCGGCGGTCGCCTGAGCATGGTCCGGCCCCTGCGCATCGGCGTCGCCGGTCTCGGGACCGTCGGTGGCGGCGTGCTGCGGCTGCTTGCCGCCAACGGTGAGCGCATCGCGCAGCGCACCGGACGGCCGCTCGTCGTGACCGCCGTCTGCGCGCGCGACCCGAGCAAGGACCGGGGCGTGGACACCTCCGGCCTGCGCTGGCACGGCCGCGCCGTCGACCTCGTCGCCGACCCGGAGGTGGACGTCGTCTGCGAGCTGATCGGCGGTGCCGACGGGCTGGCCCTCGACCTCGCCCGCACCAGCCTCGGCGCCGGCAAACCGCTGGTCACCGCGAACAAGGCGCTGCTCGCCATCCACGGCGCCGAGCTGGCGGCGCTGGCCGACCGCGCCGGTGTGCCGCTCGCCTTCGAGGCCGCGGTCGCAGGCGGCATCCCGATCGTGAAATCCCTTCGCGAGGGGCTCGCGGCCAACCGCGTCGCACGGGTCTATGGAATCCTCAACGGCACCTGCAACTACATCCTGACCCAGATGCGCGAGACCGGCCGCGACTTCACCGCGGTGCTGGGCGAGGCGCAGGCGCTCGGCTACGCCGAAGCCGATCCGAGCTTCGACATCGACGGCATCGACACGGCGCACAAGCTGGCCCTCCTCGCGGCGCTGGCGTTCGGCGGCCGGCCGCGCTTCGACGCGATCCATGTCGAGGGCATCCGCCACGTCACCGCGCTCGACATCCAGTTCGCCGCCGAGCTCGGCTATCGGATCAAGCTGCTCGGCCTCGCCCGCATGACCGAGCTCGGCCTGGAGCAGCGTGTCCACCCCTGCATGGTCCCGAACGCCGCGCCGATCGCCGCGGTCGAGGGCGTGTTCAATGGCGTGGTGGTCGACGGCGACTTCGTGGACAGCGTCGTGCACGAGGGGCGCGGCGCCGGGGCCGGCCCGACCGCCTCCGCGGTCGTGGCCGATCTCATCGACATCGCACGTGGCTCGCGCGTTCCCGCCTTCGGCGTGCCGGCCACGGCGCTCGCCGACCACCGGATCGCGCCGATCGCCAGCCATCTCGGCTGCTACTACATCCGCCTGCTGGTCGTGGACCGGCCGGGCGTCCTTGCGGATGTGTCGGCGGTGTTGCGCGACCACCGGGTCTCCATCGAGGCGCTGATCCAGCGCGGCCGCAACCCCGATCAGCCGGTCCCGATCGTGCTCACCACCCACGAGACTGTCGAGGCGCAGATGACCGGCGCGCTCGCGCGGATCGCGGCGCTGGACGCGGTACTCGAGCCGCCGCGCATGATTCGAATCGAGAAGCTGTAGGTCGAGCAGCACGAGCCGCGAGAATCGAGGAGGCCATGACCGAATATCAGAGCGAGGACCGCAACCTAGCGTTGGACAGCGTGCGTGTCACCGAGGCGGCGGCGATCGCCAGCGCCCGGCTGATGGGCCGCGGTGACGAGAAGGCGGCCGACCAGGCAGCCGTCGACGCCATGCGCCAGGCGCTCAACGTGCTGGACATCGCCGGGACCGTCGTCATCGGCGAGGGCGAGCGTGACGAGGCGCCGATGCTCTACATCGGCGAGACGGTCGGTACCGGGAAGGGCCCCAGGGTCGACATCGCGCTCGACCCGCTCGAGGGCACCACCATTACCGCCAAGGGCGGGCCCAATGCGATCTCCTGCATCGCCATGGCCCCGCAGGGTGGCTTCCTCAACGCACCCGACACCTACATGGACAAGCTCGCGGTGGGCGGCGACCTGCCGGCGGGCTTGATCGACATCACCAAACCGCCGGCCTGGAACCTCGCGCGTATCGCCGAGGCCAAGGGGATCGGCGTCGAGGAGCTGGTCGTCCTGATCCTCGACAGGCCACGCCACCAGCAGCTCATCGCCGACGTGCGCGCCACCGGCGCGCGCATCCGCCTGATCTCCGACGGCGACGTCGCCGGGGTCATCGCCACCGCCCGGCCCGGCACCGGCATCGACGTCTACATGGGCATCGGCGGGGCGCCCGAGGGCGTGCTCGCCGCCGCGGCGCTACGCTGCATCGGCGGCCAGTTCCAGGGGCGCCTGCACTTCCGCAACGAGGAGGAGCGCGCGCGGGCACGGCGCATGGGCATCGCCGACCTCGACCGGATCTACACGCTCGAGGAGCTTGCCGCGGGCGACGTCATGTTCACCGCCACCGGGGTCACCGACGGGACGATGCTCAAGGGCGTGCGCCGGGTCGGCCACCGGCTGCTGACCCAGTCGATCGTGATGCGCTCGAAGACCGGCACGGTGCGAACCATCGAGGCCGAGCACAATATCGCCGTCAAGACCGGCGTCGTACCGCATTTCGCTCGCTGACCGCGCCCGTGGAGGTCGCCCGCAGCGCACTCGGCCGGCGCTGGCGGCTGCGCCTGTGCGACGACGCGCTGGCCCTGGCGCTCAGCCAGCGGCTCGGTCTGCCCGAGATCGTCGCCCGGATCATGGCCGGGCGCGGGATCGGTCTCGCGACCGCGGACGAGTTCCTCGAGCCGCGGCTGCGCACGCTGCTGCCCGACCCGTCGCACCTCCTCGACCTCGATGCCGGCACCGCGCGCCTCGCCGACGCGATCGCGGCCGGCGAGCCGATCGGCATCATCGGCGACTACGACGTCGACGGGGCGACCTCGACGGCGCTACTCGTCCGCTACCTGCGCGAGCTGGATATCGCCGCCCCGTTCGAGATCCCCGATCGGGTGGACGACGGCTACGGCCCCAATTCCGGCGCGTTCGAGCGCCTGGCCGCGCAGGGCTGCCGCCTCGTCGTCACCGTCGACAGTGGGACGACCGCATTCGAGCCCCTGCAGCAGGCACGGCGCCGGGGCCTCGACGTGATCGTCATCGACCACCACGCGGCCGAGGCGACGCTGCCGCCGGCGGTCGCGGTGATCAACCCGAACCGCCGTGACCAGGTCGACGGCGTCCGCACCCTCGCTGCCGTCGGCGTCACCTTCCTGCTCCTGGTAGCGCTCAATCGCGAGCTGCGCCGCCGCGGGCTGTTCGCGACGCGGGCGGAGCCGGCGCTGACCGACTGGCTCGACCTCGTGGCGCTCGGCACGGTCTGCGACGTGATGCCGCTCACCGGGCTGAACCGCGCCTTCGTGCGCCAGGGCCTGCGGGTCATGGCGCAGGGTCGCAACGCCGGGCTGCGCGCCTTGGCCGAGGTCGCGGGTCTCGCGTGGCCGCCCGCCTGTTGGCAGCTGGGCTTTGTCCTCGGGCCGCGGATCAACGCCGGCGGGCGGATCGGCCGCTCGAGCCTCGGCGCGAGGCTGCTGTGCAGTACCGACGCGAGCGAGGCGGCGGGTCTGGCACAGCGCCTGCACGACCTGAACGCGCAACGGCAGGCGATGGAGCGCGAGCAGCTGACGCTTGCCGAGGACTGCGTCGCCGCGGCCAGCGCGCGCGGCGAGCCGGTACTGGTCGCGGCGGACAGCGCCATCCATCCGGGCATCGCCGGGCTGGTCGCGGCGCGGCTCGCCGAGCGCCACCGCCGCCCGGCGGTGGTCATCGCGCTCGACGCCGCGGGGACGGGACGCGGCTCGGGACGCTCCGTGCCCGGCTTCGACCTCGGTGCCGCGGTCCAGGCCGCGCGCGCAGCCGGCCTTCTGGTTCACGGTGGCGGGCACCCGATGGCGGCGGGACTCACCGTCACCGCCGCGAAGCTGCCGGCACTCCGGGCATTTCTCGTCGAACACGCCACCATGGCGGCCTGCCCGGTCGGTCGCGCGCCGGAGGTCGAGATCGACGCCGCCGTCGCGACGACCGGGATCACGCGCGATCTCGCCGTCGGGCTCGAGCGGCTGGGTCCGTTCGGCGCCGGCAACCCGGCCCCGTTGTTGGTCCTGACGGACGCACGGGTGGTCGAGGCCCGGCCGGTCGGCCCCGGCCATGTGAGCTGCACCCTGACCGGCGCAGGCGGCGGTCGTCTCCGTGCGATCGCGTTCCGTGCCCGGGCGACACCGCTCGAGGGGGTGCTCGCTCCGGGCCGGCACCTACATCTGGCTGGACGGGTGACGCTTAGCCGATTTCAAGGTGAGGAGCGCGCCGAGCTACAGATCGAGGATGCCGCCGAGCCCGTGTAGGCCGGCCACTTCCCCTTGATCTTGCGTGAGCTCACCGGTAAGCAGCGCGGCTGCGCCCCCATCGTCTAGAGGTCAGGACATCGCCCTTTCAAGGCGGAAGCACGGGTTCGATTCCCGTTGGGGGCACCAACCGGTCGCGACCCGAAAAAAGACGGCCGCCAGCTTGACGCGGCGGCCGTATCGAAATGGACGAGTCGGCGCGGGGGCAACCAACCCGTCACGCGTTCACCTGCGTGACCGCGCCCTTCGATCATAATGCGCGATCCGCCCGCTGTCCGCCCCGAATCCGATCTGGCGGGCGCATTTCGTCGCACCATGTCGGGTCGCTCGGTCAGGTCGTGCGCTGCGAAGGATCACGCGGGTGGCGCCGTGCAGCGGCGATCACGGCGCGGATCCGCTCCCTGTCGCCGATCGCGTTGGCCAGCAGCAGCACGAGGCGGACGTTGAGTCGGTGGCTTTCCTCGGGCGTGAGCCCGGCATGCGCTTCGATCAGCATCGCGTAGACATCGTCGGCCGCGCTGCCGAGCCGGTCGGCACCGATCTCGTTCACGACGGCACACCCGCCGTCGCGCGTGCGAGCGCGACGCGGATCGCTCCCGGGTCGAACTCGGGCCAGCGCGCGCCAACGTGTTGGTCCGGGCGGATCAGCACCGTGGCGCCCGGGGCGAGCGCGTAGCGTCGCGCCACCAGCCCCTCGAGATCCTCGAAATCCCGCCCGAGGACCAGCATCGGCACTCCATCGACCGGCCGCGGCGGCGTATCACCCGGCCGATGCAACAGCCGAAAGCCGCCGCGCAGCAGCTCGAGCAGCCAGCGCCGTCCGTCGGGCGTCGCGATCGGCGCGTCCTCGCAGGGCGCGCCGGGCGCCATCGGCACGGTCGGATCCTCCGCCGGCGTCTGCAATGTCAGCCCGCCCAGGTGGTGCGGCCGCGACAGGCGCCCGGAGTTGACCAGCCGCCGCGCGAAGGCGTGCTCCTCGGCCAGCTCCAGCACCGCGTCGCGGAACAGCCGCTCGACCGGGCCCTTGGGGGTCATGAAACTGGTCGCGCGCGCGGAGTTGAGGATGTTCTCGTCAGCGGCGCGGATGCGTTCCTCGTCATAGCTGGCGAGCAGGGCCTCGGGCGCCTCGCGGCGCAACACGGCAGCCAGTTTCCAGCACAGATTGTCGATGTCCTGGATGCCGCCATTGCCACCGCGGGCGCCGAACGGACTCACCACGTGCGCGCTGTCACCGGCGAAGATCACCCGACCGTGGACGAACCGTTCCATCCGCCGGCACTGGAAGGTGTAGACGCTCACCCAGTCGAGCTCGAACGGTCGTTCGCCGACCATCGCCCGGATCCGCGGCGTGACCCGCTCGGGTCGCTTCTCCACCTCCGGGTCGGTGTCCCAGCCGAGCTGCAGGTCGATCCGGTAGATGTCGTCCGGCTGCTTGTGCAGGAGCGCGCTCTGCCCCGGATGAAAGGTCGGCTCGAACCAGAACCAGCGCTCGCTCGGGAACTCGGCCGCCATGACCACGTCGGCGATGAGGAAGCGCTCCTCAAACACCTGCCCGGCGAAGTCGAGCCCCATGAGCTGGCGCACGCTCGAGCGCACCCCGTCGCAGGCCAGCACGTAGTCGGCGTCGACGGTGTAGGGCCCGTCCGGCGTGGCGACGGCGAGGCGGACCCGTTCGCCGGTCTGCGAGACGCCGGCGACCCGGCTCTTCCAGCGCAGCTCGATCCGGTCGCCCAGCTCGCGGCAGCGGTCGACCAGGTATTCCTCGACATAGTACTGCTGCAAATTGACGAACGCCGGCATCTTGTGCCCGGCCTCTGGGAGAAGGTCGAAGCTGTACAGCTCCCGGTCCCGGTGGAAGACCCGGCCGACCTTCCAGGTGATGCCCTTGGCCAGCATCCGCTCGCCGACGCCCAGCCGGTCGAGGATCTCGAGGGTCCGCTTCGCCCAGCAGATGGCCCGGCTGCCGACCGAGACGACGTCGTTGTCGTCGAGCACCAGCACCTCGATCCCCTGCAGCGCGAGATCGACCGCGGCGGTGAGGCCGACCGGCCCGGCGCCGACCACGACGACCGGCCAGCGCCGCCCGGCGGCTCCGCGCAGCTCCGGCGGCGTCGTGTAGGGGAACCGGCGATAGGCGTAGCGGGGCATCTCAGCCCTGCAGCTCCGCCCACATCTGCCGGTCGCGCTCCGCCGTCCAGATCCGCGGGTGGTGGATGCCGCGCGCCTCGTCGTAGGCACGGGCGACGTTGAACGGCAGGCAATGCTCGTAGATCGCGAAACCCGCGAAGCGCGGGTCCATCGCCTCGCGGACTCGAGCGAACGCCTCCTTCAGCGACAACCCCCTGGCCACGCTCTCGGTGACCGAGCCGTACAGCGCCGTGAGGAACTCCTCGGTGAGGTGGATCGCCTCGGTGACCTGCTCCGGGCGGCGCAGCGCCTCGCCGCGGCCGGGCACCAGCGCGCGCGGTGCCATGCTCTCGATCGCGAGCAGGGTGCGCGGCCAGTCGGCGAGATGCGCATCGCCGCAATAGCAGGCGGAGTGGTACTCGACGAGATCGCCCGAGAACATGACCCGCGAGTCGGGCACCCAGGCGACGATGTCTCCGGCCGTGTGACCCCGCCCGAGATGGAGCAGCTCGACCCGGCGCTTGCCCATCCAGACGACCAGCCTCGCGACGAAGGTCAGCGTCGGCCAGGTCAGGCCGGGGATCGTGTCCGCCGCCTCGAACAGGCGCGGGAAGCGGCCGTACTCGCTGTCCCAGTCCTCCTGGCCACGCTCGACGATCAGCCCGCGGGTGGCATCCGAGGCGATGATCTGCTCCGCGCGGTAGGCCGAGGCGCCGAGCACGCGCACGGCGTGGTAGTGGGTCAGCACCACGTAGCGGATCGGCTTGTCCGTGACCTGCCGGATGCGCGCGATCACCTTTTCGGCCATCCGCGGCGTCGCCTGGGCGTCGATCACCATGACGCCGTCATCGCCGACGATCACGCCGCTGTTGGGGTCGCCCTGCGCGGTGAAGGCGTAGAGCCCCTCGCCCAGTTCGGTGAAGCTGACCGCCTTCGGCGCGGTGTCGCCGGTCGAGGCGAAGGCCTTGCTCATCGCTGCACCTCCCCGGGCCAGCGGTAGCGCACCACGGTCTGGTCGATCGCGCCGAAGATCGAGTGGCCGGCCTCGTCGAACATCTCGATCCGCACCCGGTCCCCGGGCTGCAGCCAGGCGGTCCGCGGTGCGCCGTACCACAGCGTCTCGAGCATGCGCCGCTCGGCGAGGCAGGACGAGCCGACCGGCGAGCCCACGATGCGCGCCGCCTCGTTGGCGACCGTACCGGAGCCGATGATCGTGCCGGCACCGAGGTGACGCGTGCGCGCCGCGTGTGCGATCAGCCGGGCGAAGTCGAAGGTCATGTCGACCCCGGCGTCGGGCTGCCCGAGCCGCTCGCCGTTGACCTGGCTGACCAGCGGCAGATGGACCTTCTCGTCGCGCCACGCCCCGCCCAGCTCGTCGGGCGTCACCGCGACGGGCGAGAAGGCGGTCGCCGGCTTGCCCTGCACGAAGCCGAAGCCCTTGGCCAGCTCGTCCGGGATCAGGCCGCGCGCGCTGACGTCGTTGACGAGCATAAGCAGCTTGATGTGCAGGCAGGCCGCCGCCGTGCTCAGACCCATCGGCACGTCGTCGGTGACGACGGCCACTTCCGCCTCGAGGTCGAGTCCCCAGTCGTCGCCGCCCAGCTCGATCGGGTCGCACGGGCCGAGCAGCCGGTCCCCGGCGCCCTGGTACATCAAGGGATCGGTCCAGAAGCTCGCCGGCAGCTCGGCGCCCCGGGCGCGCCGCACCAGCTCGACATGGGTGACGTAGGCCGAGCCGTCGAGCCACTGGTAGCTGCGCGGCAGCGGCGCGGCACAGTCCTCGGCGCGGAACGGCCGCCCCTCGATCGCGCCACGCTCCAGCTCGTCGGCCAGCACATGCAGGGCCGGCGCGGTCAGCGGCCATTCGTCGAGGGCCGCCTGCAGCGTGGGCGCGATGCCCTCGGCCGGCGCGCACCGGGCGAGGTCGCGCGACACGACCACCAGCCGCCCGTCGCGTCCTTCGCGGAGGCTGGCAAGCTTCATCGCCGCGGCTACTCGGCGGCGACCAGCCGCGGCGGCTTCGGCGGGACGATCGGCCGGCCGTCCTTGGCCTTCCAGCTCATGGCGTAGGCTTCGATCTCGACGCCCTGCGCCGCCGCGCCCATCTCGAGCGCGTCGCGCGTGTCCAGCATCACCGCGTACTCGTCGGTCATCGGCTTGGCCGGCTCGAACATCCGCTGAAGCGCCTTGGGATGCGGTCCGTGGGTGAAGCCGCACGGGTGCCAGGTGATCGTGCCGGCGGCGATGTTGTCGCGACTGAAGAAGTCGCCCTCGTGGTAGAAGATCACCTCGTCGTAGTCGTCGTTGTTGTGGAAGAACGGCACCTTGAGCGCGGCCGGCTCGGTCTCGAACGGCCGCGGGGTAAAGGTGCAGATCACGAACCGGTTACCGACCCAGGTGGTGTGCGCCGAAGGCGGAAGATGATAGCGGTGGCTGTTCAGCGGCCGGATATCCTTGACGTTGAGCCGCACCGGCGCGAGATCCCCCTGCCAGCCGACCGCGTCCAAGGGGTTGAACGGGTAGGTGACCACCGAGAGTTCGCCGCGGCGCTTGATGACCACCTCCCACTCGCGCTCGTCCTGCTGGGCGAGGAAGGCCTCGTCGAGACGCGGCGTCTCCAAGACGCCGTCGTCGTAGAGCGCGTGCCGGCCGAGCATGCCGCGGTCAGGCTCGGCGATGCTCCCGTTGGTCGCCTCGATCAGCAGCATCGTGGTGCGCTCGGCGCACTCCAGACGCCACATGGTCGAGCGCGGCAGCACGATGTAGTCGCCCTGGCGGAACGGCAGGCGGCCGTAGTCGCAAAAGAGGTCGCCCGCGCCGCGATGGACGAACAGCAGCTCGTCGCCGTCGCCGTTGCGGACCAGCCGTTCCATCCGCCCCTCGGTCGTCCAGTAGCGCAGCCGCACATTGGCGTTGCGCAGGATCTCGTGGCAGCTCCACGGGTCGCGGTCGCCCGGCGGCAGCCTGGTCAGGTCGAAAGCGCGCGGGCGCAACGGCCCGTGCCAGCTCGACCAGCCGGTCGGCGGGTGGCGGTGGTACATCATCGTCGCCGGGCCGAAGAACCCCTCCTTGCCCAGCTCGCGCTCGAAGGTCCCCTCGGGCAGATCGGCATGGGCCTGACGCGACGCCCGACCCTCGCGGCGGGGAAACGAGACGTACCGCTTGCTCGCCATGCCGGTAGCCTCCAAGATCGTTGCACCTGAAACGATATCCCTGCGTCCCCCGACGGTCAACGCGAGAGCCCGTTGTCCGAGCTTCGCCTCAGTGAGTTCCTGCCGTTCCGCCTCAACCGGCTGGCCGCCGAGATCAGCCAGGATCTGGCTGAGCTCTACGCCGCGCGGTTCGGCATCGACATCCCGCAATGGCGTGTCCTGGCGACCCTCGGCGCCGGGCCGCCGATCACCGCCCAGGCCGTCGCGGCGAGTACGCGGACTCACAAGTCGACCATCAGCCGCGCCGTCGCGGCGCTGTTGCGGCGCGGCTGGATCCGCCGGTTGCCGGACGATGGCGACCGCCGACGCGCGCTGCTCGCCCTGAGCGCGCGAGGCCGCGCCATCTACGCGGAGATCGTGCCCTTGGTGCTCGCTTACGAGACGGAGCTGCTGGAGCGGCTGCCGACCACCGAGCGGGCGGCGCTCGACCGTGGCATCACGGCGCTCGAGCGCAGCCTCGGGCTGGGCGAGCCGCGCGCGGCCGCCGCCCCGGGCGGTCCCCGCTTCGCACGACGCGAGTCCGTGGAGCCGCTCAGCCGATGAGCCGCATCGTCTATGTCAATGGTCGCTTCGCTCCCGAGACAGAGGCCATGGTGTCGATTTTCGACCGCGGCTTTCTGTTCGCCGATGCGGTTTACGAGGTGACCAGCGTCATCGGCGGCCGGCTGGTCGACAACCGGGCGCACCTCGCCCGTCTGCGCCGCAGCCTTGCCGAGATCGACATGCCCGCGCCGGCCAGCGACGAGGCCATCGAGGCGATCCAGCGTGAGCTGGTGGCGCGCAACGGTCTCGACGAGGGGATCGTCTACCTCCAGGTGACGCGTGGCGCCGAAGACCGCGACTTCACCTGGTCTGCGGGTCTCGCGCCGACACTGGTCCTGTTCACCCAGGCTCGCCCGGTGGTCGACAGCCCGCTCGCGCGACGCGGGCTCAAGGTGATCTCCCTGCCCGACCTGCGCTGGCGCCGGCGCGACATCAAGGCGACCGGGCTCTTGCCCGCCTGCCTCGCCAAGATGGCGGCCAAGCGCGCTGGCGCCGACGACGCCTGGCTGGTCGCGGGCGGCACGGTCACCGAGGGCGCGTCGAACAATGCCTACATCATCGACCGGACCGGGCGCCTCGTGACCCGGCCGCTGTCGCAGGACATCCTTCCCGGCATCACCCGCCGTGCACTGCTCGAGCTGTGCGCGCGCGAGGGGGTGCCGCTCGAGGAGCGGCCGTTCACCATCGAGGAGGCTCTCACCGCGCGCGAGGCGTTCGTCACCTCGGCGTCGATCCTGGTCACCGGCGTGGTCGAGATCGACGGCCACCCGATCGGCGACGGCAAGCCCGGACCGCTCACCCGCCGCCTGCGCGAGATCTATCTGGAGTTCGCCCGGACAGGCGGCTGAGGAGCGCCCGCTCGAAGCGCTTTGCATCGGCCGCCGACGGGTGTTGGCTGGGCGCTGCACGCTCGGATCCAGGGGGAGGCGTCATGGCGGCGACACGCTCGCGGCAGACGAGACCATCGGCCCACCAGCTCGACGCCGGCGCCATCGAGGCCCTGGTCACCGGCCGCCACGGCGATCCTTTCGCGGTGCTCGGCATGCAGGGCGAGTGCCCGCCCGTGGTGCGGGCGTTCCTGCCCGGAGCCAACGCCGTCGCCGTGATCGACGCCGGCGACGGGTCCGTCGCCGGCGAGCTCGAGCCGCTCCACCCGGACGGTCTGTTCGGCGGCACCTTGGCGGGCCGCACGGGAAGGTTCGCCTACCGCCTGCGTGTCGCTTACGGGGCCGAGGCGCGGGAGGTGGAGGATCCCTACCGCTTCCCGCCGCTGCTCGGCGACATCGACGTCCACCTGCTCGGCGAAGGCCGCCATCTGCGCCTCTACGAGAAGCTCGGCGCCCATCCGCTGCGGCTCGAGGGCGTCGACGGCACGGCGTTCGCCGTCTGGGCGCCCAACGCCCAGCGGGTCAGCGTGGTGGGCCCGTTCAACGACTGGGACGGGCGGCGCCACCCGATGCGCAGGCGCGTCGAGTGCGGGGTGTGGGAGATCTTCCTCCCCGGCGTCGGCAAGGGTGCCCTCTACAAGTACGAGATCCTCGGCGCCGGCGGAGAGCCGCTGCCGCTCAAGGCCGATCCCGTGGCGTTCCGGGCCGAGCACCCGCCGAGCAACGCCTCGGTCGTGCACGGCCTCGCCCGCCACGACTGGCAGGACGCGGCGTGGCTCGAGCGCCGCGCGGCGCGACACGACCGCTCGGCGCCGATCAGCATCTACGAGTGTCACCTCGGCTCCTGGGCGCGCGTCCCGGAGGAAGGCAACCGCTACCTGTCCTACGCGGAGCTCGCCGAGCGCCTGATCCCCTACGTCGCCGCGCAGGGCTTCACCCATCTCGAGCTGCTCCCGGTCAGCGAGTACCCGTTCGACGGCTCGTGGGGCTACCAGCCGACGGGACTGTTCGCGCCGACGATCCGCCACGGCACGCCCGAGGAGTTCGCGGCCTTCGTCGATCGCGCGCACGCCGCGGGGCTGGGCGTCATCATCGACTGGGTCCCCGGCCATTTCCCGTCCGACGCGCACGGGCTCGGCCGATTCGACGGCACCGCGCTCTACGAGCACGCCGACCCGCGGCAGGGCTTCCATCAGGACTGGAACACGCTGATCTACAACTACGGCCGCACCGAGGTGGCCAATTTCCTCCATGCCAACGCGCTGTTCTGGCTCGACCGGTTCCACGTCGACGGGCTCAGGGTCGATGCCGTCGCGTCCATGCTCTATCTCGACTACTCGCGCAAGCCGGGCGAGTGGGTGCCGAACAGGTTCGGCGGGCGCGAGAACCTCGACGCCGTGGCCTTCCTGCAGCGGCTCAACACGCTGGCCTATGGCGAGCATCCAGGGACGGTGACCGTGGCCGAGGAATCGACCGCCTGGCCGGCGGTGTCACGGCCGGTCCATCTCGGCGGGCTCGGCTTCGGCTACAAGTGGAACATGGGCTGGATGAACGACACCTTGCGCTACATCGGCAAGGAGCCGATCCATCGCAAGTTCCACCAGCACGATCTCACCTTCGGCCTGCTCTATGCGTTCTCGGAGAACTTCGTCCTGCCGCTGAGCCACGACGAGGTCGTCCACGGCAAGGGCTCGCTGCTCGGCCGGATGCCCGGCGACCGGTGGCAGAAGTTCGCCAACCTGCGCGCCTATCTCGGCTTCATGTGGACGCATCCTGGCAAGAAGCTGCTGTTCATGGGCGGCGAGCTGGCCCAGGAGCGGGAGTGGAGCCACGCCGGGAGCCTCGACTGGCACCTCCTCCAGGACCCGATGCATGCCGGGGTGCAGCGGCTGGTGCGCGATCTCAACCTCGTCTACCGCGGGCACACGCCGCTCCACGAGCTCGACTGCGAAGCCGCCGGCTTCGAGTGGATCGACGCCAGCGACAGCGAGCAGAGCGTGATCAGCTTCCTGCGCCGCGACCGCGCCGGCCGGGCGGTCGCGGTGGTCTGCAACTTCACGCCGGTGGTCCGCGAGGGCTACCGCATCGGCCTGCCGCATCCCGGACCGTGGCGCGAGCTGATCAACACCGACGCCGACGTCTA
>CALKJU010000114.1 GCA_937995535.1 uncultured Alphaproteobacteria bacterium
GCGAGACCATCGAGGACACGGCGCGCGTCTTCTCGCGCATGGTGGATGCGGTCATGATCCGCGCCAACGCCCATGCCGATGTCGAGGCCTTCGCGCGGGCCGCCGGCGTGCCGGTGCTGAACGGCCTGACGGACCGCTCCCATCCCTGCCAGATCGTCGCCGACCTGCTCACCGTCGAGGAACGGCTGGGCCGCGAGGCAGCCGGCACCCGCTGGGCCTGGGTGGGCGATGGCAACAATGTCTGCAACTCGGTCCTCGAGGCAGCCGGCCTCCTCGGCTTCTCGGTGGCCGTGGCGACGCCGCCGGCGCACGCCCCGGATCCCGCCTATGTGGCGGGTGCTGCCGCGCGCGGTGCCGCGATCACGCTGTCGGACAGCCCCGAAGCCGCCGTCGAGGGCGCCGACGTGGTCGTCACCGACACCTGGGTCTCGATGGGCCAGGCCGACAATCCCGAACGGCGCCGCGCCTTCGAGCGGTTCCAGGTGGGTCCCCTGCTGATGGCGCGCGCCGCGCCCGGCGCCGTCTTCCTCCACTGCCTCCCCGCGCACCGCGGCGAGGAGGTGACGGCCGAGGTGATCGACGGTCCCGCCTCGCGCGTGTGGCAAGAGGCCGAGAACCGACTGCACGCGCAGAAGGCCCTCCTCGAGCTCCTCCTCGCGCCGGCCGACGCGCCCTGAGAGTTCGTGAAGCAATGCGCTCGGCGTCCTGAGGCCAGGGGCGCAGGACCGTCGTGGGCGCCCTGGTTGGAGGCCGGCCGACGATGTCGCCTGCACGCACGCGCGTGGGGGCGCACGACCGTCGTGGGCGCCCTGGTTGGAGGGTCGCTCCGGTCGCCGGCTGGTCCTGCCCGGGGCTTTCGGGACGGGCGCTCGGCTCGCCCGGGGCCGCTCGGCGTGGTCGCCGGCCGGCGCGACACGGCCGAGCGGCTCGTCTCACGCCATCAGGTCGATCATGCGTAGCGCGTTGTGCGTCAGCGCCAACAGCAGCGCGCACGACAGCACCTTGGCCGTGCCGCGGACGAGCATCCGCGACAGGCCACGCCACTGTCT
This sequence comes from uncultured Alphaproteobacteria bacterium, assembly GCA_937995535.1. Taxonomy (GTDB): domain Bacteria; phylum Pseudomonadota; class Alphaproteobacteria; order Geminicoccales; family Geminicoccaceae; genus CALKJU01. The sequence continues at coordinate 1,050 of CALKJU010000114.1, forward strand.
CATGTCGGCATGCACCAGCTCGGACGTGGACGCGCGCTCCTTGTAGATCTCCCTGGCCTCGGGCGTCGCCATCCGCGCCCGCCAGGCCGCCGTGCGGTCGGTGTCGCCGCTTTTGCGCGCGTGCCGGTCGACCCCTTCGCTGCGCGGGCGGGGAACCGGTGCGTACACGCGGATACCGCGCGCCTCCACTTCATCGATGGCCTCGAGGTTCGTGTAACCGCCGTCCACGAGAATCTCGCTCGGCCGCTTTCCCGTTCGTCGCTCGACTTGCGCCAGCAGGGGCAGCATCTGTCGCGAGTCGGTGCCTTCGTTCGTCACGTCCACGGCGACCACGACGCGCGACTCGGTGTCGGTCACCAGCTGCACGTTGAACGCCGGCCGGAAGCCACCGTCGGCCATCTTCATCACCCGAGCCTCGGGGTCGGTCGTGCTCACCCGCGGCTCGCTCTTGCCCGCGTCCTTGCCGCCATCGTCACGCTTGCCGCGCGAACTCCGACGCCGATTGCGCTCGTGCACGGCCTGCACCTTCGGCAGCTCCGCAAGCGCGCGACGCACCGCCTCCTCACGCTCGCGCGCCGCTCGCTCGCGCGCCGCCCGCTCCCGCGCCGTGGACGCCCCGGGGTCCGCGTCGAGCTCCTGCCGCAGCGCCGCGACCTGCGCCTGCGCCTCCTTCAGACAGCGCTCAAGCGTGCTGCCGCGTCGGAACGACGCCGCGCCCGCGTTCGCGCGAACCCGCGTGCCGTCCTGCGACAGGCGCTGCAGACGCAGCACCTTCGCGTTCATCAGGCAGGCCAGCACCTGCGTGAGCAGCTCGTCGAGCTTCGCGCCGTGCTGTACGCGAAAGTCGCTCAGCGTGTGGTGGTTCGGCGTCAGACCCCCGCAGATCCATCGGTAGGCGTCGTCCCGCTCGCACAGCCGCGAAAGCTGCCGCGCCGAGCCCACTCCCTCGCTCGTCGCGTACAGCCACAGCGCCAGCAACACCTTCGGGTCCAGCGCAGGTCGCCCCGCGTTGCTGCCCCGCGACCCGATCGCCGCATAAAACTCCCTCAGGTCCAGCCGCTCCACCACCGACCACACCCCACGCGCCCGGTGCTCCGCCGGCAGCAGTGACTCCAGGTCCACCGTCCGCAGCTCCAGCTGCCGACGGTTCGCCTCCACCACACGAGGCCTATCGCTCCCGCTCGAACCATTCCCGTGCGCCATCCACCCCAGGATCCACCACGCAGGGGATTCATTCACGAACTCTGAGCGTCCCCGCCCCGCAGTCCGCCCGCCGCGCGTCGCGCGCGGGGCTCGGGCGGATCCTCGACCAGCGCGCGGAGCTCCTCCGCGAGGGCCTGGCGCCGGCGCTCGGCGCCGGAGGCGCGCCCCGAAAAGAGCAGGTAGGCCCACACGGCCGCACCCACGACGCCCGCGAACACGAGCTTGGCGGCGTAGGGCACGACGGGCTCGTGCATCTGTGAGATCGTGCCTTCCACGAGGCCCGCCAGCACGAGGATGGGCATGCCGCCCACGACCAGGCGCGTCGCGCGCTTTGCCTCGTGG
>CALKJU010000115.1 GCA_937995535.1 uncultured Alphaproteobacteria bacterium
CGCAGCCGGTGCCGCTCGCGGAGAAGGTGGCGCTCATCGAGGCGCTGGCGGCGGCCGGCCTGCCGGTGGTCGAGGCCGGCGCCTTCGTCTCGCCCCGCTGGGTGCCGCAGATGGCCGACAGCGCCGAGGTGCTGCGCGCCATCCGCCGCCGGCCCGGCGTGCGCTACCCGGTGCTGGTCCCCAACCTCAAGGGCCTGGAGGCGGCGCGCGCCGCTGGCGCGGACGAGATCGCCGTCTTCGCCGCCGCCTCCGAGACGTTCTCGCAGAGGAACATCAATTGTGGGATCGCCGAGAGCCTGGACCGGTTCCGCCCGGTGATCGCGGCGGCGCGCACGGCCGGCCTGCCGGTGCGCGGCTACGTCTCCTGCGTCGTCGGCTGCCCCTATGAGGGCCGGATCGAGCCCGCGGCCGTCGTCCGCGTCGGCGCCGCGCTGCACGCCATGGGCTGCGGCGAGATCAGCCTCGGCGACACGATCGGGGTGGGCACGCCGCGCGCGGTGACGGCGATGATCCGCGCCGTCACCGACGAGGTGCCGGTCGCGGCGCTCGCCATCCACGCGCACGACACCTACGGCCAGGCGCTGGCCAACGTGCTGGCGGCGCTCGAGCTGGGGGTGGCGGTGGTCGACAGCTCGGTCGCCGGGCTCGGCGGCTGTCCCTACGCACCGGGCGCCAGCGGCAACCTCGCCACCGAGGACCTCGTCTACATGCTGGATGGCATGGGCGTGCGCACCGGCATCGACCTCGACGCCGTGATCCGCGCCGGGGAGCGGATCACGGCCGTGCTCGGCCGGGCGACGCGGAGCAAGGTCGCCGCCGCGCGCGGCGCGGCACTGCGCTGAGCCGGCCCTTGGAGGTCTACCGCACCTGGATCATCGACAGCCGGCGCTGGGCGCACGACCGGCCGCGCGCCGAGGGTCTGGCGCTCCACGACGCCGAGGTCCGCGCCAGGCTCGTGCCGGACTGCTGCCGCTTGACCGGCGCGGCGCCACGCTGACCGGGCACGCCTTGCGCCCCGCGCTCGCCGCGGCCGCCCTGATCGCCGCCGTGCTGCTCGCCGCGGCCGCGCCGCGCTGGGGCCTCTCGCCGCAGCAGGCGGCGGCGCTCGGCCTGCTCGTGGGCACCGTCGGCCTGTGGGCGACGATTGCCATCCCCGAGGCGGTGACCAGCCTCGGCTTCTTCGCCACGGCCCTGCTTCTCGGTACGGCCCCGCCCGAGGTCGTGCTGGCCGGCTTCACCTCGGCTGCGTTGTGGCTCACCGCTGGCGGCCTGGTGCTCGCCGCCGCGCTGCGCGCGACCGGGCTCGCCGATCGCATGGCCGCCGCGCTCTCGCACCATGTCGGGCACGGCTATCCCGGCGCCGTCGCCGGCATGGCGCTGCTCGGCACCGGTCTCGCCTTCCTGATGCCCTCGGCGATGGGCCGGGTGCTGGTGCTCGTGCCGCTCGCCCAGGCGATTGCGGTGGGACTCGGCTTCGGGCCGGAGCGCAGGGGCGCGCAGGGCCTGGCGCTCGCCGCCGTACTCGGGACGATGCTGCCGGGCTTCGCCATCCTCACCGCGAATGTCCCCAACCTCGTGCTCGTCGGCGCGGCCGAGGCCCTGCTCGGCGCGGCGCCGGGCTGGTCCGACTATCTCCTCTGGAACTTCCCGGTGCTCGGACTGCTCAAGCTCGCCCTGGTGGTGGCGGTGGTGGTGCGCGTGTGCCCGGACCGGCTCGACCGGGCCGATAGCCCGGTGCCGCGTCCGCCGGCCAGCGCGGCCGAGCGGCGCCTGCTCGCCTTGCTGCTGATCGTCCTCGCCCTGTGGATGACCGATCGGCTGCACGGCCTGCCGGCCGCCGGCGTGGCGCTGGCCGCGGCCGTGCTGTGCCTCCTGCCCGGGATCGGTGTGCTCGACCCGCGCCGCCTCGGCGAGCACCTGCCGGTGGCGACGCTGGTCTACGTCGCGGCGGTGCTGGGCCTCGCCCGTGTCGTCGACACGAGCGGCCTCGACGACCTCGCCGCCGCCCGCCTGCTGGCGCTGGTGCCGCTGACCGAGGCCGGCGCGGCCGCAGCCTACGCGACCCTGGTGGCGATCGGCGGCGCGGTCGCGATCCTCGCCGGATTTCCCGTGGCGGCCGCGGTGCTGGTGCCGCTCACTGCGAGCGTGGCGGCGGAAACGGGCGCGCCCGCGGCCGGGCTGCTGATGGCCGCGGTGGCGAGCTTCTCGGTGATCCTCCTGCCCTATCAGGAAGCTCCGATCGCCGTGGGCATGCAGCTGGCACGGCTGCCCGTCGAACGGATGCTGCCGGTCCTGCTGCTGACCACGGGCATCGCGCTCGTCGCGCTCACGCCGCTGCACTTCCTGTGGCTGGTGGCGCTGGGCGTGCTGCCATGGTGAGCGGCGTGGCGTCAGGCGGCGGCCCGATCCAGCCGGCAGGTCGGCCCGTTGCCGAGCTCGATCTGCAGCGTGGCGTGGGCGATGCCGAACCGGTCGCCGAGCTCGGCCGTGATCTCGTCGAGGAAGGCGTCGCCGGGATGGCCGTCGGGCATGACCAGATGCGCGGTCAACGCCGTCCGCGTCGTGCTGAGCGCCCAGACATGCAGGTCGTGCACGTCACGGACCCCGGGACGCGCCAGGAGCCAGGCGCGCAGCGCCGCGCGGTCGATCTCCTCGGGAACACCGTCGAGCGACAGGCGCAGCGCGCGGCGCAACAGGTCGTAGGCGGCGACGGTGATCACGAGGCTCACCGCCAGCGCCACCAACGGATCGACCCACGCCCAGCCGGTGGCGAGGACGACCGCCGCGGCGACCACGACCGCCAGCGACACCGCGGCGTCGGCCAGCATGTGGAGAAAGGCGCCTGCCGCGTTCAGATCGTGCGCCCGTTGCCTGCGGAACAGCAGGGCGGTGCCGGCGTTCACCGCGATCCCGAGCGCCGCGACCGCGAGCACCGTGCCGGCCGCCACGTCGACCGGCTCGCCCAACCGCCGCACGGCCTCCCAGACGACCGCGCCGACGCCGACGAGAATCGCGATCGCATTGGCCAGAGCCGCGAGGATCGTCCCCCGGCCCAGCCCGTAGGTGAAGCGCGCGCTGCCCCGACGTCTGGCCAGGACGGCCGCGCCCCAGGCGATCAGCAGGCCACCGACGTCGGTGAGATTGTGGGCCGCGTCGGCGAGCAGCGCGAGCGAGCCCGTCACCAAGCCCGCGCCCGCCTCGAGCACGACGTAGGCGGCGTTGAGGATGACCGCCCAGCGGAAGGCCGCGTCGAGTGGCGGCGGCGCGTGCGCGTGGCTCAACAGCAGCCGCCCGGCTCTCCCGAGGTCGCGCAGCCGGAGCCCGCGGTCTGCGCGGAGCCGCAGTTGGCGCTGGTCGAAGTCGCCGCCGGGGCGCCGCAGCAACCCCCTGTGCTGCTCGCCGCCGGCACCTCGCCAGACACCGGAAATCCTTTCCGGGCCCAGGCGACGATCCCGCCGGCGAGGTTCGCCACCCGGGTGTAGCCGTGATACATCAGGTAATAGGTCGCCTTGAGGCTGCGCTGGCCGACGGCGCAGACGAGGACCAGATCGCGGTCGCGCGGCAGCTCCGACCAGCGTCGCTCGAGCTCGCCCAGCGGGATGTCGATCCGACCGGGCACGGCGAAGGCGGCGCGCTCGATCTCGTGCGGCTCGCGGACGTCGACCATGATGGCACCGGCCGAGACCGCCTTCCAGGCCGTCGTCGGGCAGATCTCGCGGGCCTCGGCCAACTCGCGCCGCGGCTCCGTCGCCACCGTCAGGGTATCGCTCATGATCCCGCTCCCAGAAGCTGCTCGACCTTGTCGCGCGCCGGCACGCCGCCCGCGTGGACGACCTTGCCGTCGATCACCAGCGCCGGGGTCGACATCACCCCGTAGCTCATGATCTCGCGCAGCTGCTCGACCTTGGTGACGGTGACCGCGAGCCCCTTGGCGCGCGCGACCTCCTCCACCAGCGCCACCGTGTTGCGACAGTTGGCGCAACCGGGTCCGAGAACCTTCACCTCGGTCATGACGACACCTCAGCTCGCGACGAACAGGGCATTGAACAGGAAGCCGACCAGCAGGATCCCGAAGCCGACGACGGCGACGAAGACCGCGATCAGGCGCAGGGTCAGAACCTGGCGGAGGATGATCATCTCCGGGAGCGACAGGGCGATCACCGACATCATGAAGGCGAGCACCGTGCCGAGCGCGGCGCCCTTGCCGAGCAGCGCCTCGACCACCGGCAGGATGCCCGCCGCGTTCGAGTACATCGGGATGCCGATGAGCACGGCGGCGGGCACCGACCACCAGGCGTCCGCGCCCATGATCGAGGCCATCAGTGCCGCCGGGACGAAGCCGTGGATGAGCGCGCCGATGGCGATCCCGGCGAGAATCCACGGCCAGACCTTGCCGACGATCTCGGTGACCGCGGCGAGGCCGGCGCGGAGCCGCGCGACGAGGGTCAGACCGTCGGACGGCGGGACGACCGCTCCGCTGTGCAGCTCGCGGACCCAGTCCTGCAGCCAGCCCTCGAGCCGCAGCCGGCCGATCACCCAGCCGGCGAGGATCGCGACCGCGAGACCGACGGCCAGATAGGCCGCGGCGATGCGCCAGCCGACCAGCCCGAGCAGCAGGCCGAGGGCGACCTCGTTGATCATCGGCGCCGCGATCAGGAAGGAGAAGGTGACGCCGAGCGGAACCCCGGCCGAGACGAAGCCGATGAACAGCGGTACCGCGGAGCATGAGCAGAACGGGGTCAGGATGCCGAGGCCGGCGGCCATGACATTGCCCAGCCCCTCGCGTCGACCGGCGAGCAGGGCGCGGGTCCGCTCCGGCGAGAAGAAGCTGCGCACGACGCCCATCGCGAACACCACGAGGGTCAGCAGCAGCAGCACCTTGGGCGTATCGTAGACGAAGAAGGCGATGGCCTCGCCGAGATGGCTCGAGCGCTCGACCGGCAGCCGTGCCACGACCCACTCGGAGAAGGGCACGAGCTGGCTGTAGGCGACGACCCAGAAGCCGAGCGCCGCCACGGTGCCGGCGAGCCACAGGAAGGTCTCGCGACCGGCCCGGGTCGAGGACGGTGAGGCGATGACGTCGGTGCTCATGCCGCCTCGCGCAGCTGCACGTTGCCGCCCTCCGCCATCGCTGCGATCGCCGCGTCGACGAGCACGGCCAAGGGCTCGGCCAGCTCCGGATGACGTCGATAGCGGACCCACTGCGCGTCGCGGCGGTCGATCACCAGCCCGGCGAGCTTCAACACCGCCATGTGGCGCGACATCCGCGACTGGCTCGCGCCGAGGCGCCGCATCAGCTCGCACACGCAATGCTCCTCGCCGTCCCAGAGCAGCCGGAGCGCGGCCAGCCGCGTCGGATCGGCGAGCGCCGAGAGAACCTGCAGGACACGATCGGCCATCTGCTCAACCGCTTATGCGCTTAGGCGCATTAGGTGGGATAGCCCGGCTTGTTGTCAAGCGTCGCGATGCGGCCGCGAGCTAGGCCAGCCCGCGGCGGAAGGGATCGGCGGGGTAGACGCCCAGGATCTGCACGTCGTGGGCGAAGAAGTTGAGTTCCTCGAAGGCGAGCTTGAGGCGCTGCTCGTCGGGATGGGCCATCACGTCGGCGTAGAACTGGGCCTGGACGAAGGCCCCGTCGACATAGGACTCGAGCTTGACCATGTTGATGCCATTGGTGGCGAAGCCACCCAGCGCCTTGTACAGCGCCGCCGGCACGTTGCGGACGCGGAAGACGAAGGTGGTGACGACCGATTCGCCGTCGGCCGGTGGCCACTCCGCCTCACGCGCCAAGATCAGGAAGCGAGTCGTGTTGTGCGCCGCGTCCTCGATGTCGCTGGCGAGCACTTGCAGATCGTAGATCTCGGCGGCGAGGCTCGAGGCGATCGCGGCGCGGGTCGGATCGCCGCGCAGCGCGACGTCGGCGGCGGCCCCGGCGGTGTCCGCGGCGACGATCGGGGCGAGCTTGTGCTTGCGCAGGAAGTTGCGGCACTGGCCGAGCGCGTGGACGTGCGACTCCACCGAGCGGATGGTCTCCAGCCGCGCCCCGCGCAGGCCCAGGAGCTGGTGGTTCACGCGCAGGAAGTGCTCGCCGACGATGTGCAGGCCGCTGTGCGGCATCAGATGGTGGACGTCGGCGACGCGGCCCGCGACCGAGTTGTCGACCGGGATCATCGCCCGTCCGGCGCGACCCTCGCGGACGGCGGCGAACGCCTCCTCGAAGGACGGGCAGGGGGCCGGTGTCAGCGCCGGGAACCGCTCGCGGCAGGCGAGGTTCGAGTAGGCCCCGGGCACGCCCTGATAGGCGATGATCCGCTCCGGCGGAGCGTCGGGCCAGGGGAGATGGGTGTGGTTCATCACGCCTCCAGGATGCGCCGGGCGCGCTCGAGATCGGCCGCCGTGTCGACGCCGAACGGCACCGCGTCGACGAGCCGCACGCCGATGCTCATGCCGGCTTCGAGCGCGCGGAGCTGCTCGAGCCGCTCGCGCCGCTCGAGCGGGCTCGGCGGGAGCGCGCAGAAGCGCTCGAGGCTCGCCCGGGTGAACGCATAGATGCCGATGTGGTGGAGCACCGGGCCGGGGCCGCTGGGCGCGCTCGCGCGCGTGAAGTAGAGCGCCCGGCCGAGCGCCGGCCGCGCCGGGTCGACGCTGACCACCGCCTTGACGACGTTGGGGTCGTCGCGCTCGTGTGGATCCTCGGTCGGGTTGGCCAGCGTGCCGATGGCGCAGTCGAGCTGCTCCAGCGGCTCGAGGACGAGCGCCAACACGCGCGGATCGAGCGTCGGCATGTCGCCCTGGAGATTGACGACGCGGGTGAAGCGGCGCTCGGGATCGACCGTGGCCAGCGCCGCATTGATCCGATCCGTGCCGGAGGGCAGCAGCGGATCGGTCAGCACCGCCTCGCCGCCGGCCGACCGAACGACGGCCGCGATCTCCGGCTCGGCGCAGGCGACCCAGACCGGTCCGACCCGGGCCTCGACGGCGCGGCGCCAGACCTGGACGATCATCGGCACGCCCGCCAGCTCGAGGAGCGGCTTGCGCGGCAGGCGCGTGGCGGCGAGGCGCGACGGGATCAGCACGGCGGTCGGCGACGGCGGCAAGAACGACCTCCCCGGATCGCGTCGAGTGCGCCGTCCGGTCGGCTTGACTCCCCGCTGAGCACCGTTTTTACCGAGCCCGGGCGTGCGCCGGCATGGTCCGGTGCCGCGACAGCGAGGACCGCGCGACCTATGGCATCGTCGCTCGAAGGCAACAAGATCATCGCCGCCGTGCTGACGGCCGGTATCGTCGCCATGGGCAGTGGCGTCGCCTCGCGCATTCTCTATCAGCCGCACCGGCTCGAGGAGCCGGTCTTCCGCATCGCCGCGGCCGACGCGGAGGCGCCCGCCGCCGAGGAGGCGCCGGCCGAGCCCCTGCCGGTGCTGCTCGCCGCCGCCGATCCGGCGCAGGGCGAGGCGGTCGCGAAGAAGTGCGCGGCCTGCCACAGCTTCGAGGCCGGTGGTGCCAACAAGGTCGGGCCGAACCTCTACGGCATCGTCGGCGCGAAGATCGCGCACAGCGACGGCTTCGCCTACTCGACCGCGATGGCCGAGCACGGCGGCGAGTGGACCTACGAGAACCTCGACGGCTTCCTGAAAGCACCGAAGGACTGGATGCCGGGCACCAAGATGGGCTTCGCCGGCCTCGCCAGGGACACCGAGCGCGCGGCGATGATCGCCTATCTCCGCACGCTGGCCGACGAGCCGTTGCCGCTGCCGGAGGTTCCCGCCGCGGGCGAGGCCGCCGACGAGCAGGCCGCCGCCCCGGCCGAGGAGGCGGCTTCCGAGGAGGTCGCCGCGGCACCGGTCGAGGAGCCGACCACCGAGGCGGCCGCTGCGGCACCGGCCGAGGAGACGGCGGGGGCCGCCGACGCCGCTGAGCCGGCGCCCGTGGAGACGGCCGCGGTGGCTGAGGAGCCTGCCGCCGAGACGGCCGCGCCGGCGGCCGACGGCAACGACGCCGCGAACGGCGCGCTGGTGCAGCTCGTCGCCGCCGCCGATCCCGCGGCGGGACAGATCGTGGCGCGCAAATGTACCGCCTGCCACACCTTGGAGGCGGGCGGTGCCAACAAGGTCGGACCCAATCTGTGGGGGATCGTCGGCCGGCCGATCGGTGGCCACGACGGCTTCCGCTACTCCGACGCGATGGCCGGTCACGGCGGCGCCTGGACGCTCGAGAGCCTCGACGCCTATCTCGCCGATCCGAAGGGCTATATCCCGGGGAACAAGATGGCCTTCGCCGGCTTGAAGAAGCCGGAGGACCGCGCCGCTTTGCTGGCCTATCTGCGCTCGTTGACCGAGAATCCGGTCCCGTTGACCGGTGGTTGAGTGAGCCGCCTCGCCGCGGCCCATCTCGATCTCGCCCATGCGCTGGCGGATGCCGCCGGCGCGGTGCAGCGGCGCTACTTCCGCACACCCGTCGCGGTCGACAGCAAGCCCGACGAAAGCCCGGTGACGATCGCCGATCGCGAGGCCGAGGCGGCGATGCGCGACCTGCTCCGCGCGCGCGCGCCGGGCCACGGCGTGTTCGGCGAGGAATATGGCGTCGAGGCACCCGATGCCGAGTTCGTCTGGGTCATCGACCCGATCGACGGCACCAAGTCGTTCATCTGCGGCCGGCCGCTGTTCGGGACGCTGATCGCGCTCCTGCATCACGGGCGGCCGATTCTCGGCGTGATCGACCAGGCGATCCTCGGCGAGCGCTGGGTCGGTGGCGACGGCTTGCCCTCGACCCACAACGGCCGGCCGATCTCGGTCCGGCCCTGCGCCGCGCTCGGCCAGGCGGTGCTGTTCGTCACCAGCCCGCGGATGTTCGGCAGCTTCGCCGAGCGCGCCGCCTATCAGCGGGTCGAGGACGCGGTCCGCCTGCCGATGTTCGGCGGTGACTGCTACGCCTACGGGCTGCTCGCCATGGGCTTCGCCGATCTGGTCGTCGAGGCCGACCTCGAGCCCTACGACTTCATGGCTTTGGTGCCGATCGTCGGGGGCGCGGGGGGCCTCGTCACCGACTGGGAAGGCGGGACTCTGACCCTCCGGTCCGAGGGCCGCACCCTGGCCGCGGGCGACCGCCGCGTCCACGCCGCCGCGCGCGAACTCCTCCAGCTCGCGTGAACATGACGCAGCGGAAACTACCCTTCCACCTGCGCGTGCACTAACCTTACGACGGATTCTCGACCATCACGATCGCAGCGGGGGCGCACGCCGTCATGCAGCTCTGCCGTCGTCAGCTCCTCCTCGCCGGTGGCGCCGCGGCCCTGGCCCCCTGGCTGCCACGCCCGGTGCTCGCCGCCGGGGCGGCGCACGCGCTGGCGATGCATGGCGACGCGCTCTATCCGCCGGACTTCACCCATTTCGCCTATGTCGACCCGAACGCTCCCACCGGCGGCCGTCTCACGCTCGGCGCGGTCGGCACCTTCGACAGTCTCAACCCGTTCATTCTCAAGGGCGACCCGGCCGCAGGCCTGGGGCTGACGGTCGACAACCTCACCGTCCAGTCGCAGGACGAGCCGTTCACCGAATACGGGCTGGTCGCGCGCTCGATCGAGACGCCGGAGGACCGCTCCTGGGTCGCGTTCGAGCTGCGCCCGGAGGCACGCTGGCACGATGGCCGCCCCGTGACCGTCGAGGACGTCATCTGGACCTTCGAGACGCTCAAGACCAAGGGGGCGCCCTTCTACCGCGCCTACTACGCGAACGTGCTGAGCGCGACGGCGGACGGCCCGGGCCGTGTACGCTTTGCGTTCGAGGACAAGACCAACCGCGAGCTGCCGCTAATCGTCGGCCAGATGCCGGTCCTGCCGAAGCACTGGTGGGAGGGGCGGGACTTCGCCGAGTCGACCCTCGAGATCCCGCTCGGCTGCGGCCCTTACCGGGTGAAGTCGTTCGAGCCCGGGCGCTCGATCCTCTATGAGCGGGTTCCGGACTATTGGGGGCGCGAGGTGCCGGCCGTCCGCGGCCGCTTCAACTACGGCGAGGTCCGCTACGAGTACTATCGCGATCCGAACGTGCTGCTGGAGGCGATGAAGGCCGGCCGGATCGACCTCCGGGTCGAGAACAGCTCGCGCTTCTGGGCCACCGGCTACGCCTCGCCGGCGCTCGACGCCGGGATGCTCGTGCTCGAGGAGATCGAGCAGCGCGGCGGCGGCGGCGTGCAGGGCTTCGTCTACAACACCCGGCGCGAGGTGTTCGCCGACCCGCGGGTGCGCGAGGCGCTCGCCTACGCCTTCGACTTCGAGTGGACCAACCAGACGCTGTTCTATGACAGCTATGAGCGGACCCGGTCCTACTTCCAGAACACCGGGCTCGAGGCGACCGGCCTCCCCGGCCCGGCCGAGCTGGCCCTGCTCGAGCCCTATCGCGGGCAGGTGCCCGAGCGGGTGTTCACCGAGGAGTATGTCCCGCCGGTCAGCGACGGCTCGGGCAACATCCGCGACAATCTGCGCAAGGCCGTGACCCTGCTCAGGGAGGCCGGCTGGGAGGTGCAGGGTGGCAGGCTCGTCAACGCCGCCACGGGCCGGCCGCTCGCCTTCGAGCTGATGCTCGACCAGGGCGGGCTGTTCGAGCGGATCGCCAGCCCGTTCGTCAAGAACCTCGAGCGCCTCGGGGTCCAGGTGACGCTGCGGATGGTCGACGACGCCCAGTACCGGCGCCGGGTCGACAGCTTCGACTTCGACATGATCACCAACATCTGGGGGCAGAGCCTGTCGCCGGGCAACGAGCAGCGTGACTTCTGGGGCAGCGCGGCCGCCGACACGCCGGGCAGCCGCAACTATGCCGGCATCAAGGATCCGGTCGTCGACGCGCTGATCGAGAAGATCGTCGAGGCGCCGACGCGGGACGATCTCGCCGCCGCCTGCGCGGCGCTCGACCGCGTCCTGCAATGGTCCTTCTACATCATCCCGCACTGGTACAATCGGGTGACCCGGCTGGCGCGCTGGGACAAGTTCGGGCGGCCCCAGATCCTCCCGCAATACGGCCTGGATCTGTTCGCGTGGTGGATCGACGCGGCGAAGGAGGCCGAGGTCGAGGCGTGGCGACGGGCGCGTGGGCTGACCCGCAGCTGAGCCGCCGGCCGTGCTGGCCTACATCGTCCGTCGGCTGCTCCTCGTCATCCCGACCCTGCTCGGGATCATGCTGCTCAACTTCCTCATCGTCCAGGCCGCCCCCGGCGGCCCGGTCGAGCGGGTGCTGGCCGAGCTCGCCGGCCAGGCCGGGCCGACCGCCCGGCTCACTGGTGGCGGCAGCGGCGAGGTGGCGGCGGTCCCGGCGGCGACCGGCGAGGCCTCGCCCTATCGCGGCTCGCGCGGGCTCGATCCCGGGTTCATCGCCGATCTCGAGCGGCAGTTCGGGTTCGACAAGCCGCTGCACGAGCGCTTCGCGACCATGCTGTGGAACTACATCCGCTTCGACTTCGGCGAGAGCTACTTCCGCTCGCGCTCGGTGATCGACCTGATCATCGAGAAGATGCCGGTCTCGATCTCGCTCGGCCTGTGGACCACGCTGATCACCTACCTCGTCTCGATCCCGCTCGGCATCCGCAAGGCGGTCCGCGACGGGTCGCGGTTCGACGTCTGGACGAGCGGGGTGATCATCGTCGGCTACGCGATCCCGTCCTTCCTTCTCGCGATCCTCCTGATCGTGCTGTTCGCCGGCGGCAGCTATCTGCAGATCTTCCCCTTGCGCGGTCTGGTCTCCGACAATTGGGAGACGCTCAGCTGGCCGATGCGCATCCTCGACTATCTCTGGCACATCACCTTGCCGGTGCTCGCCATGCTGGTCGGCAGCTTCGCCACGCTGACCATGCTGACCAAGAACAGCTTCATCGAGGAGATCGGCAAGCAGTACGTCGTCACCGCGCGCGCCAAGGGCCTGACCGAGCGGCAGGTCCTCTACGGCCACGTCTTCCGCAACGCGATGCTGATCATCATCGCCGGCTTCCCGGCCGCCTTCGTCTCGGTGCTGTTCACCGGCGCCCTGCTGATCGAGATCATCTTCTCGCTCGACGGGCTGGGCCTGCTCGGCTACGAGGCGACGCTCAACCGTGACTATCCGCTGATCTTCGGCACGCTTTACATCTTCACGCTGATGGGGCTGGTGCTCAAGATCATCTCCGATCTCACCTACGTGCTGGTCGATCCGCGCATCGACTTCGAGCGCCGCGCGGCATGAGTACGCTCGCCGAGTTCGCCCCCGTCCCGACCCCTGCCCGGCCACGCCCGGGGCTGCGCCTGAGCCCGCTCGCCCGCCGCCGTCTCGCCAACTTCCGCGCCAACCGCCGCGGCTGGTGGTCGTTCTGGATCTTCCTCGTCCTGTTCGTCCTGTCGCTGTTCGCCGAGCTGATCGCCAATGACCGGCCGCTGCTGGTCCGCTACGACGGCCGGTTCTTTGTGCCGGTCCTGGTCGCCTATCCGGAGACGACCTTCGGCGGCATCTTCGAGACCGAGGCCGACTATCGCGACCCGGAGGTCGCCGAACTCATCGAGGCGCGCGGCTGGATGATCTGGCCGCCGATTCCCTATCGCTACGACACGGTGGTCAAGGAGCTGCCCGGCGGCCGGGCACCCTCGCCGCCGAACGCGCAGAACTGGCTCGGCACCGACGACCAGGCCCGCGACGTCACCGCGCGGATCATCTACGGCTTCCGCATCTCGGTTCTGTTCGGCCTGACGCTGACCGTGCTCAGCACCGTCGTCGGGATCGCCGCCGGGGCGGTGCAGGGCTATTTCGGCGGCTGGGTCGACCTCGGCATGCAGCGCTTCATGGAGATCTGGGGCGGGCTGCCGGTGCTGTTCCTGCTCATCATCATGTCGAGCCTGATCGTGCCGGGCTTCTGGACGGTGCTCGGGCTGATGCTCCTGTTCTCGTGGATGAGCCTCGTCGATCTCGTCCGGGCCGAGTTCCTGCGCGCCCGCAACTTCGACTTCGTGCGCGCCGCCCGGGCGCTGGGTGTCGGCAACGTGACCATCATGTTCCGCCACATCCTGCCCAACGCGATGGTCTCGTCGCTGACCTTCCTGCCGTTCCTCCTCAACGGCTCGATCACGACGTTGACCTCGCTCGACTTCCTCGGCTTCGGTCTGCCCCCGGGCTCGCCCTCGCTCGGCGAGCTACTCCAGCAGGGCAAAAACAACCTCCAGGCGCCGTGGCTCGGGATCAGCGGTTTCGTGGTGCTCGGCACGACGCTCTCGCTGCTCGTCTTCGTCGGCGAGGCGGTCCGCGACGCCTTCGATCCGCGCAAGGTCTTCACCAGCGAGGGCGCCGCCCAATGACGCTGCTCGAGGTCCGCGAGCTGAGCGTCGGCTTTCGCCTCGGCGATCGCGTGATCGAGGCCGTGCGCCGGGCCTCCTTCACGCTCGACCGGGGCCAGACCCTGGCGCTCGTCGGCGAGAGCGGCTCGGGCAAGTCGGTCACCGCGCTCTCGATCCTGCAGCTCCTTCCCTATCCGAAGGCGTTCCACGAGACCGGCAGCATCCGCCTCGACGGCACGGAGCTGGTCGGCGCCGGCGAGGCGGCGCTGCGCCGGGTGCGCGGCAATCGGGTCGGGATGATCTTCCAGGAGCCGATGACCTCGCTCAACCCGCTGCACACGATCGAGAAGCAGATCGGCGAGGTGCTGGCGATCCATCGCGGGCTCAGCGGCAGGGCGGCGCGCGAGCGGGTCCTCGAGCTGTTGCGCATGGTCCGCCTGCAGGAGGCCGAGCGGCGCCTCGACGCCTATCCGCACCAGCTCTCCGGCGGGCAGCGCCAGCGTGTGATGATCGCCATGGCGCTGGCCAACGAGCCCGACCTGTTGATCGCCGACGAGCCGACCACCGCGCTCGACGTCACCGTCCAGGCGCAGATCCTGGCACTGCTCGGCGAGCTGCAGCGGCGCCTCGGCATGGCCGTGCTCCTGATCACCCACGACCTGACCATCGTCCGCAAGGTCGCCCGGCGCGTCGCGGTGATGAAGGAGGGTGCGATCGTCGAGCAGGGCGAGGTCGAGGAGGTGTTCGCCCGCCCCGCCCATCCCTATACCCGCATGCTGCTCGCGGCCGAGCCCAAGGGTGCCGCGACCCGCCCGGCCGAGGGCGCCGCGGAGGTGGTCGAGGGCCGCGAGATCCGCGTCCACTTCCCGATCCAGCGCGGCCTCCTGCGCCGCACCGTGGGCCACATCAAGGCGGTCGACGGCGTCAGCCTGCGGGTCCGGGCCGGCGAGACCCTGGGGGTGGTCGGCGAGAGCGGCTCCGGCAAGACCACGCTCGGCCTCGCGCTGCTGCGGCTCCTGCCGAGCCAGGGCGAGATCCGCTTCGACGGCCGCTCGATCCAGGGCTGGAGCTGGCGGCAGATGCGGCCGCTGCGCCGCGAGATGCAGGTCGTCTTCCAGGATCCCTACGGCAGCCTCAGCCCGCGGCTGTCGGTCGGCGAGATCGTCGCCGAAGGCCTGCTCGTCCACGGCATCGGTCGCGACGCCGCCGAGCGGCGCGCGCGGGTCGCGGCGATCCTCGAGGAGGTCGGCCTCGACCCGGCGACCATGGACCGCTACCCGCACGAGTTCTCGGGCGGCCAGCGGCAGCGGATCAGCATCGCCCGGGCCATGGTGCTGCAGCCGCGTCTGGTCGTGCTCGACGAGCCGACCTCGGCGCTCGACATGTCGGTCCAGGCGCAGATCGTCGACTTGTTGCGCGACCTGCAGGCCCGCCACGGCCTCGCCTACGTCTTCATCAGCCACGACCTGCGGGTGATCCGGGCGCTGAGCCATCAGGTCATGGTCATGAAGGACGGGGTGACCGTCGAGGCGGCGCCGACCGAGGAGCTGTTCGAGCGGCCGCGCCATCCCTACACCCGCGCGCTGCTGCGTGCGGCGCTGGCCATCGAGGCCGTCGAGGAGGCCGGGCTGGCCGGATGAGCCGGCGGCTGACCTTCGCCATCTCCGCCGACTACGCCCGGCGCACCGGCGGCTGGGTCTACGACCAGCGCCTGCTCGATGGGCTCGCGGCGCTCGGCTGGGCGATCGAACGCCTGACCCTGCCGGCCGGCTTTCCCGATCCCGACGCCGCGGCGCGCACGCGGAGCGCGGCACTGCTCGCCGCCCTGCCCGCTGCCACCGTCCTGCTCCAGGACCAGCTCACCTTCAGCGTCCTGCCCGATCTCGCCGAGGCGCAGCGCGGACGGCTGCGCCAGGCGGTCATCGTCCATCATCCGCTCGGCTTCGAGGGCGACCGCCCGGCGGCCGGCGCGGCGGCCCTGCTCGGGACCGAGCGCCGCGCCCTCGCCTGCGCCGACCTCGTCGTCGTCACCTCGCCGGCGACGGCCGGCCTGCTCGCCCGACAGCTCGGCGTCGCGGCGGCGCGGATCGTCGTCGCCCCGCCGGGCACCGACCCCAAGCCGCTTTCCCCGGGCGGCGGGTCCGCGGAGCTGCGCCTGCTGAGCGTCGGCGCGGTCGTGCCGCGCAAGGACCATGGCTTGCTGATCGAGGCCCTGGGCGGGCTCGGCGACCGCGCCTGGCGCCTCGATCTGGTGGGCAACGTCGACCGCGCGCCTGCGCATGTCGCGGCGCTGCGCGCGCGGCTGGACGACCTCGCGCTGGGCCGGCGGGTGACGCTCCATGGCGAGCTGGCGGAACCGGAGCTGGAGAGCTTGTGGCAGGCTGCCGATCTCTACGTCGCCAGCTCGCGGCACGAGGGCTATGGGATGGCGGTCGCCGAGGCGGTGGCGCGCGGGCTGCCGGTGGTGACCACCGATGCCGGGGCCGTCGGCGACTGGCTCGACCGCGCCGCGGCGATGATCGTCCCGACGGGCGATGGCGGCGCGCTGCGCGAGGCGCTGCGCCAGCTCCTCGACGACGCCGCACTGCGCCGGGCCTTGCGCGAGGGGGCGCTCGCGGCGCGGGCCGGTCTGCCGGGCTGGGCAGCGACGGCCGAGGCCGTGCATGGTCGTCTGCTGCCGCTCCTCGACCGGAGAGGGGATCGATGATGGTGCGCGAGGTCGATGCGGTGGTGTTCGACGCCTACGGGACGCTGTTCGATCTCGCTTCGGCGCTCGCCGGGGAGGAGCGCGCGCTGGGCGAGCGCGGGCCACGCCTGGGGGAGCTGTGGCGTCGCAAGCAGCTCGAATATACATGGCTGCGCTCGTTGATGCGGCGTCATGCCGACTTCGCCCAGGTGACCGCCGAGGCGCTCGACCATGCGTTGGCGGCGCTGGGGATCGCCGACGCGCCGTTGCGCCACCGGCTGCTCGGCGCTTATCGGCGGCTCGCCGCCTACCCCGAGGTGCCGGCGATGCTCGCCGAGCTGCGCGGCCGGGGCCTGGTGACCGCCATCCTGTCCAACGGCGAGCCCGAGATGCTGCACGACGCCGTGGCCGCGGCGGGCCTCGCCGGCCTGCTCGATCACGTCCTCTCGGTCGAGGCGGTGGGCGTCTTCAAGCCGGACCCGCGCGTCTACCAGCACGCCCAGACCGTGCTCGGCCTGCGCCGGGCGCGGATCGGCTTCGTCAGCGCCAACGCCTGGGACGCGCATGGCGGCGCGAGCTTCGGCTTCCGCACCTGGTGGGTGAACCGCACCGGGGCGCCTCCGGAGCCGCTGCCCGGCGAACTGGCCGGCACGCTGCCCGACCTCGCCGCGCTCCCAACGCTGGTCACGGCCGGCTAGCCGGTCAGCGCAGGTCCTTCCACGGCGCCTCGTGGGCCACCTCGACCACCTCGTAGCCGCTCTCGCCGACGCAGGGGCCGAGGATCGCCACGAGCCGCGCCGGACCGCCACCGGTGTTGAACGAGGCGTGGACGACACCCTTGCCGATGAACACGGCGTCGCCCGCGCCGAGCGTGCGGCGCTCGCGCTCGAGCCACTGCTCGACCTCGCCGGCCACGACGTAGATCACCTCCTCCTGGTTCGGGTGGAGGTGGAAGGCGTGGCCCTGGCCCGGCTCCAGCGTCACCTCGACCACGGCCAGAGCCCGCGCACCACTGGTCGCCGGCCGGCTCAGCCAGCGGGTGGTGCCGAACGGCACCGGCTCCGCCGACACCTCGGCCCTGGCGAGAAAACGGCCGCTGCTCATGGCGCCCTCAGTGGTTGCGGCGCGGGGTGCCGCGCGTCTCCGCGACATTGAGGTGCAGCACCGCCGGCTCCAGGCAGGCGCCGGTCGCGAGCTGGCCGACATAGGTGCGGTAGATCTCCTGCCAGGGCGTCTGGCTCGGCGGGAGCTTGGGCGGACTCGCCTGCAGCTCGGCCCGGCGCCGCGCCAGCTCCTCCTCGTCGAGCAGCACGTCCAGGCGGTTGCGGGTCATGTCGAGGCGGATCCGGTCGCCGGTGCGCAGGAGCGCGAGGTTGCCGCCGACCGCGGCCTCGGGGCTGGCGTTGAGGATCGACGGGCTCTCGCTCGTCCCCGACTGACGGCCGTCGCCGATCGTCGGCAGGGCCCGGATGCCGCGGCGCATCAGCTTGGTCGGCGGACGCATGTTGACCACCTCGGCCGCCCCCGGATAACCGACCGGCCCGCAGTTGCGAATGAACAGGAAGCAGTCCTCGTCGATGTCGAGCTCCGGGCTGTCGATCCGCTCATGATAGTCCTCGGGACCCTCGAAGACCACCGCGCGGCCCTCGAAGATCCCGGGATGATCGGGATGCTCCAGGTACTTCGAACGGAACTCGGGTGTCACGACCGAGGTCTTCATCACCGCCGAATCGAAGATGTTGCCGCTGATGATGCAGAACCCGGCCTCGGGCTTGAGCGGGTCCTCGTAAGGGCGGATCACCCGGCGGTCGGGCGAGAACGGCACGCCCTCGTGGTTCTCGCCCATGGTCTTGCCGGTGCAGGTGAGCGCGTCGGTGTGGAAGCGGCCGGCCTTGATCAGCTCCTTGATCACCGCCGGGACGCCGCCGGCGCGGAAGAACTCCTCGCCCAGATACTCCCCGGCCGGCTGCATGTTGACCAGCAGCGGGATGTCGCGGCCGAGCTCCCAGTCCTTGATGTCGAGCTCGACGCCGATGTGCCGCGCGATGGCGATGACGTGCGGCGGGCAGTTGGTCGAGCATCCGGCCGCGGCGGCGACGCAGATCGCGTTCTCGAACGCCTTGCGGGTCAGGATCTTGCGCGGGGTGAGATCCTCCCAGACCATCTCGACGATCCGCTTGCCGGTCAGGTACGCCATCTGGCCGCGCTCGCGGTAGGGTGCGGGAATGGCCGAGCAGCCGGTCAGCGACATGCCCAGCGCCTCGGCCATCGCGTTCATCGAGCTGGCCGTGCCCATGGTGTTGCAATGGCCGACCGAGGGCGCGCTGGCGCAGGTCATCTCCATGAACTGTTCGACGGTGATCTCGCCCTTGGCGAGGAGCTGGCGGGCGTGCCAGACGACCATCCCGGAGCCGGCGAGCTTGCCGTCGTACCAGCCGTTCAGCATCGGCCCGCCGGAGAGCACGATGGCCGGGATGTTGACGGTCGCCGCCCCCATGATGCAGGCCGGCGTGGTCTTGTCGCAGCCGGTGGTCAGCACCACGCCGTCGAACGGATAGCCGTAGAGGCACTCGACCAGCGACAGATAGGCCAGGTTGCGGTCGAGCATCGCCGTCGGCCGCTTGGTCGTCTCCTGGATCGGGTGGATCGGGAACTCGAGCGGGATGCCGCCGGCGTCGCGGATCCCGTCCTTGACCCGTGCCGCGAGCTCCAGATGGTGCCGGTTGCACGGGCTCAGGTCGGAGCCCGTCTGGGCGATGCCGATCACCGGCCGGCCCGATTGCAGCTCGGCGCGGGTCAGGCCATAGTTGAGCTGCCGCTCGAGATAGAGCGCGGTCATGTCGGGCTCGTGGGTGTCCATGCCCCACCAGTCCTGGCTGCGCAGCCGCCGCGTGTTCTTCCCGCTCTCCGCCATCACCGCCTCCCGCGCCTCGAACGGAGCCAGAAAGCGCTCACCGGGCGCGCCGTCAAGCGGCCGGACAGGTCGATCGCCCGACCGCGCCCAGCCGCCACGCGAGGAGGTCGAGGCCGATCCGGCGGGCGACGCGGACGGCAACGTCCTGGGCGAGGAGCCCGAGCAGGAGCGCGCCGGCGAGCGAGGCCAGCGAGCCGGCGAGCGCGAGGCGGACGAGCAGTGGCCGGGTGACCTGCCAGCCGCGGAACGCGGCCGGCAGGCGACGGCCGAGGATGGCGATGGCCGCGGTGCCGTCGGCACCGGCGGCGGCGACGACGCGGCGGTGCAGCGCCAGCGTGGCGAGGTCGTCGGCCTCGCGCAGGCTGGTGGTGAGCGCGCGCGTGCCGCCCGCCCGCCACAAGCCGGCCAGTTCGCCCGCAGCCTTGGCCGGCTCGGCGCGGAGGGTCGCGCGTAGGCCCTCATCGACGCGGCGCAAGCGCAGGGTCGCCTTGACGAGGTCGGTCGCGGGCTGCGCCGCGGCGAACCCGAGCCCGGTCAAGGACAGGCCGAGAATCAGCGGATCGACCGGGCGGCCGGCGAGCCAGCGCCCCGCCTGGACGGTGGCGTCGCGGGCATCGGCATAGAGCGGGACGGCGAGGTCGGAGGCGAGCACGCAGCCGAGCCCGGTGATGCTGGCCGCGTGGCCCGTCAGCGCCCCGCCGCCGCAGTCGCGCAACGAGCGCCAGAGCCGCGCCGCGGGCGTGGTCGCGGCGGCGTAGGCGGCCGCCGTGTCGGCCGCGAGCGTGACGCCGCTGCGGCTCGCGACCTCGTGGAGCAGCGTGGCGCGGTCGAGGTCGTCGTCGGCCAGCGCCTCACGGATGCCACCGTCGAAGTCGAAGCGCAGCACCGCCGCGGCGAGCGCCCCCAGGAGCGTGTCGCGCAGCGCCGTGTCGTCCTCGGGCAGCACCACCGGCCCGTGGTGGCGGATCGCCTCGACCGTCCAGGCCGCCTCGCGGAATCCCAGCCACAGTCCAGCCAGGGACAGCAGCAGGAGTATCGCACGGGCGGCGCGGTGCAGGGCGTGGCGGCGGCCGGCGGCGAGGGAGGCGGCGGGACGGAGCATGCCCGGACGCTAGTCCCACCGCGTCAAGATCGCTATAGAGCCGTGATCTTCTTCGGACCGACGAGGAGTTCATGGGCGCGGGCGAAACGGTCGCGATCGGCGAGGCGTTGACCTTCGACGACGTCCTCTTGGAGCCGGCCTACTCGGAGGTGCTGCCGGGCGAGACCGAGGTCCGCACGCGGCTCACCCGGCACATCGAGCTGGGCGTGCCGCTGCTCTCCGCGGCCATGGACACGGTGACCGAAGCGCCCATGGCGATCGCCATGGCGCAGCATGGCGGCATTGGCATCGTGCACAAGAACCTCGAGGTCGAGGAGCAGGCGGCGCAGGTCCGCCAGGTCAAGAAATTCGAGGCCGGGATGGTCGTCAACCCGGTCACCGTGACGCCCGAGGCGACCCTCGCCGAGGCCCGCGCCCTGATGGCGCGGCACCGCATCACCGGCCTGCCGGTGGTCGACGGTGCCGGCGGCCGGCTGGTCGGCATCCTCACCAACCGCGACGTGCGCTTCGTCGACCGCAACGATACGCCGGTCCGCGCGCTGATGACGCACGAGCGGCTGATCACCGTCCGCGAGGGCATCCCGCGCGAGGAGGCACGCCGGCTGCTGCACCAGTACCGGATCGAGAAGCTGCTCGTGGTCGACGAGGACTACCGGCTGATCGGCCTGATCACCGTCAAGGACATCGAGAAGGAACAGGCGCATCCGAACGCCTGCAAGGACGACGCCGGGCGGCTCAGGGTGGGCGCCGCCACCGGCACCGGCCGCGCCGGCTTCGAGCGGGCGGAGGCGCTGATCGCCGCCGGGGTCGATGTGATCGTGGTCGACACCGCGCACGGCCACTCGCGCGGCGTGCTGGACGGTGTGGCGGCGATCCGCCGCCTGTCCAACGCGGTGCAGATCGTCGCCGGCAACGTCGCCACCAGCGGCGGTGCGGAGGCGCTGATCGAGGCCGGGGCCGACGCGGTCAAGGTCGGCATCGGCCCAGGCTCGATCTGCACCACGCGGGTCGTCGCCGGGGTCGGCGTGCCGCAGCTCGCGGCACTCCTCGCCGCGCGCGCGGCCTGCCGGCGCAAGGGGGTGCCGCTGATCGCCGACGGCGGGATCCGCACCTCGGGCGACCTCGCCAAGGCGATCGCCGCCGGCGCCGACTGCGCGATGATCGGCTCGATGTTCGCCGGGACCGATGAGGCCCCGGGCGAGGTCTTTCTGTACCAGGGGCGGTCCTACAAGGCCTATCGCGGGATGGGCTCGCTCGGGGCCATGGCCCGCGGCTCGGCCGACCGCTACTTCCAGCAGGAGATCCGCGACACCCTCAAGATGGTGCCGGAGGGGATCGAGGGCCGCGTGCCCTATCGCGGCCCGGTGGCGACGATCGTCCACCAGCTCGTCGGCGGCCTGCGCGCCGCCATGGGCTACACCGGCAACCGCGACATCGCCGCGATGCAGACCGGCTGCCGCTTCCTGCGCGTGACCAATGCCGGTCTGCGCGAGAGCCATGTCCACGACGTCGCGATCACCCGCGAGGCACCCAACTACCGGCCCGACGGCTGAGCGCCGTTAAGCCTCCGTTCACCGCGACCCGCTAGCCTTACCGAAGTGGACGGAGGAGGCCCGGGACGGTGCAGCCTGACCGTCGTCCGGACGGCGCTCCGGACGACCCCGAGGACGCGCTCCTGGATCATGATCCGGGTGATCTCCTGCGCACGCCGCTGCAGGCGGCGCGCGGAACGCTCGATCTGATCCTGTGCGGCGAGGGCGGCCCCATCGGCGCCTCGCTGCTCCCTCTGCTCGGCGAGCTGCGCCAAGCGCTCGACCAGCTCGAGGCGGCGGTCGAGCGCGCGCTGCCCGCAGCGGTGCGCCGCTTCGACTGAGCGGTCCCGCGTCAGCCGCCCATCTCGTCGAGCGCCATCATCGATTCCGGGAGCACCTGCCCGCCGTCGATCACCAGCGTCTGGCCGGTGATGTAGGCCGCCTCGTCGGTGGCGAAGAAGAGCGCGGCGTTGGCGATGTCGTCGACCGAGCCGAGCCGGCGCAGCGGGATCGAGGCGGTCATCTTGTCGAGATAGTCCTGCCCGAGCCCGTCCAGGCCCTCGGTCATGATGTTGCCCGGCATGACCGCATTGATGGTGATCCGCGACGGCGCCAGCTCGATCGCCGCGGTGCGGATGAAGCCGAGCTGCCCGGCCTTGCTGGCACCGTAATGGGTCCAGCCGGGATAGCCGGTGATCGGCCCGGTGATCGACGAGGTGACGACGATCCGTCCCTGGCCGCGGGCCTTGAGCGCCGGCAGGCAGGCCTTGATCGCGAGGAAGGTGCCCTTGAGGTTGGTGGCGATCACATGGTCGAAATCGGCCGCGGTCATCTCGGCCAGCTTGGCCGCCGGAAAGATCCCGGCGTTGGCGCACAGGATGTCGATCCCGCCCCAGCGCTCGACCGCGGCCCGGGCCATGGCGTCCATGGACTCCGGGCTGGTCACGTCGCCCTGGAACGCGGCCGCCTTACCCCCGGCCGCGGTGATCTCGCCAGCCACCCGCTCGGCCCCCTCGACGTGGCGGGCGACCACCAGCACCTTGCAGCCGACCGCACCGAAGCGCCGCGCGATCCCGCGCCCGATCCCCTTGCTCGAGCCGGTGACGATGCAGACCCGGTCGTTGAGCGACGCGAACATCGGTGACCTCCCTCAGCCGTGGCGGGACAGGAACGCCTCGCCCAGCGCCAGCGTGCCCTGGGTGTAGGCCACGCCCATCTCCTGGGCGAGCGGGGTCTCGGCGTGGCTCGCCACCCAGGCGGTGAGCAGCGCCCGGCGGAGCATGACGAACAGCGGGATCGCCGCCTCGTCCTCGGCCGCCAGCGGCGCGACCCGCCGGTAGCCGCGCACCCAGGCCGCGGCGAGTTCCGGCACGAAGGGCTCGTGCTCGAAGAAGCTCACCGCCGCGGCGAAGTCGTAGACGAACCAGGAGAAGCCGCAGTCGTCGAAGTCGATGACCGCGAGCCGCGCGCCGTCGACCAGCAGGTTGGCGAGGCGCAGGTCGGCGTGGATCAGGCCGAAGCGGTCGGGGCCCTGACCGTAGCGGGCGAGAGCCGCGCGCAGAGCCTCGACCACCCGGCCGAGCTGGCGGCGGCCGGCGTCGTCCAGACCCATCGCGTCCTGCCAGCGCCCCCACAGCGGGCGGTCGCCGAGCATCGCGTCGAAGTCCCAGGTCTTGCGCCGGAAGCCCGCCGGTCGCGGCCAGCGCTTGGCGTGCAGGTGCATGCGCGCGCAGATCTCGCCCAGCGTCTCGAACCAGGGCTCGAGAGCGGCACCCTGGTCGGGCTCGCGTCCCGGCTCGAAGGCGAACGCCACCGCCTGCCGCGCCGGCAGGCCCGATGGCGACGGAAGCGTCTGCACCAGCTCGCCGTCCACCGCGCGCAGCGGCTCGGGCGTGGCGACCACGTTCTCGGCCCGCAGCGCATCGATCCAGGCGAGCTCGGAGCGGATCTCGTCCGGCTGGTGGTAGCCGATGCGATGGACCCGCACGACCAGGTGCCGGCCGTCCGGGGCGTCGGCGCGGAAGGTGGCGTTCTCCGAGATATTGAGCAGCGTGACGGCGCTGTTCGCGGGCAGACCCCAGAGCGGCAAGGCGGTGTGCACCCGCGCCTCGATATCGGCCAGCACGCCCTCGGTGTACTCGGCGCCGCTCTCGGCCATCGGCGGCCTCCCACGAGTTTCCCTGGGGTCGGAGTAGCGAGGCCGCTCCGATGTTGTAAAGCCCACAAAGCCCCGTGTAACCTCCAACAGAGAGAACCGGGAGGATGCCGCCGATGCACCGCTTGCCTCGCCGTACCCTGTTGCAGACCGTGGCGGCGGCCGCCGCCTCGGGTCTCGGCGCCTTGCCGTTCGCGAGCCGCCGGGCGCTCGCGCAGCGCGCCAACGAGCTGAACATCCTCTGCTGGGAGGGCTACAACTCGGCGCAGGTCCTGGATCCGTTCCGCCAGGCCAAGGGTGCCACGGTGCGCGCGGAGTCGCTGACCAACGACCCGACCATGATCAACCGGCTGCGCGCCGGCGAGACCAATGTCTGGGACCTGATCAACGTCAACAATCCCTGGGCGCGCGAGGTGATGTACCCGGAGGGCCTGATCACGCCCCTGCCGCGCGCCGAGTTCGAGCCGTTCTTCGAGCTGATGCTGCCGGAGTTCCACCCGCCCTACAAATGGGCGATGAGCGCCGACGGCAACGACCTGCTCGGCATCGTCCAGCGCTTCGGTCCGTACAGCTTCGTGGTCAACACCGATGCCGTGTCGCGCGCGACCGCGGAGGATGTCGGCTGGGACCTGTTCAACGATCCGGCCAATGCCGGCAAGTACGGCATCCTCGAATCGGACGACTGGAACGTCTTCAACATCTTCGTCGTGGCCGGGATCGACCCGTTCCGCGAGCACAGCGCGGACGAACTGGCCAAGTTCGAGGAGACCGCGCGCCGGGTGTTCGGCGGGGCCAAGCTGGTCGGCGACATCGCGACCATGAACCAGGCGCTGATCTCGGGCGAGATCGGCTTCCACATGACCGGCGGAACCTACTCGGCGAGCCCGGCGCGCGCCGACGGCAACCCGAACATTCGCGGCATCACCCCGCTGCGCGGGCCGATGGACGGCAAGGGCGGGATCGCCTGGATCGAGATCACCTCGACCGTCGCCAACCCGCAGCTCTCCCCGCTGGCGCAGGAGTTCCTGAAATACGTGCAGGACCCGGAGGTGGCGCACGTGGTGGCGTTCGCCGAGGGCACCTTCAATCCGGTGACGCAGATGGGCGATCCGCGTTGCTTCGCGCTGTTCACGGCGGAGGAGCTCGACGCCATCCAGTGGGACAGCCTCGAGGAGGAGATGGCCCGCTGCGTCGAGTACGACATCGTCCCCGACTACGACCAGGCGCTCGACCTGATGACGGCGGCCAAGCGCGCGCGTGGCTGAGCCGATCCTCCGGCTGGCCGGGGTCGGCAAGACCTTCGGCCAGCTCCGCGCCGTCGACCGCCTCGTCCTCGATGTCGAGGAGGGCGAGTTCCTGACCATCGTCGGGCCGTCCGGCTCGGGCAAGACGACGCTCCTGCGCATGCTCGCCGGGCTGGAGACGCCGAGCGAGGGGGACATCGTCCTGCGCGGCCGGCGGATCAACGACCTGCCACCGGAGAAGCGGCCGACCTGCCTCGTCTTCCAGTCGCTCGCGCTGTTCCCCCATCGCACCGTCGGCCAGAACATCGAGTTCCCGCTCAAGGTGAGGGGTGTGGCGGCGGCCGAGCGGCGCCGGCGGGCGCACGAGCTGATGGCGATGGTCCGCCTGCCCGCCGACTACTACGGCAAGAACGTGCAGAAATGCTCCGGCGGCGAGCGGCAGCGCGTCGCGCTGGCCCGCGCCTTCGCCTACGACCCGGAGATCCTGTTCTTCGACGAGCCGCTCTCGGCGATCGACTACAAGCTCAGGAAGACGCTCGAGAAGGAGCTCAAGGACATCCACAAGGAGACCGGCAAGACCTTCATCTACATCACCCACTCGCTGGAGGAGGCGATGGTGATGTCGGACCGGATCGGGGTGATGCACCAGGGCCGCCTGGTCCAGGTCGGCACGCCCGAGGACATCTATCAGCGCCCGCGCAATCTGTTCGTCGCCGCCTTCATGGGCGAGGTCAACCAGATCCCGGTGCGGCGCAACGGCAATGGCACCTGGGAGGGGCTCGACCTCGCCGGCCATTTCCGCGCCGATGCCACCGCCGAGCGCGGCCATCTGGTCATTCGCCCGGAGCTGATGCGCTTCGTGAGCGCCCGCGACGCCGCCGACAACGTCGTCGAGGGCCTGCTCTACAACGAGTACAGCCTCGGCTCGCGGCTGCAGTACCAGATCCGGGTCGGCGAGAAGGTGCTGGTCGTCGAGCGCTCGCGCGGCGACGCCTTCGCCGGGGACCCGAGCGCGCCCGTGCTCGTCGGCTGGGACGTGCGCGACCAGCTCTTCCTCGAGGACTGAAGGGGTGCGCCTCGGCCCCGGCCCGCGCCACGCCATCCCGGTCGGGATCCTGCTCCTGCTCGGCTTCGCCGCACCTTTGGTCGCGGTCACCGCCTACTCGCTGGCGACACCGCGCAGCTTCGACGTTTTCCGCAGCCTCACCCTGGCCAACTATCGGACCATCCTCGACCCGGCCAACACGGTCTGGCTGAGCTTCGCCTGGTCGCTGCTCCTCGCGGCGGCGACGGTCGTGCTCTTGGCGGCGATCGCCTATCCGATCGCCTACGGGCTCGCCCGGCTGTTCGGCCGCTGGGCCGGGTTGGTCGGGCTCCTGTTCGTCTTCCCGCTGTTCATCAGCGAGAACGTCCGCCTCTACGGCTGGGTGCTGTTCTTCATCAAGGGTGGGGTGCTCGACGGCACGTTGCGGACCCTCCTCGGCATCGGCGGTCCCGACGTCCTGTTCACCCCCGGCATGATCCTCTTCGGCATGGTCTACGTGTACCTGCCCTTTATGCTGTTCCCCCTGACCCTCGGGCTCGCGATGGTGCCGCGCGACCTGATCGACGCCGCCCGCGACATGGGCGCTTCGCGGCTGCAGATCTGGCGCGAGGTCGAGCTGCCGCTGGCCATGCCGGGCATCCTGATCGGCTTCCTGCTGACCTTCGTGCTGGGCGCGGGCGCCGTCGCCGAGGCCAAGGTGCTCGGCGGCCAGTCGGTCATCGTCATCACCCACGACATCGAGATCGCTTTCACTTACGCGCAGAACTGGCCGCTCGGCTCGGCCCTGGCCGTGCTCCTGACCCTGTTGATCGGCACGCTGGTCCTGCTCGTCCTGTGGCGCCTCGACCTCGACCGGATCCTGGGGCGGCGATGAGACGCGCGATCGGCCTGTGGACCGGGCTCGTGGTCGTGATGCTGTACCTGCCGGTCCTCTGCGGCGTGCTCGCCTCGCTCGGGCAGTCCCGCTACTTCCGCTTTCCCGTGCAGCAATGGTCGACGGCGTGGTGGGAGCGGACCCTGTCGTCGATCGAGATCGGGATCCTGATCCGCACCTCGCTGGCGATCGCCGCCTGCGTGACCGTGGCGGCCGTCGTCATCGGTTTCGTGGGTGCGCTCGCCTTCGCCCGCTACGACTGGCGCGGTCGCCGGCTCTATCAGAAGCTCTTGCTGCTGCCGATCTTCTTCCCGCAGCCGGTCCTGGGCCTGGCGCTCCTGCTGTGGTTCAACGCGCTCGGCGCGCCCTTGTCCTGGTGGACCGCGGTCGTCGCGCACCTCGTCTGGATCGTGCCGGTCGTCACCCTGGTCATCGCCATCCAGGTCTACGGCTTCGACCCGGCGCTCGAGGAGGCGGCCGCCGACATGGGCGCGTCGCGCCTGATGGTGCTGCGCGAGGTGACCTTGCCGCTGCTCTGGCCGGGGATCTGGTCGGGGGCGCTGTTCGCCTTTCTCCTGTCGTGGGGCAATTTCCCGCTGTCGCTCTACACCACCGGCGCCGACTCGACCGTGCCCGAATGGCTCTACGCCAAGATGGTCGCGGGCTACACGCCGATGGTGCCGACCCTCGGCACGCTCGCCACCCTGGCCGCGGCCGGTGCGCTGTTGCTCGGCGGCGGACTGCTCGCGCTCGTCCGCCGCGTCCGGGAGGCAGGCTGAATGTTGCTTGTCCAACGAGTGGCGTCGTAGGTTCCACACCGGACGGGCCGCGCCCCATGGACTTCATCTTCATGCTCACCCGCCACGACCGGACGGTCGTGGACTGCCTCGACGTGGCGCGGGCCATCGCGCCGCTCGGGCTGGCCCATGTCGGCTTCAAGGACGTGGGCATCGAGCGGCCCGTCGCCGCCGAGCTGACCCGCCGTCTCAAGGGTGCTGGTGCCGCGGTCTATCTCGAGGTCGTCTCGACCACGCCCGAGGCCTGTCTGCGCTCGGCCGAGACGGCGGTGGCGCTCGGCGTCGACTGCCTCCTCGGCGGCGTCCAGGCCGCGGACATCCTGGCGATCCTGGACGGCAGCGCGATCGCCTACTTTCCCTTCCCGGGGCGCCCGCACGACCATCCGACCAAGCTCGGTGGGACCGCCGCCGAGGTCGCCGAGGACTGTCGCCGGTTCCGGGCGCTGGGCTGCGCGGGCGTGGATCTGCTCGCCTACCGTGCCACCGAGGCCGATCCGCTGGAGCTGGTCCGCGCCGCGCGGGCGGGGCTCGGCGACGGCCGGCTGATCGTCGCCGGCAGCGTCGTCGGCCAGGCGCGCGTGGCCGCGCTCCACGCCGCCGGGGCCGACGCCTTCACCGTCGGCTCGGCGATCTTCGATGGCTCCTGGGTGCCCCAGGCCGGGACCCTCGAGGCCCAGCTGCGCGGCGTACTCGCCGACTGCGCCGCGGTCGCCGAGGCGGCCGAGGCCCGTTAGGTGTTGCTCGGGATCGACGTCGGCACGCAGAGCCTGAAGGCGCTGGTCGTGGACGAGCGGCTGCGGCCACGGGGCCGCGCCGACCGCCCGCTCGCGGTCCACCACCCGCGACCCGGCTGGGCCGAGCAGGATCCGCGCGACTGGCTCCTGGCGCTCCGGCCGGCGATCGGCGAGGCGCTGCTGGCGGCCGGGATCGGGCCGGACGCGGTGGTGGCGGTCGGCGTCACCGGCCAGCTCGACGGCGCGGTGGCGGTCGACGCCGGCTGCGAACCGCTCGCGCCGGCGCTGATCTGGATGGATCGGCGCGCCGCTCAGGAGCTCTCCGGCATCGATCCCGCGCTGGTCCGCGCGCGGGCCGGGCAGGTCGCCGACGCCGGTCATCTCGCGGCGAAGATCCGCTGGCTGCGCGCCCATGCCCGCCTGCCGCCGGGCACGCGCTTCCATCAGCCGGTCTCGTTCCTGGTCGAGCGGCTGTGCGGCCGGGCCGTGCAGGACCACGCCCTGGCCTCGACCAGCATGCTCTACGGTCTCGAGCGGCGCGGCTGGGACCCGGACCTGCTGGCCGCGTTCGCGATCGACCCCGAGGTGCTGGCACCGCTGGCCGAGACCCAGGCCTGCGCGGGCCGGCTCGACGCCGCCGGCGCCGCGCTCAGCGGGCTCCGGCCGGGGACGCCCGTGGCGGTCGGCACCGGCGACGACTTCGCGGCGGCGCTCGGCGCCGGCATCGTCGAGCCGGGTCTGGTGCTGTGCTGCCTCGGCACGGCCGAGATCGTCGGCGCGATCCACGATCGGCCGGTGATCGACGCGGACGGGATGGTCGAGACCCACGGCTTTCCCGGTGGGCTGTTCTACGTCGAGAACCCCGGCTGGCTCTCGGGTGGCGTGGTGCGCTGGCTGCGCGACCTGCTTGGCCTGGACGATTTCGCCCGGCTCGATGCGCTGGCCGCCGCCGTCCCGGCGGGATCGGACGGCCTGACGATCCTTCCGACCCTTGCCGGGGCGATGGCGCCGGTCTGGCGGGCCCGGGCGCGCGGCGCCGTCTACGGCCTCACTCCGGCGCATGGCCCCGGTCACCTCGCCCGCGCGGTGCTCGAGGGAACGGCCTTCGCCATGGCCGAGGTGATCGACCGGCTGGCCGCATTGGGCCTGCGCACCGACCGCATCCGCCTCGTCGGCGGCGGCGCCCGCTCGCTCCTCTGGGCACAGATCCGCGCCGCGGCGGCGCGGCGCCCGGTCGAGCTGGTCGAGACCGAGGACGCGGCGGCCATGGGCGCGGTCGCCTGCGCCGCGGTCGTGGCCGGACTCGTCCCCACGCTCGCCACGGCCGGCCGCGGGCTCGCCCGGGTCGCGCGCACGGTCGAGCCCGACCCGGCCACGGCCGCGGCCTACACGGCCGCCCGAGCGCGCGGCCGGCGGCTGTTCGACGCGCTGCTGCCACTGATGGACGAGGCATGGTGCTGAGCCCGCCCGACCACCCGCTGCCGCGCCTGCTCGCCGGCCGGCTGCCCGATCCCGACGGCGGCGGGATGCTCTCCGTCCGCACCCGGCGGGTGGCGATCGGCACCGGCCTCGCCGCCGAGGCCCCGGCGCTGATCGGTTCGCTCGACCTGCCCGCGCCGCACGCGCTCGTCGCCGACCCGGCGACCTGGGCCGTGCTGGGCGACGCGGTGGCTGCGGCGCTGCGCCCGAGCCGCGCGGTCGTCCCGGTGGTCTTCGCCCGGCCGCCGCACGCCGACGATGCGGCCGTCGCGGAGCTGTGCCAGCGCTCCGCCGCCGCCGCCTCGCTGATCGCGGTGGGCTCGGGCACGATCAACGATCTCACCCGCTACACGGCGAAGCTCACGGGGCGGCGCTACTGCGTCTTCGGTACCGCGCTGTCGATGAACGGCTACGCCTCCGAGAACGCGGCGATCACCCAGGGCGGGCACAAGCGGACGCTCGCCGCGGTGGCCGCCGAGGGCGTGTTCCTCGACCTCGACGTGGCGGCCGCCGCCCCGCCCCGGCTGACTTGCGCCGGGCTCGGCGACTCGATCTGCCGCCCGACCGCGCAGACCGACTGGCTCCTGTCGCACCTGCTGCTCGGCACGCCCTACCGCGAAGCGCCGTTCGCCCTGCTCGCCGCCGACGAGCCGCACCTCCTTGCGCAATCCGAGGGCCTTGCCCGCGGCGACCGCGCGGCGCTCGCCTGCCTCGCCCGGACCCTGGTCCTGTCCGGCTTCGGCATGGCCATCTGTGGCTCCAGCGCGCCGGCCAGCCAGGCCGAGCATCTGATCAGCCACTGGCTCGACATGCTGGCCGATCCGGCCCGCCCACCGGCCTTCCACGGCGAGCAGATCGCGGTCACGACGCTGACCGTGGCGGCGCTGCACGAGGCCGTGCTGGCCGGCCCGCCGCCGCTGCCGGGACCCGAGCCGCTCGACGAGGCGACGCTGGTCGCCCGCTACGGCGACCAGCTCGGCCGCGCCTGCTGGGCCGAGGTCGCGCGCAAGCGGCTCGACGGCCCGGCGACCGCGGCGCTGGCGGCGCGGCTGCGCGAGGACTGGCCCACGATCGTTGCCCGGCTGCGCGCCGTCGGCCGCCCGACGGCCGAGCTGCGCGCGGTCCTGGAGCGCGCCGGCGCGCCGACCAGGCCCGAGGATCTGGGCCTCGACCGGGCGACCTACCGTCGCGCCGTCCTCGGCGCGCGTGAGATCCGCGACCGCTTCACGGTGCTCGATCTCGCCGCGCTGGCCGGCCGGCTCGAGGAGCTGGCGCCGTGACGGGCGAGCCCGAGCCGCGGCTGAGCAAGACGCAGCGCCACGAGCGGATCGTCGCCGAGCTGCGCGCCGCGCCGACCTTGCGCGTGGCGCAGCTCGCCGCCGAGCTCGGCGTGTCCACCGAGACCGTCCGCCGCGATCTCGACGAGCTCGGCGAGCGCGGGCTGATCAGCCGGACCTATGGCGGCGCGGTGCGGCCGCTGACGAGCGAGCCGGCGATTCGCGAGCGGCACGCGATGATGGTCGAGGAGCGCCAGCGCATCGCCACGGCGACGGTGCGGCTGATCCGGCCGCGCGAGGTGGTGCTGATCGGTGCCGGCGCCACCACCGTCCACGTCGCCCGGCGGATGGCCGCCGATTGCCGCGACATCACCGCCATCACGCACAGCTTCGGCGCCGCCACGGTGCTGTCGAGCAATCCGACCATCACCGTGATCATGACGCCGGGCCGCTACGACGCCATGGAGGGCTGCCTGCTCGGCCCCGAGACCACCGCCTTCCTCGCCGGTTACCACGCCAACCGGGCGATCCTCGGCGCGACCGGGCTGACCGTCGACGGGCCGTGCGATGCGAGCCCGCTCGCCGCCGCGGTCTACCGCGCGATGCTCGAGCGTGCCGCGTTCACCATGATCGTCGCCGACCATCGCAAGTTCGACCAGCGTGCGGTGGCGATCTACGGCCGCTGGGCGGAGATCGGCGCGCTGGTCACCGACCGGGAGCCGCAGGCGCCACTGGGCGATGCGCTGGCCCGCGGCGGTGTGGAGGTCATCGTCGCCGACCGGCGCTCCGCGCCGGCGCAAGGGAGCGAGGCATGAGCGAGAACCCGATCAAGGCCCGGTTCGCGAGCAAGGCGGACTTCTTCGCCCGCTCGAAGCGCTACTGGAACCCGCACAAGACCCAGTTCTGGCAGGATGCCGGGGTCGATCTCGTGATCGACCGGCGCGAGCGCTACTTCATGTACGACTGGAGCGGCAAGCGCCTGTACAACATGCATCTCAACGGCGGAACCTACAATCTCGGCCACCGCCACCCGGAGCTCGTCCAGGCGCTCAAGGACGCGACCGAGTGGTTCGACATCGGCAACCACCATTTCGCCGCACTGGCGCGCACCGCGCTGGCCGAGGACCTGGCCGCCACAACCGGCGACCGGCTGCAGTACACGATCTACGGCTCGGGCGGCGGCGAGGCCGTCGACATCGCGATCAAGACCGCGCGGGCCGCCACCGGGCGCAAGAAGATCGTCTCGATCCTGAAAGGCTATCATGGGCACACCGGCCTCGCTTTGGGCACGGCCGACGAGCGCTACACGAAGCGCTTCCTCTCCGATCGCCCCGACGAGTTCATCCAGGTTCCGTTCAACGATCTCGACGCGATGGAGGACGCGGTGCGCCGGCACCGGCCGGCGGCGGTGATCATGGAGACGATCCCCGCCACCTATGGCTTCCCGATGCCGGCCGAGGGCTACCTGCCCACGGTCAAGCGCATCTGCGAAGCGCACGGGGCGCTCTACATCGCCGACGAGGTGCAGACCGGTCTGATGCGCACCGGGGTGATGTGGGCCGTCTACGGCTACGGCGTCGAGCCGGACATCCTGGTCACGGCCAAGGGCATCTCGGGTGGGCTCTACACCCTGGGCTGCGTGCTGGTGGCACCGCACGCCGCCTCCTGGCTGCACGAGGACGGCTTCGCGCACATCAGCACCGGCGGCGGCGCTGAGCTCGGCTGCTGCGTCGCGATCAAGGTGCTGGAGATCACCCAGCGCCCGGAGGTGGTCGAGAACGGCCGGCGGGTCGCCGCCTTCTTCGCCGCCGAGCTGCCCAAGATCCAGGCGCTGCACGCCGACTTCTTCACCGGCGTGCGGCAGAACGGGCTGATCATG
This sequence comes from uncultured Alphaproteobacteria bacterium, assembly GCA_937995535.1. Taxonomy (GTDB): domain Bacteria; phylum Pseudomonadota; class Alphaproteobacteria; order Geminicoccales; family Geminicoccaceae; genus CALKJU01. The sequence continues at coordinate 33,001 of CALKJU010000115.1, forward strand.
GGCCTCGAGTTCGACCATCCCGAGGGCGCCAAGCTGGTCATGCGCCGTCTCTACGAGAACGGCGTCTGGGCGATCTTCAGCCAGCTCGACCCGCGCGTGCTGCAGTGGAAGCCGGGTCTGCTCAAGACCGAGGCCGAGTGTCGCGAGATCGTCGAGATCCTGGAGCGCTCGGTGGGCCAGGCGAAGCACGACCGCCCGGCCATCGCCGCCTGACCCTCTCGCCCCCCTCACGGCCCCTGGGGCTGGGCCGGGCGGGGGTGGGTGGGGGTGCGCAGCAGCCGGCGGGCGAGGCGTTCGAGGCCGCGGTCATCGAGGCGCTCGAGGGCGAGGCGCTCCGCCGGGCCGGCCTGGGCGAAGGCGTGCATGAGCCGGGCGGTGAGCGCGTCGCGCTGCTTCTCCCGGATCGGCTCGGGCGTCCGCGCGGGCGGCGGCGCGCTGCGGCTCGCGGCGGCGGCGCGGTGCAGGGCGTGGACGGCGGCGCCCAGCGGGTCGGCCTGCGGATCGGGGCCCGCGGCGGCGGCGGTCCAGCGGCCCTGCTCGACGACGATCGCCGCCTGCAGCCCGGCCGCGGTGCGGTG
>CALKJU010000116.1 GCA_937995535.1 uncultured Alphaproteobacteria bacterium
TGCTCGAGGAGCTCCGCGGGGCAGCGGGCGGCCTGGGCGGCACGGGCCGGGTCGAGCCCGGCGGCGAGGCGGCGGGCGAGCTGGACGCGGCGGACGAGGCGCGGGCGGCGGGGCGGCATCGCCGCGATGCTATCGCCGAAACTAGGACCAAAGTCAAGCGAGAAGGACTGTGGGCCTGCCGTCAGCCGACAGCGGCCGGGCACGACCGGAGGGAAGGGTCAGCCGGGCGGCACCTCGGCCTCGGCCTCGGCGACGTGGTGCTTGACGGCGACGAAGCTGTCCGGGCTGACCGAGATCGAATCGATGCCGCAGGCGACGAGGAACCGGGCGAAGGCCGGGTGGTCGCTCGGCGCCTGGCCGCACAGGCCGATCTTCGCCCCGGCGCGGCGCGCCGCCTCGATCACCGCGCGGATCATCCACTGCACGGCCTCGTCGCGCTCGTCGAACAGATCGGCGAGGAGCGCCGAATCGCGGTCGACGCCGAGGGTGAGCTGGGTCAGGTCGTTGGAGCCGATCGAGAAGCCGTCGAAGCGCCGGGCGAACGCCTCAGCCAGGATCACGTTCGACGGGATCTCGCACATGACGTAGACCTCGAGGCCCTGCTCGCCGCGTCGCAGCCCCTCCGCGGCCAGCACCTCGAGCACGCGGTCGGCCTCCCCGACCGACCGGCAGAACGGGATCATCACGATCACGTTGCGGAAGCCCATGGTCTCGCGCAGGCGCCGGATCGCGCGGCATTCGAGGGCGAAGCCCTCGCGGTAGCGCTCGGAATAGTAGCGCGAGGCGCCGCGGAAGCCGAGCATCGGGTTTTCCTCCTGCGGCTCGAACGCGGCGCCGCCGAGCAGCCCGGCATACTCGTTGGTCTTGAAGTCGCTCATGCGCACGATGACCGGGCGCGGATGCAGCGCGGCGGCGATCCGGGCCAGCCCGCGGGCCAGCCGGTCGACGAAGTACTCCGCCGGGTCGGGATAGAGGCGGGTCAGCGCCTCGATCGCGCGGCGCGCCGCCGGATCGGCGACCTGCCCGGGGCGGACCAGCGCCATGGGGTGGACCTTGATGTGGTTGGAGATGACGAACTCCATCCGGGCGAGGCCGACGCCGTCCGCCGGCAGCCGCCACCAGCGGAAGGCCGAGGCCGGATTGCCGAGGTTGAGCATGACCTTGGTGCGGGTCGCCGGGATCGCGTCGAGGGCCAGCTCACGGACCTCGATCGCGGCCGTACCGGCATAGACGAAGCCGGTGTCACCCTCGGCACAGGAGACGGTGACCTCCTGCTCGTCGTGGAGCCGGCGGGTGGCGTCGCCGGTACCGACGATCGCCGGCAGGCCGAGCTCGCGGCTGACGATCGCCGCGTGCGAGGTGCGCCCGCCGGTGTCGGTGACGATCGCCGCGGCGCGCTTCATGATCGGTACCCAGTCGGGATCGGTCGTCTCGGTGACCAGCACCGCACCGTCGACGAAGCGGTCGATCTCGGCCGCGCTGCGGATCAGGCAGACCGTGCCGGTGACCGCAGCGTCGCCGATCGCCAGCCCGCGCACCAGCTCCGGCCCCTTGGCGGTGACGGCGTAGGTGCGCAGCGCCCCGGCGGCGCGCCGCGACTGGACCGTCTCCGGCCGCGCCTGGACGATGAAAAGCTCGCCCGTGCGCCCGTCCTTGGCCCACTCCATGTCCATCGGCATGCCGTAATGCGCCTCGATCGCGCAGGCCCAGCGGGCGAGGCGCAGGACCTCGTCGTCGGTGAGGACGAACGCCTCGCGCTCGGCCTCGGCGGTCGGGACGTTGCGCGTCGGCCGCTCGCCGCTCGCGTAGAGCATCTTGCGTGCCTTGGCGCCGCGGCGCTTCTCGACGATCGGCACGAGCCCCGGCTCGGCCAGCAACGGCTTGAAGACCTGGTACTCGTCGGGATCGACGGCGCCCTGGACGACGTTCTCGCCCAGCCCCCAGGCGGCGTTTATCAATACCACCTTGTCGAAGCCGGTCTCGGTGTCGATCGAGAACATGACGCCGGCGCCGGCGAGGTCGGCACGCACCATCTGCTGCACCCCGACCGACAGCGCCACCTTGAGGTGGTCGAAGCCCTTGACCTGGCGGTAGGTGATCGCCCGGTCGGTGAACAGCGACGCGTAGCAGCGCCGGCAGGCGTCGAGCAGCGCCGCCGCGCCGCGGATGTTGAGGAAGCTCTCCTGCTGGCCGGCGAAGCTCGCGTCCGGCAGATCCTCGGCGGTGGCGCTCGAGCGTACCGCGACGTCGAGGTCGGCCACACCCGTGCGCCGGCACAGCTCGCGATAGGCCGCGACGATGGCGGCGGCGGTCGCCTCGGGCCAAGCGGCGCGCAGGAAGGCGCGACGGATCGCCTGGCCGGCCTCGGCCAGCGGGGTCGTCCCGGCGGCGAGGTCGGCGAGTTCGCGGGCGATCACCGCGTCCAGCCCATTGGCGGCGACGAAGCGGCGATAGGCGCCGGCGGTGGTGGCGAAGCCCGGCGGGACGCGCACGCCCTGTCCGGCCAGCGCCTGCACCATCTCGCCCAAGGACGCGTTCTTGCCGCCGACCCGGGCGACATCGTCCTTGCGCAGCTCCTCGAACCACAGGATCTGCTGCCCGTCGTCCGCCATCGGCATCCCTCCCCAAGGTGCGCTCCTCGGATGAACTTGGGGGCGGCGGCGGCGCTGTCGAGGCAGCCGCGCGTCAGCCCTCGGCGAGTTCTTCCGCTTCGGCGTCGAGCTGGCCCGGGTCGGGCGCCTCGGTGGTGAGGTGGCGGGCGGCACGCCACGCGTGGTGCGCGACCCGCTCCAGCCAGCGCAGCGCGTCCAGCGCCCGCGTCGCGTCGTCCGCGCCGATCGTGCCGAGCGCCGTCCGGCCGAGGATCTCGGCCCGCTGCTGGCGGCGCAGCTCGGTCAACGCCACGGCGTGGCGCTCGATCTCCGCCACCCCGTCCGGCGGACCCTGGCCGAGCAGGGCGGCGCGCGCCAGGGCGAGGACCTGCCCGCACCGCTCGGCCGCCGGGCGCAGCGCCGCGGCCTCGGGCGCCGCGCCCTGGCCGGGCGCCTTGCCGAGCCGCGAGCGCAGGCGCGCCAGATGGTCCATCGCATGCAGCAGCGCCACGCGCTGCGCGGAGAGCGGCTCGTCGGCGCTGAGCGGCGGGATGCGGGCGAAGAAGCTCCGGGTGCGCTCGAGCGCGGCCACGACCTCGGCGCGGCGCAGGCCGTCGGCCGCGGCGGCGCCGTGGCGGAGCAGAGCGTCGAGCAGGTCCACGGTCTCGAGGGCGGCGTCGACGAGCGCGCGGCGGGTCGCCTCGAGCGCGACGGCCGGTGCCTGGAGGAGCGAATCGTCGAGATGCCGGGTGAGGCGCGGCCCGCGGTCGGGCAGGAGCCGCTCGATCCACCGTGCCAGCGGCGCGGCGAAGGGCAGGAACAGGACCACGCCCAGACCGATGAACAGGGTGTGGAAGGCGGCGAGGCTGACCGCCCCCGGCTCGAGCGCGAGGTGCCGCTGGGCGAGCGCCAGCGCGCGCAGGAGCAGCGGCAGGAGGAGGATCGCGATCAGGCCGGTGGCGAGATTGAACAGCACATGGGTCAGCGCGGTGCGCTTCGCCGGCACGCTGCCGCCGATCGCGGCCAGCACCCCGGTGACGGTCGTGCCGACCGCCGCGCCGATGACCAGGACGGCGGCCTGCTCGAAGCCGATCGCGTGGGCGTGCAGCGCGGTGAGCGTGGTCGCGACCGCGGCGCTCGACGACTGCATGACCACGGTCATGAGCGCGCCGATCGCCATGGCGGCGAGCTGGCCGAGGAACCCGGTGGCCGGGAGGCGGCCGGGATCGAACGCCTCGCCGAGCGCTCTCATCCCGGTCTGCAGGGTGTCGATGCCGACGAAGATCAGGCCGAAGCCGGCGAGCGCCAGGCCGACCGCCCGGCCGCGGCCGTCGCTCAGCAGGCGCAGGAGCGCGCCGATCCCGACCAGCGGCATGGCGTAGAGGCCGAGGTTCACCTTCAGCCCCAGCACCGACACCACCCAGCCGGTGCCGGTCGTGCCCATGCTCGCCCCCATCACCACGCCGACCGCCTGCGGGAAGGCGATCAGCCCGGCGCTGACGAAGCCGATCAGCGCCACGGTCGTGGCGCTCGACGACTGCACCATCAGCGTGACGAGCGCGCCCGAGGCGAACGCGGTCAGGGGCGTGCCGGTGAAGCGGGCGAGCGCCCGCTGCAGGGCGCGCCCGGCGAGCGCCTTGAGCGCGTCGGTGAGCAGCCCCATCCCGAGCAGGAACAGGCCGATCCCGCCGAGGAGCTGGAAGATCATCGTGGTCATGCGGTCTCCGCGCCGCGCGGAACCGTAGCACGCGCGGCGCAGGCCGGTGCCGACGCGCTCAGCCGCTCAACAGGATCGGCAGGCCGGTGGCGCGCAGCAGGTGGCGCGTGGCGCCGCCGAAGACCATCTCGCGCAAGCGGCTGTGCCCGTAGGCGCCGATCACCAGGAGGTCGGCCTTGTGGGCGGCCGCTTGGCTGAGCAGGACGGCGCCGGCGTCGCCGGCGGACCCGCGGACGGCGTCCGCCTCCACCGGAACGCCGTGGCGGCGGAGCATGGCGGCGGCGGGCTCGAGCGTGGCGATCGCCGCCTCGCCCACGGCGCAGAGCAGCACGCGCTCGGCGGTGGTCAGGAAGGGCAGCGCGTCGTGCAGGGCGCGGGTCGCCTCGCGCGACCCGTTCCACCCGGCGAGCACCACCTTGCCGAGCTCGCCGGCACCAGCCTCGGGCAGCATCAGCAACGGCACGCCGGCGCCCACCGCCAGCTCCTCGATCAGGGTGAAGCCGTCGCTGTCCTCGGCACCGGGCCGGCTGACAATGGTGAGATCGACCGTGCGGGCGGCCCGGGTCACGACCACCGCCGGCTCGCCCTCCGCCTCGCTCCACAGGGTGCCACCGCCGGTCCCGCAGATCCGCTGGAAGCGCGCCTTGGCCGCCGCGCGCTCCTCGGCCACCGCGGCGCGGTAGCGCTCGGTCAGACGGACGATCACCTCCGGCCCGGCCTCGCTGGCCAAGGCACCCGGCATCGCCGGCGGCGGGCGTTCGACATGCAGGCCGACGAGCGCCGCGTCGAACCGCCAGGCGAGCACCCGCGCCGCATGGAGCCGCGCCTCGCAGGCCTTGTCCTCGCCGACCGGCACCAGAACGGTGCGGAACGTCATGGCACCCTCTCCTCCCTCGGGCCGCAGGACATTGTCGCAGGGCGCGGCGAGCCTGACGAGGCCCGCCTCAAGCGCCGGTCTCCCGCTCGGCGCGGCGCAGCAGCTCGACGACCTCGGCGTCCTCGACCTGGGTGAAGTCGGCATAGAACTGGCCGACGGCGGCGAACCCGTCAGGCGTCATCAGGACCACCACGGCGTCGGCCAGCTCGCGCAGCTCGGCCACGGTGTCGGCCGGGGCGACCGGCGTGGCGACGATCACCCGTGCCGCTCGCGCCTGGCGTGCCGCCGCGATGGCGGCCTTCATCGTGGCACCGGTGGCGATCCCGTCGTCGACCAGGACGACGGTCCGGCCGGCGAGCGACGGGCGCGGTCGATCGCCCAGATAGAGCGCCCGGCGGCGCTCGATCTCCGCGAGCTGGTGGGCCTCCTCCGTCGCCAGATACTCGTCGGACACGCCAAGCGCGCGCACGACGTCGTCGTTGAGCAGGCAGAAGGGGCTCCCGCCGTCGACCACGGCACCCACCGCCAGCTCGGGATTGAACGGCGCGCCGAGCTTGCGGACCAGAACGAGGTCGAGCGGCGCCCGCAGCGCCTTGGCGACCTCGAAGGCGACCGGCACGCCGCCGCGCGGCAGGGCCAGGACCACGGGCCGCTCGCCCTCCAAGGGCAGAAGACGCTGCGCCAGCCGACGCCCGGCCTCGTGCCGGTCGGCGAAGGCGCGCTCCGAGTAGCTCCAGACCATGAGACAACATAGCACGGCGTCGCGTGACCGCGTTGATCCAGCGCAAAGCTCGCCGCGCGCGAGGTGGTAGGAGTTAGCGCGTGGGGTTGTGGGCGCGGCAGGTCGCCCGCGGTGGCGGCGAGCGCGCGCCTGCTGTCGCCCCAGGTTCGCCGGAGGGAGGTGTCGCTCGATGCAGAAAGAGCCTGTCGTCACGTTCCGCCAGATGGCGCCGTCACCGGCGGTCGAGGGCCGAGTGCGGGAGAAGATCGCGGCGCTCGAGCGCTTCCATCCACGCATCACCTCGTGCCGCGTCGTCGTCGAGAAGGAGCAGCGTCGCCACCACAAGGGCGATCTGTTCCGCGTGCGCATCGACATCGGCGTGCCCGGACGGGAGATCGTGGTCGACCGCACCGGTCCCAAGGACCATGCGCACGAGGACGTCTACGTCGCCTTGCGCGACGCCTTCGACGCCGCGGCGCGGCAGCTCGAGGACGACGTCCGTGCGCGCCGCGGCGACGTCAAGCGGCACGAGGCACCGGTCCACGGCCATGTGGTCAGGCTCGTCCCCGAGGCCGACCACGGCTTCATCCGCACCAGCGACGGCGAGGAGGTCTATTTCCACCGCCACAGCGTGGTCGACGGCGCCTTCGACCGGCTGCGGGTCGGCAGCGAGGTTCGCCTCGTCGTCGCCGAGCGGGAAGGCGAGCAGGGCTACCAAGCCTCGACCGTCCACCTCGTCGGCAAGCACCATGTCGTCGGCTGAGTGCGCCACCCAGGCCCGAGGGAGGAAGCGATGAGCGCCACCGGTCTCGAGGTGTTCGACCGCACCGTGCAACTGACCAACATCTGGCTCGATGAGCTGATGCAGGAGCTGGGCCCTGACCGGCAGCACGCCTACCACGTGCTGCGTGCCGTCCTGCACGCGCTGCGCGACCGCCTGCCGCTCGGCCAGGTCGCGCATCTCGGCGCCCAGCTCCCGCTGCTCGTGCGCGGCGTCTACTACGAGGGCTGGCGGCCCGAGGCCGGCGGCCAACGCGAGCGCAAGCTCGAGGCGTTCCTGGCGCATGTCGGCGAGGGTCTGCAGGGCGTGCGGCCGACCAACACCGAGCGCGCCGCGCGGGCCGTGTTCGCCACCATCGCCCGCCATGTGAGCGCCGGCGAGGTGGCCAAGGTGAAGGGCGTGCTGCCGGCCGAGATCCGCAGCCTGTGGCCGGCACCCTGAGCCGGCCGGGGCGGCGCGCAGGAAGCGCCGGACCGCGGTCCTTCCGGTGGTCTATGCTGCGTGACCGAGCATAGGCCTGGAGCAGGAGGGGTGCGCTTGGCCGGCAGCTTCGCATTGCAGTTCTTCGCCCTCGACGCGACGCGCGAACTCGGCGCGGCGGTGGCGGCGGGCCTCGGCGTCGAGCTCGCGGCGCACGAGGAGCGCGAGTTCGAGGACGGCGAGCACAAGGCGCGGCCGCTCGTGAGCGTGCGCGACCGCGACGTGTTCGTCCTCCAGTCGCTGCACGGCGGGCCGCAGCAGAGCCCGCACGACAAGCTCTGCCGCCTGCTCTTCTTCCTCGGTGCGTTGCGCGATGCCGGGGCCGGGCGGCTGACCGCGGTCGTCCCCTACCTCGCCTATGCGCGCAAGGACCGGCGGACCAAGAGCCGCGATCCGGTCACGACGCGCTACGTTGCCGAGCTGTTCGAGGCGGTCGGGCTCGATCGGATCGTGGTCCTGGACGTGCACAACCTCGCCGCGTTCGAGAACGCCTTCCGCTGCCGCACCGAGCACCTCGAGGCGCGCGGGCTGTTCGCCGCGCATCTGGCGCCATTGCTGCGCGGGCACGGCGTGACGGTGGTCTCACCCGATGCCGGCGGGGCCAAGCGCGCCGAGGCTTTGCGCGAGAGCCTAGCGATCGCGCTGGGCGCGGATGTCGGCCTCGCCTTCCTGGAGAAGAAGCGCAGCGGCGGGGTCGTGTCGGGCGAGGCGGTGGTGGGCGATCTCGCCGGGCGCAGCGCCGTCATCGTCGACGACCTGATCAGCACCGGCACGACGCTCGGCCGCGCGGCCCTGGCCTGCCGTGCCGCCGGTGCGGAGCGCGCGATCGCCGCCGTGACCCACGGCCTGTTCATTGAGGGAGCGGAGCAGGTGCTGCACGACAGCCCGCTCGAGACGCTGCTCGTGACCAACAGCGTGCCGCCGTTCCGGCTGACGCCGGAGACGGTCCGCGCCCGGCTCACCGTGCTCGACATCGCACCCCTGGTCGCCGAGGCGGTCCGCCGCCTGCACGAGGGCGGCTCGCTGGTCGAGCTGACGGCGCCACCGGTTCAGGGAAGCGCGTCGGCACAGCGCCGCGCCTGATCGAGATAGGCCCGGGCGTGGCGCAGATAGTGGTCGCGCGGGCGGTCGCCCGGCTCATGGCTGTGGAGCGCCATCAGGCGGGCGCGCAGCAGCGCCCGCGCGCAACAATAGAAGACCAGCAGGCGCTCGGGCACCGCGTCGCCGCTCGCTGCGGCGTAACAGGCGATCAGCCGCTCGCCGACCGTGCGGTCACCCAGAAGCTCGCACTCGAGCGCCAGATAGGCGAGCTCGTCGAGCGGATCGACGAGGCGCAGGGCGCGGTTGAACTCGAGGCAGTCGATGACCACGGGCTCGGGCTCGAGACAGATGTGCTCGGGGCGCAGATCGCCGTGCCCCTCGACGATCCGCCCCTCCGCGACCCGTGCGGCGATCATCGGGCGGGCGCGTTCGAGGAACTCCAGTGCCGGGCCGAGCGCGGCGTCGGCCGCGTCCGGGCCGAGGCCGTAGGCGGGCTGCCGCAGCTCGCGCGCGCTCTCCTCCAGGCCGGCGCGCAGGCGTTCGCGATAGGCCTCGGGCGTCAGCGGCGCGCGCGGGGCGCCGGCGTAGAACGCGGCCAGCTTGGTGCCGAGGCGCTCGATCGGCGCGCGGTCGGGGCCGCCCGCGCGTAGCAGGCGATCGAGCATCAGCACCTCGGGCAGCCGGCGCATCACGACCAGCCAGTCGACCACCTCGCCATAGGGACCGAGGCGCAGGCGATGGTCGGCGGTCAGGGTGAGCGGGGCCAGGCCGTGGTAGACGTCGGCGGCGAGCCGGCGGTTGAGCCGCACCTCGGCCTCGCAGACCGCGCGGCGGCGGGCGACCGTGCCGAAGTCCAGGAAGGCGTAGCGGACCGGCTTCTTCAGCTTGCGGACCCGGCGCTCGGTGAAGAACAGCCAGGCCATGTGGGTCTGCAGGGCCAGCACCTGCTCCGGCCGCTCGGCGCCGTAGGTCTCCGGACGGCTCAGCACCGCGACCTTGTCGGCCAGCGGCACCGCCTCGAGGTCGATGCCGGGCACGGCGCGGCTCAGCCGCCCGGAGGCGCAACGGCGGCTGCGACCGCGCGGTCGGCCTCCTCGGCGAGCGCCCGCAGTCCGGGCGACACCTCGACCGGGTAGGGCGGGTCGTCGCCAAGTGCGGCGAGATGCGCCGGCAGGCGCGCGAGCTGGGCGCGGGCATGCGCGCGGATCTCGGCGAGTGTCGGTGCTGGTGCGACGCGGATCCCGGCGCGCATGACCGGGCGCAGCAGCGGCTCGCCCGGCCCCGCCTCGTCCTCGCGCGCGACGAGGTCGCCGGCCATCCGTCCGGCGGCGTCGTAGCGGCGCAGGACCTGCTTGCGGCCCGGCCAGGTCGCCTTGCCTTCCGAGCGCTTGCGCGTCGGCCGGCCGGCATATTCCTGGAGCTTGTAGGCGCAATCGAGCGCCGGGCAGTCACTGGAGGTGGCGAGGCTGGTGCCGATGCCGTAGCCGTCGATCGGGGCACCCTCGGCGGTGAGCCGGCGCAGCCGCTCCTCGTCGAGCCCGCCGCTGGCGAAGATCCGCACCGTCGCGAGGCCGGCCTCGTCGAGGATGGCGCGGACCGCGCGAGCGTGGCAAGCGAGATCGCCGCTGTCGAGGCGCACGCCCTTCACCGTGATGCCGTCGGTGGCGAGGCGCGGCGCCAGGGCCGCGACCTTCCGCGCCGCCGCCTCGGTGTCGTAGGTGTCGAGCAGGAGCACGACCTGGTCGGGGCGGGTCCGGGCGAAGCGCTCGAAGGCCAGCGTCTCGTCGAGATGCGCCTGGACGAAGGAATGCGCCATCGTCCCGGTGATCGGGATGCCGAAGAGCGGCTCGGCCAAGGTCGTCGCGGTGCCGGCGAAGCCCGCGACATAGGCGGCGCGGGCCGCGAGCAGCCCAGCCTCGGCGCCATGCGCCCGGCGCAGCCCGAAGTCGAGCAGCACCTTGCCCGGCGCGGCGAGGACCATCCGCGCGGCCTTCGAGGCGACCAGCGTCTGGTAGTGCAGGAGGTTGATGATCCGCGTCTCGAGAAGCTGGGCCTCGGGCAGAGGTGCGGTGAGGCGCAGCAGCGGCTCGCCGGCGAAGCAGATCGTGCCCTCCGCCATCGCCTCGACGTCGCCTGTGAAGCGGAACGCGCGCAGCCGCCCGAGCGTGGCCGCGGAGAAGCGGCCGGAGGAGTCGAGCCAGGCGAGCTCGTCCGCACCGAGCGCCGCCTCCTCGAGGAACCGCAGCACCGTCTCGAGGCCGCAGGCGAGCAGGAAGCCGCGGCCGGGCGGCAGCCGGCGGACGAAGAACTCGAACACCGCGGGGGCGGTCATGCCGCCCTCGCAGTACGCCTGGTACATGTTGAGCTCGTAGAGATCGGTGAGCAGCAGGCTGCGCGCCGGGTCGGTGGTGCGGCCCGCCGCTCGCCCGTCGACCTCCGCCCGGGCTCCAGCCTGCTCCTGACTCATCGCTGCGCGCTCCGACGCGGCGCCGACGCCGCGACCGTGCGACCGGCGGTCGTCAGCAGATCCCGCCCAGGCTCACATACTTGATCTCGAGATACTCATCGATGCCGTACTTGCTGCCCTCGCGGCCGAGGCCGCTCTCCTTGACCCCGCCGAAGGGCGCCACCTCGACGGCGATCACCCCGTCGTTGACGCCGAGCAGCCCGACCTCCAGCGCCTCGGCGACACGGAACACCCGGCCGAGGTCGCGGGCGTAGAAATAGCCGGCCAGCCCGACGTCGCTGTCGTTGGCCAGCCGGATCACCTCCTCCTCGGTCTCGAAGCGGAACAGCGGCGCCACCGGCCCGAAGGTCTCCTCGCGGGCGATCTTCATGTTGGCGTTGCACGGGGCGAGCACGGTCGGCTCGAAGAACAGCCCGCCCAGCGCATGCGGCTTGCCGCCGACGATCACCTTGGCCCCGTGCGCCACCGCGTCCTCGACATGCTCCTTGGCCTTGCTGACCGCGGCCGGCTCGATCAGCGGGCCGACCTGGGTGTCCTTGTCGAGGCCGGGGCCGACCTTGAGCTTGGCCGCGGCGGCGGCGAACTTCTCGGCGAAGCGGTCGAAGATGGCGGCCTGGACGTAGATCCGGTTGGTGCAGACGCAGGTCTGCCCGGCGTTGCGGAACTTGCAGGCGATGGCGCCGGCGACGGCGGCGTCGAGGTCGGCGTCGTCGAAGACGATGAACGGCGCATGCCCGCCCAGCTCCATCGACACGCGCTTGACCGTGTCGGCGCACTGCTTGAGGAGCAGCTTGCCGATCGCGGTCGAGCCGGTGAAGGACAGCTTGCGCACGGTCTTGTTCGCGGTCAGCTCGCCGCCGATCTCGGTGGCGCTGCCGGTGACGACGTTGAACACGCCCTTGGGCATCCCGGCGCGCTCGGCGAGCTCGGCCAGCGCCAAGGCGCAGTAGGGCGTGTAGCTGGCCGGCTTGACGACGAAGGTGCAGCCCACGGCGAGCCCGGGGGCGCATTTGCGGGTGATCATCGCGATCGGGAAGTTCCAGGGCGTGATCGCCGCGCAGACGCCGACCGGCTGCTTCAGCACGAGGATGCGCCGCGAGGCGACCGTCTGCGGGATCACATCGCCGTAGACGCGCTTCGCCTCCTCGGCGAACCACTCGGCGAAGGAGGCGCCGTAGACCACCTCGCCCTTGGCCTCGGCCAAGGGCTTGCCCTGCTCGCGGGTCATCAGATGCGCGAGGTCGTCGCCATGCTCGAGGATCAGCTCGTACCAGCGGCGCAGGATCGCGGCGCGCTCCTTGCCGGTCTTGGCGCGCCACGCCGGCCATGCGGCGGCGGCCGCGTCGATCGCGCGGCGTGTCTCGGCGGCGCTCAGCGACGGCACGGTGCCGAGCGTCTCGCCGGTGGCCGGATCGGTCACCGCGATCGTCTTCTTCGACGCGGCGCCGACCCACTCCCCGTCGATGTAGCACTGCTCGCGGAACAGCTTGGGGTCGGCGAGGCGCAGGCGGGTGTCCTTGAGCGCGGTGGCCATGGCGATGCTCCCGAGTCGTTGCGGAGCGGCCCGTCCCGGCCGCGCCGAAGGTCTGCCCGCGAGCTTATGCCGGAACCCAGTCGGCGCGGAAAGGGGACGGGCCTCCGGCCGGCGGTGGGCGTTGACAGTCGCAGCCGGTGTAGGATATAGATCCTATTCCTTCCCTGAACCCGCCGTCCGGAGCGCTCCATGGACGCGACCGCCGACCTCGCCCGGAGCGAGCTGCACGCGGCTGTGGCGGCGCTGTTGCGCTGCCGCGCGCGGCTCGCGGGCGCCACGCGGGAAGCGGTCGCCGGCGCGTTGGCCGCGCTCGAGGCGGAGCTGCGGCGGCTCGCGGAGGCGGAGCGGCCGGCATCGGTCGGCGCGGCCGCGGAGGCGGTGCCACCGGCGCGGGCGGCATTCGCCTTCGCTGCGCTCGAAGGGGAGTATGCCCGGCTCTATGCGAGCTGCCGGATCCGGCCGGAACGCGCCGGCGAGGTCGGCCATGCGGTGGCGCGGCTGCTCGCCGGCAAGGCCGCCTACCGCGCGGTCGCGGCCGAGCTCGGCCTCGTGCCGTGGCAGCTCGTCGGCATCATCCACGGCCTCGAGGCGAGCTTCGACTTCAGCCGCCACCTGCACAATGGCGATCCGTTGAGCGCGCGCACCCGGCACGTGCCGCAGGGCCGGCCGGTGATCGGCGAGCCGCCCTTCACCTGGCGGCAGAGCGCGGTCGACGCGCTGATGCTCAAGGAGCTGCACCGCGTCCCGACCTGGCCGGTGCCGCGCCTGCTCTACGAGCTCGAGCGCTACAACGGCTTCGGCTATCGCCGCCGCGGTCTGCCCTCGCCCTATCTGTGGAGCTTCACCACGCACTACACGAAGGGCAAGTACGTCCGCGACGGGGTGTTCGACGCCGAGGCGGTCTCGCGGCAGTGTGGCGCCGCGGCCCTGCTGCTGGCCCTGGCCGAACGCGGCGAGGGCCTCGCCTGAGCGACGCTCAGCCTTCCGGGCGCACCACCGGCTTGCCCGCCTCGCTCCAGGCCGTGAACCCGCCCTGGAGATGGCCGACGCGCGGATAGCCCATGTCCTTGAGGGTTTTGGCCGCGAGCGCCGAGCGCCCGCCCGTGGCGCAGTAGGTGACCAGCCGCTTGCCCGGGTCGATGGCCGAATCCCAATACGCCTCGAGCGACGGGTCGGCCTTGAACTCCAGGAGCCCGCGCGGGACGTGGACGGCGCCCGGGATGTGCCCCTTGGCCCACTCGCCGGGCTCACGGACGTCGACGAGCTGGACGTCCGGCCGCTGGCGCAGCGCATCGACCTCCTCGACCGACAGCACCTCGACGGCGGCATTCGCGGCAGCGACCAGCTCGCGCGCTGGCTTGATCGTCACGGCGGCGTCCTCCTCGGCGATGGTCCGGGCGTCTGCTATCACGGGGCCGGGAACAGCGCATCGGTCCAGCCGAGCAGCCGGTACCAGACGAGCCCGATCCACTCGCGCGCCGCGTCGTCGAGCTGGGCGAGCCGTTCGCTGGCCGGCTGCCGCCAGGCCCAGGGCCCGACGCCGCCGGTCGTGCGGTAATCGACCGGCCAGGCGACGACCGGCCAGCCGACGGCACGGAACGCACCCACCGAGCGCGGCATGTGCGCGGCCGAGGTGACCAAGAGCCAGGTCTCGCCCGGCCGCGGGCCGACCAGCTCGCGGGTGAACAGGGCGTTCTCGCGCGTGGTCGAGGAGCGGTCCTCGTAGAGCAGGCGCGCGGCGCCGAAGCCGAGCCGGTCGTAGAGCTCGGCCACGACCGCCGCCTCGGTGCCGGTGCTCCAGCTCAAGGGCGCGACGCCGCCGGAGAAGACGAGGCGGGCCGCCGGCCAGCGCCGTGCCAGCTCGAGCGGAGCGATGAAGCGCTCGGCGGTCGCGCCCAGCGCCGGCTGGCCCCAGGCGGCGCTCGCCTGCAGGTCGATCCCGCCGCCCAGCACGACGATGCCGTCGACGCGGGCGGGCGGCGGGTCGGGCGCCGGGAAGCGCCGCTCCAGCGGTGCCTGGAGCCACAGGCCGAGGGGGAGGATCGCGGCGGCGAGGAGCGCGCCGAGGGCGACGGCGGCGAGGTTGCGCGCGCGCCGCCGGCCGCGCGCGGCGAGCAGCAGCGCCACGGTGAGCGTGCCGAGCAGCAGATGGGTCGGCACCAGGAGCAGCCAGACGAGCTTGCCGAAGGCGGCGATCATCCGCGGTCGGGCCGCCGCCGAGATTCCGGTTGGCGGCCTTCGGGGCCGGCGTTATCTCGCGCCCGCGGCAGCGGGGACAGGACAACAAGCATGTCAGGCAGGCTCGATCTCGAGGAGCTGGAAGAGGCGGTCGCCGCGGGCGAGATCGACACGGTCGTCGCCGCCTTCACCGACATGCAAGGCCGGCTGATCGGCAAGCGCGTCACCGGCCGGTTCTTCCTCGAGGCGGTCAAGGACGAGTGGCACGCCTGCGACTACCTCCTGACGGTCGACATGGAGATGGAGCCGGTCCCGGGCTTCAAGTCGGCTTCCTGGGACAGGGGCTATGGCGACTTCGTCGTCAAGCCGGATCTGGCGACGCTGCGGCGCACGCCGTGGCTGCCGGGCACGGCGCTCGTGCTGGGCGACGTCTGCGACCATCACGGCCACGAGCTGCCGCACAGCCCACGCGCCATGCTCAAGCGCCAGCTGGCGCGGCTCGCCGAGCGCGGGCTCTCGGCCAAGATGGCCTCCGAGCTCGAGTTCTACGTCTTCGACGACGACTATCGCGGCGCGCGCGAGCGCCGCTACCAGGAGCTGCGCACCGCCGGCTGGTACATCGAGGACTACCACGTCTTCGAGACGACCAAGCGCGAGCCCTTGCTGCGCGCGGTCCGCAACGGGCTCGAGGCGGCCGGCATCCCGGTCCAGGAGAGCAAGGGCGAGTGGGGCCCGGGCCAGGAGGAGCTGAACGTCGTCTATGCCGAGGCCCTGGAGATGGCCGACCGGCACGTGATCCTCAAGAACGCCGTCAAGGAGATCGCCTACGCGCAAGGCAAGGCGGTCACCTTCATGGCCAAGTGGAAGAAGGACCTGGCCGGCAGCTCGTGCCACATCCACACCAGCCTGTGGGACGGCGAGCGGCCGGCCTTCGCCGACCCGGGCGATCCCGACGGCGTCTCGGACCTGTTCCGCCGCTTCCTCGCCGGGCAGCTCGCCCATGCCGCCGAGCTGACCCCATTCCTCGCCCCCAATGTCAATTCCTACAAGCGCTTCCAGGCGGCCTCCTTCGCGCCGACCAACATCGTCTGGAGCCGCGACAACCGCACCGCCGGCTTCCGTGTGCTCGGGCAGGGCAAGGGCAGCCGGATCGAGTGCCGCATCCCCGGCGCCGACGTGAACCCCTACCTCGCCTTCGCGGCGCTGCTCGCGGCCGGGCTCGCCGGGATCGAGCAGGGCCTCGAGCTCGGGCCGGCGTTCACCGGCGACGCCTACAAGTCGCAGGAGGTGCCCTCAGTGCCGCGCACGCTGCACAAGGCCCTCGACCTGCTCCAGGGCTCGGCGATGGCGCGGGCCGCCTTCGGCGCCGACGTGGTCGAGCACTACGTCCATGCCGGCCGCTGGGAGCAGGCCCAGTACGACGCCGCGATCACCGACTGGGAGCTGGTCCGCTACTTCGAGCGGGGGTGAGCGACGCGCGGGCTGGAGCCGGGTAAGCTCGTGCCACGATGCCGGCGGTCGGGACGTGCCCCCGTCAACCGCCGGCGGGCGGTCCGGCCGGCACGTCGCCGAGACCTCCAAGAAGATGGGGCCGCGGCGCAGCCCCGGCGCTGTTGCGTCTCACCGGTGAGACATTCCGCGCGTTGCGTCTCAGGATCGGAAGTTTTTGAGACACAACGCTGCTACGGGTGTGCGCCCGGATAAGGACCGAGCGACGGGACGAGCGCGGCCCAGTCGATGCCGCCGGGCGGCAGCAGTGCCGGGCGGTACGGCCTCACCCCGCCTGGGCCAGCTTGAGCGCGGCGTGCAGCAGGGTGTTGCAGCCGGCCTCCATGTGCGCCGGCTCGG
>CALKJU010000117.1 GCA_937995535.1 uncultured Alphaproteobacteria bacterium
GTGCTCAAGCTCGCCGGCTGGCTGCCGGCGTAAGGGGAGGGGACGATGCTCGACCGCGCCGCCCGCAGCTTCCTGCTGTCCGAACTCGTCTCGGGCATGGCGCTCACGCTGCGCTATTTCTTCACGCCGAAGGCGACGATCTCCTACCCCAACGAGAAGTCGCCGATCTCGCCGCGCTTCAAGGGCGAGCATGCGCTGCGCCGCTACCCGAACGGCGAGGAACGCTGCATCGCGTGCAAGCTGTGCGAGGCGGTGTGCCCGGCGCAGGCCATCACCATCGAGGCCGAACCGCGCGAGGACGGCTCCCGCCGCACCACGCGCTACGACATCGACATGACGAAATGCATCTACTGCGGCCTTTGCGAGGAAGCCTGCCCGGTGGACGCCATCGTCGAGGGCCCGAACCTCGAGTTCGCGACCGAGACGCGCGAGGAACTGATGTACGACAAGGAGCGCCTGCTCTCGAACGGCGACCGCTGGGAAGCCGAGATCGCGAAGCGGCTCGAGATGGACGCGCCCTACCGATGATCGCCGGCCTCGCCTTTTACCTCTTCGCCGGCATCCTGATCGCCAGCGCGGTGATGGTCGTCACCAGCCGCAACCCGGTGCACGGGGTGCTGTTCCTGATCCTGGCCTTTTTCAACGCCGCCGCCCTGTTCCTGATCGCGGGGGCCGAGTTCCTGGCGATGATCCTCGTCATCGTCTATGTCGGCGCGGTCGCGGTGCTGTTCCTGTTCGTCGTGATGATGCTGGACATAGACTTCGCGCGGCTGCGCGAGGGGTTCCGGCGCAACGCGCCGCTCGGCCTCGTCATCGGCGGCATCCTGCTGATCGAACTGCTGCTCGTCGCGGCGGCCTGGCGCTTCGCGCCGGAGGCCGCGGCGCTTCGCCTGCAGCCGGTGCAGCCCGACGGCGTGACGAACACCGAGGCGCTCGGCCGCGTGCTGTACACGGACTACGTCTATGCGTTCCAGATCGCGGGCCTGATCCTGCTTGTCGCGATGATCGGCGCCATCGTGCTGACGCTGCGCGACAGGCCGACGGCGAAGCGCCAGGACGTCGCGGCGCAGATCGCCCGCAGCGGCTCCGTCGTGACGCGCCGCGTGCCGATCGGCGCTGGCCTCGCCGAGACGGGCATCGCGCGGCCGCCCCTGCCGGAGGCGCCGAAGCCGAAGCAGGTGGAGCACCAGGGCGGAGGGCACCACTGATGGCTGTCGGCCTCGGGCATTTCCTCGCCGTCGCGGCGGTGCTGTTTGTGCTTGGCGTGTTCGGCATCCTGCTGAACCGCAAGAACGTGATCGTCATCCTGATGTCGGTCGAACTGATGCTTTTGGCGGTGAACCTGAATCTCGTCGCCTTCAGCGCGCATCTCGCCGACCTGACGGGGCAGGTGTTCACCATGATGGTGCTGACCGTCGCGGCGGCGGAGGCCGCGATCGGGCTTGCCATCGTCGTCGTCTATTTCCGCAACCGCGGCACGATCGAGGTGGACGACATCTCGACGCTGAAAGGCTGAGCGCATGTTCGTCGGCGCGGTGTTCTTCCCGCTCCTCGGCGCGGTGATCTCTGGGCTGTTCGGCCGCTGGATCGGCGACCGCGCGGCGCAGTGGTCCACGGTGGTGTGCATGGCGCTTGCGGCCATCTGCGGCGGCGTCGCCTTCTGGCAGGTGGCGTTCGGCCAGGCGCCGACCACCGTCACCATCGCCACCTGGCTCGATGTCGGCGGGCTCGAGGTGTCCTGGGCGCTGCGCTACGACACGCTGGCGGCGGCGATGGTCGCGATGATCACGCTGATCTCGACGCTGATCCATCTCTACTCCGTGGGCTACATGTCCCACGACGAGACGCCGGGCCGCTTCTTCGCCTATCTCAGCCTGTTCACCTTCATGATGCTGATGCTGGTGACGGCGGACAACCTGCTGCAGCTCTTCTTCGGCTGGGAAGGTGTGGGCCTCGCGAGCTACCTGCTCATCGGCTACTGGTACGAGAAGGAGAGCGCGAACGCCGCCGCGATGAAGGCCTTCATCGTCAACCGTGTCGGCGACCTGTTCTTCATGCTCGGCATGGCGCTGACCTTCTGGACCTTCGGCTCCATCGAGTTCGCGACCATCTTCGACGGCGTCGAGGCCGCGCGCTCCGCCACCTTCTGGGGCCTGCCGGCGCTGGAGGTCATCGGCGTGCTGCTGTTCCTCGGTGCGATGGGCAAGTCGGCGCAGCTTGGCCTGCACACCTGGCTGCCGGACGCGATGGAAGGCCCGACACCCGTCTCCGCGCTGATCCACGCGGCCACGATGGTGACGGCGGGAGTGTTCCTGATGGCGCGCATGTCGCCGGTGATGGAATACGCGCCCTTCGCGCTCGCGGTCGTCTGCGTGGTCGGCGCCTCCACGGCCTTCTTCGCCGCGACGGTCGGCTGCGTGCAGAACGACATCAAGCGGATCATCGCCTATTCCACCTGCTCGCAGCTCGGCTACATGTTCTTCGCCGTCGGCGTCGGCGCCTACCAGGCAGCGGTGTTCCACCTGATCACCCACGCCTTCTTCAAGGCGCTGCTGTTCCTCGGCGCCGGCAGCGTCATCCACGCCATGGGCGACGAGCAGGACATCCGCCGGATGGGCGGCATCTGGCGGAAGATCCCCGTCACTTATGCGATGATGTGGATCGGCAGCCTCGCGCTCGCCGGCATCCCGTGGTTCGCAGGCTATTACTCGAAGGATTTCGTGCTGGAGGCCGCCTATGCCGCCGGCACGCCGCAGGGCATGTACGCCTTCGTGCTCGGGCTGCTGGCCGCGCTGCTGACGGCGTTCTACTCGTGGCGGCTGCTGATCCTGACCTTCCATGGCGCGCCGCGCGCCGACCAGCACACGATGGAGCATGTCCATGAAAGCCCCTGGGTGATGCTGGTGCCGCTGCTGGTGCTGGCGGTCGGCGCGGTGTTCGCCGGCTCTTTGCTCAAATACCCTTTCGTCGGCAGCGGGTGGGAGGCGTTCTGGCAGGGCTCCATCGTCAACGCGCCGCACAACCACATCATCGAGGCAGTGCACCACGTCCCTGCCTGGGTGCCCGT
>CALKJU010000118.1 GCA_937995535.1 uncultured Alphaproteobacteria bacterium
GCTTGGGTGAGGGAGTCCATCGTGTCGCCCCGGGGCCTCGCGGTTCGTGCCTCGATCTATCGCGGCGCCATGCGCGCCGCTAGCTTGAGCCCCGTCCAGCATGCGACGGGCATTGCGCTTGAAGGAGTATTCCCTTCTCTCCCTGCTCCGCGAGGCGTGGCGCGGGAACAGCGGCTGGCGGCCGGCCTGGCGCAAGGCGGAGCCGAAACCTGCCTATGACGTCGTGATCGTCGGCGGCGGCGGGCACGGGCTCGCCACGGCCTATTATCTCGCCAAGGAGCACGGCATCACGAACGTCGCCGTGCTCGAGAAGGGCTGGCTCGGCGGCGGCAATGTCGGCCGCAACACGACCATCGTCCGCTCCAACTATCTCCTGTCCGAGAACCAGCGCTTCTACGAGTGGTCGATGAAGCTCTGGGAGGGTCTCAGCCACGAGCTCAACTACAATGTGATGTTCAGCCAGCGCGGCGTGCTCAATCTGGCGCACTCGCCGGCGCAGCTCGACGCCTATGCGCGGCGCGGCAACGGGATGCGGCTCGAGGGCATCGACGCCGAGCTGCTCAGCCCGGCGCAGATCGCACGCCTCGTGCCCGGCCTGGATGTGTCGCGGAACACCCGGTTCCCGATCGTCGGGGGTCTGTTCCAGCCGCGTGCCGGCACGGCCCGTCACGACGCCGTCGCCTGGGGCTATGCCCGCGCCGCCGACCGCCGCGGCGTCGACATCATCGAGCATTGCGAGGTCACCGGGTTCCTGATCGAGAGTGGCCGCGTGGTCGGCGTGCGCACCACGCGCGGCGAGATCCGCGCGGGGAAGGTCGGCGTGGCCGTCGCTGGCAGCACGAGCGAGGTCCTGCGCCGCGCCAGCATCACCGACCTGCCGATCGAGACCCACGTGCTCCAGGCGTTCGTCAGCGAAGGGCTGAAGCCCTGGCTCGACACCGTCGTCACTTACGGCGCCGGGCATTTCTACATCTCGCAGTCGGACAAGGGCGGGCTCGTCTTCGGTGGCGACATCGACGGCTACAATTCCTATGCCCAGCGGGGCAACCTGCCGATCGTCGAGGACGTGGCCGAGATCGCTCTGACGATGTTCCCGGGCCTCGCCCGGGTGCGGCTGCTGCGCTCGTGGGGCGGCATCATGGACATGACGATGGACGGCAGCCCGATCATCACCACCGGACCCTTGCCCGGCCTCTACCTCAACGCCGGCTGGTGCTACGGAGGCTTCAAGGCGACGCCGGCCTCCGGCTGGTGCTTCGCCTGGACAATCGCCAAGGACGAGGCACACGCGCTGAATGCGCCGTTCACCCTCGACCGGTTCTGCCACGGCGCGGTGATCGACGAGCGCGGCGCCGGCCCGGTCCCCTGGCACCACTGACCCGCCGGTGCTGATCCCCTGCCCCTGCTGCGGTCCGCGCAGCGTCGCCGAGTTCACCTATGGCGGCGACGCGACGCTCGTCCGCCCGCCCGCCGACAGCACCGATCCGGACGCCTGGTGCCGCTACGTGTACGCGCGCGCCAATCCGAAGGGTGCCCACCTGGAGCTGTGGCAGCACAGCGGCGGCTGTCGCTGCTGGCTGCGCGTCGTCCGCGACACGGCCAACCACACGATCATGCGCGTCGAGCTGCTCGGCCCCTGGGCCGAGGCCATAGAGCGCAAACGCGTCGCGGCCGAATGAGCGGCTGGCGCATGTCCGCGGGAGGACGGCTGGTCGACCGCGCGCAGCCCGTCCACGCACGCTTCGACGGCCAGCCGCTGCAAGGCTATGCCGGCGACACGCTCGCCTCGGCACTGCTCGCCAGCGGCCGACGCGTGGTCGGGCGCAGCTTCAAGTACCACCGACCGCGCGGCCTGCTCGCGGCCGGGCCCGAAGAGCCCAACGCGCTCGTCACCTTGCGCGACGGCGGCCGGCGCGAGCCCAACATCCCGGCCACGACCGTCGAGCTGTTCGAGGGCCTCGTGGCGGAGAGCCAGAACCGCTGGCCATCGCTCGACCACGACCTGCTGGCGTTGTTCGGGCTCGGCGGCCCGCTCCTGCAGGCCGGCTTCTACTACAAGACCTTCATGGGGCCGACCGCCAAGGCCTGGCGGCTGTACGAGCCGTGGATCCGCCGCGCCGCCGGGCTCGGCCGCGCCGGCCGCGATCCCGACCCCGACCGCTACGACAAGGCCTCGCTGTGGTGCGACGTGCTGGTGATCGGCGCCGGGCCGGCGGGCCTCGCGGCGGCGGCCGAAGCCGCGGGATCCGGCCGCCGCGTCGTCCTCGCCGAGCAGACGCCGCGGCTCGGCGGCTCGGGCCTGCTCGACGATTCCGATGCTGTGGTCGCTGCCGAGGCGGCGCTCGCCGCCTCGCCGGACGTCACCATCCTGCGCCGCACCACGGTCTGGGGTGCCTATGACGGCATGGTCCTCGCCGCCGTGGAGCGCCTCGCCGACCACCTCCCGGCGCCGCCACCGGACCTGCCGCGGCAGCGCCTGTGGCGCATCCATGCCCGCGAGGTCGTGCTCGCCACGGGCGCCGTCGAGCGGCCGATGGTCTTTCCGGGCAACGATCTGCCGGGCGTGATGCTGGCCGACGCGGTGCTGCGCTATGCGCTGCTCTGGGGCGTCGCCGCCGGCCGGCGGATCGCGGTGCTGACCAACCACGACCGCGGGCATGAAGTCGCCCGCCGGTTGGCCGGGCTGGGCTTGCAGGTCACCGCCGTGATCGACCCGCGGCCCACAGCCGCCACGGCCGCGGAGACGGCCGCCCTCGGGATCACCGTGTACCATGGTCACCTCGTCGCGGCGGTCGAGGGCAGACATATGGTGCGGGGTCTACGGCTCGCCGGCGTCGACGGCAGCGCCGGCCCGGTGCTCGACGCCGACACCCTGGCCGTCGCCGGGGGCTGGACGCCGCTCGTCCAGCTCGCGAGCCAAGCCGGCGCGCAGCCGATCTGGGACGAGCGGCGCCAGACCTTTCTCCCCGGCCCGCTGCCCACCGGCTGGCGCGCGGTCGGCGCCTGCGCCGGCGACGGCCTGCCCGAGGTCGCGCCGCTGCCCGACGTGACCCGGCGGCACCGCGGCAAGGCCTTCGTCGATCTGCAGAACGACGTCACCGCCGAGGATGTGCGCCTCGCCGTTCGGGAGGGCTTCGGATCGGTCGAGCATCTGAAGCGCTACACCACGCTCGGCATGGCCACCGACCAAGGTCGGACGTCGAGCGTCAACGGCCTCGCCCTGCTCGCCGCCGCGCGTGACGTGCCGATCGCCGAGCTGGGCACGACGCGGTTCCGCCCGCCTTTCGCCCCTGTGGCGCTCGGCGCCTTGGCCGGCCGCTCGCGCGGCGCGCATCTGCGCCCCGAGCGGCGCACGCCCATGCACGACTGGCACCTCGCGCACGGCGCCGAGATGTACGAGACCGGGCTGTGGCTGCGCCCGCGCGCCTATCTGCGCCCCGGCGAGACGGTCGCCACGGCCTATGTCCGCGAGGCCAAGGCCGTGCGCGAGGCGGTGGGCATCGTCGATGTCAGCACCCTCGGCAAGATCGATGTCCAGGGTCCGGACTCCGCCACCTTCCTCGACCGCCTCTACTGCAACGCCATGGCCAGCCTACCGGTGGGCAAGGCGCGCTATGGCCTGATGCTGCGCGAGGACGGGATGGTCTTCGACGACGGCACCGCCTGGCGGCTCGGCCCCGATCGCTTCCTCGTCACCACGACGACGGCCAACGCCGCGACCGTGCTCGGCCATCTCGAGCATCTGCTGGCCGTGGTCTGGCCGGAGCTGCGCGTCGTCGTCACCTCGGTCACCGACCAATGGGCCGGCATGGCCGTGGCCGGGCCCCACTCGCGCGAGGTGCTGGCGGCGGCCCTCGACGGCGTCGAGATGAGCCACGCGGCGTTCCCGCCCATGGGGGTGCGCGAGGCGCGCTGCGGTGCGATTCCTGTGCTCGTGGCGCGGCTCAGCTTCTCCGGCGAGCGCGCCTACGAGGTCTACGCGCCTTGGACAGAGGGCGAGGCCGTCTGGCGCCGCCTGCTCGCCGCGGGCGAGCCGTTCGGCATCGTGGCTTACGGGCTCGAGGCGATGGGTGCGCTGCGCATCGAGAAGGGCCATGTCGCCGGGCCGGAGCTCGACGGCCGCACCACGCCGGCCGATCTCGGCCTCGGGCGGATGGTTTCGCGCCGCAAGAGCTTCGTCGGCAGCGCCATGCTCGACCGCCCCGGCCTGACGCAGGCGAGCCGCCTGCAGCTCGTCGGCCTGATCGCGGTCGACCGGCAGCCGGTCCGCGCCGGCGCGCACCTCGTCGAGAGTGCCGACCGCGCCAAGCCCGGGCGGAGCCTCGGCCACGTCACCTCCTGGACCTGGAGCCCGGCGCTCGGCCGCTACGCGGCCCTGGGCCTGCTCGAAGGCGGCCTGCGCCATGCGGGGCGACGCTTGTGGGCGACCTATCCGCTCCGGCGCGAGCACGTCCCGGTCGAGGTCGTGCATCCCTGCCTCTACGACCGCGAGGGTGCCCGGCTCGATGGTTGAGGTCGTGGTGCGGCGCCCGGCGCGGATTTTTCAGGCTGCAGGCTGGCCCGGGGAGCGCGCGGCGCTCGACGCTGCGCTGGGCGCCTGGCTGGGCGATCCGCCGCCGGAGCTCGGCTGGGCCCGCAGCCGCGGCAGCCGCACCGGCATGGCCCTGGCCCCCGGTCGCTGGCTGCTCCTCGCCGAGACGCCGGCGCTGCCGCCGGACACACCACCCCTCCTCGTCACCGACCTGTCCGCGGCGCGCGTCGTGCTCCGCCTGACCGGCCCCGACCTCGAGCCGCTGCTGCGCAAGGGCGTTGGCTTCGATCCGGACGCGCGCGCCTTCCCCCCCGGCCGCGTCGCCCAGACCCTGATCCACCACATGCCCGTGCTGCTGCATCGGATCGACGCGCCGAGCGCGGACCTGCTCGTCCCGAGCAGTTGGGCGCAGGCGCTGCGCGACTGGTTCGACGACGCGGCGGCCGGCAGCCCTTAAGCCGCCCCGCGCTCGGGGAGGATCTGGATCACCGGCTCCATCTTGAGGAGCTCGGCCGGCTCGATGTGGCAGAGGATCCGGTGCTCGCCGAAGGTACGCACGGGCGGCAGCTCGGTCTCGCAGATGGCGCCCAGCTTGCGCGGGCAGCGGGTCTGGAACGGGCAGCCCGGCGGCGGGTTGACCGCCGAGGGGATGTCACCCTGCAGCACGATGTGCTTCTTCTTGACCCGCGTGTCGGCGATCGGGACCGCCGAGAGGAGCGCCTCGGTGTAGGGGTGGTAGGGCGGGGCGAAGACCTCGTCGGTGGTCCCCTGCTCGACGATGTAGCCGAGATACATGACCACGACCCGGTCGGCCAGGTAGCGGACCAGCGACAGGTCGTGGCTGATGAACAGGAGCGTGGTCTTGTTCGTGTTCTGGATCTCGGTGAGGAGCTGGGTGACCGCCGCCTGGACCGAGACGTCGAGTGCCGAGACCGGCTCGTCGGCGACGACCACCTTGGGATTGCCGGCGAAGGCGCGGGCGATGCCGACCCGCTGCTTCTGCCCGCCGGAGAGCTGGCGCGGCTTGCGGTAGTAGAAGTCACGCGGCAGCTTGACCGTGTCCAGCAGCTCGAAGACGCGCTGGCGGATCTTCCGCGGATCGCTCTCGACGCCGAACTTCTTCACCACCCGGCCGATCTGGGCGCCGATCGAGTGGCTCGGGTTGAGCGTGTCGAACGGGTTCTGGAAGACCATCTGCAACAGGCCCACGGTCTGCGGGCGGCGCCGCTGCACCGGCGTCTGGGCGAGGTCCTTGCCGTTGAGCACGACCCGGCCCTCGGTCGCCGTCTCCAGGCCCATCACGACCTTGGCAAAGGTCGACTTGCCGCAGCCCGATTCGCCGACGATCGCCACCGTCTCGGCCTCGCGGGCGACGAAGTCGAGCTGCTCGTTGGCCTTGACCGTCCGCACCCCGCCGCCACGGATCAGGGCCATCACCGAGCCGTCGCTGATCTCGTAATATTTCTTGAGGTTCTGGACCTCCAGGACGACCGGCCCGGGCGGCGGCGGCACCGTGTTCTGCCGCTTCGGCTTGGCCGCCTCCCAGTCGATCTCGGCGTAGCGCACGCAGCGCACGTCGTGGCCCGGGCTGCCGGCGACGCCGGTCATCGGGATCAGGCCCTGGTCGCACCGGCCGGGCTGGAAGTAGCCGCAGCGGGGGCCGAAATAGCAGCCTCGCGGACGCTGGTGCGGCAACGGGAGCTGCCCGGGGATCGCGATCAGGGGACGCGCGTTCTTGTCGGCGCCCGGCAGGGGGATCGAGCTGAACAGGCCGCGCGTGTAGGGATGCCGCATGTGGTCGAAGACCTCGGCCACCTCGCCGACCTCGACCGCCTCGCCCGAGTACATCACCGTGATCCGGTCGCAGGTCTCCATGATCAGCCCGAGATTGTGGCTGATGTAGATCATGGACGTCCCGAACTTCTCGCTGATCTGATTGATCAGGTCGACGATGCCGGCCTCGACCGTGACGTCGAGTGCCGTGGTCGGCTCGTCGAGGATCAGGAGCGACGGGTTGGAGAGCAGCGCCATGGCGATCACCACGCGCTGCTGCTGGCCGCCGGAGATCTGGTGCGGATAGGCGTCGAAGATCCGCCGCGGATCGGGCAGGCGGACGTTGGTGAGCATCTCCAGGCTGCGCTCGCGCGCCTCGGCCTCGCTGACCTGCTCGTGGACGAGCGGCACCTCCATCAGCTGCCGGCCGACCTGCATCGACGGGTTCAGCGACGCCATCGGCTCCTGGTAGACCATGGCGATGTCCGAGCCGCGGAGCTGGCGCAGCTCCTCCTCGCTCATCCGCGTCATGTCGCGGCCCTTGTAGCGGATCGACCCGCGGACGATCCGCCCGTTCTTGCCCATGTACTGCATGATGGCGAGGGCCACCGTCGACTTGCCGCAGCCCGACTCGCCGACGATACCGACGGCCTCGCCGGGCATCACCTTGAGGTCGAAGTCGACCACCGCCGGGATCTCGCCGGCCCGCGTGAAGTACGAGATGTTGAGCTTCTCGCACTCGAGGATCGGCTGGGCGGCGGCCATCACGAACCTCCCCTCAATCGCGCAGCGAGATCTCGCGCAGGCCGTCGGCGAGCAGGTTGAAGCCCAGGACCAGCGAGGACACGGCCATAGCCGGGACGACCATGGCGTGGAGCGCGAAGGCGCCGGTCGGCACGGCCTCGGCAATCATCGCCCCCCAGTCCGGATCGGGCGGCGGCAGGCCGAGCCCCAAAAAGCCCAGCATGGCGATGGTGATCACCGTGTAGCCGAGGCGCAGGCAGGCATCGACGATCAGCGGGCCGCGGGCATTGGGCAACAGCTCGACGAGCATGATCCACCAGGCGCCCTCGCCGCGGGTCTGCGCGGCGAAGATGTAGTCGCGGGTCTTCAGGTCGAGGACGAGCCCGCGGACGATGCGCATGATGCCCGGAGCGGAAGCGAAGGTGACCGCCAGCACGATGTTCGCGCCGGATGCGCCGAGCGCGCTGATGATCACGATGTAGAGCACCATCACCGGGAACGAGAGCAGCACGTTGGCGACGAACGAGATCGCCTCGTCCCACCAGCCGCCGAGATAGCCGGCGGCCACGCCCATCAGCATCCCGACCACATAGGCGACGGCCGTAGCGAGCGTCGCCCAGACGAGCACCCGCTGCGAGCCCCAGATCAGCCGCGCGAGCACGTCGCGGCCCTTGTGGTCGGTGCCGAGCCAGAACACCGTCTCCCCGTCGCGGGCGAGGTCACCCGGACCCTTGAACGGCTCGAGCGGCGTGTTCGGGTCGAGCAGCGGCAGGACCGGGGCCAGCAGCGCCATCGCGACCCAGAACAGCACCAGGAACGTGCCGAGCATCGCGATCCGGCTCTCGCGCAGGAGGCCGATCGCGTGGAGCAGAGCCCCGAGGCGCGACGGCGCCGCGGGGGTGGCGGAGGCCGCGGTGCTCTCGACGGTCGCCATCCTGGCCTCCTAGTTGAAGCGGATGCGCGGGTTCAGCAGCGTGTACCCGACGTCCGAGATGAACTGGGAGAACACGGCGACGAACACCGCCACCATGGTGCAGGCCTGGAGAAGGAAGATGTCGCCGAAGGTGGCCGCGTCGTAGAGCAGCTTGCCGAACCCCTTGTAGGCGAAGAACACCTCGACGACGATCACGCCCGACAGGAGCCAGTTGAGCTGCAGCACGATCACGGTGAACGGCGCGATCAGCGCGTTGCGCAGCGCGTGGCGCAGGATCACCTGACGGTGCGGCAGGCCCTTGAGCACGGCCGTGCGGATGTATTGCGACGTCATCACCTCGGCCATCGACGCCCGCGTCATCCGCGCGACATAGCCGAAGTCGTAGAGCACCAGGACGAGAACCGGCAGGACCAGCTCGACCGGGTTGAAGCCGCCGGTCATCGACGAGGTACCCGGCAGCCAGCCGAGCTTGAAGACGAAGATCGCGACCAGGAAGGTCGCCGAGGCGAACTCGGGGATCGAGGTGGTGAGGATCGAGCCGAACGAGATGGTCCGGTCGAGCCATGAGCCCTCGCGCATCCCGGCGAGGACGCCCAGGGTCAACGACAGCGGGATCATCAGGGCGAAGACGCACAGCGCGAGGATCCCGGTGTTGCCGAGCCGCGGCCAGAGCAGGTCGGCGACCGGCGCCTTGAACCGGATCGATTGGCCGAAGTCGCCGGTCAGTGCGCGCCCGACCCAGGCGAGATACCGCGTCAGGAACGGCTCGTTGTAGCCGTTCTGCTCGAGCCACAGCTCGCGCTGCTCGAGCGAGGAGTAAGGCCCCAGGACCTTACCGGCGACGCCGAGCTTGTCGCTCTCGAAGATAACAAACAAGATAAAGGAGATGACCGCCATGATGGCGATCATCGCCCCGAATCGCCGTGCCGCGAGGATCAGCATCGGTCGGGGCCTCCTGATCGCAGCGGGACGGGGATCGGGGCCGGCGCCGTGCCGACCCCGATCGGTGGCTCAGGCCTCCAGCCAGACCCGGTGGTAGAGGTGGTACTGGGTCGGATGGCCCAACATACCCTTGACCTTCTTGGACGCGACGAAGAACTTGGGCTGCCACAGCGGCTGCACCATGATCGCGTCCTCCTGCAGGATGCGCTGGACGCGCTCCATCACCTTACGCCGCTCGTCGACATTGACGATCGCCTCGGCCTCGTCGAGCGCCTTGTCGAACTCCGGATTGGAGTAGCGCGACTCGTTCCACGGCACGCCGGTGCGGTAGCCGAGCGAGAGGACCATCGTGCCGAGCGGCCGATGGGTCCACGCGGTGATGCCGAACGGCGTCTTGTCCCAGATCGCCCAGTACTGCTCGGCCGGCATCAGGTTGATGTTCAAGGTGATCCCGGCCGGGGCGAGCTGTTCCTTGAGGATCTCCAGCACCTGCTGCTGCCACGGGCCGTTGGTATTGCCGCAGTCACAGGTGATCGTGAGACCCCCGGCATGCCCGGCCTCGGCCAGCAGCGCCTTGGCCTTCTCGACGTCCCGGACGGGCTTGGGCAGCTCGAAATACTCCGGGTGAATCGGCGAGACGTGGTGATGCTCGCCGACGTCGCCACGGCCGCGATAGACCAGCTCGCGATAGACCTCGACGTCGCAGCAGGCCTGGATCGCCTGCCGCACGCGCTTGTCGTTGAACGGCG
The DNA here is from genome assembly GCA_937995535.1 of uncultured Alphaproteobacteria bacterium. Lineage (GTDB taxonomy): Bacteria > Pseudomonadota > Alphaproteobacteria > Geminicoccales > Geminicoccaceae > CALKJU01. The sequence continues at coordinate 9,674 of CALKJU010000118.1, forward strand.
GCTGGTTCATCTGCATGCGGATGACGCTGGTCTGCGCCGTGCGCGACTCGTAGATCTCGGCGTTCGGGATCGAGGCGGCCATGTCGTAGGAGGCGACGTCGAACTCGTAGATCGCGTCGACCTGGCCGGAGGCGAAGGCCGCGAGTTGCGCCGTCGAGGCCGGGCCGTGGTCGTAGTAGTGGATCTCGTCGAGGTAGATCGGCCCGCCGATGTGCGGATCGTCCAGGCTCTCCCCCCAGTAGGGACGCGCCGCACGGCGGACGACGTACTTCTCGCCGACCGCGAACTCGACCAGCTCGTAGGGGCCGGTGCCGATCGGCGCCTTCGACAGGTCCTTGCCGTCCTTCTCGAAGTTGCGATGGACGATGGCGGTCGGATAGTTGAACAGGTTTTCCGGCACCGAGAGGATCGGCCGCGAGAAGTTGAGCCGGACCGTGTGGTCGTCGACCTTCTCGACCGCGCCCGAGCGCATCCGCTGGCCCATCTTGGGCTTGCCCTCGGCGTCCTTCTCGCCGGTGTCGTACTCCTCGGTGAGACCGGCAAAGAGGCCGATGTTGGAGGAGCCGGTCGCCGGGTCGAGCCAGCGGGTGAAGTTGAAGACCACGTCGTCGGCGCCGAAGTCGTCGCCATTGTGCCATTTGACGCCCTGGCGCAGCTTGAAGGTCCAGCTGCGCAGGTCGTCGGACGGCTCCCAGCTCTCGGCGAGGTACGGCCGGGTCACGTTGTCGGGCCCGGTGTAGGTCAGATACTCGATGATGTGCCGCGCCTGATTGCTCTTCTCGACCCAGTCGAAGGTCGACGGGTCGGACATCTCCTGCACGGCCATCGACACCCGCAGGATGCCGCCCTTGACCGGCGTCCCCTGGGCCCGCGCCGGGGCCGGCAGCCCCGCCATGCCGTAGGCCGCGCTGGCCGACACGCCGAGCAGCGCGGCGATCCGGACGAATTCGCGGCGGCTCATCTTGCCGGCGGCGAGCTCGCCCTGCGCCTCGACGAGCTTCGGATGGGGTGCCTTCCGCCTGATGTAAGCCATTTTTGGTTTCCTCTCCGCGACGTTGCCTGAGACGCCGGTCGCGGCTGCCCTGCCGCGGGGGATCCGCGCGCCTCCTCGCTCGTGCCCTGATCTGACCCCAGCCTAGAGAAGGTGGCAACTGGCGATCTCGTCCTGCGCGTCGCTGGCCGTCGCAAAAGCGCAGGCCGGTGCGAGGTTGGCAGCCGTCCGGCGGGCGACCAGAATGCCCGGTACCGGTGCCGACGAAACGAGCCGCAGCGACCGGGTTCCCGCAGGGATCACCGACATGCAACCACGGCGCTGGATGCCGCCGCAGGACGCGATCTCCGCGGACGAGCTCGAGGCGATCCACCTGGCCTCGCTGCAGGTCTTGGAAGAGATCGGACTCGACGTGCTCGACGCCGAGGCGCGCGCGATCCTCGTCGCCGCCGGGGCCGAGGCCAGCGCCGGGACACCCCGGATCCGCTTCGATCGCGGGCTGGTCCTCGACGCCGTCCGACACGCCCCGGCGACGTTCACGATGCACGCCCGCAACCCCGCCCGCCACGTCCGCTTCGGCGGCGACTGGCTCGCCTTCGCGGTGATGGGCAGCGCGCCCAACTGCAGCGATCTCGAGCGCGGGCGGCGTCCCGGCACGCGGGCCGACTTCCAGGACCTCGTCCGCCTCGGTCAGGCCTTCGACGTGCTGCATCTGAGCGGCGGCTACCCGGTCGAGCCGATCGACCTGCACCCGCGCATCCGCCATCTCGACGCCACCGCCGACTTCATCCGCCTGACGGACAAGGTCTTTCCCGTCTACTCGCTGGGCGCCGAGCGGAACCGCGACGGGATCGAGATGGTCCGCATCGCGCGCGGCATCGACACGGCGACGCTCGAGCGCGAGCCGTCGATCATGACGATCATCAACTCGAGCTCGCCTTTGCGGCTCGATGCGCCGATGGCCCAAGGCATCATCGAGATGGCCCGCCACAACCAGGTCGTGGTGATGACGCCCTTCACGCTCGCCGGGGCGATGGCGCCGGTGACGCTCGCGGGGGCGCTGGTCGAGCAGAACGCCGAGGCGCTGGCCGGCATCGCCCTGGCCCAGATCGTCCGCCCCGGGGCGCCGGTGATGTATGGCGGCTTCACCTCGAACGTGGACATGAAGTCCGGTGCACCGGCGTTCGGCACGCCGGAGTACATGAAGGCGACCCTGATCGGCGGCCAGCTCGCGCGGCGCTACGCGATCCCGTATCGGAGCTCCAACACCTGCGCGGCCAACGCGGTCGACGCCCAGGCCGCCTATGAATCGGTGTTTTCGCTGTGGAGCGTGGTCATGGGCGGGGCGAGCTTCGTCAAGCACGCCGCCGGCTGGATGGAGGGCGGCCTGACCTGCTCGTTCGAGAAGCTCGTCCTCGACGTCGAGCTGCTGGAGATCGTGGCCGGGCTGCTGGCGACCGGCGGCACGCCCACCCCGCCCCGCGTGGGACTGGCTGCGCGGACGGACGGCCCGGACCTCGTCCGCCGCGCGCAGCGCATCTGGAAGGAGACGCTGGCCGCCTACCAGCCGCCGCCGCTCGACCCGGCCATCGCCGAGGAGCTCGACGCGTTCATCGCCCGCCGCAAGGAGGCGGGCGGGGTCAGGACGGATTATTGAGAACTGTGCCTATGCACAGCCCCGGTGTGGCCCGATCGACCTCGCCGACGACCGCGTAGGCTGTACCGTCCGCCGGCACGAAGGCGTCGAGGAGCAGCGCCGCGCGTGCGGCGGCGAGCGCCGGATCGGCGCAGGCCGCCGCCAATGCCTCGCGCAAGCGCCGGAGCGGACCATCGCGCGGTGTGACGTAAGGCAGCGCCGGCAGCGGTGGCGACCAGCCGATGACCCTCAGTCCCTCGGCGAGCGACGGCCGGTGGCGCCGCGCGATCGCCCAGGTGACGCAGTCGACGGCGCAGAGATCGGCACGGCGCCGCTGCAGCGCGTCCAGCGAGGCGGCGTGGCTACCCGTCTCGAGGGCGCCGGCAAGCGGCACGCCGGCCAGCACCTGGCGCAGCGCGAGGTGGCCGGAGAGCGAATCCTCGCCGTTGTAGGCGACGACAGCACCGGTCGCATTCCGGGCGCTGGCGATCGCGCTGTCGGCGCGGACCACGATCACGCTGCGATAGGTGGGGCCAAGGCAGCCTTCGGCGGCGTAGCACGGCGTCGCGACGACCTGCAGGCGGTCGCGGTAGCGGCGCACGAAGGGCAGGCCGCAGGTCTGTGCGAGCAGCAGGTCGGGATGCTCCCAGACGGCCGCAGGCTCGAGATCGCGGCGCAGCGCCTCCGGCACGCCGGCGACGCCCACCGCGCGCAGATGCCGCGCGAGCCCCGCCCACCACGCATCGGTCGCCGCGCGCAGCTCCGGCCAGTCGTACATCGGCAGGGCCGCGATCACACCACCTTGGCCGCGAGCGCGCGCAGGAAGTCGCCGCACTCGTGGGCCTGGATGCGGGCGTCGCGGATCAGGCCGTCGAAGTGCCGCGCCAGCGCGCGGATATGCTCGGTCGAGGTGAACACGAAGAACATCTCGCCGACATAGAGGGCGGCGCGGCGTGGACCGAACACGGTGAGCGGCACCGAGCCACGCTCGCGGCCGTCGAACAGGAACCAACGGTAGGTGGGATAGAGCTCGTCGACCAGGGTCGCCATGTGGGTGAGCTGCTCGCGGCGGATCTCGGTGGCGAGCCCGCGCCACACCCCCTCGCCGCCGACGAACGCGTCGATGCTCTGGACCGTCGAGCAGACCTCGATCTCGGTCTCCGGGCGGCGCGCATAGGCCGCCTGCTCCTGCGCCGCCGCCGCCCAGGCCTCGGCCGAGGCCGGCGGCAGCCGGCGCGTTTCCCAGGCGATCACCGCCGGCAGCTTGAGCTGGTCGGGCAGCGTCGCCGGCACGTAGCGGACCTTGTAGCCGTAGGCCTCCTCGTGCCAGCGGCGGAGGCGCTCGTGCGGCGGCCCGTCGGCGTCCGGGTCGACCTGCCGCTCCGGCACGATGTCCGCGGCGATCTGGTCGTGCTGGCTGAGCCCGAGCAGCCAGTCGATCGAGACGTTGTGGCGGGCGGCGATGCGGGCGATCGTCTCGGCGCGCGGCAGGCGCACGCTGGCACCGGAGAGGAGCTGCGAGAGCGTCGAGCGGTCGAGGTCGGCCTTCTTGGCGAAGGCGGCACGCGACAGACCGGTGCGCGCGATCAGCTCCGAGAGGCGCTGCCGGAACTCCTCGGCGGTGTCGCGCTTCCTCAACGCACTCGCCCCGCACTGGTGACGATCGTCAACGTTTGTCGCGATAGCGTATCAACGTCAACATTTGTCGCGAATCGTGCCGTATCCTCTGCCATGGCGCGGCTTTACGCTGCCGTCGGTGACGTGACGGGGGTGCGCGACGCGCATGGTCGGGACGGAGGGGATGCGACAGCGGCCGGAATGGCCGACGGTCGTCCTCTTCCTCGGGGTCTACCTCGCCTTCGGCGGGCTCACTTGGCTGGGCACGAGCCTTCCGTGGTGGATGTTGCTGCCTGCCGGGGCCTATCTCGTCTGCCTGCACAGCTCGATGCAGCACGAGGCGCTGCACGGCCACCCGACCCGCCATCCCTGGCTCAACGCCGCCCTGGTCTATCCGTCGCTCGCGCTGTGGCTGCCCTATCTGCGCTATGCGCGCCTGCACCGCCTGCACCACCGCAACGAGCTGCTGACCCATCCGCGCGAGGATCCGGAATCGTTCTATCTGCTGCCGGAGCGGTGGGACTCATTGTCGGCGCCGACCCGCCTCCTCTACCGCCTCAACAACACGCTGGCCGGGCGCCTGCTGGTCGGCCCGCTGGTCGCGGTGACGCGGTTGGTGATCGACGACATCGGCCGCGCGCGTGGCGGCGAGCACGGCGTGGCGACCGCTTGGCTCGTCCACCTCCCGGCCGCGGGCCTCACCCTCGCCTGGGTGGTGCTGGTCTGCGAGATGCCCCTGTGGGTCTACCTCCTGGCCTTCGCCTATCCGGGCACGTCGTTGATGCTGCTGCGCTCCTATCTCGAGCATCGCGCGCACGAGGAGGTCGATGCGCGCACCGCGATCGTCGAGGCCGGTCCCGTCATGTCCCTGCTCTACCTGAACAACAACCTGCATGCCGCGCACCACGCCGAGCCGGGCCTCGCCTGGTATCGGCTGCCGGCCTGGTACCGCCAGCGCCGTGACCAGCTCCTCGCCGCCAACCGCGGCTATCGCCTTGACGGCTATGGCGCGATCGCCCGACGCTACCTGCTCGCCGCCAAGGAGAGCGTGGTCCACCCCCTGGTCCGCTCCTGAGCCGCCCCGCGTCCTGCCCGAGGAAGCCCCGATGACCCGTCAGCGCCTGCCGAGCCATGCCGGCTACCTCGTCGTCGGCGCCGGGATGCACGGCATGTCGACCGCCTGGCACCTCGCCATGGCGCTCGAGCGCACTGGCCGGGGCCGTGCCGCGGACGTCATGCTGCTCGACAAGACCGGCCCTGGCGCCGGCGCCACCGGCATCGCCTGCGGCTGTGTACGCAACCTCTACATGACCTCGCCCTTGCACGCGATCCTGCGCCATTCGGTCGATGTCTGGGAGTCGGACCCGGTCAATCTCGGCTTCCAGCAGGTCGGCTACGTCTCGGTCGGCGAGGCCAACCAGCAGGCCGACTACGAGAAGATCCACGCGAGCCAGAATGCCGTCGGCTACGCTTCCGACCTCTATGTCGGCGGCGAGGCCAAGGCGTTCCTCAAGCGTCTCTGGCCGGACTTCAACACCGAGCGGGCCGACGTCGTGCTGCACGAGAAGCCGTCGGGCTATGCCGGCACGCACGCCGCGGTGCGGGGGCTCACGGAGAAGCTCGATCACTGGGGCGTGCGGCAGGTCTACGGCGTCGCCGTCACCGGCTATGACACGACTGGCGGACGCGTCACCGCCGTCCGCACCGACGAGGGCGAGATCAAGGCCGACTGCGTGGTCATCTGCGCCGGCGCCTGGGCCCCACGCCACTGGCAGTGGCTCGGCCGGCCGGCGACGCTCGACCTTCACTATGCCGACGGTGGCGTCACCCGGGGCCAGGACATGTGGACCTTCTGGCGCCTGCTCGAGGGCGAGGTCTACTTGAACGGCACGGCCTACCGCACCGCGGACGGCCGCGACCCGCCGGTGCTGCATGTCGAGCTGATGGGCACGCCGGTCGTCACCGAGGACGGCCGTGCCTTCCTCGACAAGCACTTCTACACCTATGTCCGCTACGCTGCGGAGCGGGTCGGCGCGCCCGGCGTGCAGGGCGGCACCATCCCGATCCGTCTCGGTCCCGAGGCCGTCCTCGAGCCATACGGCCACGCCAACGATCTCTATCAGGCCGACGACTGGTTCGCGGACTACTACTGCGCCACGCTCGCCTATCTGATGGAACGCTTCAAGGGCTGCCGCCAGCGATTCCGACAGCGGCGCAACGGCGGCATCGGCGCGTTCACGCCGGACAACGTGCCGATCTTCGACTGGGTCGCCGACAACGCCTACCTCATCGCCGACAGCAACCACGGCTACAAGATGATCGGCGTCGGCAAGCTGGTGGCCGAGCATCTGGTGACCGGCCGCAAGATTCCCGAACTCGAGCCCTTCGCCTTCGGGCGCTACGCCGAGGGGCGCACCTTCGGCGAACGCAACTCGAACTGCCCCTGGGTGTAGAGCGGATCTGCGCGGGAGCGGCGCGCTCCCCTCGACACCTCGCGCCATCCATGCTTCGGCTGGCGGCGTTGTGCTCGGCTGGAGCCCGTCGCCCTGTCGCACGAGCTGCTCACCGCTGCGGTCATCCTGCTGGGTGCCAGCGCGCTCGCCATCGTGCTGTTCAGCCGGGCGGGGTTCGGCTCGATCCTCGGGCTGCTGGCCACCGGGGTGGTGCTCGGGCCGTGGGGCGACGAGCTCGGCATCGCACCGACGCAGCTCCGCCAGATCACCGAGTTCGGCGTCGTGTTCCTGCTGTTCATCATCGGGCTGGAGATGGACCCGCGGCGCCTCTGGGCGTTGCGCCGCGCGGTGTTCGGGCTCGGCGTGGCCCAGGTCGTGCTCACCGGCCTGCTGTTGGCCCTCCTCGCGCTGCTGGCCGGTCAGCGCTGGCAGGCGGCGGTCATTCTCGGCTTCGGCCTCGCCTTGTCGTCGACCGCCTTCGTCCTGCAACTCCTCGAGGAGCGAGGCGAGAGCGGGCACACCCATGGCCGCCTCGCCTTCGCCGTCCTGCTCTTGCAGGATCTCGCCGTCGTCCCGCTCCTGACCCTGGTCCCCCTGCTCGCCGGCGGCGCGATCGTGGAGGACGCCGAGCCGTTCTGGCGCCGCGCCCTGCTCACGCTGACCATGCTCGGCGTCGTCGTGCTGTTCGGCGAGCTGCTCCTGCCGCGGGTCCTCGACTATGTCGCCCGGTTGCGCAACATGCAGGCCTTCACGAGCCTCGCCGTGCTGGCCGTGCTGGTGGCCGCCTGGGCGCTGGAGATCGCCGGCCTGTCGCCCGCACTCGGCGCGTTCCTCATGGGCATGCTGCTCTCCCGGTCGCGCTTCCACCATCAGATCCAGACCGAGGTCGAGCCGTTCCGCGGCTGGCTCTTGAGCCTCTTCTTCGTCTCGGTCGGCATGTCGATCGACCTCGGCCTGCTCTGGGCGTCGCTCGGACCGATCCTCGGCGCGCTGCTCGTGCTGATCGCCGTCAAGGCACTGCTGCTGTGGCTGCTCGTGCGGCTGTTCGGGGCCGGACGCGGCGATGCCGTGCGCGTCGCGCTCCTGCTCGCCCAAGGCGGCGAGTTCGCCTTCGTGCTGTTCGGCGCGGCCGAGCTCGCGGGAATCCTGTCGCGGACCACCTTCCTCGAGACCGTGCTGCTGATCTCGCTGTCGATGGCGGCGACGCCGATGCTGGCGCGGCTCGGCGAAGTCCTGGCGCAGCGGATCGAACCCGCGCACGGCCATGCCGTCGGCCTCGCCGCGGCGGCGGAGAAGCTCGACCGGCACGTGATCGTCGCCGGCTTCGGCCGGGTCGGGCGGACCGTCGGGCTGATGCTGCGTCGCGCCGAGGTCCCGATGGTGGCGCTCGACCTCGACAGCCGCACCGTGCTCGAGGGTCGGCGCCGCGGCTTCGATGTGCATTACGGCAACGCCGGCGATCATCGGGTCCTGGAGCTGGCCGGCGCCGGTCGGGCGGTGCTGGTCGTCGTTACCCTCGACAACCCGGCCGCCGCCGAGCGGGTCGTCGCCGCCGTGCGCAACTTCTATCCGGGCCTCCGCACGCTGGTGCGGGCGCGCGATCTCGCCGCGGCCGATCACTTGACCGAGCTCGGTGCTACCGAGGTGGTGCCCGAGCTGACCGAGATGAGCCTTGGTCTCGGCCAGCGGGTGCTGGCCGCCGTGGCCCTGCCGGACGACACGATCGAGCGCATCGCCGCGGAGCTGCGCGCCGACCACTTCGCGCGGCTGCGTCGCCAGCCGGGCACCCGCTGAGCCGGTTGCGCCGTGGCCGGAAGCCCCCCTAGGTTGCGGGTGCTCTGTCCGGAGGATCACCGTGGCCAAGGCTCGGCACTTCGCTCTCGTCGGCGCGCTGCTCGCCGCCACGGGCTGTAGCCCGGTCGACCGACTGGCCCCCAACCTGCCCGAGAGCGCGCCGCGCTTGGCCGGGACGAGCACCGAGGGCTTCCGCCGCCCCGATTGCCCCGCCCTGTCGTTCGAGGTCGCGGTCGACCGCAGCGAGGTGACCGACGTGCTCCGCGTCGCCGGGCGCGCCGGCCCTGAGCAGCCGCCCTTCGGCCTCTGGGTCGAGGGTTCGATCGATGCCGACCGGACCGTACAGGTCGAGGTCCGCTCAGACCGAACGCCGTTCCAGCAGGCGCGCCTCTACCAGCTCTGGCGCGGCGCCCGTGCCGCCGACGGGACGATGACCCTGCGCGAGCCGCAGCCGTCCTGCGGCCGCGAGGTCGTGCTCGCGGCGCGGAAGAGCTAGGCTCAGCCGGCCGCGTCGGGCTCGCGAATCCGCTCCGGGACCCCAGGCGGGAGCGCCTTCGCGGACGCCGCGACGGGGAACGGGGGCGGCCCGCGGCGACACAGGATCCCCGGGCTGCCCGGCAAGGGCGGCGTGCCGCCATGCATCCAGGCCAGCACATCCGCCATCACCGCCTCCCAGCCGCGGGCCTGGAGGACGAGATGCGGCGCGTCCGGATAGCGGATCGTCGTCGTGACATGGGCGAGATCACGTTCGGCCCGCTCGAACAACCGCGCCGGGATGATCCCGTCGGCGCGGCCGTAGAGCAGCAGGGTCGGCACGTCCAGCCGCCGCGCCGCCGCCGAGGCGGCGTCGCCGATCGCCAGCAGACCCTTGTAGGCGTCGGCGCGGATGTGGCGGACGACGAGCGGATCCTCGGCCAGCCGGCGCCTGGCGACCTCGGTGAGCTGCGGATGCCGCCCGCGCACCAGCCGCCGGCTGTAGCGCGGACGCACCAGCGCGAGCCCACCGAAGACGAGGTCCCAGACGAGGCGCAGGCGCACGCCCTTGCGGACCGCCGGCTCGACCAGCACGAGCCCCGCCGGCCGGAACATGCCGCGCAACCGCATCGCCGCCATCGCAACCCCACCCCCCAGGCTCTCGCCGAGGATGAACACCGGGCGACCGTCCGGTGGCCGGAGCCGGACCAGGGCCGCGGCGACGTCGTGCAGCAACGGCCGCCAGCCCGGCCAGTCGCCGCGCTCGGCGGTCTCGCCGAAGCCCGGCTGGTCGAGCGCGCAGACGGTGACGTCGCGCTCCGCGAGCCAGGGGCCGATCTCCTCGTAGGCGAGCCGGTAATCGCCGTAGGAGTGGAGTGCCAGGAGCGTCGCCGTCGGCTCGCGGCGGGCGAACCAAGTGGTCGTCGGCAGCGTGCGCCCCGAGCGCAGATGCACCGAGCCGTGCTCGACCCTCGCCATCGGCCGATGCGTCACCCGACCGGCTGCCCGCGGGCGAACGCCATGTAGAGCTCGCGCGCGCGGCGGGTGATCGGGCCGAACGGCAGGGTCCGGTCCTCGAAGCGGGTGATCGGCAAGACCTTGCCGTAGTTGCCGGTGCTGAACAGTTCGTCGGCGCCGCGCAGCTCAGCGGGCGTCACGGTCGCCTCGACCACCTCGACGCCATCGGCCCTGAGCAGGGCCATGACCCGCTCCCGGGTGATGCCGGCGAGGAAGGTGCCGTTGCCGACCGGCGTGACCGCGACCCCGTCCTTGACCAGCCACAGGTTGGCCGTGGCGAGCTCGGCCACGTTGCCGGACGGATCGAGCGTGACGGCGTTGTCGAAGCCGCGCCGGCGCGCCTCAGCCAACGCCCGCTGCATGTTGGGGTAGAGGCAGCTCGCCTTGGCGTCGGTCGGCGCCATGTCGCGCGCGGGACGGCGGAAGGTCGAGAGACAGGTGGAGAAGCCCTTGGGCTCGGGCATCGGCGCGTCGTGGAGGACGAGAACGAAGCGGGTCGACTCCGGATCCGGCGTGACGAAGCCGGTGGTCGCGTAGAACATCGGGCGGACGTAGAGCTCGGCGGCGGGCGGCAGTCGCCGCACGCCCTCGCGGCACAGCACCTCGATCTCGGCGGCGTCGAGGCTCGGAGCGAGCAGGAGCTTGCGCGCCGAGTCGACCAGGCGCGCGCAATGCCGGTCGAGGTCCGGGACGAGGCCGCCGAACGCGCGCGCCCCGTCGAAGGCGACGCTGGCCATCCAGAAGGCGTGGTCGAGCGGCCCGAGGAGTCTCGGTTGCTCGGCGTACCAAGTGCCGTCGTACCAGGTCAGCGACGCCAAGGACGGTCTCCGCGACGATCGGCCCGCTGCTTAGCAGATGGCGCAGGCGGTCGCGAGGCGGGCAGGATTGATCGCGATCCGGGCCGGGGCTAGTCACGCGCGCGCCGCCCGGTCGCGGCGCCGGGGGTACGGACGATGCCCGAGCGCGTTGTGCCGTCGTGGCTGCAGCTCCTGCTCGCGATGCTGCCGGGGTCGTTGCTCGTGGGCGCGGTGTGGCTCGATCCCGCCCTCGCCAGCCCCCTCGCGGACGGTCATGCCGTGGCGCGCCTGCCGCTCGACGCCGCGCACCTCGCCCTGCTGGCGCTCGCCGTGACGCTTGTGCTCGCCGGCGGCGGCTGGGAGCTCGCGACCGGCGCCTACGCCGCGACCGCGGTCAGCAAGGCGATGATCGTGCAGGAGCTGTTGCTGCTGCCCGCGCTGCCGGCGGCCGCCGCCGGCCTGTTCGCGGCGGCGGTGCTCGGCGGCTTGAGCGGAGCGCTGGCCGAGAGCCTACGTCGGCCCGCCTGGTTGACGAGTGCCCTGATGCTCGCGGTCGCCCTCGCGGCGATCGCCGGGCTGGCGGCGGCCGGCCTGCCACCCGCCGCAAGCGGGTCCGCGCCGGCACGGCTGGACCTGCCCGGCCTCGCCGGGATCCCGGCGGCGCCCGCGGCGCTGCTCGGCGTGCTGGTGACGCTCCCGCTGCTGCTCCGCGGCACCGTCATGGGCAACCGGCTCCTTGCGCTGCGTGCCGATCCGCGCCGCGCCCGCGACCTCGGCATCCCGGTCACCACGACACGCATCAGCCTGCACGCCGCGGCCGGCTCGATCGCCGGCCTCGCCGGCCTGCTGGCCACCGCCCAGCCGTCGCCCGACGTCGTCACGGGCGCGGTCACGGATTCCCTGTTGGCCGTCGCGGCCGCCGTCCTCGGCGGTGGGCTCGGCGCGCACTTCGGGATCGCCTGCGTCGGCACGGTCGTCGCCGCCGTGACGCTGGTTGCGGCCCAGCTTCTCCTGCCGCCGTGGCTGCTCGCAGCGGGCATCGCCCTGCTGGTCCTCGCCCAGTTGTGGCTGAGCCGCCCGCGGCGGGTGGCTGCGGCCGACGTGCGATGAGCGACGTCCTGGCGATCGCCGGATTGGCCGCCAGCGGCTTGGGCGGCGCTCGCCTGGACGGCGTCGACCTCACGCTCCCCGAAGGCTCGATCACCGCGCTGCTCGCCGACTCGCCCGCCTCGGCCGGGCTCGTGGTCGCGGTCCTGGGTGGCCTGATCGCGCCGACAGCCGGCCGGATCTCGCTGCACGGCACGCCGGTCCGGGCGTGGTCTCCGCGGCACGCGCTGTGCGCAGGCATCGGTTCCGCCTGGCGACCGCTCGGGCTCCTGCCCGGGCTGCCGGTCTGGCGGAGCCTCGTGCTCGGCGGGGCGCTCGACCGTCGGCCGGGACTCGCACCGCTGCGCGAGAGCGTGGCCCTGGCCGGGCTCGCGCTCGAGACGGCGCGCCTCGGCCTCGGCGAGGACGAGCTGCGCCAGCCCCCGGAGGCCCTTCCGGTGGACCGCCACGGCCTGCTGCTGGTCGCCCGCGCGTTCGGTGCCGGCGGCACCGCCGTGCTGCTGGACGAGCCGACCCTCGACCAGCCGATCGAGACTGCCGCCTTGGTGCTCGCGCGGGCGAGCGAGGCGCGCGCGGCCGGCACGGCGGTCCTGCTTGCCACGACCAACGTCCAGCACGCCTGGGCAGTCGCGGACCGTTTCATACTACTCTACCGCGGCCGCATCCTCGCCGTCCTGGGCCGCACCCAGACCCGCCGCGAGGAGCTCTATCGCGCCATGTTCGGCGCCCAGGACTATCAGGACCTGGCTTTGCAGCTGCAGCGCGCCGGCGCCGGCGCCGCGGCCCCGACGTCGTGAGTTACAGCGGTCCCAGCGCCTTGGCCCAGCGCTCCAGGCAGGCGAGGCCGAACGGTGTCGGCGCCTGAGCGGGCTGGCGATCGTGGACGGCCCCGAGGCCGAGGCGCCGGGCGGTCAGCCGCTTGCCGTAGCACAGGAACTGGTCGACCGACTGCATGAGGAACACGATCAGCGGCAGGACCGCTGCATAGCGCCGGTCGGCCTCGTCGTCCGCGCCACGCGCGAGCGCGTCGTAGATGCCGAGCTGGGCATCGAAGCACTCGGGCGCCGGGATCATCCCGGCACAGCCGGCGCGCAGGATGTCCGGCAGCTCGAGCCCACCGCGGCCGTTGAACACCGCCACCTCGCCATGCAGCGCCTCGATCTGCCGGGCGATCTCGACCGCCGAGGCCTCGCCCTTGAGCAGGACGAAATTCGCGTGGTTGCGCCGCAGCGTGCGCAGTCCTTCGGTGTCGAGGCCGACGCCCAGATATTGCGGCGCGTTCTGGATCGCCACGGGGAGCGGCGAGGCGTCGGCGACCGCACCGAAGAAGCGTAGCAGCTCATCCTGCCCGAGCGGGCGCTGCGGCGGCGGTTGGAGGATGACCCACGCCGCGCCCAGAGCCGCAGCCTCGCGGACGAACGCGATCTGGATCGCCGGGGTCTCGCCGAAGACAGTGATCGCGAAGGGCAGCCGGCGCCCCAGATCCTCCGCCAGCCAAGCCATGACGGTGGAGCGCTCGGCCGGCGTGAGCTTGCTGACCTCGGTGGCGAGGCCCAGCGCCGCCAGCCCGTGGGCACCGCCGCGCACGCAGGCTTCGACCTGGGCGCGCATCGCGCCGCGGTCGAGGCGCCCATCAGGGCCGAAAAAGGCATAGAGAATGGGCCAGATGCCCCGCCATGAAACGCTCGCCATCGCCGTTCAGTCCTCGGCTGGGGTGGAGCGACGGAAGGTTGCCAACCCGCCGGGGTGAAGCAATCCCACGCCGCCACCGTTGGCGGTGCGCAGCCGTCACGCGGCGAGAAGCAGGGCCAGCACGAAGTACAGCGCGAGGCCGCTCACGCAAGCGGCGAGGCGCCGCCACAGCCGGGGCGGCACGGGGCCGTCGGCGGCGGTCGGCGGCCGGATCATCCAGAAGCAGGGATGCATCGGAGGAAGCTCCCGCGACGACGACCCTTGGTGGCCGGGGAGATGGGCCTTGTCCACCCCCTGCGCGCGTGTATTGTCGCGCGCGCAGAATGAGATGGCCCGAACGGGCCGGTGAGGGGAAGGCTTCCGGCGGGATGGCGTCGCTCGAGCTGGTCGGGATCGCCAAGCATTTCGGTGCCATCGAGGCCTTGCGCGGCGTCGATCTGCGCCTCGAGTCCGGCGAGGTGCTGGGCCTGATGGGCGACAACGGTGCCGGCAAGTCGACCCTGGTCAAGATCATCGCCGGCAACTTCCCGCCCTCGGCGGGCGAGATCCGGATCGACGGCCGCCCGGTCCAGTTCCACAAGCCGGTCGACGCGCGCCGCGAGGGCATCGAGATCGTCTACCAGGACCTGGCGCTCTGCGACAACATGACGGCGGCCGAGAACGTCTTTCTCGGCCGCGAGCTGAAGCGCAATTGGGGTTTCCTCAAGATCGTCGACTACCGCGCGATGTACGACCGGGCGGCCGAGCTGTTCGGCGAACTCAAGTCCGAGACGCGGCCGCGCGACCTCGTCCGGCAGATGTCGGGCGGTCAGCGGCAGGCCGTGGCGATCGCCCGCACGCGGCTCAGCGAGCCCGACTTCGTGCTGATGGACGAGCCGACCGCCGCGATCAGCGTGCGCCAGGTCGCCGAGGTGCTCGACCTGATCCGGCGCGTGCGCGACGCCGGCCACGCGGTGATCCTGATCAGCCACCGCATGCCGGATGTGTTCGCGGTCTGCTCGCGGGTCGCCGTGCTGCGCCGCGGGACCAAGGTCGCCGACAAGCGGATCGAGGACACCTCGCCGGAGGAGGTGACCGGGCTGATCACCGGCGCCATCGCCTCGGCGTGAGATCCTGCGATGCAGTCCAGCAAGCCGCTCCAGACCAGTGTCGCGATCGAGGAGGTCACCGGGCTCCGTGAGCGCACGGTTCTCGAGCGGCTGCTGACCTCGCAGCCCTTCTGGGTCACCGTGGCGGTGATCCTGATCTGCATCGTGACGTCGATCAAGGAGCCGAACAGCTTCCCGACCCTCGCCAATTTCTTCAACACGACGCGGAACTTCTCGTCGATCGGGATCATGGCGATCGGAATGACCGCGGTGATCCTCACCGGTGGCATCGACCTGTCGGTCGGCTCGGTCATGGCGCTGGTCTCGACGACCGTCGCCCGGCTGCTGGAGGCGGGCTATGGCTGGGAATCGGCCTGGGCGATGGGCCTGGGCGTCGGCCTGATCTGCGGGCTGATCAACGGCTATCTGATCGCGTACGTGAAGCTGCCGCCGTTCGTGGTGACGCTCGGCATGCTGTCGATCGCCCGCTCGCTGGGCGTAGTGATCTCGCAGGGCCGGGTCATCTACGAGTTCGGCCCCGACGCCGAGACCTTCAAATGGATCGGCGGCGGCTGGCTCGACCTGACCCTGCCGAACGGCTCGGTGCTCAGTCTGTCGCACCAGTTCCTGCTGCTGATCGTGCTGTCGATCATCTTCGCCTTCGTCCTCAAATGGACCAGCTGGGGGCGCTGGCTGTACGCCATCGGCGGCAACGAGAACGCCGCCCGGCTCACCGGCATCCCGGTCGACCGGGTGAAGCTCCAGGCCTACGTGCTGTGCAGCCTGACCGCGGCCCTGGCCTCGCTGATGCTGACCGGTTACGCCGGCTCCGGCACGAGCGGCCTCGGACGCGGCTACGAGCTCTATGTGATCGCGGCGGTGGTGATCGGCGGGGCCAATCTGATGGGCGGCGCCGGCGGGGCCTATGGCGGCTTCATCGGGGCTGCCCTGATCTTCCTGATCCGCAACAGCCTGATCATGTTCGGGGTCGAGGCCAACTGGTACGAGTTCTTCGTCGGCCTGTTCATCATCTTCGCGGTGCTGCTGGAGCGGATCCGCGGGAGGAAGGCGGGCTGAGCCTGTCGCTCGGCTCGCGACTAGGACCAGAGGGAGGTCTGTTGTGATGAGGACAATCCTGATGAGTGCGGTGGCCGTGGGCGCGCTCCTTGCGCTCTCGCCCACCGGGCAGGCGCAGGACAAGCTGACCTTCGCGCTCGTGCCGAAGAACGTGAACAACCCGTTCTTCGACGTGGCCCGCGACGGGTGCAAGAAGGCCGAGGCCGAGATGGCCGGCAAGATCGAGTGCCAGTACATCGGCCCCGGCGAGCACGGCGGCGGCGAAGAGCAGGTCCAGATGGTCAACGACCTGATCGTCAAGGGCGTGAAGTGCCTGGCCGTGAGCCCGTCCAACGCCGCGGCCATGGCACCCGCCCTGGCCAACGCCAAGGCGGCCGGCATCCCGGCGATCACCTGGGATTCCGACCTCCTGGAGAAGGACAAGGCCAATCGCGTCGCCTATGTCGGCACCAAGAACTACGACATCGGCGTCAACCTCGCGAAGCTCGTCATGGAGCTGAAGCCCGAGGGCGGGACGATCGCGCTGCAGTCCGGCGGTGCGGCCGCGGCCAACCACAACGAGCGGCTGCAGGGCATCCGCGACACGCTGTCGGGGACGCAGAGCGCGTCGCCTCCCGGCGACAAGCTGACCGGCCAGGGTGGTTGGACCGAGGTCGACGTCTCGCCGCTCTACACCGACGACGACCCGGCCCGCGCCGTGCAGCAGCTCGAGGACACGCTGGCCAAGTACAGCGACCTCACCGCCTACATCTCGACCGGCGCGTTCACCCAGTGGAACCCCGACGCCTACCGCAACGCGGTCAAGGGCGTGAAGGACAAGCTGGACAGCAAGCAGCTCATCCTCGTGGTCGCCGACACCCTGCCGGTGCAGATGCAGCTCCTCAAGGAGGGCTTCTCGCACGGTCAGGTCGGCCAGCGGCCGTTCGAGATGGGCTACAAGGCGATGCAGTTCTGCTACGAGATGGTGACCGAGGGGAAGAACCCCGCGGATCCCACCTTCACCGGCCTCGACGTCTGCACGCCCGAGACCGCGGACACCTGCATCGGCAGCTGACGCGCCGCGCGAACGCAAACCAACGCCCGGGGGCCCTGCCCCCGGGCGTTGTCGTCCAAGCGGACGCGGCCGCGCGATCCGTGCTAGCCTTGGCCCATGGCGATCACCACGCGGCAGCGGCCGACGCACGACGAGGATCTCGCGGCCTGGGCGCTCGACCAGGCGCGTCGGCTGCGCGAACTCGCCCGCATGCGGCCCAACGAGCCGCTCGACTGGGAGCTGCTCGCCGACGAGATCGAGGACATGGGCAAGGGCGAGCAACGCGCGGCCGAAGCCTTCGTGAAGCTGATCCTCGCCCACCTGCTGAAGCTCGAGTTCGCGCGCGACGCCACGGCTGTCCATCACTGGCGGAAGGAGCTCCAGGCCTTCCGGAGCAATTATCGGCGCCGCGCCACGCCGAGCATCCACGCTCGCCTGCAAGCCGAGCTTCCAGCGATCTACGAGGTCGCGCGGGCCGAGACGATCGCGGCGCTGTGGCAGGACGCCGACCTCGAGGACCGGGTGCCGCGCGCCTGCCCCTATCGCTGGGAGCAGGTGACCGGCGACTGGCTGCCCGAGCGCCTGACCGGCTGACCCGCCAAGCTGCGAAGGCGCTGCGCGCGCCGGCGCTCTTCTGGGTCCTGAAGATCGAGCCGGCGTCGGGGAGCGGGGTGACGTGGGCGGCGGACCGGCACCATCACCACTGGCGGCTCGATCCGCGGCCGGCCGCGGATCACCCGCTCGACCAGCAGCTATCCGGACTCCTAGTAGCTCGCGATCTCGCCGGCCGTGAGCAAACGCACTTCCGTCGCCGACGGATGCCACGGGCGCTGCCGCCGTCCGTCCAACGTCACGGCGGTTGCGTTGTTCCCACGTCGGGGCTATCGGCCGCCCGCTGCCACCACATCGGAACCACTCCATGCTGAAGGAGTTTCAGGAGTTCGCCCTCAAGGGCAACGTGCTCGACATGGCGGTCGGGATCATCATCGGCGCCGCGTTCACCGCGATCGTCTCCTCGATGGTCGACGATCTGATCATGCCACCTCTGGGCGTGCTCCTCGGTGGCATCGACTTCTCCGACAAGTACATCCAGCTGACGATGCGCGACCAAGCCTTCGCCTCGCTCGCCGCCGCGCGGCAGGCCGGCGCCGCCGTGATCGCCTGGGGTGCCTTCGTCAACGCGGTGATCAAGTTCGTGATCGTCGCCTTTGCCCTGTTCATGCTCATCAAGCAGTTCAACAACCTGAAGCGGATGCTGGAGCGCGAGCACGCCGCGGCCGAGCCGGCGGCTCCTGCGCTTCCGGCCGACGTCGCGCTGCTGACCGAGATCCGCGATCTCCTAGCCAAGCGGGCCTGAGCCGCCCGTGCCGTGGCGCTCGGCCAGCGCGGTGCCGAGCGTCACGGGGCGGACTGCGGCGCAAGCCGGCTGCCGTGGCGCGCGCATGGCCCCGGCCCGAGGCGCTCCTCGCGCCTCGGTTTGCCTCGCGGATCACGCTCGGGTTACGCTCGCCGGATCGACGCGTCCACCGGCGGGAGACTTGCCATGGCGATGCCGCTGCGACCGGGCGACGCCGCCCCCTGGTTCAAGGCGGCGTCGAGCCAGAACCCGAACTTCGCCTTCGACACCGTGGCCGGGCGTTATGTGCTGCTGGCCTTTCTCGGCACCGCGTCCGCCGGCCCGGCCCGGGCGGCGCTCGCCGCCGTGCGCGCCAACCGCGGATTATTCGACGACAGCAAGGTGGCGTTCTTCGGCGTCACCGCCGATCCGCGCGACCGCGACTCGCCGGACTGCGCGGCGCTGATCCCCGGCATCCGCTTCTTCTGGGACACCGATCTCGCGATCGCCAAGGCCTATGGCGCGGTCGACGCCGACGCGGTGCCCGGACAGGGCCCGCTCGCCTATCGCGGCCATTGGCTGCTGCTCGACCCGAGCCTTCGCGCGGTCGCCACGGTGGCGTTCGACGAGGCCGGGCGCCACGCCGAGCTGGTCCTCGACCTCGTGCGGCGGCTGCCGGAGGTCGACGCCCATGCCGGCGTGCCGCTGTTCGCCCCGGTGCTGGTCATGCCGCGCATCTTCGAGCCGGAGCTGTGCCGGCGGCTGATCGGCTATTACGAGGCCCATGGCGGGCAGGATTCGGGCTTCATGCGCGACGTCGGCGGCCGGACCGTCGGCGTCGTCGACTACAGCCACAAGCGCCGGATGGACTGCGCGATCGAGGACGACGAGCTCAGGCGCGCGGCGCGCGAGCGCATCGAGCGCCGGCTCGTGCCGGAGATCCGCAAGGCCTTCCAGTTCAAGGTCACGCGGATGGAGCGCTACATCGTCTGCTGCTACGAGGCGGAGACCGGCGGCCATTTCAATGCGCACCGCGACGACACGACCTTCGGCACGGCGCATCGCCGCTTCGCCGTCACCATCAACCTCGACGCCGACGCCTACGAGGGCGGCGACCTGAGCTTCCCCGAGTTCGGCACGCGCCGCTACCGCGCGCCGACCGGCGGTGCGGTGGTCTTTTCCTGTTCCCTGCTGCACAAGGTCTGGCCGGTGACCAAGGGCAAGCGCTACGCCTTCCTGCCCTTCCTCTACGACGAGGCAGCGGCCCGCATCCGCGAGCAGAACAATGCGCGGCTGGGGGAGAATGTCGGGGCGTATCGAGCCGGTGCTGTCGGCGAGGCCTGAGAGCCGGACAGTCGGCGACGGAGCGGATCGCGGCGGCTCTACTACTCCTCTACTACTCCCCCGGCCACCAGGTCGCGCTCTCCACCTGCTCCAGCGTGTATGGGCAGGTCTCTGGAAAGCGCTCGAGCGGCAAGCCCGTCTCGTCGGCTGCGTCCTGGCGTGCGCCGCGGTAGGCCTTCGTGAGCTGCGCGGGGCGTTTCGGCTTGAGGCCCGGGCTCATGCCGAGCAGCTCGGCGATCTCGTCGCGCTGGTTGCGGATCGTCACGCGCCAACTCGGGCCGCGCCGGTCGGGCTGGTGCTGCCACTTCAGCAGGTGCAGGAGCAGCACGCGATAGCGTGAATACAGCTCGCGCAGCTGGGAGGCGCCCAAGCTCTCGATCTCCTCGGCGACGTTGGCGAAGTCGACGGGTTCCGGCAGGTTGAGCCGCGTGCGCGCGGCCCGGCGCAGGGCGGCAGCCTGCTCCTGCGACCAGGTGTAGACGTCGTCCTCGTAGCGGGTGGCGGTGGGGGTGGGCATGAGCTTCGGCTGTGCTGGCGTGGCTCAAGGATAGCCGAGGATGACGAGGGCGTCAGCGCCGCTCGGCTTGCGGCGGCCTCACGACACACCCGCGCCCATCGCCAGCTCGACGATGCGCTCCGCGCCGGCGGGGCGGCCGTAGCGGTAGCCCTGGGCCCGCTCGCAGCCGGCGGCGAGGAGGGAATCGTGCTCTCGCCGAGGCTCCGGGCGAGCCCAAGGGTCGCCTTGATGATCGCCTCGCCGTCCAGATCCCGCCCGACCTCGCCGATGAACGAGCGGCCGATCTTGATC